>NZ_PJIZ01000044.1 GCF_021596505.1 Nostoc sp. CMAA1605 | reverse complement strand
CGGCGGGCTGCGCCAACGCACTAACAATTGGTTTGAGAACGAATTTCTTGTAGAATATTAGAAATTTCTGCTTCTGATTCAATATGTCGTGCCAGCACTTGAGCAGTAGCCTCTAGCAAGCGGTTAGAAAATAACTTAGCTAAATCTTGGCGTAACCCTTGCCCAATATAAAATTTAAGTAATGCCTCACAGGACATATCTCGACTGTCTGCTATTTTTTTCAGAGATTCTAAAGTATCTTTGGGTATTTCTAAGGTTACTGTTTCGTTTAGCCGTGGGTGCAGTTGTAAGATAAATTCCTCTTCAGGATTGTTCATAAAGTTTTCTCTCTGTACGAGTCGCCGGACGAGCAGAAATGATGCGAGTTCGTAATCCACGTTCTACATAGACTACAAGCAACAAACGTTGTTCAAGGGAATACCCGATGATAAAAGCGCGTTGTTCGCTGCTAGAAGCATTGATAGGGTTTGCATCGCCAGTTTGGTAAAAAGGATCGAAAAAAACCTCGGTGGCTTCTTCAAAGGTAACACCATGTTTTTCAATATTGCTCCGCGCTTTGTTGCTATCCCACTCAAATTCAACACCTTGTAGGCGATAAACAATATCCATACATATATTTTATTGTCATAGGCGCGATGCCTACGGCGGGTTGCGCCAATACACTTCCTATGTATGATAGCCTGTTGCTTAAAACCATTGACCGTATGTGAAAATCCCGTTTGGCACTGCGATTGCACTTTGATTCTCAGATAGCGATGTTCTCTGCGTAATGCTCTTTTGCTCCCTTCAGTTTTGTTTATATACGCATTTTAGTTACAAAATCCAGTTAAATGATGAATGACGAATTTTCCGTAATCGCTTACGCTGAAGCGGTATTCATTAACTATTCGCATATTTCTATATCAGTGAATGCTGCTGACTATAACCACGACTTACTCCCCAGCGACGGAGTTAGGCTACTTACTACATAAACACCCAGACCGTTGTCAGTCCTTTGCGTTGAGTTTTGGACAGGCACACGTATTTTACCCCGAAGCCAATAGCGATCGCTGTACGGCTGCGTTGTTATTAGATGTTGATCCGGTAAAGTTGGTACGGGGGAGAAGTGCAAGTTTAGAACAGTATGTGAACGATCGCCCTTATGTGGCATCATCTTTTATGAGTGTGGCGATCGCACAAGTATTCAGCACGGCTTTGGGTGGACGCAGTAAAGATAGACCAGTATTAGCCCAAACTCCCATACCTTTGTTTGTCAAAATATCTGTATTACCCTGTCGTGGTGGTGAAGGTTTCTTAAGAGAATTGTTTGAGCCTTTGGGTTACACTGTCAAAGCTACAGGTCATCTTTTAGATGAAAAATTCCCAGAGTGGGGAGAGAGTAAATATTTCACTGTGGAATTGCAAAATACTCTCACAGTCAGCGATTTGTTAAGTCATCTCTATGTTTTAATTCCTGTACTCGATGATGATAAACATTATTGGGTAGGGGAAGAAGAAATCGAAAAATTACTGCGTCATGGTGAGGGTTGGTTGTCGCAACATCCAGCTAAGGAACAAATCACTAGGCGTTATTTAAAACGTCAGCACCGTTTGACGCGTCAAGCTTTAGCACAGTTAGTAGAGGAAGATAATCCCGATCCTGATAGTACAGAAGCAACTCACGCTGAGGAAGAAGCGGCGGTAGAAAAGCCGATTAGTTTAAATCAGCAGCGTATGAATGCGGTGGTTACTGCTTTGAAAGAAAGTAATTCTCGGCGTGTCATTGATTTAGGTTGTGGTCAAGGAAATTTATTAAAACTGCTCATTAAAGATAGCTTTTTTGAGCAAGTTACAGGTGTGGATGTTTCTTATAGGTCGTTAGAAATTGCTCAAGAACGATTAGATAGGTTAAGACTTCCTCGGAATCAATGGGAAAGATTACAACTGATTCAGAGTGCGTTGACTTATCAAGATAAACGCTTTTCTGGTTACGATGCGGCGACTGTCATTGAAGTGATTGAGCATTTAGATTTACCGCGTTTGGGGTCATTTGAGCGAGTTTTATTTGAGTTTGCTAAACCCAAGACGGTGATAGTAACAACGCCGAATATTGAATATAACGTGAAATTTGAAAATCTGCCGGCGGGGAAATTGCGACATAAAGACCACCGTTTTGAATGGACGCGATCGCAGTTTCAAGCTTGGGCAAATAAAATAGTAGAAAAGTTTGGTTATGCTGTGCAGTTGCAAGCGATAGGGGACGAAGATACAGAAGTCGGTTCACCTACACAAATGGCAGTTTTTAGTTACAATAGTTAATCTATTTATGAGGAATGGAAGCAGTTATTTTTATTGGTATTCAAGGCGCAGGTAAATCGACTTTTTATTGTCATTACTTTTTTCATACCCACATTCGCATTAATCTAGATATGCTCAAAACTCGTCATCGAGAGCAGATTTTTTTACACGCTTGTTTGGAGGGTAAACAATCTTTTGTGGTTGATAATACTAATCCGACTGTAGAAGAAAGACAGCGTTATATTATCCCAGCCCAGGCGCAAGGTTTTCGAGTCGTGGGGTATTATTTTCAAACTGAATTAGAGGAGTGTAAAAAAAGAAATAGTCAAAGAAATTCTAAACAAGTTGTGCCGCTTGTGGGGTTATTAGGGACATATAAAAAACTGGTTTTACCTCAGTGGGAAGAGGGATTTGATGCGATTTATACGGTTAAACCAGATTTAAATTATTCATTTATTATTGAGGAATGGCAGCGTGAAATTTGATGAATTAGATACTAGAATGCGGGTGTTTGAAACAGCCCATGATCATTGTATATTACCTGGGATTTATATAGTTGCTAGATTAGATGGACGTAGTTTTACTCGTTTGACTAAAGAAGTACATAATTTTGAAGCTCCTTATGATGTCAGATTTCGAGATATGATGCTGACAACAATTGAGCATTTAATGAATTGCGGTATAGATATTAAGTATGCCTATACTCAAAGTGATGAAATTTCCTTACTGTTTGCATATCATGAAGCTACATTCAACCGTAAGTTGAGAAAATTAAACTCAGTTTTAGCAGGAGAAGCCAGCGCAAAATTTTCTTTACTACTAGGTGATATTGGTTGTTTTGATTGTCGCATTTCACAACTTCCCAATGTGGAAGAAGTGGTAAATTATTTTCGTTGGCGACACGAAGATGCTCACAGAAATGCTTTGAATGCTCATTGCTATTGGTGTCTACGGCGTGATGGTCAAAGCGCAACGCAAGCCACTAGTATGATGAAAGGGTTATCTGTGGCTGATAAAAATGAAATTTTATTCCAACATGGGATTAATTTTAATCAGCTTCCTAATTGGCAAAAACGGGGTGTGGGTCTTTATTGGGAAGAATATCAAAAAGAAGGATTTAATCCTATCACTGGTGAAGTTGTTCCTGCATTACGGCGACGAATTCGGCGAGATTTAGATTTACCGATGAAGGATGATTATAGTCAGTTTGTTGCTAAATTAGTTAATCATAGACCTATTGCATAAATCTTTTTTCGTCTCACGCAAACCGCTAGCGCGGAACCCGCAGTTTAGGCGCAAAGTCGCAAAATAACTAATGACTAATGACTATTGACTAATGACTATTGACTATTGACTATTAACTATGAAAATTACTATTCCTGAATTATCTTTGGTTGTTTTGATTGGTGCTTCTGGTGCGGGGAAATCGACTTTCGCACGTCAGCATTTTCAGAGTTTTGAGGTGTTGTCTTCTGATTTTTGTCGGGGGTTGGTTTCTAATGATGAAAATAATCAGTCGGCTTCTGGGGATGCTTTTGATGTGCTGCACTATATTACAGCTAAAAGATTAGCCGCAGGTAAGCTGACTGTGATTGATGCTACTAATGTGCAGGCGGAAGACCGTAAGACTTTACTGCAAATGGCGAAACAATATCATTGTTTTGCTGTGGCGATAGTGTTTGATTTACCAGAAGCATTATGTCATGACAGAAATCAAAAAAGAAGCGATCGCAATTTCGGTTCTCATGTTGTGCGTCGTCACACGCAAATGTTACGGCGTTCTCTGCACAGTTTAGAAAAAGAAGGTTTCCGTTATGTCTATACGCTGAAATCTGTTGAGGAAATCGCATCTGTTGAAATCGAAATTCAACCTTTATGGAATAACAAAAAACACGAACACGGCCCCTTTGATATCATCGGTGACATTCATGGTTGCTGTGATGAATTAGAAGCCTTACTACAACAGTTAGGCTACGTGAGGAGGCAGGGGGGCAGGGAGCAGGGGAGACAAGGGAGACAAGGAAGCACAGAAGATTTTACCCCAATGCCCGATGCCCAATGCCCAATGCCCAATGTCCCATCCTTTTGGAATTTCCCCACCTATTACCACCCAGAAGGACGTAAAGCTGTATTTCTCGGTGATTTGGTAGACCGTGGCCCTCGCATTTTGGATACAGTCAAGTTAGTGCGGAATATGGTGATAGCCGGGACAGGCTTTTGTGTTTGTGGTAATCATGAACACAAGTTTTTGCGGAAACTACGGGGTAAAAATGTCAAGATAACTCACGGGTTACAGCAAAGTATTGATGAAATGGAAGCGTTACCTGATGGGGTGCGTGAACCTTTTAGTCAAGAACTCGCAGGATTTTTAGATTCTCTCATTAGTCATTATGTTCTGGATGATGGACGCTTGGTGGTGGCTCACGCCGGGATGAAGGCGGAAATGCAAGGACGCGGTTCTGGTGCGGTGCGGGAATTTGCTATGTATGGGGAAACGACGGGTGAGATTGATGAGTTTGGCTTGCCTGTGCGTTACAATTGGGCGGGAGATTATCGGGGTGAGTCTTTGGTAGTCTACGGTCATACCCCTGTCCCGGAAGCGGAATGGTTGAATAATACGATTGATATTGATACAGGCTGTGTTTATGGTGGGAAATTAACCGCCTTACGCTATCCCGAAAAAGAATTGGTGAGTGTACCGGCGGCGCGTGTTTACCGTGAACCAACGAAACCATTAGGTAATAACAGTATTACTCGGACAGCACAACAAGAATTAGATGATGTGCTGAATATTGAGGATGTCTTGGGTAAGCGGATTATTAATACTAAACTCCAGCCTAATGTTACCATCCGCGCAGAAAATGCGATCGCAGCTTTGGAAATCATGAGTCGGTTTGCAGCTAACCCCAAATGGCTGATTTACCTACCGCCTACCATGTCGCCACCAGAGACATCTTCCATCCCTGGTTACTTGGAACACCCAACCCAAGCTTTTACCTACTACCAAACCCAAGGAATTACAGAGGTGGTCTGTGAAGAAAAACACATGGGTTCACGGGTAATTGTGGTGATTTGTCGTGATGTCGCCGCCGCCGAAAAAAGATTTGGGGTGGTGGATGAAGGTATAGGAATTTGCTACACCCGCACCGGCAGACGCTTTTTTGATGACTTAGAATTAGAAACGCAAGTATTAGCAAGGGTGAATCATGCTTTGACTGCAAGTAACTTTTGGTCAGAGTTTAATACAGATTGGGTGTGTTTAGACTGTGAATTAATGCCTTGGTCAGCTAAGGCGCAAGGTTTGCTACGGGGACAATATGCACCTGTGGGAGTTGCATCACACCTCGCTTTAAATGATGCTGTAACTTTATTAGAACAGGCTAATACGCGCAATTTAGATATCACCACCCTACTCACTCACTACCAACAACGCGCAGAGATGGCGAGTCAGTATGTCAGTGCTTACCGTCGCTATTGTTGGCAAGTTGATGATATTGCAGATTTAAAACTTGCACCTTTCCACATTTTAGCCACCGAGGGACAAGTCCACACCGATAAAGACCATCGTTGGCACATGGAACAAGCCGCCAAAATCTCCCACTCAGACCCCTCTTTACTCCTAGCCACTAATTACAAAGTCATCGATTTAACTGATCCCAGTAGCCAAGCTGAGGGGGTACATTGGTGGTCAGAAATGACACAAGCTGGTGGTGAGGGGATGGTAGTTAAACCTATGCAATTCATCGTTAAAGGTAGTCGGGGAATTATCCAGCCTGCGGTGAAATGTCGCGGACAAGAATATCTGCGAATTATTTACGGGCCTGAATATTCAGCTATAGATAATTTACAACGTTTGCGTCAACGGGGTTTATCTTTAAAGCGTTCCCTCGCTATGCGCGAATTTGCTTTAGGTGTGGAAGCTTTAGAGAGATTTGTTAGTCATGCACCTTTACGTCGTGTCCATGAATGTGTGTTTGGGATTCTAGCTTTGGAGAGTGAACCCATAGACCCCAGACTATAATTTTTGGCGATTTCCCTGTACAGCAGCAGTAGGGAAATCGCTATTCTTGTCCTCAAAAACTCTCCAGTACATAGCTTGAAGTCAAAATTACACCAGGAATTTATTGCCGTTCTAACCAAGCTTGGACATCAGCCACACTAGTAAAATCTAACAATGCTTCGCTCAAATCCTCCAAAACAGGTAAAGGTAAATCAGTAATTGAGGAACGCATTTCCGTAGACAGTTCGCCAAACCGTTTAGTTAGCAGTCGTATTACGAGTTTTATTGTTGCTTCCTCGCGTCCTTCCTCACGCCCTTCCTCGCGCCCTTCCTCGCGTCCTTCCTCACGTCCTTCCTCACGCCCTTCTTCCTTAATTTCTCGGTAAACTCTGGTTTCTTTGAGAGTAATTCCCAACATAGACTCAACCTCCATTCTGCTTAATTGTTCAAACTTGTACACCATAATTGTTGTGATCATCTCTATTATGGCGCGACTTGCTTGTTTGGTTACTTCTTGACGAGTTCTAGTTAATAAGTATCTAGCGGCTTCTGGTGCTTGTTCTTCCTCTACTGTCGTCAGTACCATCAAGGCTACCCAGATGGGTAAAGAACGAATATCACCCAATTCATCCAAATAGATTCTATGTACTTGTTCACCGTTGAGTAATGAGCGATGGGGATGAATATCTCTTTGTTCGGTAGTACGCGACGGGTAGATGATCACGGCTTGCCAATCAGTGAATCTATTGCGGTTACGATAGAAATATAGGGAAGATTCCGCAAACACTCTTTCGTAAAGCTGTTCGTCTGTTTGGAATTGTACTTCGCAAAAATATACAATTCCTGCACCTTGATTTTCTGGTGGGAGAAACACACCATCAATTTCAAATCTGGGTTCTTTGACAGCTACTGAATCAAATCGGTAAGCATCTGCATTAGTTGGGGGTGCAGCTAATAATTGAAACAATAGTGTAGGAGATTGCTGAAAGAGTTTGTAAAAAATGGAATCACGACGCATGAAGTAGTTTTAGAAATCTATTTTAATTTGCGTTTTTTACGATTAATTAACTTTGTAATTTGTCCAATAATTAGAGGTATAATACTCATTCCCACAATTAATAACCATCCATCAACACCAGGATCAGCAGTTTGCAATACATCTGATAATACAGGAACATGAACTGCAATTAATAGCAATCCTGTACAAAAAATCAGCGCACCCCACACATAAGGATTGCGGGTAATCTCATTACGAAATAAACCAGAATTGCGATCGCGCATATTGAAAACGTGCCACAAACGTGTAAAACCCAAGGTCATAAATGTAATCGTCACCGCTTGTTGTTCGTTCAATCCCAGCCAAGTTAAAGCCAGAATAAAAGCACCACCTAAAGTGGCTGCAATCACTAATCCGTAACCTGCGATCGCTAGCCAATGACGACGAGTTAATATTGGCTCATTTGCTGGTCTAGGTGGATGTTTCATTAAGGCGGGTTCACCTTCTCCTACACCCAACGCCAAGGCGGGCAAGGCATCATTAACAACGTTAATATACAATATCTGCAATGGTAAAAGTGGTAAAGGAGCGTTCAATAATGAGGCGGTTGCTACTAAGATAATTTCACCGACATTCCCAGATAGCAGATAAACAGTGAACTTTCTAATATTATTAAAAATCGCTCTCCCCTGTTCTACCGCCGCCACAATCGAAGCAAAAGCATCATCTTGGAGTACCATATCAGCCGCTTCTTTAGCAACTTGAGTTCCCCTCTGTCCCATTGCTACGCCGATGTCAGCTTTTCGTAAGGCTGGCGCATCATTCACACCATCACCAGTCATGGCGACTACGGCTTGATGACGTTGATGTAAATCAACTAAATTCAGCTTTTGTTCGGGACTAACTCTAGCCAGAACAGCAGATTGGACGATGCGTTGGCGTTCATCTGGGGATAGTTCCTCAAAGCTTTTCAGGTCTTGACCTTTAATTACATCCGCTTGTTGATCATCGGTTAAACCCACCGCGATCGCAATATTTTTAGCAGTTACAGGTTGGTCGCCTGTCACCATCACGACTCTGATTCCCGCTTCCTGACATTCTTTAATGGCTGGTATCACCTCTTCACGGGGAGGATCTAATAAACCTACAATTCCCAATAATGTTAAATCTGCGTAAGGGTCGGCTTTCTCTGATTGAGTGATTTTTTGCGCTAAGGCGAGAGTTCTTAAACCCTGTTGTGCTAATTGATTGATTCTTTCTTGCCAATCTTGTCGTATCTCCTCAGTCATGTGTACTGCGTCTGAGTCGGTGAGGACGCGAGTACAAGCTTGCAGCACCGCTTCTGGCGCACCTTTGACTGCAAATCGATACTGTCCTTCGATTTTATGAATCGTCGTCATCATTTTCAAATCTGGGTCAAAGGCTTCTTCCCGTACTTCTGGGGTTTTTTGCAGCAATTGCGGACGCTGCATCCCTGCTTTTGCACCTGCAACTAACAATGCAACTTCCATCGGGTCGCCTACTACCCGACTTTCATTTGAGTCTTCTGGCTGCAAAGCTGCATTGTTACATAACATCCCCACTTCTAACAGTGCAGTTAGGACTTGATTAGAGGCAGGGGGGCAGGGTGCAGGGAGCAATGCGGTCTTGGGCTTTGCCCAAGTGGAGCAATTGCGGAGGTGCAGGGGGGAAAATTGAAATTCACCTTGGGTTGTTAATCCTTCACCAGTGACTTGAATTTCCCCCGCATCTATAAATATGCGACTCACAGTCATCTGATTTTCTGTGAGTGTCCCCGTTTTATCAGTGCAGATGACGCTAGTTGCACCTAAAGTTTCTACCGCCGAGAGTTGATTAATTAGTGCATGACGTTTCGCCATGCGCCACATTCCCCGCGCTAAGGCAACAGTCGCCACAATTGGTAATCCTTCTGGGACTGCTCCTACTGCTAGAGCGATCGCAGTTTCTACCATCAAGAATAAATCTCTACCCGCCACAATACCAGCGATCGCTACAACAATCACAATGGCAATTGTCACCCAAACTAACCACTGTCCCAACTCATCCAAACGCTTTTCTAAGGGTGTTTTGTCCGATTTTCCGGCTTTTTGTGCCAACTCAGAAATGTGACCTAACTGGGTTTTCATCCCCGTGGCTACCACCACCCCTGACCCAGAACCACGGGTTAAAGCCGTACCCTTGTACAACATATTATGATGTTCTGCTAAGGGTATATCTGCGTTTAACGGTTGCACATCTTTACCAACAGGGAGAGATTCCCCCGTCAGTGATGATTCATTGACTTGCAGATTTGCGGCTTCAATAATGCGTAAATCAGCTGCGATCGCATCCCCACTTTCTACAATGACAATATCCCCAGGAACTAATTCCACCGCCGGAATTTCTTGCAATCTCCCATTGCGTCTGACTTTTGCTGTCGTGCTACTGAGTTTTTGCAGTGCTTCCATTGAGCGAATCGCTTTGTATTCTGTAAAAAAACCAATCGCCGTATTAATGACAATGGCAATAATTACTGCGATTCCCTCAATCCATTGACTAAAAGCGAAAGATAAAACCGCCGCTACAGCTAAAATACCAATAATCAAACTTTGGAATTGTTCTATAAATATGCGCCAAGCACTTTTCCCTTTGGCTTCCTGCAAGCGGTTCTCACCATACTGCTTGCGTCGTTGTTCTACCTCTGATTCCGTCAAACCTGCATCTGAAGAGACATGAAGCTGACGCAAAATTTCGTCTAAAGAAAGTGTCCAAGGTTGATCAGGAAGCTCCGCCATGAATGCCGCCCCACAGGATAAGTTGCTTAATTGCTAGTACATACGCTTATTTTTTACTTAACTACTAATTTTTCTAGAGATTATCTATCAGAGGTAATGATTGGTGCTGAAATCTATCTTGAGAGAGTGTAAGGATTGGGATTTGTTAACATTCATTAGTGCTGTTAGCGGAAGCGCGGCGTTTAGCCAATGCAATTAATCTTACTTTTTACTTAGCACTCATTACTCAGCACTCATTACTCAGCACTCTTTTGGTCAAAAAATTCGTAACTTTGCCACCATCTCAGCTCTTGCAGATACACCCAACTTCCGAAACATTCGTTTTAAAGTCTGCTTGACTGTATTTTGACTAATCCATAATTGCGCCGCGATTTCTGCATTAGTCAGACCTTGCGCCACCAAACCAGCAATCTGGGTTTCTCGCGGAGTTAAACCCATCTCAGGGTTGAGTAAACTTAACTGCTCTGAAGAACGCAAATTTGCTAATTTAGCAGAAATATGGGCGCAAATGGCACTTAATTGTAGTAAATCTTGAGTATTAAATGCTGGCGTTCCACTAGTACGGGCAAAGTTAACTGTGCCAATCAGCTTACCATCACCGACAATCGGCCCAGTCATAATATGCTCATGATCATATATTCTGCCGCAGCCACTTTGATATAAATCACTTTGCTTCCAAGCTGCTTCAGTAAAAATAATTTGCTCATGGGCAGGGGCATGATGAGAAATTACATACTGCATTACCTGATCTAAATTTTTACCGAAAGTCGAGTAATAATCAATAAAACTATCGGGTAAGCCTTTCATTTCAATATTGCCACTTTTCCCTGGCTGACCTTGTAAATAAATACTCCAGTGTTGGCTAGCAAATAAATCTCCGGCTGCATCCATGTAGTAGGAGCAGAGTTTTCTTTGTGAAGGAGCGTTAGCTATTTGCTCAATTAATGCCTGTAACGAGTAAGACATGAATCAAAGTGTACTCAACTGGGTAATTGCCAGCCAAAATATCCAATTCTAGGATAACTGTATTCATCACAGTCTGGGAAATAACAGTATGTCAAGTGTAAAACACACAATCGGTTTGGTCATTTATCCTGATATGACCCAGTTAGATATCACAGGACCACATCAAGTTTTTTCATTGATGCCTTGTACTCAAGTTTTGCTGTTGTGGAAAAACTTAGAACCTGTTGTCAGCAATGGTTTAACAATTTTACCTACCACCACTTTTGCTGAATGTCCGCAACTTGATGTTTTATGTGTTCCTGGTGGCGCAATGGGAACTGTAGAGATGATGCAAGATGCGGAAATGCTGGGTTTCTGCAAAAGCAAGCACAAACAACCAAGTATGTCACGGCTGTGTGTACAGGTTCGCTAATTTTAGCGGCTGCGGGTTTACTGCAAGGATATCGTGCAGCTTGTCATTGGGCTTTTCGGGAACAGTTGGCCTCAATGGGTGTAGAAGTCAGTCACGAACGAGTGGTGATAGACCGCGATGGACGGATCACAGGCGGCGGTGTCACCGCAGGGATTGATTTTGCTCTCACTATTGCTGCTGTTTTGTGTGGGGAAGATACGGCTAAATTTCTGGAATTATTGTTGGAATATAACCCTGCACCACCTTTTGGGGTTGGTTCACCAGAAAAAGCAGGTTCTCAATTGAAAAAAGCTGTGTTGGATATGGGCAAACCGTTAATTGCAGCCGCAGATGCAGCCAGTCAACAAGCTGCTGCTCGTTTCAGATAATGCCGTCTGACCGCTAAAACAACATAAAAAAACCCCGCCCCATAAACTGGGGTGGGGGAGAGGAGGATCAAAATTAGGTATATTTTTCGCGCCTTTGCGCCTACTTTACAAGTTCCGCTTTAGCGGTATGCGCGAAACAAAACTCATTCCCAACCAACAACGCTAACCTGCTCGTTGCTCTGTTAACACTTGATAAGCATAATTAAAGTCATCGTTGGAAATCTTAATTTCCGTCGGATCTGTCAGACCTTCCGCACGGAAACGACGAATAGCTTCTACAGCAGCTTGATTGCTGAGTAAAGTTAAATCTGCACCATTCCAATCTTTGGTCATATCTGCCCAATAGTTCAAATCCACATTGTCTAGTGGTCTTCCTTGACAATGGACTTGCAAAATTGCCAGACGACTAGCTAAGTCTGGTAAATCAACCTTCATTTGTAAATCCAAGCGTCCGGCGCGTAACAAAGCTGGGTCAAGAGCATCAGGTCTATTGGTCGCACCAATCACGAGGATAGTGCTACCTACTTCTATCCCATCCAACTCAGTCAGTAATTGTCCAACGATGCGATCGCTCACTCCTGAATCCCCACTAAAACTACCGCGTGCAGGGGCTAAGGTGTCGATTTCATCGATAAAGACTACGCAAGGTTCTGCTTGACGGGCTTTGGCAAATAATTCTCGCACCGCCTGTTCACTCGCGCCTACCCAACGACTCATTAATTCTGGGCCATTGACACCAATAAAGTTGGCTCTCGCTTGGGAAGCGACGGCTTTGGCTAACAAAGTTTTACCTGTTCCTGGAGGCCCCCACAACAAAATCCCTTTGGGTGCTAGGGCTTTGGTTTGTAAATACAGTTCTGGATAGAGTAACGCCCCTTCGACTGATTCCCGCAGGGTTTGTTTGATATTATCCAAACCGCCAATATCATCCCAAGCAATTTGAGGAACTTCTACTTCTACACTCCGTAGGACAGCCGGTTTGATTTCTTTGAGGGCTTGTAAGAAGTCGGCTGCACTCACAGTCATATTGTCTGGAATCTCGCCATCAATAGAAGGGACTTGACGACGTAAAGCAGTGTAAGCAGCTTTTTGACAAACAGCTTTCAAATCAGCCCCGACAAATCCCACCGCCCGTTCTGCGATCGCATCTAAATCAACTGCTGCTTCTAAAGGCATTGCACGGGTAAGAATTTGCAATATTTCTTTGCGTCCTTTAACATCTGGGACACGGAACTGCACTTCTCGGTCAAATCTTCCGGGACGACGCAACGCCGGATCAAGATGGTCGGGACGGTTAGTGGCTGCTAAGACAATCACACCTTGACTTTGGGAGAAGCCATCCATCAAACTCAATAATTGAGCAACTAGACGTTTTTCTACTTCCCCTTCTACCGCACTGCGATCGGGTGCTAAACTATCGATTTCGTCAATAAAGATAATACAAGGAGCATTTTTCGCGGCTTTTTCAAAAATTCCCCGCAGTCTTTGTTCCGCTTCTCCATAGTATTTACTGATGACTTCCGGCCCTACTAAAGCAATGTAGTTCACACCCAGTTCTTCAGCTAAAGCCCGCGCCGTCAGCGTTTTCCCAGTTCCAGGAGGGCCAACTAACAATACGCCTCTTGTTGGTTCAAGTCCCAATTTCGCCAATAAGTCGGGACGTTTTAAGGGTATGGCAATTAGCTCTTTGAGTTCTTTGAGAACCTCTCCCAATCCCCCCACATCCTTTAACGTATAGTCTACAGAGCTATGGGGTGGGACAACTTCAGCCTCATCACCATTTCCACTATTAGAAGTAGGAGCAGCTGGAGTGCGAAAACGACTAGTACCCACATCGTTACCCATATTGCTAGGGCGCGGTATTGTCCCATAGCGGGGAATACTACTCATCGGACGGGAATTAATCTGCACATCCGTCTTAATTTCTCCCTTCTCAATTTTCTCTTCTAAAGTTTTTACCAAATCTAATAATTGCTCAAACCCTTTGAAAAATTCACTCATACAATCACTCCCAAAATTGACTAATAATTCAGCGTTTATTTGTAGTTAATTCCTCAACTTCAAATAAAAGATTCGCCGCCCCCTTAATTCGGGCAAGAGGCTCAACAGAGCGGGGTAGATTCGGTAAACGAATCATAATTTGCTCTGGAAATAAACTTTCATCGATTTTCACCTCTTGACCGTAGCGATTCTGCACTACATAACGCTGACTCACACCCATTTTTTTCAGGGCTGCTGTTAAGCGAATGTGTTCAGATATAATTGCTGCTTCTGATTGAATTACGCCCACAAATTGCGTATGTTGGGGATTTTTTAATTTCTTTTGTGCTTGGACGACTTGTTGGCGTAGTCCTCTTAATCGTCCAATAAAATCTACTCTACCCAAAACATTTTGATATTTAATCCACAGTTTAAATATCCAAGATAACCAATCACTTAAAGCCGATGGCATTTCTAAAAATCGCATCAAATGACCTGTAGGTGCTGTATCTAAAATAATTAAATCTTGCTGATTGCTATCTAATAAATCCATCACCGTTACAAGGGACAACATCTCATCAATCCCTGGTAAAGCTTGAGACATAATTTGTCTCCAAGCTTCTGGAACATAGGCAATATTCACCGTTGTATCTGTTTGCGAACCTTCACCGCTAATCATATCTGCTAATTCCCACAGATAATCAGCCCGGAATTGTTCTAAAACTTGATTAGCATCGATTTCTTGTCCACTCAAGTTATGTGTCAAAGATATCGGTTCATGACCTAAATCTTTCCCAAAAGCATCCCCTAAAGAATGGGCTGGATCTATAGAAATCACACGGATTTTCTTATCTGGATGTCTTTCAGCACAAGCCCAAGCTATACCAGCCGCTACCGTTGTTTTACCGACACCTCCTTTACCTCCAATAATAATTAATTGACATCCTTCATTCACAAAATCTGTAAAGCTAGGTAAAACTTTAGCTGGCCAGTGAACTTCCGGTGCTGCTACTAGTTCTACACTCTGGATTTTTTGAATTTGCGCTGCTAAAGCATCTAGAGATACTCCACCCAATGGTTCTACTCTTTGTTGGGGAACGGTAAATACAGGCTTTTGATTCACCAGATGTAAGTATTTATCCAGAAGATTTTGCTGTTCGGCGTAACGGTCTGGTTCGATTTCCGCGTTGGTTAATATTCTATTAATAAATAATCCCGCAAATGGTACTTCTAGAGTGGCTAAACTGTCAATAAAACGCTCAGTTTCTAAAAAGCACATCGGCTCAGAAATACCCACAACTAAGCAACCTGTAAATTTCTCATCTTGCAGTAAGCGTCTACCTTCTGCTAGTTGAGTCTTCATTTCTACTAAAAAGTCATCGACTTCATCAGCTGTATAAGTACCTGTAAAACTTCTGGTAATGACGCGGTGTTTTTCTTGAAATAATTCTAAAGAATTTAAGATCACATCTAAAAAATCTTTTAGGCGTAATAGATTTAATGTGTGTCCAGAAGGAGCCATATCTACAACTACACGATCAGCTTCTTTTTCCGCCAATAAGCGTTGGATTTCTAATAACCCCATTAATTCATTTAACCCCGGCCAGTCTAAATCCCAAACTGGTGCTAAATCATCTCCATCTGCTAAACTACCACGCTCAACTAGTAGTTCTAAAAAACGGCTATATTTGCCCTTAAACTCTAATAATAATTTTCTGCATCTAAGGCTTGAACGCTCAAATTTGGTAAATCAGTTAATGGTAAAGCAATATCTTTAACTTCTGTGAGTAAGACATCTCCTAAAGAGTGGGCGGGATCTGTCGATAGTAACAAAATCTTCTCTTGGGGAAATTCTCTCGCCCAATAACGAGCGAAACTGCAAGCGAGGGTAGTTTTACCAACCCCTCCCTTGCCGCTAAACATAACTAAATTTAGAGAGTCGTAATATTTCATAATAAGTTGCACATAGTATTAGATAAAGTGATACGGGGGAAGAGGTTCTCCTAAAATCAAATTCCAGTGAGGAGAAGCTTTTTGCCAAACTGCAACCTTTGCTAAAAGGGCAGCTTGTTCATGACGATCAATTAAAAAATATAGGCGAAATTCTTCTGCTTGCTGTTGTACTATAACGGATGATGGATAAGTGTCTGTGATGCTGTCGATTAATTGATTTCTCTCCTCATTCTGCTCAAGATGAAAAATCTTTTGCGTTTCATAGTATTGTTTTTTAGCTAGAAAATAATCTCTCCCACTACCTACGGCTAGCTGTTTTGGCTCTGCTAATACTTGGGGGATAAGTTTTAATGTATATTCATCTTTATTTTGAATATTTTTGAGCTTCTCTAAGTATTCTTCAGCATGATCGTCTATGTGATTGAGCAAGCTTTCCTGGGAATTGAAATGAGTCCCAAACCGCAGAGGTAAAATTGTAGTTTGCTGGAATAGTTCCCGAATCACTCGGTCATGAGCTAACACCATTTTGATGACTTGTTCATCATCGGTTTGATATGCAACTGGAGATATTCCAGGTTCAACAATAGCTGAAATTTTCGCTCCATTTATCAAGACTACTGGAGCTATATTTCCCTCTGGAAATGTTAAGGAGAAATCAGGAGTTTTGAGGAAGGCGTAGGTGTAGAAATTTTGCGATCGCATCATTTTATTTACAGAGATTATTTTATTTTTTTGTACTAGAAATAAATTTATTTATTCAGTTATTAACCTCTTTACATCATAAAATTTTTAGTTATAATGCTATCAATTAATTCAGGAAAGTCTTATGAAGAAAATGCGTAACCGAGGAGCAATCAGACCTAAAGTTACTACCATGCCTCGTAGTAAATCTGAGGCTTCTAATCAGTTAGAACTTTATAAATTAGTTACGGAACAACAGCGCATTAAACAAGAACTCAATTTTATCGAACAGCGTACAGTGCTACTGAAACAACGCTTAATCACACTCCAAACACAGATAGAAGGCACAGAAAGGAATATCCAAAATTTACGGTCTTCTGATACGAATACTCACTCTCCTATATCCTATGCACAAATCCCCTTTGAATCCAATAACTATCAAACTTTTGAAATAGAATATTGATTTGTTACAGCAAATAATAAATTATTAACCCGCAGATGCGGGTTTTTAATTATTTGATTTCACTGTCAGTCCTAATTACACTTACCAAAGTATGAACAACACACTTACTATCATCAGTGAATTTAACTAAGGTGATAATACTAGATTTTCTTTATCTTCATAATCTGTACTCATTTGTGGAGTTTCTTGGTAAATTTCATTTAACTCTGAGACTGTCGCCAAGGCAGGTTGCAGGATTAAATCTGCATCTGCTGCTATCTCTTCATCTAGATTTAACTCAGAGACTGTCACCAAGGCAGGTGGTAATATCAAATCTTCATCTACTTCTTCATCTACATTTAACTCTTCTTCTAAAGCTTGAATTCTCAACAGCAGTTCTTCCTCTTTTTCCTCAAACTCTTCCTCTGATATTTCGCCCATATCAAAAGATAGTTGCAGGCTTAATAATTGTTTATGTAAATTTTCTTTAGCATCAAATTCAGTGTTAGCACGCTCTTGAATTTGCTCCCCAATCCACACAAGTCCACTGATTGGCCCCATAACCGGAAATAGTAAGATTTTCCCCAACATAATATTGACTCCTAAGCATTAATTTGAGCAAATGTATATGGTGCTGTAAAATTATTGTAGCGAATGCGTAAGCGTTCACCAAACTGTTGATCAATCGCTTCTACTCGCTCACTAAATAAAGATTCTTTATCCCAGGGAATCAAGAAAGCAGCGTTGTAAATCATGTCCTCTGTCATGGGGTCACTTTCTACGACTTCATTAGCCAAAGGTCTCAACTCATTAAAGAAAGTTTGAATTACAGATTGTTTACGAGATGTTAAATTACCTTCAATTAATTGTCCAATATGAATGACTTCCTCCATGCTTAAAGCCTTACCTTCCATTTGGTCACGTTGTTGCTTCAAACTGGGATTCGACTCCATCATGGCTTGTAATTCAGCTTTGGGATTCCAAAAAATCTTGATGCTTACTTCGCGCGTGTCATGCAATTTTTGAAATAATTCTTCTAGTTTCTCTTTGTATGGTTGAATAAGTTGGATAATTACTGTGTCCCAAGTTTTCACCACTAATCCAAACCTTAAAGGAAGGAGTGTGCGAAATCCTTCTTGCATGGCTTGTTCGAGGACTTTTTCATGGCTAATTAAATTTCGACGAGAAGCTAAATACTTTTCCTGCTTTGCTTCTGAATATAAAAAACTTAATCCATCAATCACTTGACTATATACTGGCTGAGAATCTAATCCTTTGATGGCAATTGTTGAGGGAATTGCATCAGGAAAAATACCGTATAGGTAGAAACCACAATCCATGATCAGCAAAATACTAACTAATTACAAGGGTTTTGATGTTAAAACTAAGCGCAATTTGGCATTAATCAGATTGATCTGTGCTAACCCTAAATCGATCTCGCCATCTACCACAATCCCAGTGTTTAAAAGACGGTCTAATAGCTCTAACACTGAAGGTTGAGTTCCAGGTTCACCAGGATAATAAGAACCAGGGGATGGTAGAAGAGTCCCGACATCCCCTAAATTGATATTTAAGTCGGCAGGAGTGATTTCAAAAATCTCGCATAAATTTAAAACTTGTTCTTCCAACTTTTGCAAGCTTTCTGCGGCTCGTTCTAATTCAGATTCGCTCAAACATCCCTGATCCATGCGTCGAATGACTTGCGCCTCCATCAGCTGACGCACTAGTTCCACTACAGTTAACAGTAGAGGAACTAAACCTGCTTTGTTATTGGCTTTAGAAGTGGTGAGTGGCAAATCAACAGGATTTTCAACCGGAGTGCAAACCATTGTCATAATGCCATCTACCTTTTCTAAAGTTTTGGAAATTACTGCGATCTTGAGGCCAGATTACTCTGAATATTTGCAGAAATTAACTAAGCCTCAAGTTGAGAATCTGCTTCTATTGGACTACTAACTTCATTCTCCGTATGAGCAGGTAATGTCACGGTCTCTTGCTCCTTGGCTGCTGTCAACATCCGTAACTGAGTTTCTAAACTTTCTAGCCGTTGATGCAGTTGTTGGTTCTCTGCAATTAAGTCTTGAGACTTACTACTGAGATAGGGGTCATTTTCCCACCAATTTATACCCATCTCACGGGCTTTATCAACGGAAGAAATTAGCAAACGAATGCGGATATGTAGTAGTTCCGTGGAAGCGATGGAAACAGAAATATCACCAGCAATCACAATTCCCTTATCTAACACCCGTTCGAGAATATCTGCTAAGGTAGAACCCTGTGTGGATGTAGAAATTGTACGACTAGAGTTAGTCGCAGGACGTGTTGGCTGTAGTGGAGTGGTAGTCACGATTAATTAGACTCTTCTGTTGTAGGTATATTTTTGTTAATCACTAAGCCTTTTTGGTGAGAAGACGTAGGGTTTTCTTCCTTTACCTCTTCTTCTGACTCATTCACTGCTTCATCTGAAGCAGGGTCATGATGTGATTCTTCGATTGACTGTGTATGCAGTTGGTTGAGCAATTCTAGGAAAATAGTCATAGCTTCACTAGCAGACCAATTGGTGCGATTAAATAGCACATCTGCACAAATTTCTCGAAAATCTGAGTTTTCTGATAACACTAAAATGTTGTGTTCTGCACAAACTTTAGCAATCATCAAACAAGACCGTAAGCCAGAAGTCTTTTCTCCACCTGTTCCTAAACGGAATGCTTTCACTAAGCGGGCAATTAACTGAGCATCTTCTCTAGAAATACCAGTTTTATGAACTATAATCTCAGTTTGAGTTTGTTCATCAGGCTCTGGCATATTAATAGTTACTAACCTATCCATCAGCGCATCTTGCGTTGAATGCACTCCGCAGTATTCCTCTGGATTAGAGGTAAAGATAGCCCGAAATTGGGGATGGACGTGGAGGTATTCTGGTTGGTTGCTGCTAGGGGGCAGGGTGAGAATTTTTTCTTCTAAGGCCGAAAGTAAGACGTTATTTACTTCTGGTTTAGAACGGTTGAATTCATCATAGACGAGGGTCAAACCTTCACGACAAGCTAAAGTTAATCGAGAATCAACCCAATTTTGTTTGAGTTCATCTTCAACTTTGACAACGTTGTGAATGTAGTTGTCTAGTAATTTCTTATGGGTGTAACCAGATTCACTACCAATTAAGTCAGAACTTTTAAATTCGTCGTCTCCGAAGACTAACATAATTGGTCTATCGAGACAGTTAGCTAAGTGCATAGCTAAAGTTGTTTTCCCTGTACCAGCCGGGCCACGCAAGTGAATGGCAAACCCTGATGTGAGATAACGTAATGCACGGATTGCCACTCGCTCAATTGCTGGTGTGACGACAAACTGTCCAGGACGAACACGAAGAACGGCTCTTTTTTTATTATTTACAGTATGATTTGCAGTGAGGGTCATAAGATGAAGTTGCAGTAAAGAAATGTTGCCAAATAAAAGAATTGATGTGAGTACACACAATCGTTAAACTATGTGTTATTTTAAGTATAGAAACTATTAGATAGTATCTACATATGAATAACTCCCTTAGAGTGTAGGAGTTATATAATGTTAGTTAATAACTTGAGGGTAGACCGCTATATTTGAATAACTCCTTGCATTAAATCGAGCGATACTTTAAAATATTCAAAGTTTTACATTAAACTCATTGTTGAATTCGCCCCCTTGTCTAACCAGTATTTAACCTGGAAGATAGGGGGGTTTTACTATCTAGCACAGCCAATGAATTCACTTCATTGTTTGAGAGCGTTGACTAAAGACTAACCGAAAATGCTAGCAAACAAATCTTGACGAAATTGGTGCAGATTTTGTCTTTGTTCTTTAGCTCTTTTAGCTCTGTCCTTTGCCGTTGTCGCTAAAAAGTTGTGGGTATCTTGCTCCAGGTTGTGGTGGAACTGATACAAAAACTTTGCTTGTGCTTTAGCTTGAGCATCTCTTGTTTTAGCTGTTTCCTTGAGAAAATCTTGAGTTGTATACTCAAGTTCTTCACGGAATGCGTGTAATTCTTGTGCTTGCTTTCTAGCTTGTTCTTCTCTGTTAGCTTTTGTCTCGGACAAGAATTCACGAGTCTCTCTGAATAGTTGATGGACTTCCGCAGTAAGTGACTGATGCTCTTGTCGGAGTCTTGGTATTAAAGCCGTCATGACGTTCTCCGCAATATAATTAACATCTGCAAGGAACTACATTTACTGGATAGTTAATGTTCAGTAAATGTAGCTCATAGAATACCTGCTTTTTTTCGCTGATTCCTTTTTGATAATTCTTGATTTAGAAGTATCAGGATGAGCGAACAAAAGCAGAATAAATATCAGGATTACAAATTAGGTAATTCTGAATAATTAAGCAGGCATTGCGGCAGACTGTGTGAGACCTACTGCTTCTGCATATTTCAAGTAGGTTTCTACGGATGCAATCACGATACGGGCTTCAATTGCTAATAATTCAATACCAACTAAAGAAACGCGAACCCAAGCATCTACAACGATACCTTTGTCTAAGATACGGTCGATAACTTCTGCCAAGCTGGAGGAGGAATTAGTTTTTTCAACTGCCATGATTTTGTACCTTAAGTAATGTTGTTTGTGAATTGAACCGTGAGAATGTGGAATATCACAAGTGCTAACTAGCTAACTGTGATATTCGAGAATCTACTGAATAATTAAGCAGGCATTGCGGCGGACTGTGTTAGACCTACTGCTTCTGCATATTTCAGGTAGGTTTCTACGGATGCAATCACGATGCGGGCTTCGATTGCTAATAGTTCAATACCAACTAAAGAAACACGAACCCAAGCATCTACAACGATACCTTTGTCTAAGATACGGTCGATAACTTCTGCCAAGCTGGAGGAGGAATTGGTTTTTTCAACTGCCATGATTTTGTACCTTAAGTAATGTTGTTTGTGAGTTGAACCGTAAGAGTGTGGAATATCACAAGTGCTAACTAGCTCACTGTGATATTCGAGAATCTACTGAATAATTAAGCAGGCATTGCGGCGGATTGTGTTAGACCTACTGCTTCTGCATATTTCAGATAGGTTTCTACGGATGCAATCACGATGCGGGCTTCAATTGCTAATAGTTCAATACCAACTAAAGAAACACGAACCCAAGCATCTACAACGATACCTTTGTCTAAGATACGATCAATAACTTCTGCCAAGCTGGAGGAAGAATTAGTTTTTTCTACTGCCATTGTTTTACACCTTAAACTCATTGTTGATTTTCAGTATTAGCTCGGCGGTTGCCTGCGTCTTACTGAATCAATATTAGACGCGTCTCTTCATGAATGTAAAGACTTTGACAGGAGGAAATTTGTAAAGAAATACAAAAAGAAACACACTGAAACAATAAAAATGTACGTTTTCAGTTTTAGTTGTATATTTTTAAAATATTTTTGCTGAAAAATGTTAGTTTTAATCTGCAAATTTGTTTTTTTTGTTGTTTTTAAAGTATTTTTTTCTAAAACCCAATAGTGGTTGCTCTCCTATAAAAATTGGATCAAATTAAGTAATAATACGGTTTTTAAAAGTTTAGGAACATAACATAGGATGTTTTCAACGATTATTTTTTTGAACAACATCATGTCTACAGAAGCTTCCTCTGATCAAGCACGTCACGGAGCCTTAGCGGGACTAATTGCTACTTTTGTAGAGCAAGGACATCCACCTCAGTACGCTCAGGTAATGGCGACTTCTATTATTTTTCAGACAGACTTAGATTTAAGAAATGCCCAGATGTCTCGTCTTTTGAATTGGTTAAAGCAGGAAAATGAGGGTATCTATACATCTGCTTTAAAAGTTGTGGAAAACACCCGTGAGGAATTTGAGCGACGAGTGCAGCAGGGTTGAGGTATTGGGGAATTAGGGGACTGGGAATTTAGAGAGAGATGTTTTGATTTTTGGGTTGTGAATTTGAGTTGATGGTATTGATTGACAAATAGGATATGATTTTGCAGAATTCAGCTATCGGTATGGATGGCTGATTTTTTTTCTCATTGCAAGTCATGTACAGAATCCTTCCCAAAGAAACGGCCTCTATGTACACTCGCGATGGTGTACGCCTTGACGCAGATATCTATCGCCCTGATGCAGCAGGTGAGTTTCCTGTATTATTGATGCGACAGCCCTATGGGAGAGCGATCGCATCCACTGTGGTTTATGCTCATCCTATGTGGTATGCGGCTCATGGCTATATTGTTGTGATTCAAGATGTGCGGGGACGTGGTACTTCCCAGGGTGAATTTCAGTTGTTCCAGCATGAGGTTGCTGACGGTGCAGATAGTATAAATTGGGCTGCGAGTCTACCGAATAGTAATGGTATGGTGGGAATGTACGGCTTTTCCTATCAGGGAATGACTCAATTATATGCCGCGATCGCCAAACCCCCAGCCTTGAAAACTATTTGTCCGGCGATGATTGGCTATGATTTGTATGCTGATTGGGCTTATGAAGGTGGTGCATTTTGTTTGCACACTAACTTAGCGTGGGCGGTACAATTGGCAACAGAAACAGCCAGATTACGTGGTGATCAAGCAGCATATCAAGCCTTATTAGCTGCATCCCGCAATCTGCCGCTAAATAGTCCTGAAATTCTCCAACAACTCGCGCCAGAATCTTTTTATCACGATTGGGTAGCCCATAGCGAACCTGATGACTATTGGCAAGAACTTTCACCCAAAAGCCATTTTGCAGGGGTTGATTTACCGATGTTACATATCGGTGGTTGGTTTGATACCTATCTGCGCGGAACACTGCACCTCTACAAAGATATGGTAGCCTGTGCAGCTACTCCCCAACATTTAATTATCGGCCCTTGGGCGCATTTACCTTGGGGACGAAAAGTTGGTGCGGCTGATTTTGGTCAACTAGCAGCTAGTCCCATAGACGAAATGCAGATTCGTTGGTTTGACCAGTTTCTTAAGGGTGTAGATACGGGCTTATTGGATCAGCCTCCTGTATGCTTGTTTGAAATTGGTAGCAATGTTTGGCAGAAACTCTCCAGCTTGATCACACCATCACACAAATACTATTTTTTGTCAAGTACAGGACTAGCTAGTATTAGAGAAGATGCAGGAAAACTGATTTCCCATGCCCCATACCCCATATCCCATACCCCAGATGTATTAGTCCACGACCCTTGGCGACCTGTGCCGGCAGTAGGAGGTCATGCAGGGATGCCGGCTGGTGTGTTTGAGCGATCGCAGATTGATTGTCGGTCTGACGTTTTAACCTACACCAGCGCACCTTTAACCGCAGATTTAAGTCTCTTGGGCGATGTATTAGTAGAAATCTGCTGTCAATCAGACCAAGATAGTTATGATTTGTGTGCTGTGTTGTCGCAAGTTGATCCTGATGGCAGAGTTTTTAACATGACGCAAGGTTATTTACATTGCCGAGATGGGAAACACAGCATCACTAGAAAGATAGAATTACAGCCAATATGTATACGCATAGCCAAAGGTAATTGTTTGCGTTTGAGTTTGAGTTTAGCGTGTTACCCAGCGTATACAATGAACTCTGGCAATGGGGCTGTATTGAGTAGTGAGAGTTTGATGAATGCCCAAATCATCACGTTGACTGTTGATTGTGGTGCTTCTCAGGTTTTGTTACCGGTTATGGGGAATGGGGATTGGGGACTGGGGACTGGGGAATAGGGAAATATGCGTAGAAATTTTATATCAAGTCTCAAAGGCTTGATTTTATGATTGAGTTTGGGATTGGGAATTTTCTAAGACTAATTGGTCTAATTCTTGCTGCATTTTAGTGACTACTAATTGATAACATTCGTTGACGTATTCGCGATCGCTTGCAGCTTCTCGCCCGTAGCGTTCAAATATAATGGGTGGACAAACTCTGGTGTGAATCTGCACAGGGAAAGGAATGTTAGGTAAGGGGCCTATTGCTAATCCCCAAGGCCAGCCTAAATAAATGGGAAATACTTCTGGATCAATATTCAACAACCAAGGCATTCCCCAATCATGCAACTGTGACACTACCTTGTATATGTCAGCTAAGACAATCAATGTATCATGCGCCCCATAGGAAATTGCAGGTACGATTGGCACGTTTTCCCGCAATGCTAATTTGATAAAACCTTGCCTGCCCGCAAAATAAATTTGATTGCGTAAATTATGGGGGCGAAATACGTCTTCCGCACCGCCGGGATATACCAATACACTAGCACCAGAACGCAAAGCTGCGATCGCCATTTTGGGATGAGCCATGACTGCGCCAGTTTTGGAGGCTAATTGTGCGACTGGAAGACTAATTTGCCACGCTTTGGGGTGCATTAAACCATACGCAGGTTTTTCGACACCAAAGCGGCGAAACCAGTCATACATCATCATCAACATATCCGGCGCGGCTAGTCCCCCATTGTGAGAACCAACAATTAACACTTTTTCCTGTGGCTGGATATGTTCCCAACCACTGGTTTGCACACGGAAGTAGTAATGGTAGAAGAAACCCAAAACGGGCATGATGGACTTGATAAACTCTGGATCTCTTTCATTTAAAGACCATCCAGGTTCGGTGATTTGGGGACGTTGCTTTGTTAACATTTAGGCATTTTAGCAGCAGTTTTATTGCCTGGGAAATGGTCGAAGAGATTAAACGCTAAAGTATGCTGAGGGACTTCCAGAAAATAAATTATCCAATGTTGATAGCAAAGATGATGAGAAGATTCTTTCTCCCCCTGCTTCCCCTGCTCCCCCTGCTCGCTAAGGCGATTGTATATTTTTTTAGTTGGAAGTCCCTGAGAGTTTTTCGGGATGGGTTTTTTACATTTTTTTGATTCGGTGATACGCTATCTGCGTCAGGAGTGTAGAGGTAAAAGTAATGAACAAGTTGCGGGTAGGATTACTGTTTGGTGGTCGTTCTGGAGAACATGAAGTTTCTATTAGTTCCGCACGGGCGATCGCTAAAGCTCTCAGTGCGGTGGAAAATGGTGATAAGTACGAAATATTGCCCTTTTATATCGAAAAAAACGGCCGTTGGCTAGCAGGCGAAGCCCCGCAACAAGTTCTGCAATCAGGTGTACCATTGTTAGATGTACCCAATAGTCCAGTTTCCGAAACACATGATTTAGTTTCTCATGGTAAAACCCCAGCCCTTGAGCGTTGGCAATCACCCTCTCAAGTTGCAGAAGTAGATGTGTGGTTTCCGATTCTGCATGGGCCGAATGGGGAAGACGGGACGATTCAAGGGTTACTGACTTTAATGCAAGTGCCGTTTGTCGGTTCTGGGGTGTTAGGTTCGGCTTTGGGGATGGATAAAATAGCCATGAAAATGGCCTTTGAGCAAGCAGGCATACCTCAAGTAAAATATAAAGCCGTTACGAGAGCGCAGGTGTGGTCAAATCCTTGCGTGTTTCCGAAATTGTGCGACGACATTGAGGCGGAATTGGGCTATCCTTGCTTTGTCAAACCTGCCAACCTTGGTTCATCGGTGGGGATTAGTAAAGTGCGATCGCGCCATGAATTAGAAGCAGCTTTAGATCAAGCCGCTAGTTATGACCGTCGCATTATTGTAGAAGCCGGAGTTACAGCTAGAGAAGTAGAATGTGCCGTTTTAGGTAATGACAACCCCCAAGCCTCTGTCGTTGGAGAGATTACGTTCAATAGCGACTTCTACGATTATGAAACTAAATATACTGAAGGTAAAGCAGATTTACTGATACCCGCATCCATCCCCGACGAAATTAGTCGCCAAGTCCAAGAATTAGCCATAAAAGCCTTTGCTGCCGTTGATGCCGCAGGTTTATCCAGGGTAGATTTTTTCTATGTGGAAGCCACCGGAGAAGTCTTGATCAATGAGATTAACACTTTACCTGGATTCACAGCTACTAGTATGTATCCTCAACTCTGGTCTTATAGCGGCGTTCCCTTCCCAGAATTAGTGGATCGTTTAATTCAGTTGGCATTAGAGAGACATCAATAAAGGCAAAAGGTAAAAGGTAAAAGGTAAAAAGCACGATTAAATAGAGCATTGAGTGTATGTACCCCATGCCCAATTCCCCATGCCCGATGCCCCATGCCCCATGCCCCATTTTGTAGCCTAGATAGCACAAAAAAGTTACTATACTTTGAAAATTGGCTACGGATACCTGATAGCGCGCCCCTTTAGTACAATCTATGGACTAGAGGGGAAACAATCTGTAATTGATCATGGAAAACAGTCAAAGCTTACAGCATGAGCTAACCCAGGTAAATAAAACCAAAGCAGAATCGAAAAAAAGAAGGTTCAACTTTTTTATGTTTCTGCTGACACGCCATCCTTTGCTGTTATTGATCGGTTTGTTAGCAACGTGTATAGGATCTGCGACTCTGGCTTTGCATAGCATAATTTATGTGAGTGATGTGGAACAGCCAGAGTCAGAATCAGTTCCGGCTGTGGTAGAAGTACCTGTTAGTGCTAATACCGATGTGAGTAATCCTATCCCATTGTGGATGGTTGTGGCGATCGCTTTTAGTTGTGCTAGTGGTTGCTGGGTGATTCTCCGGTTAATTAACCAGCCTAAACAACCTGCTACAGTGGCAAATCAACGTGTGGTGACAACTCGGACATCAACAGTTAATCGCCGTCAAAGAATAGCTAGGCGGACTGTAAAACCCCAGCCAGTTTTTGCATCGGCACAACCCATAAGGGCGATCGCGCCTATGTACTCACGCCAAACATCTGCTATGAAGGTTCTACCGCCAGAACAAAAGCACCCTTTAGATAGGGGTAAGGAATCCTTAGCTGATTTAGTTGATTGGCGTAAACATAATTCTTTGTCGGCTTTATTGCAAAAGTATTAGTCTAGCGGGGGAAAGGGGTGTAGGGGTATAGGGGTGTAAGGGTGTAAGGGAAAGACTTTTTCATGTTTTCTGATGTCCGCAGTTCATGATGGCTATTTATCTAGTCTGAAAATCCAAAATCCAAAATCCAAAATCTTATATGACTCTGGCTCTGATAGTATTTTTTGTAATTTCCTGGTAAAAGGAGAAACTAATTGAAGAAACATCAGACAGAGTGAAATGAAGGAGGAGTGAAATGGGACTGAGTGATGGACTCTTAGACCCTAACAAAAAAGCTATGGTTGTAGATGATTGCTGCAACATGATAGAAAACCAGCTAGCGTCTAAATCTGGTGTCAGTGGTATCGCCCTGAAAGCTGCTTTTGCTGCTTTGAAAGGAGTCAAACCAGGATACATTCCCTACATTGTTGAACAGCTACTACCACCATGGTTTAATGCGATCGATCCCATCTGGAGTGAAGGTACACAGAAAGGAGATCCCGTAGCACACTTAATTGCTAGCCGTTCTCTCACCGCCGATGCTCTACTTAGTGTCACGGATACCAGAGTTAAAAGTAGCACTCGCTCTATCGTGCGTGGAACATATGATAAGTTCCGTGGTTCAGCTAAAAAGCATATAGAGGAAGCCATCCCAGACTTTGCTAAGGTGATAGAAAATTATACAAAGGCTTGAACGAGGAAGATGGTAGGAGGCAGGAGTTAGGGAAGATTAAATGCAATATCCTGCTTGTTGATGCTAAGATTTCTTTTGAAATTTTGAATTTTGAATTTACACACCCCATGTTCTTTTACATGGGGTTTTTCTTATGGGGATGTTTATTTCTCGGCTTTCTCTACTTTCCTCCATGTATCGAGCTTAAGTTTCATCTTGACCAAAGGTTACACAAGGACTATCCACTTCTTGGAGTGGTCGAAATGAACTGCAAAAAACCACTAGAGAACAATTAATTCCAATTTCATCGGGGTGAATACACTCCACTTTCTCCTGTGCTTGAACGTGAAAAATGCAATCATGGCATAAAGTCTGAGATGGCATACTCGTAAA
This sequence comes from Nostoc sp. CMAA1605, assembly GCF_021596505.1. GTDB lineage: Bacteria > Cyanobacteriota > Cyanobacteriia > Cyanobacteriales > Nostocaceae > Trichormus. Next base: position 15,165 of record NZ_PJIZ01000044.1, on the reverse strand, counting down.
TACTCCTGAGAACTGATGCAATTTTGTTGTAATTCTTTATGTTTAATTTAAGAAATTTCTGAGGACAACACTACCTATTTTCCATAAAATTGCTGTATCCTAGATTTCCTTGGGTAATTTTTTCAACACTAAGTTCATAAAACTTTCTTACGGATCTACATCTTGATTCTTGAAGAACTTTATTGTCTGTCCAAGAATCGGCGTTTAGATTCTCTTTTTACTGTCAATCTTTCAAACTGAGCAGAGCAAATGGATATAAGACTAATCAAAAAATCAGAAAAACTCCTCATGGAGAAAATAAAAATGATGGAGGAAGCGCAAGAGCAAACTCTCCCATCTGATAATTTGGCAGACCAAGAACCTATCGCCGAAGAGAAATCAAGTTCATATATTGAAGCAAAACAACCATACTATATTCCACAACGTGACTATCCTTTAGTCCAGTCTGTTGGTAACTCTGGGTGGCAGGTTTCTGATATTTGGCGAGATATCAGAGTTGATAACTTTTGCGATGATTAGTCAACTAAATTAACCCAGACAATTAGGGTTAATAAAATTAATGTGAACAACTAATATCATTTCAAAATGATGATGTTGATCGCAGACAATTTGCTCTACTCACTTTTAAAAATACCATAAATGCTGCTGTTATGAGTGTTAGAGAAATCTTTTCTAGCACTCACAGTTAGCATTTATAACTGTAGGATGATTGAATTAGATTATTTGTAACGTTGAGCATAGCGTTCATAATCTTCAAATCGTAGCTTGGCGATCGCACTTCTATTTAAAGTTCGCGCCACAATCCCCTCAGCCCGACCTTTTGCGCCTGCATCCAACGCCACATAAGTTTTCGATATCATTCTCTGGAGTAGCTCATGCGCTTCTTTGATGCTAGTTGGCAAAGATGCAACTGTCGCCAGGCGTGGTGTTAGCTCAAATCCATAATCTTTGGCGGTTTTGCTCAGTTGTGGTTCATCTAGAAATGATTGACCACCATTTTCTCGCCAAATTGATATTTGCTGAAGTGTTTTCTCGAACAGTGTGGCGATATCTGTCAGAATTGCTACATCAAATAACCGCCAAGCAACTTTCTGATCAGCAGTGTATTGTTTGCTAGCAGCAGTAATCTTGCCACCATACAACTCAAGATACACAACATTGAGCCACTCCCCCGTTTTAAAAACGGGGGATTCAGGCATCAGACAGAGATTGCAGTCTGGGACTGTCTAACATCTCCTACGCCTAGAGTCGAACTCCCGACTCTTTGAATATTCAAGCTGGCGTTTTCATCCCTGTCATTTTCAGATTGACATGAAGGACAACGCCAACGTCTAATTGACAAATCTAGGGTTTCTAAAATATGTCCACAGCTAGAACAAGTTTTGCTACTGGGATACCACGGGTCAATGAAAACAAGCAGTTTATTCTTCTTTTTGGCAACCCATTCTAAAATTTTTAGAAATTCACCAAAAGCCAAGTCTGATATTTTTCTGCCCCAAAGTCGTTGCATTCCCTTGAGGTTTAAAGTTTCAAAACAGAGAACATCAAACTCATCTGTTAACTCATGAGCTAGTTTCCAAAACCAATCACGACGACGATTAGAAATATCTTCATACTTGCGTACTAAATTCTTGCGGGCTTCGTCACGATTGGTTGACCCTTTTAATTTTTTAGAATGCTGCCTACTAGCTTTGGTTATAGCGTTTAGAGATTGTTTGAAAAACTGAGGAGAATCAATTTTTGTACCGTCTGAGCAAGTGAGAAACGCCTTCAACCCAAAATCAAAACCAGCGATTTTACCCGTCTTAATCTCGACTTCTGACTTACTACCGTCGTCAACGCCTCGGCTCCGCTCGGCGTTGACCACAACAACCATAAACAATTCGCCTAATGGTGTGCGTTTTATAGTTAGAGTCTTGACTGTTCCCTCTATTTCTCTAGACTTCCAAAATTGATAAATCTTGTTCCCAATTTTGACTCTGTTGCCACCCAAAAACTTATAACCTGCTTGCTTTAGGGTGAATGATTTATATTTCTTGACCTTCTTAAATCCTGGTGGTCTAACCCCCTTCTTATTGTGTTTAAAAAACAATTGGTAGGCTTTCTCAATGCGTTGACAAATATCCTGTACTGCCTGAGAGCCTACGGTCTGCCAAAATGGGTTACGCTTCCGCAGTTTAGCAATATGAGCTTGAAGTTTTGCACAGCGAATGTGTTTGCCCCACATCCGGTAGTAGCGTTTGTGTAGGGCAATACAATGATTGTAGATTACCCCACTCGCGTTAATCATGCGCTTGAGGAATCTATTTCTTTTGTGCTGATACAATTTAAACTTCAGGGTTTTCATGTTAGTATTGTATCATAAATAATGTCATTATGACGGCATGAAAAAAATAACTGTGAGATGCTCAGACGAAGAATACGAAATTCTTGTAAAGTATTGCCACAAGAAGGAGCGTAGCTTAAATGACATCCTTAGAGAACTAATTAGAACCTTGACGGACAAATAAATTTGTTCTATTCGCGGCAGTTGAGCGTAGTCGAAACTTATATCCCCCACTTAAAAGACGTATGAGGAGCAAAACTTATTGGTTTTGCTCCTCATACTTGGGGGCTTTACGCATCACGCACCGTAATACAATCTTGAGACTGAGGTAACAAATCTGCAACACCTTTGAGTGAATTGACAATTCCCAGAGCAGGATTCCCAATTAAATCCCCTTTGGCAAATAATAACTCTTCTCGACTGCCCAAAACATAATTACCATCAGGTAACAGAATAATTCGCGAGTTTGTACCATCTACTTTTTCAGTCAAAATCACTTCACCATCAAAAGTGACGGTTTCTTCCAATAATTTACCCTTTTCTCCTAGAGCATGATACGTGGGAATGCTGGGATATTTAGTCAATGAGTTGAGTTTATTTAAGTCGCAACTCCGTAATGAAAAATCAAAGCTCATACATTTACAATAATCTATACAATACTACAATTGTAGTATTAAGGTAATAAATGTCAATTTTTAATACCAATTCTCCAAAATTAAGCAAAAGATGCAAAGCCTGAAACCCAGGTGGTATCTGACTTTCTTAATTACGTTAGCGTAGCGGGACGTTAGTCCATTACGAATTACGAATTGCGTTAGCGGAGCGGGGCGTTAGCCCATTGCGAATTGCGAATTGGTATTATGTGTCTCAGCCAGATAATGCGCGATAAGCTTTTGGTGTTTGTCCCGTCCATCTTTTAAAAGCGCGGTGAAAAGCACTAGGTTCAGAAAAGCCCAAGAGGAACGCTACATCATAAATTGGAGTGTGAGGAGATTGTAAATACCGTAGGGCTAATTCTTTGCGGGTTTGGTCTAAAAGTTGCTGGTAAGATGTGCCTTCAGCTTGCAATTCTCGCTGTAACTGACGCACACTAATGGCTAAATTTCGTGCTACTGCTTCTATGGGAGGGAGATTTCCCTTGAGTTGTTTGATGATTTCCTGCACAACCTTTCTAGTGTAATCATCCTCTCGATTCATCGCCTCCAGCATGGTTTGTGCGTGTTGTTCAAAGACATTGAGAAGATGAGGGTTAGCTGATAAAATTGACCAATTCAAGCAGTTAGCATCGAAAATGATGCGATTTGTCGGCATAGAAAAATGTAAGCCTGTGGCAAATATGCGTTCATATTCCGAGATGTCATCAGGACGCGGATATTTAAACCAGACTGCTTGAAGTAGAAGCGGTTTTCCTGTTAAAACTGGCGTTGCGGTTAGCAGTGACGCAAAGGTACTCTCAATTGCATATCGTGGTTGTTCAAGTAAGTAATTTTTCACGTCCTCTACAATATCGCAGTCGCAAAATACAAAACCATCAGCCTCAGAAAAATGAATGTATGCGCCTTGACTAAAAAGTCTGGTGTATCGAGAGAGTTTTTCTAGAACTTCCCGATATGTTTGACAGTTGACTAAGACATAACCAACAATGCCAAAAGTCGCGAGATTAAAAGCTTCACCCAAGTGTAAAGCAAAGTTAGCATCTGTGCGCTTGACTACCTCTTGCCACAAAGCATTGTGCAGAGTTCCTGGAACCTGCTGATCAGGCATTTTCAGTAAACTAGGGTCAATTCCCACATCTTGACACAAGCGATCGCCATCAATTCCATATTTCGCTGCGGCGAACTGTACAATACCTCGTGTGATGTAGACGGAAAAGGTGGCTTCTTTCATGTGGGGATTGGGGACTGGGGACTGGGGACACTTCGGCAAGCTCAGTGCATCGCTGGGGATTGGGGATTGGGGACACTTCGGCAAGCTCAGTGCATCGCTGGGGATTGGGGGGTGGACAAGGTAGACAAGGTGGGATTGATTGTCTAAATCAGCACGCTGCTAAACGCCTCGCTTCCGCTAACAGCACTCATTACTTATTACTTATTACTCATTACCCATTACTCAGCACTCAGCACTCAGCACTCATTACTTATTACTCATCACTCATTACTCATTACTCATTACTCATTACTCAGCACTCATTACTTATTACTCATCACTCATTGGCGTGATTAGTCAACTTATTGGCAGGATGTGTCAATTCAGGATTTAGTTGAAAACTTATTGTTTAAGTGTGGTCAGTTAACACTTAAGGGAGTTTTTCAGATGAATCCTATAATTTCTAGACAACAACAGCCAGAAGTAATTGTCAATCCTGTGACTGGCGATCGCATGACTATTTTAGAAAGTGGTGAGGCTTATGCCAAAATCCGCTTTGATTTGCCTCCCCATGCTAAAGGTAGTCCACTGCACTACCATACCCAAATGAGTGAGACTTTTACTGTGATTGCAGGTTGTCTCAAAATGGAAGTTGGTCATAGGGGAAATTGGCGGACGCTATATGCAGGTGAGAGTCTACACGTTCCCGCAGGTGTACATCACAGTTTCCATAATCCTTGTGATCATTGGGTAGCGTTTACTAGTGAAAATCAGCCAGCGACTGGATTTGAGCAGTTTATTCGGGGAATGTATGGTTTAGCGATTGATGGCAAGGTGAATCATGAAGGAATGCCCACCAATCTGCTGCAATTGGCTTTATTACTGAAAAAAGCAGACTTAGTGATTGTCGGTATACCGCTATTTGTACAAACTTTATTAATCGGGATGTTAGAGAAGCTAGCACAGGGAATGAAAGTAGAGCGATCGCTAGTTAAATACTGGAATGGAGGTGCTAAATGAATCGTGCCAATCTAGTTAAAACTACGGGGATATTCTTTATTTTCCTGGTTGTGCTGCTCAATATTCCTTATATATTGCTGATTCAAAACTTTGAGTATGACGACATCCTCAGAGAACCTGTAGATTATGTGTTGCAAAAGTTTCAAGCTGGTGGTGCAGGATTAATTTTGACTTGGTTTATCTTCGGGTTGGCTGCCTTGTTGTTTATTCCCGCCAGCACTCTGCTACACCAAATTATTGCACAGGAGGATACACCATATCTCAAAACTGCGACTTTTATGGGCGCACTTTCGGGAATACTCCAGTCTATCGGGTTAATGCGGTGGGTGTTTGTTGTTCCCATCTTGGCGAACCTATACAACAATCCTACAGATGGTAAGACAACACGGGAAACTATCAGCGTTATCTATCAAGTAGTGCATCAATATGGTGGTGTGGTGATTGGTGAATATCTAGGTCAAACTTTGCTTATATTCTGGACTTTGGGTGTGGGAATGGCAATGCTGCACTCACCTTTATTCAAGTCCTGGGTTGCTTACTTTGAATTGATGATCGTACCTTTGTTAGTGTTAGGACAAAGTGAACTACTAGCAACGGTGATTCCCTCAATGCCAGTGTGGGAATTCACTCCTGTAGGATTTATTTTGTGGGAAATCTGGATACTGATGATCGGAATATCTTTGTTACGAACACCAAAACACAGGATTGCATTCAGAAACTGAGATTAATTACGGAAAAAGCTGCTTTGCTGCAATCGTTGAAATAATCAAGTCTAAAGATTAGTGATCACAAATTAAAATTGGTAAAAATTGGATAACAATACTATTGTTTACTGATTTGCGCCCAACTACTTCCCAGCGAATTACAAATTCAGACTATTAGCAAATTTGTAACCTGCTCCAGTCCAGCACACAGCACAGATTGATTATGCAACGCATAATAAACTCCAGGCAAATCTCGACCATCGGCCGATGGCTAATGATTTCACTTTTGGGTTTACTAGCTTTGATTGCGGCTCATGGGATGGCGTTAATTTATCGCATCCAGCCTGGAGTGTCGCTGTGGTTTCCCCCTTCAGGAGTAGCGATCGCCTTAACTTTTTGGTTTGGCCCTTGTGGTATTATTCTCACTGGCATTGCTGCTTTTTTGATGTCTCCCGCTTGGGGGTTTCATGGTTGGGAACGGGTGATTGCTTTGCCGGATATGATAGAACCTCTGCTGGCTTGGCTATTTTATCGTTATTTTTGGCAAGGTTCTCGCACACTCAATACCCTCAAAGATGTTGCCTTCTTTATTTTCAGCGTACCTCTAATTGCCAGTGCAACTTTAGCGATTGTTGGTAACTTGACTCTGGTGGCTATAGATAAAATGTCAATTACCAACTTAGGGAATAGTATTCCCCATTGGTGGTTAGGTAATGCAATGGGAGTCATGGCTATTACCCCGACGGCTTTGTTAGTGATTACTCCCTATCTGCAATCTCACGGCTGTTTACCCAGTGCTGAACCTGTAAACTCTTCATTTGTTGCGCTTAGTTTCCCACCTTCCCGCCGCTTTCTCTTAGAATTCAGCACCATCATTTTACTTTGTGTGGCGATCGCCTCTCTCACCGTCGCTGAAACTCATGAGGATGGCTTTAGATTTCAGCAATTATCTTTTTTGAGCTTTATCCCGGTAATTTGGGCTGCAACTCGCTTTGGTGTCACCTGTGGGATGTTAATCTCTAGTTTTTGCGTATTGGTGACATTATTCTTTTATTTAGTTGCCTATCCCAACGCCATGTCTTTACCGACATTCCCCGTAGAGGCAGAGGTGCTGCACGTTCACAAGTTGAGTCTATTAGTACAGTGTATTGTCAGTTTATTTGTGGGAATTGCGATTACAGAACGGTCAAAAATTCAAGTAGAGTTAGCAGTAGAAAGAGTCCGACGGGGAGAATATCAAGTCCGTGCAGAATTATCAGAAAAACTCATCCAACTCAATCAATCATTGGCTAAAACCAATACTTCCTTAGAAGAATCCCACCGCGAAAAAGATGAATTACTCCAGCGTGAACAAAATGCGAGAAGTGAAGCCGAAAAAGCCAATCGGTTAAAAGATGAATTTTTAGCCGTGCTTTCCCATGAATTGCGTACTCCCTTAAACCCGATTTTAGGTTGGGCAACCTTATTAAAAAGGAGTAATTTAGATGAGGCTATAAAAATCCGTGGGATAGAAACTATTGAGCGCAATGCCAAATTACAAATTCAACTCATTGAAGATTTATTAGATGTTTCCCGCATCCAACAGGGAAAAATCAATTTAAATATTCAGCCTGTAGATTTAACTAACACAATTTTAGAAGCCCAAGAAACTATCAGGTTAGCAAGGGAAGCGAAAAATATTAGTTTAGAAACAATATTAGATCACAGCATTGGTGTAGTAGCTGGTGATGCTGCTAGGCTACAACAAATTATTTGGAATTTGCTAGCTAATGCTGTCAAATTTACATCTAATGAGGGGAGGATACAAGTTATTTTACAACAAATTAATAACTATGCCCAAGTTCAAGTTAAAGATAATGGTAAAGGCATTAGTGCAGAATTTCTTCCCTATGTATTTGATTATTTTCGCCAAGCTGATGGTACATTAACAAGACAATTTGGCGGACTAGGTTTAGGACTAGCCATTGTTAAGCATCTTACAGAATTGCATGGTGGGACTGTTACCGCTAGTAGTGAAGGCGAAGGGAAGGGGGCAACATTTACAGTCAGATTACCATTAATATCTGATAGACTCCAAATTATGCCAAAAGATGGAGAAAGGAACTGTAATTTCAGTTTGTCTGGTTCATCTATATTAGTAGTGGATGATGATATCGATACAGGTGACTTTCTCACTTACATATTGTCACAATCTGGTGCGAAAGTAACAGCAGTCACATCAGCCGGCGAAGCTTTAGAAGTTATCGCTCAATCTCCAGTTGATTTACTATTAAGTGATATTGGAATGCCAGGAATTGATGGTTATACACTCATGCGATTAATTCGAGCGATGCCTTTAGAGAAAGGGGGCAAAATTCCAGCGATCGCCCTCACAGCCTACGCAGGTGAAATTAACCAACAACGAGCCTTAGATGCTGGGTTTCAAAAGCACTTAGTTAAGCCAATAGAAACAGATATATTATTTCAAGCAATATCAGAAGTCTTAGCGTTGACAGAATCATAATCTATTCATATTCATATAGAAAATTAAATTTTTATGCTAATAAATCAGATTAAAAAAGCAGTAATTCCGGCGGCTGGTTTTGGTACTAGATTATTTCCAGCTACTAAAGTTGTCAAAAAAGAACTTTTCCCGATTATTGACGAAACAGGGAGAGCAAAACCTGTAATTTTAGCAATTGTGGAAGAAGCAATCAGTGCTGGTGTTACAGAAGTAGGTATTGTTGTCCAACCTGATGATGTGGAGATTTTCGCCAATTTATTTCACAATCCACCCACCCCTGAACTTTGGCAAAAACTCTCACCATCCAATCAAGAATATAGTCAATATCTGCAAGAATTAGGTAAGAAAGTTGTCCTATTAACCCAACAAGAGCAAGAAGGGTATGGTCACGCAGTATTTTGTGCTAAAGAATGGGTACAAAATGAGCCATTTTTAGTAATGTTGGGTGATCATGTCTATAAATCTGACATTGATAAATCCTGTACGCGACAATTGATTGAAATTTATCAACAAGTTAATCAAAGTGTAGTTAGCTTAACTACCATGTCGGCTGAAATTATCGGCAAAGCCGGATGTGTAGCTGGAGTATGGCAAGAGTTAAACTCACTATTGACAATCACACAACTAGCAGAAAAGCCAAGTATTGATTATGCACGCCAACATCTCAGAGTAGAAGGTATGGCAAAAGATGAATTTTTATGTGTGTTTGGTCTATATGTATTGACACCAAAAATTTTTGATTTTTTGGCACAAAGCATTGAGGAAAATAGCCGCTATCGTGGTGAGTTTCAGTTAACAACTTGCTTGGATAAATTATGTCAAGCCGAAGGGATGACAGGTTATGTCATACAAGGTAAATGTTTTGATACAGGTTTACCAGACACCTATCGCCAAACCTTAATTGATTTTAGGTGAAATCAACGCATTTTAAGATTATTGGTTGAGGAATTTTACAACTATAGACAAATCAATTTGGTTTTAGTTTTTGGTCAATTTAATTTGACTTATTTCGTTTGAAAGTCTTTTTCAACCGCCTTATTAGTGTTGGAAGATCAAGCTCAATAAACTCCCAATCAAACTTTTTTACAGATACTACATCACCCACAATAGATTCCTTATCTTCTTTCTCATCTTTATTATCTTGAATTGATTGAACCAAAATTTGACCTGAAAGTAATTGCTGTTGAATTAAAGATTGTTGTTGTTGAATAAATTGTTCTTTCTGTTGTATTACTGCACTTGCAAGAGTTAGCTGACTTTGCAAATGGTAGATGTTAGCAACTAAACGCTGCACTTCAATATTAGGTTCAGAAAATGTTACTGCATTTAAAGTTGGATTAGAAGGTAAACGTAAGTAAATACCTAAAGCCGTTTTAATATTTTCTAGAGCTTCTTCTTTATTTTTGGGAATGACAGAAAAAAGGACACTTTCAGCTTTTTCTTTTAGTTCAGCAGTAGCTTCTATTCCAATATCATGTAAAAATTGAACAAAGTATAGTAGATATTGTTCACAAGCCACTTTAACTTCATCAGGAAAATTAAATTTGACTATAACAGCATTAGATTCTGCCTTCAAAGACAGGTTTGTTACAGTTTGCTCGTGAACTTGTTCTAAAACTGATAATAATGCTTCGAGTTCAACTTGAATGGGAAGGCTTTGATTTTGAATCTTAAAGGATACGGCAAAACCGTTTAGAATATCGTCATCATACCAATGTTCGTATTTAAAATCACTTAAATGTTTAGCATGGAGAACTGATATAAATTCTTTGCCATGTTCAGGCATACTCCAAAGTTGCTTCCAGTTATCGTATTGAAACCCAAAACCAAATATTAATTTAAAAAGATTATCAGTGCAAGATAAAGTAATGTCCCTTATATGAAAACTTTCAAATCCATCTTCCCAAGAGAAAGGGTAGGAGAAACTGAACTTTTTGAACAAATGAAGTAATTCTTCAGGAGATAAAATTATAATTTTTTCGTAAAAATCTGTACTAAATGTACTGGCTTCAAGTACACCATCATGTTCGGCAACATATCCCTGTTCTTGATCTATCGGAACTCCATCTATAGTTAATAGATGTTCTTTAAAAAACCCTGAACTCTCTAGACGAATATAACCGAACACCTTATTTTCCTTGACTTAATAATCACTTTATTATTAAGTATAGTCTGTAGGAAATAATAATTAGTGGCATTCTCATACCACGAATACAAGGACGACCACCACACTGTCTGGGGTTGACTGTGATTCTTTGTAATAAGTCTCACAGTCACTAGAACTCCACAAGTGATTACTTTCAGTGTGGTGTCAATTCTTTAAACCGGCACAGCTTGACGCACTTCTATGGGTTCGCCGGTCAAGCTAAAAGCCCGAACTTCGGTTATTTTTACTTTCACCAATTGCCCTTTTAACTCATTAATATCGCCTGTAAAGAAAGTGAGACGATTACCGCGTGTGCGTCCCATGACTTGGGTTTGGTCTTTGGGGTTTTGGTCTTCTACTAAAACTTCCTCAATACGCCCCATGTAACGTTGCGATCGCTCGGCTGCTTTCACGTTCACTAAATGGTTTAATCTTTGTAGGCGATCGCTTTTCACTTCTTCACTCAGTTGATTCTCCCACAATGCCGCAGGTGTACCAGGACGGGGAGAATAAGCAGCAGTATTCAACTGGTCAAAGCCGATATCATCTACTAATTTCAAGGTATTCTCAAACTGTGCTTCCGTTTCCCCAGGGAAACCCACGATAGCATCAGCACTAATAGACGCATCTGGCATATATTGACGAATGGTGTCAATAATTCGGCGGTATTTTTCGTGAGTGTAACCCCGTGCCATTGCTTTTAATAGTTCGTTATCCCCAGACTGAAAGGGAATGTGGAAGTGTTCGCAGACTTTGGGCAATTCTGCACAGGCTTTAATTAATCTCTCAGTAAAATAACGAGGGTGGCTAGTAGCAAATCTAATTCTTTCTACTCCTGGCACATCATGAACGTAATACAGTAAATCTGTAAAGGTGTGCAGGTGTCTTCCTTCTGGTGTGACACCTGGTAAATCTCGTCCGTAAGCGTCAATATTTTGACCGAGTAAGGTAATTTCTTTGTAACCCTGTTTTCCTAGTTGTTCCATTTCAGCGCGGACGGCTTCTGGTGTGCGGGACTGTTCCACACCGCGCACGTTAGGAACTACACAATAAGTGCAGCGTTCATTGCAACCGTAAATCACATTTACCCAAGCTGTAACAGTGCTATCCCGCCGTGCTTGGGTGATATCTTCCATAATGTGGACTGCTTCTGTCGCCACAATTTGATTACCAGCAAAAACTGACTCTAGTAAATCCTTGAGGCGGTTGGCGTGTTGTGGCCCCATGACTAAATCTAATTCTGGGACGCGCCGCAGCAGTGCTTCGCCTTCTTGTTGGGCGACACAACCAGCCACGACTAAAGTTAAATTGGGTTGGTCGTGTTTGCGCTTGGCTTGTCTACCAAGGTAGGAATAGACTTTTTGTTCGGCATTATCCCGAATCGTGCAGGTATTGTAGAGGATGACATCTGCATTGTTGGGATCTTCGGAAAACTCAAAACCCATGTCTTCTAATATGCCAGCCATGCGTTCTGAGTCGGCTTTATTCATTTGGCAACCGAAGGTAGTAATGTGATAGCGGCGGTTAGAAGTGGTCATGGGTAATTGCTGAGTTAGCTAAATGTTCAATATACTTTGTGTTCTTCTCTATTGTATTAGAGTACAAGAAATACAACAGCATTGGGAAAGTGATGTCTGGCAATAAATCACTTTTTTTATAATCAGTTTTGCTAACTAGTTCCAGTTTTAACAGATTACTCTAAAACGTAAGTCTCTAAGTTCTCTAGGGGTATGGTGAAGACGTAATAAATTACTCCTGCACCCAGCAATGTGACAGCGAGACTAGCCAGGAATATCCATCGGTCTGGAGGTTGATAGGTTTCTTGGTCAATATCTTCACGGACTGCAAAATAATGCTGCGTCGAAAGTAGCACTGTTAATACACCCACTACTGCAAAGGCTAACCCTAACTTCCAACCATTACCCGGAGGTTGGGGTGCGAGGGGTGGACGCAGAATTCGCAGGCGCACAATTAAAACACCAAAACCCATGAGTGCAATTCCACTCCGCATCCATGCTAGGTAAGTGCGTTCATTCGCTAAGTGATCACGTACTCTGTCTGATCTATATTTCGGCTTTGGTTTTTCTAACTGATAATCGGTCTCTGTTTCCATAAATCCACAATTCTTGACAAGCTCAGAAAAAATCTCATTGCTTGCTTAATCTACACTATATCGATAGTGATATGATACTATGCAATGAGGAATTTGCATAAATATACGTTTCTTGGCTCCGAATTCCAAATTATCATCCAGAAATAACTAGCTAGTTGGAAATTTTTAATTTCCATGTTTTGACCTTTAATTAAAAAGCATTGTTAAGTTAGGAAACAGTTGGTAAGTACCACTTTTGATAATGATAGATAATCCTAAGTAGATTAATACAAAAGGAAAGAATCTCCGACCGTAGCGCGTGAGAACAGGAGTCATCAAAGGATTGCGAGTCAAATTGTAAGAAAGCAAGCACCAAAGACCGACAGTCAGATAACAAACACACAAAATTACAGTTAAGCTGGGGAGACTACTACTAGCAAATAAGGGGACATAAATACCGATGTTATTGCCTCCATTGGCAATGGTTACAGCAGAAACGCGGTAAGTTTTTGGGTCTTTAAGAGTTGCTAATAATGATTTTTTGTGGCGTTGATGCTTACCGGAATTACCAAAGTCAACTGATACAGACTGTAGGCTATCTTCCCCATTATCTCGATTGAATAAATGACTAATACCAATTATAATTGGCAGAATACCTAACAATCCAATCCAGGCTTCTGGCAGCACTAATCCACCGAAAAATCCTGGTAGACTAGCAAATACTAAGGCGGTAAAACCGACAAATTCTCCAATAATAATATGCTGAGGACGAAAATGATGATTGACTTTGCCAAAGAAAGCTGTCAAGTACAAATTATCATCAAAAGTAGTGGCAAAAGCCGCCGAGATTCCAATAATTAATGTTCCAATTAGCCAACTCATAATCTTTGTTCACAATAATTTAGCAAAATCTCTTGAGAAGAAAATGGAGCTATTCACCATGAATCAAAAACTTGATTTCTTCTGTAAAGGTTGAGCTTGTTTGTTGATGAACTCAATATTATGGTTGAAATATTAATCAGAGCAAATATTCTTTTTTTTTAAATTGATAAATTTAATTTATGGAAATCCGATTTGATTCCTGAAACCATTTGTGTAGAAAGGGAACATCCCAATTTTTATTTAGCAGCTAGAGAATAAATGTCATTGCGATCGCGTAGCGTGGGGTGTCGCAGACAAGCGATCGCTTCACTCTACTTCGTTACGTACCCTTCGGGAAGGCTAACACCTACGCAATGACATTTAAACAAGTGGAATGCTCCAGATTTGTATATTCTGGAGCGACTATAGCTAATGTGACAGCAGTTTCTATTTGTTTAACTTTAAAGGATACAACGGCTCAGATCCGTTTAGCTGCCAAATTCTCAATACCAAGACAGCCGCTACAGTTAGCCAAACACAAGAAAATGATAAGGTGATTCCCGCTAGGGGATTAGTTTGCCAATAAATTGCTGTGACAACTAAAGCAGATAACCAAGGCCCTAAAATCACTACAGGAACAGCAGCACCTAATCTTTTTTCTACAGTAAAAATCGTATTCCAAGTATCACCTAAAGCTAGATGTACAACAAACAAGATAAAAGGTAATGCTAGCAGATGGTGATTCAGTTGCTGCCAAACCAATATAGAAGAAATTACCCGCAAAACAGCAATAATCATCCACACTATGGGAAAGACTAAAGGTGGTGGAGACCATCTTGGTCTGATTACCTGATCATATGTCTGACGAGAACGGGTGTTATCTAAAATAGAAAAGATGCGTGAACGAAGACTTAATAAAGCAAAAAATAATCCAGCCAATAAAGTGCTAACCCAACTAGGAAAAGAAGAACTATTGTCAATCAAGACGATGAGTTTTTCCATCCCCAGTAATGTCAGAACCATCACTCCGATTTGGAGGATAGTTCCTAGCTTATAAACTAAAACAGCTTTGATATCTAGTTCTTGTGTCGTGCTTGATGTGTTGAGAGATTGCTGTGGATTGCTAGCTTTCACACCCATGACTGTGTTCACAAACTTTTCCAGTATGGTGCTATTATTCGATTGGTTCATAGATATGGCTGGCTAGGTGAAGAGGAAGTAACAGCACAAGAACTGCTGATAGTTAAGTATTCATCAAAGCCCGTGACGAGGATTGAACTCGTGACCTCACCCTTACCAAGGGTGTGCTCTACCACTGAGCCACACGGGCGAACTTTGGGTGAATTTCAGATTTTGAATTTACGTGAAATTCAAAATCTAAAATTGAAGGTGGGCCGGGCTGGATTTGAACCAGCGTAGGCGTAAACCAACGGATTTACAGTCCGTCTCCATTAACCACTCGGACACCGACCCGTATGTCCCACGATTTACAATAATAGCAGCAGTTTTTGGGAATGGCAAGGGGTTGGGGAAAAATTTTTTAGTTCGTAGTCAGAAGAGGCAGGGGGCAGGGAGCAGGGGGCAGGGGAGAAAAATACTGAAATTACCCTGCCAAAAGGGTTTCAAGCTCCTAAATTTATTTATGGG
>NZ_PJIZ01000043.1 GCF_021596505.1 Nostoc sp. CMAA1605 | reverse complement strand
TACTAATTTAGTTACTACTACAATCATCGCCAATTCGCTGAGTTACACTGCGATTACTTTTATTTTATGGTTTAGAACTTTAAGGATATTTACTTCATACTGAACAGGCGTTATTTCTAAGATAGATCAAGTTAATCTCAACCTGCTTATTCAACATTCAAATCATCTCAATTAGTTAACCTTGTGTGCCGTTATCCAGAGGTGTATAGATGAACTCGTTACTCAAAGATATTTTTGGAATATTTGGTATATTTGATGATGTCTATAAACAACTGAAAAAAATTTTAATTCCACCAAAGGCTTATTCTTGGCAAACTCTGATTTATTTAAGTGCTTTTTCAGGCTTGATGTCTTCTTTTGCAGTTAGCCCTATTAGAGATATTATTGCGCTTTGTGGTTGGTTATTCTTAATTGCTGGAACTGCTTGGTATACCACCGATGATCCTCTAAAAGTTCCTGGTACCAATATGCCTGTAGGTGCATTAATTACCGGATTTCTAGTAGCTGTTTTTGCATTTGGTAATCAAAAAGATTTATTAACACCCAGAACAATTGTTATTTGGCCGACGATAGCAGCTTTAATTACAGCGATTCCAGATTTTATTGAGGGTACTGACACTGATTCTAAAGCGCGAATACCCAAACCAGAAGCCCGACAGAAAATTATTATTTTAGTTGCTAGTTGTATGGTGATTAGCTGCTGGTTAAACTTTTATTTTGTTATGGATAAGTGGCTACAAGAATATCCCAGTTTATTAGCAGATGAATTTCAAAATAGTACCTTTGTAATTAAAAGAGGAGAAAGAGAAAGAGTCCCAGAAAATGGGGTGTTAATTTTAAATCAACTACAACCATTAGTAGAATCACGAATTTCTGAAAAACCTTGGTCAGAAGTTGAACGATGGTTATTAGAAGCAAAAGTCAATATAGGGCAGCTAGGAAAAGGAATTGTAGATAAGAATTTATCTCAGTTTGATGAAAAGAATTATGGCGTATTGAACCGCGTGTAACTAATACTAAAGCTGGTGGTTACGTATTAGATTTACTAGCTATTTGGACGGGCCCTAGTGCTGGAGTAAAAGGTTATTTCTTAAAAAATCATGTCGAATTGAACCACTAGCAGCATCAAGAAATCGCAGTTCTAGCAGTTCATCAGAAGACAAAATTGCAGTAGCCGAAATTTCTTGCGATCGCACAATTTCTATCAAACGAGAAACACCCCCACCGCAACAGTAAATATTTATTTGGGAATGGGGCATAGGGCATCGGGCATTGGATACAAATATTAATCTATTCCCCATTCCCCATTCCCCATTCCCCATTCCCCATTCCCTATTCCCCAATCCCCAATGACTAAAACACTAGTAATTGCTAAAAATGTCTTTCAGGAAGTGGTGCGCGATCGCATCCTGTATATTATCGGATTTTATACTCTTGCTTTGGCTATAGCTAGTCGCGCTTTACCAGAATATGCAGCTAATACCGAAGATAAGATGTTTCTAGATTTCGGTATAGCGGCAATGAATGCTATTTGTTTAATTGTTGCTATTTTTATCGGCACAGGTTTAGTGAATAAGGAAATTGAAAAACGCACGATTTTATTATTAATTTCTAAACCTGTCAGTCGTGCTGAATTTATCACTGGTAAATTTTTTGGTTTATCGGCTGTGCTAGCTGTTTTAATTGCTAGTATGACGGTTATCTATTTACTATTTTTACAGTTCGGCAATGTTAAATATGCAGTTGGTAGCATTTTAATGGCAGCCATATTTTTATTATTACAGATAGCTGTAATTACTGCTGTCTCTATTACTTTTGGTGTGTTTACTAGTTCTTTATTGGCTGTTGCTTTAACTTTTGCTGTTTATTTGATGGGAAATATTACACAGAATTTAGTGCAACTGAGTCGGATGAGTCGTAATATTTTCATGGAAGGGATTACCCAGGGTTTATATTTAGTATTGCCTGATTTATCGCGTCTAGATTTAAAGAATGACGCTGTTTATGGTTTGCAAGCAATGCCAAACCCATCAACTTTAATGGGTAATGCAGTATATGGTGTGATTTACATTACCATGTTATTGGCGATCGCTATTTTCCTTTTCTCCCGACGAGAATTTTAAATTTTCCTCTTTCATCTTTTATTTTTTACCTTTTTCCCTTTGCCTTCCTAAGATTCTTCTCCCCAGCTTTGTAATTGTAAATAAACTAATACCAAAGTAAAAGCTAGTAACACAGTAGCGGCTGCGGCTGCATAACCAAAATCAAATTGACCGAAAGCTTCTTGATAAATATAGTAAACTAACAAATTCGTAGTATTTAACGGCCCACCCCCGTAACTACATAAACTTGCTCGAAACTCCGTAAAGTAAAAATAGCAGTGGTGATTGTGGCAAAAATTAAAGTCGGACGCAATCCAGGTAAAGTAATGTGCCAAAATTGTTGCCAACCATTAGCACCGTCTAATTCTGCGGCTTCGTAGCGACTAGGAGGAATGGCTTGTAAACCTGCTAGGAATACCACCATATTAAAACCCAGTTGTTTCCAAACACTTAAGACAATTAATACAGGCCATTGCCCAAAATGTATCTCCCAGCCAAGAAATAGCGGGAATGTTCAATAAACCTAAAAATGCGTTAACGGGGCCGGAAGCTTGAAATAACCAACGAAATCCTAAACCAGCCGCTACTAAAGATGTAATAGAAGGTAAAAAATAAGCACTCCGCAAAAAACCGCGTAGCACTATGGAACGATTTAATAAGACTGCTAAACCAATAGGAATAATCAAACTAGGAATAACTGTAGCAACGGTAAAATAAACTGTGTTGCCAAGAACTTGCCAAAAATCAGGATTGAAAATTAAACGCCAGTAATTTTTTAACCCTACCCAATAAGCACCTGTAGAAGTAAAACTCCCAGCCGTAAAACTCAGGTAACACAAATAAGCTATCGGCCAAATAACAAATAAACCTAATAAAATCAGTGCGGGTGAGAGAAAAGTCCAAGCTGCAAATGAATCATTATCTAACCATGACTTTGCATATTTTTTTTGCATTATAATTATCCTCTTGGCTGTTTAGTTAGAGTGCTGAGTAGGAAGTGCTGAGTGCTGAGTAGTGAGTGATGTTATACCAAATTTGGGATAAGTAGTATTGTTTCGATATTCTGGAACAGTCTAAGAGGGTGTTTAAAAAGTCGAAAAGTATACTAGAAACCCCTCTCCAAACCTCTCCCCGAAACGGAGAGAGGCTTTGAAACCCCCATTCTCTTGTAGGGAAGCTAGGAAGGTTAGGTTTTTAAGATTTTGATGTTAGGAATGATACTTTTCAAACATCCTCTAAGAATCTAGTAGCGTGTCTAGACTAAAATAGTGTATTAAATGTAGGTTGGGTTGATCAAGGCGAAACCCAAAATAGATATCAGTGTTGAGTTTCCTAACGTCAACCCAACCTACGATTTTTTCGTTATTTTGTATTGCAACATTTAAGGCTTGCCACGCCACTAGGCTTTTAATCTAAAATCCAAAATCCAAAATCCAAAATTAGGTATGAGTCAGTTAAACAGTACGGGTTTACCTTCTACTTGATTAATAGTATTTTTAACTCAACACTTGTCGTGTTTACGTAATTTTGAATTGTGAATTTTCTATGACCATCTGTGCTGATTCTACCTTTAGTCTTGTTTCTCCTTGCGTTAATAACCATCAATTTACTGTAATAAATCCTCTCAAACTAGGAATTTTGGCTTCTGGTAGCGGGAGTAATTTTGAAGCAGTGGCACAGGCTATAGAAGACAAGCAACTCAATGCCCAAATACAAGTTCTAATTTACAATAATCCCTCAGCTAAGGTTGCACATAAAGCTGCTAACCGAGGGATTGAAACAGTATTATTAAATCACCGCGAATATAAAATCGTGCCTTATTCGACCAAGAAATTGTCAATACATTGCGGCGTTATGATGTAGATTGGGTAATTTTAGCTGGTTGGATGCGAGTCGTCACATCGACATTTATTGACGCTTTTCCCAATAAAATTATTAATATTCACCCCAGTTTATTACCCAGTTTTAAAGGTATTCATGCTGTAGAACAAGCCTTAGAAGCTGGGGTAAAGATTACTGGTTGTACAGTGCATTTAGTATGTTTAGAAGTCGATAGCGGCGAAATTTTAATTCAAGCGGCTGTACCAATATTACCAGATGATACAGCCGAAACACTCCACGCGAGAATTCAAATCCAAGAACACAGGATTTTACCACAGGCGATCGCTCTAGCTGCACAAAAGTAATTTTTTACTATCCTTGCTGGATTTTCCACAAACAACTAGAAATCCAGTTTGTCACCATGTGAGCCACAATCGGCACTAGTAAGTTACCCGTTAACAGTGCGCTATATCCCAGTATTATCCCAATAATCGTTGCCCAAACAACATAAGGCCATTGTTGATAACCACTCAAGTGTAAAATACCAAAGCAAACACTAGAGCCGATAACCGCCAGGTGATCTAATCCTAAAGCGGGTAACATTACACCCCGAAATAATAGTTCTTCACTTAACCCAGGTAGCAAACCTAACCAAATTAAATCCGGCCAAGCTAAAGGCTTCAGCACCATTTCCAGGTAATAATCAGCACTATAACGGTACTTTGGCCAAACGCGATAAGCTAGACCACTTAACCCAGTAATGAATAAACCTATACCCAGTCCCAAGAGTAAATCTCTAGGATACAAATGCCATTCAAATAGTAAAAAGTTGCCAAAGTATAACCATACCCTGGCTATTGTCCACAACAATAATGCAGTGACTCCCATCGCCACTAGAACTTGGACACGCGATAAATATGGGATTTCTGGTTCTTGTTTTTGTTTTTCTACCACGGGTTTTTGGAGACTGAGGGACTGGAGACTGGGCAGGAAGATAAACTAATGACTAATGACTAATGACTAATGACTATTGACTATTGACTCTTGCCAAAGATCCTATTTGAGAAGTCAAGGAAGTCGGGTTTATCCCTGCTTTGTGTGCTACTAATAAACCTGCTGCTTCTAAATATGAGTTGACTTTTATGGCTTTGATTCCCAGGCTTTGGGGTGGGACTTTGATTTGGGTTTGATTTTCCTCCACTGCGATAATTTGACATGGTTTTTGGCTGAGGCTGAGTAATGCACTGCTACCACAGGCGGTGGCTGGCATAATTATGGCATCTACTTGCTCTGCCCAAATGTCGTCGGGGAGGGATATAGTTAATTCCTTTTTTACTATAAATTGTGGGGCGCGATTTAATCCTACAAGTACACTTGGTAAGAAAGTATAACCCAATTCTTCCGCCGCAGAACGAGGAGATAAATTTGGTTGGGGCGGTTCAGCTGCTAAGGCTGGTGCATGGGCGCAAGGAATTTGAAAGTTTTTGACGATTAAATGGCTAATTACAGCCTCTGCGCCAGCAATGGGATCTACGCCTTTGCCTTGGCGATAGTTTTGTGCAGCCTCTTCATCTATATTATCGGGAAAACGGGCAACAACTGCGATCGCCTCTGCTTTTGCTTGTTTAATTAATGTTTCAGCCCCTCTAAGTAAACTATCGGGGTTGCCAATTGTTCCCCAGCTTACGCCTGATGCTGATGTACGCAATTCTACGTTTAGTGGGGCATCTGTAATTACATAATCAGTCAAGGTTAAACCGAGTGTTGCTTGGGCTGCATCGGCTGCTTGTAGATGTCGCAGCCTTAACTCTGGTTCAATTCCTTGGTCTAAAAGTAAACCTATTTTGTTACTGTGGACAGGACGCAAACCCCAGTTTCCAGTAGCAAATTTATCTAATCCATAGCCTTCGACATAGAAAGCGTTGGGAATATTCCAGTACAAACTTGCACCATTAAGAACATTAGGATGAGTGATCAGGCGATCGCAAACCTGTGCTAATAATCTAGCTACGGGTATAGCATCTCCAGCATAACCACCAATTGCTGCACCAACACCAGTCGGGACAATGAGAATAGCAGTGTAAGGATGATTCATCTCTAGGATTAAATTTTGAGTTCAAGATACTACGTTAAAAGTTGGCTAAGTGTCAAATTAAGCTGAAGGAATTTGGTTAAATTTGTGTAATGTATTTGGGTTTTCACATACAAACTATAAGTTTTTCTTGATATAGTTTTGATTTCTTACAAAAAATTGAATTGTTCAGTAAAAACACATAAATTTACATTTTTCGGTAAAACGGGTATTTATAAGGTTGTATGGGTATTACACAATCCGAAATAATGTCAATACATCTTTGGAGAGATAACCTTATTTCTCCATTTAAAACTAGAAAAACTGCGACAATTCAGTAGTAAAGGGTCAATTTAATGGCATTATCACAAGTAGTCAAAATAGATGTAAATCAAACTGTAGACCAGCTGACTAAACTGATTAAATATGATGCCAAGTATATTATTAAAGTGGCTAATTTTACTCGCTATACACTTAACCGTGTAGGTACCTACAACAACGCAGAAAAATGGCCTTTAGGAAATATTTTTCCCAATGAGTTAGCGATAGGGCAATTCAATTGTTATTCTTTTTCGTTTGCTGTTAATTATCAAATTCAAGAAGGTTCAGGTTTTATCCAATTAGCTGCTTCATGGCCTTTTCCTGGAATCAGCAGGATCAACGTGGGAAATATCGATCAAAGCGGTGATTCCCCAGCAAAAGAAATTTGGCATGACATAGATCATTCCTTAAATAAATCTCTCTTTAATGAAGAAGATAAATCTATTTCTAATGATTCTGTAATAGTTAATGCTTACACTAAAGAAGTAAAAAGTAAAAATATCTGGTTTTACGAAATTAGAGAAAATTAGTTTTTTATTAAATTGAGCAATACTATAGGAATCATATTTGATTTCTGAAAAAACTCGGTATACCTCTGTTACTTCTTTTCCTGTTCCCTATTCTCTGTTCCCTGTTCCCTACCTACGCAAATCGTTTCAATAATCAAGTCGGATTCCTATATGTGTCCTTTTTATTAAAAATCATATTTAACTTTAGAGATAAAACTAAGGTGTGTCAGCATCAGTTCAACACACCTTAAGTTTTATATATACTATTTAATTATTGATTAACGCTGCCTGTAGTTACCACAGCTTCTACAGTCGCTTTTTCTTTTTCTGCGTCTACAGCAGTAATTGCCCATCTTAGGGGTTCACCTTGCTTTTGCAATTCAGCCTCAATCATCTGTTGCAACTCTGTAGGTGTTTCTTGGAGGTCGATTTCTGCGGTAATAAAATGAGTAGTCATCGCCGTTAATCCAATTAGTTTGTAGATTCTAGAATAACCGATCTCAGCCAAAGCTAAAAACTGTTGAAAAATCACTATTTCTAGTCCCCAATACTTCGACAAGCTCAGTACAAGTCCCCAGTCCCCAATCCCTTTATTTACCAAATTGCTTCTGATAGACTACTTCTTCTTTTTCCGTTTCAATTTTCAAGTCAGAACGGGGATAAGCAACACACAACAAGACATAGCCTTGTTTTTGCAGTTCAGGACTAACACCCATACCATCAGTTTGATCTACAGTACCACTGAGAATTTGCCCTGCACAAGTTGTGCAAACACCAGCATGACAAGAACTGGGTAATTCCAACCCTTGCTTATCTGCAACTGATAAGATGGTTTTATCTTCAGGAACTTGGAATGTGTGAGTTTGACCCTGGTGAAGAATCTCAACGTTGTAAGTCGTAGACATATGCTAAAAAATGAGTGCTATAGACAAACTCACTATTATATCTGAATTGCTGAAGATATCCCTCACCATCACCAATAATTTTATAGAACATCAGGGTCAATATTTAATTCGCGTAACTTAGCAGCTAGACGTTCTGCGCGTTGCTTTTCCTGTTCTGCCAACTCCTCTGGTGTCGGCACTAACTCACCTTGTGACGTAAAATAGCGTAATTTACTATCTTGTACACCTAAATATAATTTTAATTGCTGACTCCATAACCACCCTTGGGGATTTGGTTTTAAATGTGATGTGTAAGGATTGAATGTCCAGATTGTATTACTGTAATAATCTTTACTGATTGATTAATGATATGACATACGCATCTAGCACATTTTTTATGTAGGGTGCGTGACGCAGCAACAATATGGGAACGTAGTTTAAGATTTATAGCGTCACGCACCAACCGCCTAGTTGCAAATTATGACTTTACTGTTACTGCCAAATGTAAGCCTAAAGCATCTAACAAAGAATGTAGACTGTAAAACTCAATTTCGCCTTTATCTAATAGCATTTGGTCAAGTTTATTGTAGAGTTCTTTGATTTGTGTAGAAAGCTGATCAACTCCACCGTGCGATTCTATAACATTTTGGAGTGCTTTACTTAACATTCTTGGATCGCCTTCTTCTAAAACCACTTCAATATAAGCTGCTGCTTCTAGTGGATTTTTTAAGTCTTGTATCAGTTTTTCGTGATAGCTTGTACTTCTAGGCATCATCTTTACTCCTGTAGTCTCGCCAATATTCTTTAGCTTAATTTTTACAACATTAAGCCTTACAGCTACAACATTAAGCCTTACAGCTACAGCATTAAGTCTTACAGCTACAACATTAAGTCTTACAGCTACAACATTAAGTCTTACAGCTACAACATTAAGCCTTACAGTTACAGCATTAAGCCTTACAGCTACAACATTAAGCCTTCAGATTTAAACGATCGCTCTTCATTCTGCACTAAACAGGCGATGTATTGAAGCAATTCCGAAAAATTACGGGTATAAATCAAAAAAATAGCAAAATTAAATGTGAATTTTGCTGAACTATAATCTAGCTTAATTGAGACACAATAGCGTTGTAAAGCTTGTAAAAGGGTAATTCTATGGCTAGAAAAAAGCGTAGTTCGCGGATTCTAGAAAAAGCTGAGTTTAGAGTGGCAGGATTAAAAGCTATTGATCCCAATTTGACTTTTGATAATACCTGTAACTTGCAAAACCTGACGCAATTAATTAATCAGTTCCACAATATGCTGGATGATTATAATGCTGCTATAGCAATGATAGACTCGTCTAAAAAAAAGCTAGATGAAATGGAAAAAAGCTTAGGTCAAATTTCAGACAAAATGCTTATGGGCGTTGGCTTTAAGTATGGTAAAAACAGTAATGAATATGAGATTGCAGGCGGAGTGAGAGATAGTGAACGTGTCCGTAAAAGTAGATTGACACGCTTGAAATCTTATACAGATAAAACAGCAGATGAAACTGTCATAACCGCCTAGTATAATAGTTCGCTATCAAGTGGCATATATATGATTGTAGGGGCAGAATATATTCTGCCCCTAGCTGTGTAGGTAATTAAAATATCTTCAGTGGAAATTGATCACGAAAACTATACTTTAAGTATAAAACCAAGATATCTATAAGCGATTACCAGTAAGGCTTTTAGACAAGAAATCGGAAAAACTTTGCTTGCTAAGTTTTGTCTAAAAATAATTCATAATTAGAGTGAGAGCATACAAACAGAGAACACAAAAATGTTAGAAAAATATCGTCAACACGTTGCCGAAAGGGCAGCCCTTGGTATTCCGCCCTTACCGTTAGATGCACAGCAAACATCAGAGTTGTGTGAATTACTGAAAAATCCACCAGCAGGGGAGGAAGATACATTATTACATTTATTGCGCGATCGCGTCCCCCCTGGTGTGGATGCAGCCGCCTATGTAAAAGCCGGTTTCCTTACAGGTATTGCTAAAGGCGAAATCACTAGTCCCTTAATTTCCTCAATTGAAGCAGTGGAATTACTAGGGACGATGGTAGGCGGTTATAATGTGCAGTCTTTAATTGAGTTGTTGCAATTTTCTACCAAACCATCGGAAGGTGATACACCCTTAGTCATGGGAGGAGAAGGTAAAGAACCCATCGCCGCCTATGCCGCCGCCGCCCTCAGTAAAACTTTATTGGTGTATGATGCCTTTCATGATGTTTTAGAATTAGCCAAAATCAACCCCTACGCCAAGCGGGTAGTTGATTCTTGGGCAGAAGCAGAATGGTTTACAGTTCGCCCTAAACTCCCAGAATATATTAACGTTACTGTATTTAAAGTTCCTGGGGAAACTAACACCGATGACTTATCCCCAGCCACCCACGCCACTACCCGTCCAGATATTCCCCTCCACGCCTTGGCGATGTTAGAGTCACGGCAACCAGGAAGCTTAGAAACTATTGCTGAGTTGAAGACAATTGGACATCCCGTGGCTTATGTTGGGGATGTGGTTGGGACTGGTTCATCACGGAAATCGGCTATTAACTCTGTGTTATGGCACATGGGAGACGATATCCCCTATGTTCCCAACAAACGCGCTGGGGGTTATATTTTAGGTGGTGCGATCGCTCCTATCTTTTTCAACACAGCAGAAGATGCCGGTGCTTTACCCATACAATGCGATGTCACCAAACTCGAAACCGGCATGGTAATTACCATTTATCCCTACAGAGGTGAAATTACCAACGAAGACGGCGAAGTTATTTCCACCTTCAACCTCAAACCTGACACCATCCTCGATGAAGTCCGCGCCGGTGGACGCATCCCCCTACTAATTGGACGTACCCTCACCGACAAAACCCGCCAAGCATTAGGCTTAGAACCCAGCACCCTGTTCATCCGTCCCCAACAACCAGAAGACACAGGTAAAGGCTACACCCTCGCCCAAAAAATGGTCGGTAAAGCTTGCGGTTTACCAGGTGTGCGCCCCGGTACATCCTGCGAACCCATCATGACCACTGTTGGTTCTCAAGATACCACAGGCCCCATGACCCGCGACGAACTCAAAGAACTTGCTTGTCTCGGCTTTAGTGCAGACTTAGTCATGCAGAGTTTCTGTCACACCGCCGCCTATCCCAAACCCGTAGACATCAAAACCCACCACGAACTCCCCGATTTTATCTCCTCCCGTGGCGGTGTCGCCCTACGTCCCGGCGATGGTATCATTCATTCATGGCTCAACCGGATGCTGTTACCTGATACCGTCGGTACAGGTGGCGACTCCCACACCCGCTTCCCCTTGGGAATATCTTTCCCCGCCGGTTCTGGGTTAGTCGCCTTTGCAGGTGCGTTAGGTGTCATGCCTTTGGATATGCCAGAATCAGTATTAGTCAGATTCAAAGGAGAATTGCAACCAGGAATTACCTTAAGAGATATTGTTAACGCCATTCCTTACGTTGCCATTCAAAAAGGTTTGCTAACCGTCGAGAAAGAGAACAAGAAAAACATCTTTTCCGGCAAAATTTTAGAAATGGAAGGCTTACCAGATTTAAAAGTCGAACAAGCCTTTGAATTAACAGACGCTTCCGCCGAACGTTCTTGTGCAGGCTGCACCATTAAATTGAGCGAAGAAACCGTTGCTGAATATCTGCGTTCTAACATTGCCCTGTTAAAGAACATGGTAGCCAGAGGCTATCAAGATGCGCGTACAATTATGCGCCGCGTCGCCCAAATGGAAGCATGGTTGGCGAATCCTGTATTACTAGAAGGCGACGCAGATGCAGAATATGCCGCAGTAATTGAAATTGATTTGAACGAAATTACAGAACCAATTGTTGCCGCTCCAAACGACCCCGATAATGTTAAATTATTATCGGAAGTTGCTAATGATCCAGTACAAGAAGTATTTGTCGGTTCATGTATGACAAATATCGGTCATTATCGCGCAACTGCGAAAGTTTTAGAAGGTGCAGGTGCAGTCAAAACTCGCCTGTGGATAGCACCACCCACCCGCATGGATGAACACCAATTAAAAGAAGAAGGTGTGTATGGTGTATTTGGTGCAGCCGGCGCGAGAACAGAAATGCCTGGATGCAGTTTATGTATGGGAAATCAGGCGCGAGTTGCTGATGGCACAACTGTATTTTCTACCTCTACCCGCAACTTCAACAACCGCATGGGTAAAGGCGCACGAGTGTATTTAGGTTCTGCTGAGTTAGCCGCCGTTTGCGCGTTATTAGGTCGCATTCCCACAGTACAGGAATATCTTGATATTGTGGCGAATAAGATTCATCCTTTTGCTGATAATTTGTATCGGTATTTGAACTTTGATCAAATCGCCGGTTTTGAGGATGAAGGGCGGGTGATTTCTAAAGAGGAGGAAGCTTTGTTAGTATAGTTTAACTAGGGTGAGTCTTCATGGCTCACCTTGAAGTTGAACCAGCACTTATAACTATTGAATAAATAGATTCAATAATGTCAGCCAAAGATATCTATCATACAGCCGTAAAAAATGCTTTTATTAAAGATGGTTGGACAATTACCGCAGATCCTTATCCGCTTGAATATGAAGACATTGAACTTTATCCAGATTTAGCTATAGAAAAGCTAATTTCAGAGACCAGAACACAACGTAAGATTATTATTGAAATTAAAAGCTTTATCAGTCCTTCATTAATTCAAGATTTTGAAAAGGCTTTAGGACAATATATTGTATATCGCAATTTAATTCAATTATCTCAAGATGAATATCAAGAAATTTACCTAGCAATCAAAGATGGAATTTATGAAACTTTCTTTCAACGGAAATCGATTAAAGCGATAGTTAAATTAAATCAGCTTTCCTTGGTTGTCATTAATATGGAAAGGGAGGAAATTGTAGAATGGATAAATTAGTGAATTATCGAGAGATTATCAAAAAAAACATTAACAGATTATGATGACTTTGCTAATCGCTCATCTAAGAAAAAATATGAAACCTGTTTAATTTTCGACGAAAATCATGATCATTATTTATGGATGTCTATAGACTGGGTTAATCAAAAAAGAATCAATAATACTCATGTCCATATTCGCATTAAAAATGAAAAGATTTACATTGAGGAAGATTGGACAGAGGAAGGAATAGCAACGGAGTTAATGCGCTTAGGTGTTCCGGCTAGTGATATTGTCTTGGCGTTTCAGCCACCAGAGGTGAGACAGTATACTGATTTTGCGATCGCTTAAAATTTGCCATAGTGAATACAACTATTGATATTTAGTGATTATTTTAATTAATTCTTTCTAACCATATAGTTAATGCTTGATTAACTATATGTTTGATTGAATCAACTATAATCTCTCCATCTGCTGATTCTTTAAATATTAGCTCTCCACCTTTAAGATGAGTAATATTGTTCGTATCTAGTTCTCTAATCATTGAGTTCCCATTTCCGTTGAAATAAAGAAAGTTTTGTGAATTACCTGGAACGCTATAAAATGTATAATTTATACTAAGAAAAGACAATTTTTTACAAGAAATACTTCCTTCTTTTAAAGGAATATATCGCCAATATGTTAAGTAATCATTCATTGTGTCAATTTGCATTCTGACAATAGTTTGATTTTTGCGATTAGGGATAGTTAGCCAGAGAAATAATAGTATTTTTTTCGATTTCCTATCAAAACATAACTCTGCACACTGTTTTATCTTATTCTTGCCGTATTTACTTGCATATAAAATACTTTTATTTACTATCATCTCTTCTATTCTGGAATCGAAGCTTAATATTTGGTGTCTAATTTTTGTTAAATTCTCTATCTCTGTTTGTGTCAAACTTCCTAACCAATCTAATAATAATCTTGGTGGTTCAGGAATACTATCTGGGATTAGTTTTTGGAAATTAACTTCTTGATAATTAATTTTTATAACTTTTTGCTCAAGTTGGTTAAGAATGTGAGTTAGATGAAAATTAAAATCACTGTTTTCATGTTTAATAAAAAAAGTGAAAAAATCAAAATCTAATTTACTGTATTTTTTATCAATTAAATTATGTCTGTGAAAGCTTGGACAAACAGCAATCAAACGAATAGGCTCATCATAATTAATATGACTTTTCAAAGGTTGTTCTTCTAACAAAGTTTCATAATAGCGTGTCAACTGATTAATTACATATCTGTCTTCTATATTTTTCAATTCAATAATAGTTAATTGATTGTTTTCTCCTATTGCTAGAATGTCACAAATTTCACCCTTGACAAATAATTGTCTTGCCAATGGTTTTAGTCCAAAAATTTCTTCCAAGTTATCCCAAACGAAATTTTCTAATTCCGACTCATCAATAAATTTCCAATCTTGTCCAGTTTTACGTAATGCTACGTTTTTATTTGTCATTTGATATTTTACTCTATGTAAAAATATGGCTATTAAATATGATAAAATTAGTTCTTGTATTCAGATTAAACTAAAAATTATCTAATGTCTTTATTTGCTACACGTGAATGCTGCAAACTGACTTTATAAAAGTAAAATAAGAAAAATCTAGCTCCCCTCTCCGACGCGGAGAGGGGTTGGGGGAGAGGTCAGCCATAATGTATGAATCAACACCAGCTTACATAATTCATACATGAATAATTCAAAACCAAAAAAAGACCACACTAACAATATAGTTATCGGACAAAAAATCAACCCAGACAAAATACACCGTGCAAAAGAACTCCGTCGCCAGATGACACCAGCAGAAAAAATTCTTTGGGAATATCTTCGCAGTAATTGTTTGCATGGTTTACACTTTCGTCGTCAGCAAATTATTGATGGTTTCATCGCAGATTTTTACTGTCACGCTGCTAGATTAGTGATAGAGGTAGATGGAAAAATTCACGAACAACAAGCTGAATATGATGCGGAACGTGAGAAAGTTTTATCAGCTAGAGGGTTGCACTTGTTAAGGATTAACAATGAGGAAGTGGTACAGGAAATTGATCGGGTTTTGATGCTGATTTATCAAGTTTGTTGTGAAGAGACCTAACCCCCTAACCCCCTTCCCTTGTAGGGAAGGGGGAACAGTTTTACTGTTTTTACCTAAATATGCGATCGCCTGCCTTCATTCTTCGTTGATAGAGAGGTGAGACAATATACTGATTTTGCGATCGCTTAAAATCTGACATAGTATAATATATTTCAAGAGGGTCAAGTATGTGCAGTACCAAATAGAATTTAAGCCCAAAGCAATTAAAGATTTAGAGAAATTTCCTGTAGATATTAGAGAACGCATTATCAGTAAAATTGAAGCAATGCAAGATGACTTGCAGGGAGATGTTAAACACTTAACAAACTTTACACCAGAATATCGTTTGAGAGTAGGTGATTATCGCGTTTTGTTTGAATTAGAAGAACAGACTATCATGATATATAGGGTGAAGCATCGCAGTAAAGCTTATGAGTAAAAGGAGTTATCAAAATGATTGAATTACATCCTGAATTTCTAACAAAAAATGGTCAAAAGCAATTTGCCATTTTACCTTATGAGGAGTTTTTAAAAGTTCAGGAATTGTTAGAAGATTTGGAAGATTTACAAGATTTAAGAAATGCGAAAACAGAAGAAAAAGATAGTGCTTCGGTATCTTTAGCTGAGGCTAAGAAAATGTTATTATCCTAAATTTGCTAATTAGGGTGAGTCGTGATGGCTCATTTCACTGTAATAGTTTTTATGAGGAATAATTCCTAATGACTCAACCCAATTTAATTAACTAAACTGAAGCCAGTCCAAAAGTTTTGAATGTCAGGAAATAAGTTATGTTCATTGGTTCAGAAAACTTATTTGTATAAGATGAAAAGTAGCACTTATAGGCTAAGTTTATCTAAATATATGAAGTTTTATTACGCCATTCAACATTTCTGTAAAAACATAATTTTATTTTAGGGTTTAACACTGTTAAACCCTAATGATTAAAGTTAATGACCATCTATAATCTTAGAAAGAACCAAGAATCATTCCCGCTAACAAAATAAACCCAATCCAAACATTTTGACGGAACATTTGCCCATAAATAGGGTTAGGTAATTCTGGTTTTCTTAACTCAATAAATTGCCACAACCAGCTAATAGTTCCGATGGTTAAACTAATCCAAAAAGCTAATTTTAGGTGAATAGCAACGCCTAGCCAACCCAGTAAAGCGATCGCACCTAAAAAGAACACCCCAATGGCTACAGGTGCGTAATCTCCAAAAAACAAAGCACTAGAATTAACACCAATGCGGCGGTCATCTTCGCGATCGCTCATGGCGTAAACTGTATCAAATCCCAATGTCCACAACACAGTAGCCCCCCACAATAACCAAGTGGATAGAGAAATATTTTGTGTGACTGCACTCCAGCTAATTAATACTGCAAAACCCCAGGCAATTGACAACACCAACTGCGGTACAGGAAATACACGCTTGGCACCAGGATACAATAAAATTACTGGTACAGCCGCCACAGATAACCAAAAACTCAAACGATTGAGATAAAACGCCAGCACCGCCGCACAAGCTAAAGCAATAATCCCGACGACAATTCCCACTTTTACAGATAACGCACGGGAAGCCAAAGGGCGATCGCGTGTTCTTTCCACTTCTGGATCAATATCTCGATCCCATAAATCATTAACCACACATCCAGCCGCACTGGTGGCGAGAGTACCTAAAATAATCACACCCACTAAAGGCACAGGTGGCTTACCAGCAGCAGCCAAAAACACTGCCCATAGTGCCGGAATCATCAAAATCAAACGTCCTTCGGGTTTATGCCACCGCAAAAGCCGGATAATTGTCAGCAAAATTGGTTCTTGGTTGGTTTCTAACATAGGGACTGGGGATTGGGGATTGGGCATAAAATTAGGGAGAAGTCAAAAGATTTTACCTTTTGCCTTTTGCCTTTTTACTTTTGCTTTTTCTTCACACATCTTTACATCTATAGAATATCTTTTTTTGATATTTGTAAAAACACAATGTCCAGTGACAACTTTAAACAAGTTGAAATTGTCGCTAAGATTGTAAGCAGCAGGGTGAATATACTTAGATTGTGTGAATAGATAATTTTGAGGAACATAGGGAGGCAGTCCGGTCTTTTCTACGAAACGCTATGCGTTCACTGTCCCGTAGGGAAGGGGTTTCCCCCAGGAATAACAGCCGTCAAGCAGAAAAAGCTGCGGGAGAAAAAACCTATGCCCCATGCCCAATTTCCTATGCCCCATGACCAGTTCTGAGTATGTTGCAACCAATATCAGTGCCAACTACCCCACAGCCCATTTTTCACCATCCTTCCTAAATACAGAGAGCAACTTAAATGCTGAATTTAGTTTCGGCTGACTATTTGAGTGTTAATACCCAAGTAGTGAAGCAACACCGGATTATTGCTGCCATTGATATGGGGACAAATTCCCTGCATATGGTCATCGTCAGGATTGACCCGAATCTACCAGCTTTTACGATTATTGCTAAAGAAAAAGAAACGGTAAGATTGGGCGATCGCGATATTACTACTGGTGAGTTAAAACCAGAAATTATGACAAAAGCGATCGCGGCTTTGGGTCGTTTCCAAGAGGTGGCTAAAACCGCTAATGCCGAAACTATCATTGCTGTCGCTACTAGTGCGATGCGGGAAGCTCCCAACGGCAAGGATTTTCTGCATAGAGTCGAATCTGAATTGGGTTTAAGTGTTGACTTGATTTCTGGTCAAGAAGAGGCGCGCCGCATCTATTTGGGTGTGCTGTCGGGGATGGAGTTCCATAACAAACCGCACATCATTATTGATATTGGTGGGGGTTCTACAGAAATCATTTTGGGTGATAGTCATGAACCGCGCACCCTTACCAGCACTAAAGTCGGTGCTGTCCGGTTGACAACTGAGTTAATTAGTTCTGACCCCATCCTTGATGTTGAATTTCAGTATCTCCAAGCATATGTGCGGGGAATGTTAGAACGTTCTGTAGATGAGGTGTTAGCTAACCTTAAATTTGGTGAATTTCCCCGTTTAGTTGGCACTTCCGGCACAATTGAAACCATCGCCATGATTCAGGCGCGGGAAAAATTGGGTAATGTTCCTTCTACCCTCAACGGCTATCAATTCAGCCTGGACGACTTGGAAAATTGGGTAAATCGCCTGCGGAAAATGACCAACGCCGAAAGAGCCGCTATTCCAGGAATGCCAGAAAGACGCTCAGAAGTCATTTTAGCAGGAGCAGTAGTATTACAAGAAGCGATGATGCTTTTGGGTGTGGATTCTATAACCACCTGTGGACGGGCTTTGCGGGAAGGTGTCATTGTTGACTGGATGTTAAGCCACGGCTTAATCGAAGACAAACTGCGCTTTCAAAGTTCGGTGAGGGAGAGGAGTGTCTTAAAACAGGCGAATAAATACCAAGTCAACTTAACATATAGCGATCGCGTCGCTGCCTTTGCTTTAAGTTTATTTGACCAAACCCAAGGACAACTGCACCATTGGGGAATAAATGAACGACAATTATTGTGGGCGGCGGCAATATTACACAACTGCGGTCATCATATTAGCCATTCAGCTCACCATAAACACTCTTACTATCTCATTCGCAACAGTGAATTACTCGGTTATAACGAAACCGAGATCGAAATTATTGCCAACTTAGCCCGTTACCATCGCAAATCGCCACCCAAAAAACGACACGAAAATTACCGTAATTTGTTGAATAAACAACATCGGCAAGTAGTTAGTCAATTGAGTGCGCTGTTAAGATTAGCTGTAGCATTAGACAGAAGACAAATTGGGGCGATCGCTCAAATCCAATGTGATTACTATCCCCAATTTCAGAAGTTTAATTTGTTAATTTATCCCACCAATTCCAATGATGAATGCGCCTTAGAACTCTGGAGTTTAGACTTCAAAAAAGCCGTATTTGAAGCGGAATTTGGCGTGAAATTGGTCACTCATTTGGAGAAGAGTGTAGGGGTTTAGGAGGCAGGGGTGCAGGGGCAGGGTGCAGGGTGCAAGGGAGGTAGGTAGACAAGGTAGACAAGGGAGACAAGGGGAAGGGGGACAAACTAATGAATTTTGAATTTTTTTGCCCAATGCCCAATGCCCGATGCCCAATGCCCCATTCCCTGCTGTACTATCCCTTCACCCCGCTACTAGTATCTGTAGCAACAATGTAACGCTGTAAGACTAGGAACAGTAATAAAACAGGTGCGATCGCAATTACTGAACCAGCAGCCACTAAACGCCAGTCTAGAGAAAATGTGCCGGCTAATTTGGCTACGCCTAAAGGTAGGGTGTATAAATTTTCATCTTGAATCACAATTAAAGGCCAAAGAAAGTCGCTCCAAGAACCAATAAACACGAAAATAGCTAAAGTTATGAGTGCAGGTCTAACGGCTGGTAACATAATATGCCACCATAAACCTAACTCTGAACTGCCATCCATCCGCGCGGCTTCTTCTATTTCCTTGGGAACACTCATAAAAGCTTGTCTGAGAAGAAAAATCCCGAAAGCTGAAGCCAAACTGGGGAAAATCATTCCTAAATAACTATTTGTCAACCCTAACTGCACCGTCAAAATATACAAAGGTATCATCACAATTTGAAAAGGAATCATAATTGTCGAGACAATCGCAATAAAAATTCCCTGTCTTCCTGGAAAGGATAACCTTGCTAAAGGATACGCTGCCAAGGAGCAGAATAATAAATTTAAACCTACAGTTAGAGCCGCTACCAATGTACTGTTATAGAGGTATTGTCCAAAGGGTAAAGCTTGCCAAACCTTGGGGAAATTTTCTAAAGTCGGTTGACTAGGTAATAACTGCGGTGGCGACTGTAAAATATTTTCCGTAGGTGATTTTAAAGCTGTGCTGATGAGCCACAACAAAGGGAAAAGCGTAATAATTGCGATCGCACTCAATAACCCATAAATCGCCACCATCTGCCAACGCGACTTTTGAGTTGTCCAAGTCATTTTTCTCCACTCCCAATTCCAAAAATTACTGGAGACGGGGAACTACATTCCCAATTTCCCATTTCCCTCAACTCACAACTCCCTACTCAGCACTCAGCACTTCATAAGGTTGCGGTTCTCGCAAGCGTTGAGCGATTTCTTCCCGCCTAGCTTTTGCCAATTCACTATATAACTTTTTGCGAGACAGATTCACACTACCCACCGGCTCATGCTCTAGTATGGTATGCCAAGGAGTAAATAACATCCCCTCATCCAAGCGTTTACGTTCTTCCAAATTAAATGTCTGACTAGGAATGCGAATAGTAGCCACTTTGATAAACGGTGAATCAGTTTCTACCCACTCTTGAGCAAGATTTTCTATGGGTGTTTTTTCATCATCTACATAAAACTGAATCAAGAAATCAAAATAAGCCTCTTGTTTGTCTTCCGTCAAATACTTTACTATTGCTTCTCTAAGGTAATTTTCTGATTCTGGTAAATTTTCTGGTGGTTGTTCTGGTTGTTGTGATTTGACACTTAATTTGACAATTTTCTCCCCAAACCGGAAAGGGGACATACTCCAATATTGAATTAAAAGCGGATTGCCTACTTTCTTTTCGGCTATTTTTTGCAAAATATTAGCGGTATAAGCCATTTCCTTGAGCCTTTCTGGAGTCAATCCCCCAGTAGCGACTTTCGGCAGATCAGCATAATCACGAATATCTTTAGTTAAAAAGGTAGGATGACTATTGAGTGTAAAATCTTGGGTTTTTTCTTCATCATCTAAGGCCTTCTCACCATCTACATTCATCACCTTAATACCAATACCTCGGACATCAGGTTGTCTATCAGAACGCAGTTTCCCTCTGCTTTCCGGCGAACCGCCGCTAGAAAAACGAATCCAAGTTGGGTAAGTTTGCGGGGTTTTAAATAAGCCTACTCTCAGATGTTCTGGAAGATTGGGTTCAACTATAAATTCTCCCCATAATAGTCCATGACTTTTAGTGTG
Organism: Nostoc sp. CMAA1605; assembly: GCF_021596505.1. Lineage (GTDB taxonomy): Bacteria > Cyanobacteriota > Cyanobacteriia > Cyanobacteriales > Nostocaceae > Trichormus. The sequence goes on along the minus strand of NZ_PJIZ01000043.1, from coordinate 29,779 downwards.
GATTTGACGTAAATCGGGGCCTGCTTTTTGCTGTGCTTGCAGACTAGCTGCTAGCACCTCGTCAACTATCACTTCTTGCTCAGTAGTAGATAAGCTAGGATTATTCATATGAATGGTACTCTGGGTAGAATATTTGACCTGAATGTTTTTTGATAGCCCTAAAATTTTTACCCCGTCAGATGCTACCATGAACACCCTGAGTTGATACCATCCGTCAATAGTGGAGTATCAAGTTAGGATATATCCAAGAGTGCGATCGCTAAAAAAATATCTACAATGTGTATGATTCAGACAATGTCCCCACATCGGTAAAGATTTATGACTCAAGCGATACCGAAAATAGTCACATTTGATGAATTTGCCGCGTGGCGACCTGAAGGCGGAAGATATGAATTGCATGATGGAGTGATTGTTGAAATGGCACAGCCGACAGGAGATCATGAAGACGTAGTTGGTTTTATCGCCAGAAAAATCACAATAGAGTTTGACAGATTAAATTTACCTTACATCATCCCCAAAACCGCGCTGATTAAACCACCTCATTCGGAATCTAGTTATTCTCCTGATGTGCTGATATTAAATCGCCCCAATTTAGTCAGTGAACCACTATGGCAAAAAGCATCCACTGTATCATATGCCGCATCAATTCCTTTAGTGGTTGAAGTAGTTAGTAGCAACTGGGATGATGATTACTACACAAAACAGGGTAAGTATGAAAGTATTGGCATTCCCGAATACTGGGTTGTAGATTATCTCGGCTTAGGGGCAAAAAAGTTCACAGGCAACCCTAAACAACCTACAATGTCTATTTATCAACTAATTGATGATGAATATCAAGTTACTCGTTTTCGAGGCAGGGAACGCATTATTTCACCTACTTTCCCAGAGTTAAATTTAACCGCAGAGCAAATTTTTCATGCTGGAGATATACTTTAATCACCTAATTTCTACCAACCTAGTTTCGGTAAAAACAGCTTGTAGCGGTTTATCCCAAGGTTGAGTCGGTAATTTTGATAAATAAGCAGAGTCAAAAATTATTCCTACCGTTGGCTTATTTGCCCATTCTGGAGAACTTAACAAGCGGTCATAATAACCACCACCATAACCTAGACGATATCCTTGTTGGTCACAAGCAACGCTAGGAACGAGAATCAAGTCCACCTCATCAGGATCTATAGTGGGTGCATGAGAATGGGGTTCTTGAATACCATAGGAATTAATTTGTAAAGACTCCCCCAGTTGCCAACTATGCCAGTGTAGAGATTGACCGATGCAGCGAGGAAATCCCCAACGATATTGATGGTTGCACAATAAGGGACTCAGGTCTGGTTCTTGGCGAAAACTGAAATATGCAAGGATTGTTTTGGCTTGAGTGAAGAGAGTAGAAGCTTGTAATAGTGTACAGATGCGATCGCTTTTTTCTCGCCATTCTTTTGCAGACATTGACTGACGAGTTTTTAACAAAGACCGACGCAATTGTATTTTACTTAATTGGTCATTCACGTAAATAGAGGGACTGGGGACTGGGGACTGGGGACTGGGGACTGGGAGTAGGGAAAGCAGGGTAGGGTAATTACCCAATGCCCCATGCCCAATGCCCTATTCCCAATGCCCTATAGTTTATGCAGCATTTTGACGATACCAATCAATAGTATTCTTCAAACCTTGCCGGAAATCTATTTGAGCAGTGAAATTAAAAGCCTGTTTAGCTCTTTCTGTATCCAGACAACGCCGGGGTTGACCGTTGGGTTTGTCTGTTTCCCAGATGATTTCACCTTCAAATTCCATCAGTTCACAAATTAAGGTGACTAAATCGTAGATGGAAATTTCCGAACCCGTTCCCAAATTTACTGGTTCAGAGTCGTTATAGAATTGTGTACCCATAACAATACCGCGTGCGGCATCTTCTGAATACAAAAATTCGCGGGTAGGACTACCATCACCCCAAACTGGTAGTTGTTTATCTCCCCTAACTTGAGCTTCGTAAACTTTGCGAATTAAGGCAGGGATAACATGGGAACTACCAGGGTCAAAGTTATCTTCAGGCCCGTATAGATTTACAGGTAGTAAATAAATACCGTTAAAGCCATACTGCTGACGATAAGATTGCAACTGTACTAAAAGTGCTTTTTTCGCCACCCCATAGGGAGCATTGGTTTCTTCTGGATACCCGTTCCACAAGTCTTCTTCTTTAAATGGGACTGGGGTAAATTTTGGATAAGCACAGATAGTCCCGACGCAGACGAACTTTTCCACACCACCTTGATGAGCAGCATGAATTAACTGCGTCCCCATAATCAAGTTATCGTAGAATAACTCCGCCGGTTTTTCGCGGTTTAGACCGATACCACCAACATGAGCCGCTAAGTGGATGACGATATCTTGGTGATCTACTGCGCGTTGGCAGTTTTCGAGAACGCGTAAATCTAATTCGCGCGATCGCGGTACAGTAATCTTAGCCAAATCAGCCCCAGATTTACACAGCTGATCTATCACCTGACGGCCTAAAAACCCTGCTCCACCAGTAACGAGAATCCGTTTATTTTTTAGTTCTAAGGCAGTCATATTTTTATCCTTAGCAAGAATTGATCAAAAGTGGAGTGCGCCTAGTTCTTGACGAATAGTAGCAACATCTTTAGGTAAGTGTGAACCATTACCATTAGGTGAAGTTTGACCGATAGCTTGTAAATCTGCTTCTACCATCAGTGCTACTAACTCTGGAAAAGTCACTGAAGGTTGCCAACCCAGTTTTTCCCTTGCTTTAGTGGCATCACCAATTAATAAATCTACTTCTGCCGGACGCAGATAGCGTTCATCAAATTCTATGTAATCTTGCCAATTCAGATTGACATAATTAAACGCTAGTTCTAAGAATTCCTTCACTGAGTGAGTTTCCCCAGTGGCAATGACATAATCATCTGCTTTTTCTTTTTGTAGCATTAGCCACATAGCCCGGACATAATCTTTAGCATAGCCCCAATCTCTTTTAGCATCTAGATTACCCATGTATAGCTTTTTCTGTTTGCCAGCTACAATCTGTGCAACGGCTCTAGTAATTTTACGAGTTACAAATGTTTCACCCCGACGTGGCGATTCATGGTTAAATAAAATACCATTGCACGCAAACATTCCATAGGATTCACGATAGTTCACCGTTTGCCAGTGAGCGTAAACTTTAGCACAAGCATAGGGACTACGAGGGTAAAAAGGAGTAGTTTCGCTTTGGGGTACTGCTTGTACCAAACCATACATTTCGGAAGAACCCGCTTGATAAAAGCGGACTTCAATCCCTGTACGTCTTTGATAGTCTCGGATGGCTTCTAGTAGTCGCAGTGTTCCCATACCCACAGCATCTACAGTATATTCGGGTGAATCAAAACTCACCCGCACATGAGACTGCGCGCCCAAGTTGTAGATTTCTGTGGGCTGGACTTCTTCTAAAATCCGGCGCAGAGTTGTCCCATCCGTCAAATCACCGTAATGCAGAAATAATTTGACACCTTCTTTGTGGGGGTCTTCATAAATGTGATCAATCCGGTCTGTATTAAAAGTAGAAGTCCGGCGAATGATGCCATGTACTTCGTAGCCTTGCTCTAGTAAAAACTCACTCAGATATGAACCATCTTGACCAGTAATACCAGTGATTAAGGCAGTTTTGTTTTGCGCCATGCTCTCTTGATTCCTTTTTTCCCTGTAACATAATATTCAGGCCAATTTACACAACCTAGCAGCTAATTGCCAAATCGCCTAATGGGAAACCTACTAACTTTCAAAACAGGAGAATTTGAACGTAAATAAATATACTGAAAATTAGTAAATTAGTTATCTAGTGTAACACTGAATGTATTGGGCTGAGAATTTACTACTTAGTATAATTAAAATTGTTAGATTTAAGCTATGCTGTGCCATATTTCTAGCTGATTATTGAGTTTTTGAGGCGAGAAAATCCCCTGTAAGCTGTACGGTTACAACTACTCCCAATCGCCAATTAACTTGTTACATTAGTTGACAGGAACACTCAATCACCAGTTAAGTCAGGTAGGACATAGATTTTAAGCCTCATTAGTTTGCTAAGAACATATCCAAACATTGGTAGTACCGGAGGTACAAAGTGAGTAACCCATCTAACCGAGTTTCAGAATTTTTTGATAGCGAATCGGAAACAGGCAATTTACTGTGGCAGTATGTCAAGTCTTTGAACCCAGAAACAGTTAGCCAGCTATCCAAACCCACCTCTCCTGAAGTTTTTCAAGTCATGGAGCGTAATATTATCGGACTGTTGGGAAATCTGCCTTCGGAACACTTTGACGTTACTATTACAACTAGTCGGGAAAACTTGGGACGGTTGTTAGCGTCAGCCATGATTAGTGGTTATTTCTTGCGAAATGCCGAACAAAGAATGAGCTTTGAAAAGGTGATGCAAGGGACTGAAAGTAGTCATCACGATGGTGAATAGTTATTTCATCTGGAGTAAATCCTAGTGAATTTACTCAAAAAAATATCGAACAGCAGTTTCATGCGGAATTCTCACAGCCTACCTTCCCAAATTACCAAATGATCACACAAGCGTTAGCAACTTTGGCAGAGTCAGCAGCGTCTCCAAGGCTAACGCTTCTTGTTCGTCAACAACGACGTAAGTAAAAGTTTAGATAAATTTTCGACAGTTTATATTTTAAAATAAGTAAAAACTCGGTAGATATCCTATAAGTCTGCCGAGTTTTGTTATTTGTCAATAGTTAATAGTCAATCACTAATAATAAAGCAATTTAAACATGATGACGACTCTACCACCACATAAAATTATCGGTGTGGCTGTAATTTGGAATGATCAAGAACAGATTTTAATTGATCGTCGTCGCCAGGAAGGCGCAATGGGGGGTTTATGGGAATTTCCTGGCGGTAAGGTCGAACCTGGTGAAACAGTGGAAGAGTGCATCAAAAGGGAGATTTACGAGGAACTAGGAGTATTAGTAACGGTGGGGGAACATCTGATCACTATTGACCACACCTATACTCATTTACGTGTCACATTAACAGTACATCACTGTCACCTAGTTGCAGGTGTTCCTCAGCCTTTAGAGTGTGATGAAGTGCGCTGGGTGAGTTTAGATGAATTAGAACAATTTGCTTTTCCCCAAGCCAATGGTCAAATTATTGCTGCATTGAAAGGGAGTAGGGAATAGGGATTGGGGATTGGGGACTGGGGACTGGGAAAGCAGGGGGGCAGGGGGCAGGGGGCAGGGAGCGGGGGGAGAAAAAATAATGACTAATGACTATTGACTATTGACTACAACCGTAACAATGTATTAACTGAATCGGGTTAAGGCACTGAATTTTTTACAATATTTGCAGAGACTGTGATCGAGGGTGTAAGCAAGTCAATGCCTCAAACCGTTGCCGATATAATGAGTCCTGAGCCAATTGTTGTCCGGCCAGCAACTCCACTTCAAGAAGCAATCCAAATTCTGGCAGAACGACGTATCAGTGGGCTACCTGTTGTAGATGATGTTGGTAAGTTGATAGGCATTATCTCAGAGACAGATTTGATGTGGCAAGCAAGTGGTATGACGCCTCCGGCTTATGTCATGTTTCTGGATAGTGTAATCTACTTGAAAAATCCTGCTGCTTATGAACGTGATCTGCATAAAGCTTTAGGACAAACTGTTGGTGAAGTGATGAGTAAAAATCCTATTACTATTACTGCTGATAAGACTTTACAACAAGCCGCGCAAATTATGCACGATCGCAATGTTCATCGTTTACCTGTCATAGACAATACGGGTAAAGTCATAGGCATTTTGACTCGTGGTGATATTGTTCGTGCTATGGCTGTTAGTTAGTCATGAGTCATCAGTCATTAGTCAAAAGCAAAAATGCTTTATTGATTAGTTTTTTATCTGTTCTCAATGGTATGTTGACTGTTGGCTTTTTTTAAACTTTGACAAATTAAGGTAATTAAATGAGTGTAACTCCTGAGTCTGTAAGACAATTGCTTAATTCTGAGGATTTGGGCGATCGCTTGCGTGCTGTGAATCAAATCCGTGAACTTGAACCGACAAATGCTTTTGAATTAGTGCAAGTTGCTGTAGGTGATAGTAACTCTCGTGTTCGCTATTCAGCAGTCAGTCAATTAGATACTCTCGGTACTCAGGATTTAGATTTATCTTTGGATTTATTGCGTAGCTTATTAAAAGATCCAGAGGCTGATGTGCAAGCCGCCGCCGCCGATTGTTTAGGCGCGCTGAAGTTACAATCAGCTTTTGAAGATTTACAGCACCTTTATCACACAACCCCTGAGTGGCTCGTCCAATTCAGTATTATTGCTACTCTAGGAGAACTCGGTGATCCACGAGGGCTAGAACTACTCAAGGAAGCCCTCACTTCCGATGTAGAATTAGTCAAAACTGCGGCGATTAGTTCTTTGGGAGAATTAGGAGATATCCAAGCAGTTCCTTTGTTAGCTGCTTATGCAACTGATCCTGATTGGCAAATTCGTTACAGGGTAGTACAGGCTTTGACGCTCTTGGGTGGTGCAGAATCTCAGTCCATCTTAGCTGGTTTGGTGAATGATGAAGTAGAAGCGATCGCTACTGAAGCCCAAAAATCCTTACATTCGGTTTAGTATCACATCTGTTGATTCATCAGAATTGTTGAAAGACTTAGATAGCTTATCTAGGTCTTTTTTGTTGTCATCAACTATTGCGAACTCTCACAGTAAATTTTTTTGTGATGTCTTTTGAATTATGAAAATTATTCTTCAAAAGTCAACAGTGCTTCCCCATAAAAATATTATCAACATATTGTATTTTATGTCTTTAATATATAGATTTTCTCTCCGTAAACTCATCTGAATAGCAAAGATATTTATAGCTTTATTGCATATTTATTCTTAAATTCAGCAATTATACCTGCAACCTTATATTGAGTGTATTTTACCTGGATATTATAAATTTTTAACAAGAAAATTAACAAAAGCTTAAATTCGTTTTTGTTGTAAAAACTAGTTTTTACATAAGTGAAAGGGTGTGATAGTCCACATTTTTTAACTGTGTAAGTAAGGATATTTATGCCTCTTGATAATGCAGGTAACACTTTAAATAGTGCGAGAAAAATAACCCTCAACACTAATATTCAGACTTTTTCAGATTGGGTTGGATCATCAGATATTGATGATTTATACCGTTTCACTCTGACAGCCCGCAGTAGTATTTATCTCACCATTGATGGGTTAAGCGCAGATGCGAATGTACGACTAATTAAAGACTCTAATAGTAATGGATTAGTGGAAGATAGTGAAGTAATTGCCGGTTCTTATAAAAGTGGAACTCAAATTGACTCAATTCAAAAAACTTTAGATGCAGGCAATTACTTCGTTAAAGCCTACTACAAAAGTGGCGATACTAACTACAAACTCAAAATTTTTCAAAATGTTGCTCCAACTTCATTAGAGTTCAAACTGAATAGCACTACCCTCAAACCAACAGATACTCTCAGTATTAATAGTGCTTGGGTATCGGATCAAAATGGTGTGAGTGATATTTCCAAAATCGATTTTCGCTTACAAAAAGCAGATGGAACATGGATAGATGTGGCTGATACTAATGTATTTAAAGCCGATTCTAGTAACGCAAATAAAGGAAGTTTCAGCTACAGTTTGTCTCTAGCAAACTTTAATGTTGGCAATGGTAAATATACTCTTCAAGGCATAGCTTATGATCGAAGCGGTGGTAAAAGCAATGTCGTCCAGCAGACATTTACAATTACAACGACGACATCAACTTCTACTCCAATATCAACATCAACTCCGACATCAACCTCTACATCGACCACAGTTAATGACTGGTTTAGTAAAAATCTGACTGACCAACAAATAATTACCTTGGCACGAAGTTTAGGATCTGATGGTAATTTTAGTCGTCAAGATATGTTGAGTATTTTTAGGAATGCTCAAGATAATTCTGCCATTGATGCCAATGAGGTCAAAGACCTGAAAACATTGGTAGGTGCTGCGCCTTTTACTATGCAAGATTCTGTGAAATGGCTATCAACACAGGTTGCTAATGGTGCATCTATCAATATGAGTGCTAGTGATTTCGAGTCTAATTTAGTAGGTCGTTGGTTTTTAGGCACAGTAGCACCTACACCTGTGTTTAATGGGAACAATCTCACCTATACCGTAGCTACTGGTACTCTTTATGGTAGCTCTGGTCAAGCGCGAATTGGTGATATAGATCAAGGACAATTAGGTGATTGCACATTTTTAGCAGCATTAGGTGCAACTTTTGGTCGTCAGTCCGATGATTCAGGTAATACTTTTAGTTCTGCGATTAATAGCATGATCACAGATAATGGTGATAATACTTACACTGTGCGCTTTTATTCATATAGTGGAGCTGAATATGTGACAGTTGATCGTCGTATCGCTACAAGTATTGCTGCTAAACAAAATAACGGTATTCTGTGGGTGGCACTAGTTGAAAAAGCCTATGCTCAATGGCGCGAATGGAGTGCGAAAGGAAGGCCTGGATATAACCTCATTGGTAATGGAGGCTCTATTGATACTCCTCTTAAGCAGATTACAGGAAAGCAGACTACTTATCATAGTATTAGCACCGTTAGTTTTTCCAGTCTGGAAACTGCTTTAGCAAATGGTCAAGCTTTGACCACGGCAAGAGTTGGTGATGATAGTAAATATATTGTCAGTTACCATGCTTATTCAATTACCAATGTATACAATAATGCTAGCGGTGAACAACGGGTGGTAGTGCGAAATCCGTGGGGCGTAGATGGTAAAACTAAGAGTGGTAGCGACGACGGATTTATCGATTTATCCTTTGATCAGTTCATCGAGTCTTTTAATTATGGAATCGTTGTCGCTTAATGTGTGACACCTGATTTTTGCAAGTTTTAGGGACTGCCAAATAAAAAATATCCCAAATTTTGTTGTAGGATAGGCATCTTGCCCGTTCTCATATTTGCCAAGATGCTTACCCCCTTGCTTGATGAAGATGTACTTTATTCTGTACTGTAGAGACGTTGCATGCAACGTCTCTACATCATTTATTTGGCGCAACTTCATAGAGGATTGATATTACCCCTCAAGACGGATAATTTATTTCTTGGAAAGCCCGTAGTTTCCTAATTTCCAAAAATATAAAACCCGCCGAAGCGGGTTTTTAGGTTACTAAATATTTTTGTTGAGCAAACAGAGATTGCCTCTGTTTTTGACTATAAAGCACCGATATTTTTTCGCCAAAACGATTATGCAGCCAGAGAGTGCGAATATAGCATTGGCGATATGGCTAAAAAAATACTAACAAGCAGTTTTCTTGGTTTGGCGACGACGTAATAAAGCTAGTGCTGCAACTGAACCTAAACCGAGCATAGTGGTAGGCTCAGGTACTGGAGTTCTTTCAAAAACGTCAGCAGCAACAACTTTGAAATCAGGTCCATTAAAGCTGGTTTCAGATATTAATTTCAGACCACCGACTAAAGTGCCGTTATTTAATCCCAAATCTTTAAAGCTCAAAGCCCAAGCACCTACATTTTGTTGACCAGCTTCTGTGGTATCAATCTGGAAGCCAGCGTTTTGCCACAATGACCTATTGATTGTAACAGCAGGACCCAATAGACCTCCAAAGGCATCAATTGCTTGAACTTTAATATCACTATTGCCATATTGATTTCCTTCGCCTCCTCTTTCCCAGAAGAAGAAGTTGTCTAGTTCCTGGTTGTTTGATGCAACGGCACTCTCAAAAAATACATCCAGTTCAAACTCACCACCATCTTCAGTATCGATAATGTTGTTCAAGTTAATCTTGCCGTTTGCGTCCCTATTTAAGTAAGCAGCAATTGCCGAGGCTGAAGGTTGTTCTGTGGGAGGAAAACCTGTAGGGTTAGTAGCGTTCTCACCCCTGTCAGTGCTAGCTGGGCCTAGAGTACCTACATTGCTGATGATGTTCACTCTATCAACTAATTTAAAGTCACTGATTTCTTTGTTATCGTTCCGAATAATAGACAGCAATTCAATATCTCTTGTAGAATCAGTAGCGGGATTAAAAGGGTTTGGACTAAATTTAGTTGTAAAGCTAGCCGCTTGAGCATTGCTAGAAACACCTAATACAGCACTGAGAACTAATCCAGTTGATAAGAATATATTTTTAGCTTTCATGTGTTTTCCTGTTATTACGTAGTTATTGGTAAAAATACCAGTGAAATCTGTACTCTCAATACAGAGTCTAGCACCAGAAAATTACTTAAGTAATGGGTTTTTATTGAAAATTACGTAAACTATGCCAGGAATTATGTGATTTTTGCATAAAGACAATATAGAACCCCTGTGTATCAATTCTTATACTGTCACAAGCATCTTTCAAAGATAAATGAATCTACTGTAGGTACAATGATTGGTGTTACGTCGTTCTGTGTTTTTAGCTTGTGATTAAATCGGTAAATTCTCACGGTTTAAATAGTCTGAGTATTAGCAACTTCAGGTTATGAGCTACTGGAATGAAGTGATCGCAGCTACAATTTTGTCCCTAATAATTTTTCTATGGACGAAATAAATATACACTTAGTTCGTCCGTTTATTCTCCCTTGAAAGTAACAATCAATCAATGAAATATTACTTTCGGAGATGACATCTACATATTCCGGTATATTGATTTTAGATACATCTTAACTGCCAAATACTTGTGGCCAAGTTGTCCAGATAAAAACTACCACAGATGCGATCGCCAGTAATCCTTGAAGCAAGTTGCCTAAAACCGTACCGACGACAATTCCAATACCAGCCTTAATTGCCACTCCTAACTGCCGACAGTAAATATATTCAGCAATAATCGCACCCAATAAAGGCCCAAAGAAAATCCCCACTATTGGCCCGCCTATTGGTAAAGTGGGTAATAGTCCGAAAAACCCTAATAAAAAGCCGACAAATGCACCAATTTGACCCCATTTGCTAGCACCGGCTTGTTTTGCACCTATGTAACCAGCTAAAAAATCAACCCCAATACTCAAAATTAAAATAATGGCTGTGACAATTAAAGGGGTAGCGATCGCGGCAAAGGATTGTTTCACTATTCCCCAAATAATCACTGCTAATAAAATTAAACTTGTTCCAGGAATGGCAGGTACTACAGCACCAATAATGCCTACAATCATCATGGCAATTAATAGCCAATAAATAACTTCTGTTTGCATATACTTAATAATTCATCGGGGTAATTTATTAATATTTTAGTCTGAAATTTTGCATATTCTCTTTGTGGGGAGAGGTTATCGAACTTACATGAAAATATTGCGTCCTGAACTGATACATTTATTCTCAATATCCATTAAATAATGACTGCCGAAAAATCATCAGCAGTCATTATTTAACGAAAAATGAGCTTTGGCGAGCTAAACTCAATCTGTGACGCAGATTTAAAAATGTTGTTGGTAATACGCCTCTACTGCACCCACAGCTTTAAGTAATGGCGCGTCTAATGTTTCAATCCAATCAGCTACCTCATGGGATAACCCAAGGGTAGAGTTACCTGCTGATGGTTCTAGTTGACCAATCATGACTTTATTTTTCACAGACTGGAGAACATTAATGACATTATTTAAACGCTGCGATTGTCCAGATTGACTACGCATTTGTTCGGCAATAGCAACTGACTGGTTAATCAGCTTGATAAATTCTTCTGTTTGAGTTTCCATGAATTTTAGGGACAAGTGAACTCTGTGACAGTTATGCTTTTACCTTTAGACCACTTGATATTAGGATCTTTGGAATCTTTAATGAAAGTCTGTTGACCACCACCTGGGTAGCATGAGGCGGGTGTTTGAGGGGCGACAATACCTTGGTAAACGGTTGTGTCTGCGGGTATTGTTACTTTGAGTCTCATAGTCGCTTGATTTCCCCATGCTTGATTGAGGGCTAATTTCCTGATGACATCGACGTTGTTTTTGTATTTGTCCGTTGTGAGGTATCTACCGTATTTATTGCTATCGCTACTATAGTAACGATAAAAAGTACGTGGTTGTTTCAATGTGACCTCCTCACATTTAGAATCAAGGAAAGTGACAGCGATTTCGGATGGGAGAGGACAAGTAGGAGATACGTCTTGAGCAATGACTTGATTAGAGTTACCGATGAGATTGGGGCTAACTACCAGTAAGTTACTGATTACGCCTAAAACTATACCCGTGGATACTGACTTAAACTTCATAAAATCTTTCCCTCACAAGAGGTTGTACATTCTCTTGTCAGTATTTCACTATTTTCAGGTGTTGCTTTTGACTTGAAATATTATTTAATAACCAATACGCTTAATTTTCTGTAAATTACGTGTAAATACTAAGCAATCTGCTGTTTTACCCAAGCGCGAAAAGCCTTCTTGGCGGCTAGCTGACCTATTTTTTGACTTTCTTGTAGAAATCTCGGAATGTCTCTCACCATCACAGGCGCGAAAGTAGGACTCTGTTCTACTTCTGTGTATTGATTTCCTGTCAAGATATAAATTCGTAATTTAGTACCGTTATATCTCCAAAACTCAGGAATACCCATTGCCGCATAGAGAGATAATTTATCTATTTTAGGTTTGGAGTAATCTACCTCTAATACTAAATCTGGAGGTGGGTCTTGATTTAAATCGATATTGTCTTTATCTCTGACTAAAAATTCATTTTGAATGTAATAACTGCTATCTGGTTCTGCTCCCTTTTCTAAATCATCTCGTGTCAAGGTGAGTGAACCTGTAGTTTTAACCTCTAAATTAAACTCTTCACAAAGTACAAGAATTAAACCTTCAATCAGACGGTTAGAATTCTCATGTGACATGAGTGGTGTGATGATTTCTACTATGCCATTGTCGTACGCTAATCTTGAGTTACGTTCATTACCCATGTCCGTCAGCATCGCTTTGAACGTTTGCCAGCTAATATTTTTGAGCAAAGTTCTTGTTTGTGCCAGTGATGCTGTTGTCATATAAATAATCCCTTGAGAATATTAAGAATTTCCCAGAGTTACTGCTAATTTATCGGCAATTCCGGCTATCCAATTTTCGTCTTGTTTGGTGTAACTGCGGGGTGCATTTGCTCCTAAAATCAATACACCTTGATTGCCGATGGGTTGACAAATCACACCTTGGGTATTATCTGGTAAATAATCAAACTCAATGCGTCCTGGATAAACATTTAATGCTACCAAATACACTGGTTGTTGTTTTTCTAAAACCCGTTTGACAATTGCCCCTGGGATAACTTCTGATTTATTTGCCAGAATGCCGCGACGTAACAAAACTTTGCCCTGATAGAAAACTATGAGCGATCGCGTCACTGTATTAGTTAACAATAAATGTGATGCCCAGGCTAATTCTGTTTTCACGGCTTCTGGTAAATCATCTGCTAACACAAAGCCTTCTTCCCCAATCAGTTCGACTACATCAGGCGATCGCGGCTGCACTTGTTGCCAAATTAAACCAGTTAAAATCAAAACGGCACTCAAAATGACTCCCAAAACATCCCCCCGCGCCTGAGAGTCTGTAAGTTCTGGTGTCAACAAACGATTAACTAGCAACAGCACAGCACCCAAACCCCCAACTACTAAGGGTATACGCCGTACAACTCGATTGGGATCGGATTTAGTCAAGTCGCTTCGCTCCAATTCAAAATTCAAAATTCAAAATTCAAAATTGAAGAGTTTTACTCCCCCTGCTCCCCTGCTCCCTGCTCCCCTGCCTATTCTTCTCCTGGTTCAATTATGCGTTGAAACAAGTAGCCAGTACCGCGCGCAGTGAGTATTAACTCTGGGTTGCTGGGATCATCTTCTAATTTTGCGCGGAGCCGAGAAATATGTACATCAACTACGCGGGTATCTACGTGGCGTTCTGGTGTATATCCCCAAACTTCTTGCAAAATCTCGGAACGGGAAAAGGCTTCACCGGAACGACTGACTAGTAATTCCAACAGGCTAAATTCCATTCCTGTCAATCTGATGCGCTCATCACCCTTGTAGACTTGGCGTTTGTTGGTATCAATCTTGATGTTACCTACGTGAATCACACCAGAACTGGGAATTCCCGATGCGCCTGTTTTGTCTACTCGGCGTAAAACTGAGCGAATCCGCGCTTCTAGTTCTTTGGGGGAGAATGGCTTAACTACGTAGTCATCTGCACCCAATTCTAAACCGGTGATGCGATCGGCTACGTCACCCAAAGCTGTTAGCATGATAATGGGTACGTCTGATTCTTTACGTAACTCTTGACAAACACCATAGCCATCTAGTTTTGGCATCATTACATCCAAAACCACTAAGTCTGGATCAGCTTTGCGAAATGTTTCTAAAGCTTCTTCTCCATCACCAGCAGTGACTACATCGTAGCCAATCATCGACAGGCGCGTCTCTAAAATCCGGCGAATACTGGCTTCATCGTCTACTACCAGAATTTTTTCTTTATGAGTTTCCAAGTTTCTCAACGCTCCTTAACTAAAATTTTTCATGATTAATTTTTAATACCATAATATTAAGATATCATTCTCAGAAATGATTTGGAAAAAGCGGGAAAGTCTTCTATTAATGGGATTTTCAAGTAGCCCAAAAATTAAGGAAAAATTAAGATATTTAATAATATTTAAGATTTAATAATGCCAAAGCCAAAAACTATTTATATTTGTAACGAATGCGGTGCAGAGTCTCCCCAGTGGTTTGGTAAGTGTCCTAATTGTGGTACTTACAATTCCCTAGAAGAACAGATTAGCATCCAATCTTCTGTAGATGTACCTAGTCGGGGGGTAAGCGGTTGGCATTCCGGCCAGGGTAACGGGAAGCCTGCGAATAAACCAGCTAAACCCAGAGCTTCTTTAACATTTGACCAAATTAGCGATCGCCAAGTCACTAGATGGGAATCGGGATATGGTGAGTTAGATCGGGTGTTGGGTGGGGGCGTTGTTCCTGGTTCAATGGTGTTAATTGGTGGCGACCCTGGTATCGGCAAATCTACGCTACTTTTGCAAGTATCAAATCAGCTAGCGCAGAGATACCGCATCCTGTATGTTTCGGGTGAGGAATCAGGACAACAAGTTAAATTAAGGGCTTCGCGTTTAGGTGTGTCTAAACCTTTAAATGTCGTAAGTGATGAAAATGACCAAGAAGAAGAAAAAGAAAAAGAAAAAGAATCATCACCAAGCATAGGTGCAGATTTATACGTCCTGCCAGAAACAGATTTAGAAGAGATTTTACGGGAAGTAGATTCCTTAAAACCAAATGTAGCGGTAATTGACAGTATTCAGACCGTATTTTTCCCCGCTTTAACTTCCGCACCTGGTTCAGTAGCACAAGTCAGGGAATGTACGGCGGCCTTAATGAAGGTGGCAAAACATGAAGATATTACCATGTTAATTGTCGGACACGTAACTAAAGAAGGGGCGATCGCTGGGCCGAAAGTATTAGAACACTTAGTAGATACGGTACTGTATTTTGAAGGCGATCGCTTCGCCTCCCATCGTTTGTTACGGACAGTCAAAAACCGCTTCGGTGCAACCCACGAAATCGGGATTTTTGAGATGGTGGAAAACGGACTCCGTGAAGTCCCTAACCCCAGCGAGTTATTTTTAGGCAACCGTGACGACCCCGCACCAGGCACAGCTATTGTAGTAGCTTGTGAAGGTACACGCCCCATCGTAGTTGAGTTACAAGCCTTAGTTAGTCCCACCAGTTACCCCTCACCACGTCGGGCTGGAACGGGTATAGATTATAACCGACTAGTGCAGATTCTCGCCGTTTTAGAAAAGCGTGTCGGGATACCCATGTCCAAATTAGATTCCTACGTTGCTTCGGCTGGGGGGTTAAATGTGGGAGAACCAGCCGTAGATTTAGGAATTGCTATTGCCATAGTTGCGAGTTTCCGCGATCGCATAGTAGATCCAGGTACAGTATTAATCGGTGAAGTCGGCTTGGGTGGACAAGTGCGCGCCGTTTCTCAGATGGAACTGAGGTTAAAAGAAGCCGCTAAACTAGGATTTAAAAGAGCGATCGTCCCTAAAGGTCAAAAATTCCCCAACTTTGACATCGAAATTGTACCAGTCTCCAAAGTCATAGATGCCATCATCGCCGCCATCCCCCACCAAGAATTAACAGCCGAAGACTTAGAGTTAGACGAAGAAGAATAGGTTACAGGTTACAGAAGTATGAAGAAATAATTTTTTCTTTCCCCTACACCCCTATACCCTTACACCCCCACACCCCTAAACATGACAGCCACTATCATTCCCAACTACCAAATCTCCTGGGAAAAGCTACCCGAAGATTACAAGCTACCAGATGAACCAGTAGACAACATCAACCAACCATTTCTCGCAGCCGCACTCACCCAAAGTTTAGAATTAGCGGGAAAAATGCCACCTAACGCCCTAACAACGACAAATTACGGTATTTGCGCCACATTAAATGGCAAAACTGTTGTTAAAGCCCCCGATTGGGCATATATTCCCAACATCACAGTTAGTAGAGAAGAAGTAACCCGCAGTTACACCCCGCAACTAGAGGGAGACATCCCGGTAATTGTCATCGAATTTTTATCTGATACCGATGGCAGTGAATATTCTAGTAAACCGACTTACCCCCCTGGTAAATGGTTTTTTTATGAATGTGTCTTAAAAGTACCGAGTTACGCCATCTTTGAACCCAACACAGGAGAGTTAGAAGTATATCGCCTAGATCAAAAGACAGGTAGATATAGCCTACAAACCCCCAACGAGAACCAACATTACTTAATAACCGAGATGAATCTTGACCTTGGCGTATGGCAAGGTACGCGTGAAAACCGCACAGGTAATTGGTTACGCTGGTGGGATGAAAGCGGACAATTACTACTATGGGGTTCGGAGTTAGTTGAAAAAGAACGCCAACGCGTTGAACAAGAACGACAACGCGCTGAACAGGAACGCCAACGCGCCGAAAGATTAGCCGCACAACTACGCGCCGCAGGAATTGAGCCGGAAGATTAGACTTATTATCAACAATTTATCAATTGCGATCACCTCCGGTGGGCGTGTACGCCATCGCCTCCAGCGTACCCACCTAGCTAGATGACATCAATCTAGCTTTTTTGTTGTTTGAATTTATCAAATTAACTACGAAATAATACTAGGTTTAGACAATCTATAGCTGTAAAATCCCTGCTAAATAGGGCTATAAAAATATTTTGAAAATACTTGACTTGTATAAAAATATACTTTAGTATATTTTCAGCATGATAAAGGCGATCGCGGTATCCGACCAAGAATTTTGCGATCGCCTTTATGTAGCTCCCAATACAGGAGATAAATACAATGATGGCACAATTACAACAATCTGCCCAATCCAAGTTAGAGCAGTTTTTAGGCGAAAACACAGATACACCAAGCCTTAATCAACCAAATCAACAACCATTACCCCAGAGAGAACCGATTAAACATCTACTGATAGGCTCACACAAAACCGTCACCAGTACCATTCACTACTTACAGGTAATTGGTTACGCCAGCGTCGGTGAATGGAGTCCACTGTTACCCACCGCTAACCCAGGCGAAGTTATGAGTATTTTAATTCGGCAAATTCTCATTTA
Source organism: Nostoc sp. CMAA1605 (assembly GCF_021596505.1). GTDB lineage: Bacteria > Cyanobacteriota > Cyanobacteriia > Cyanobacteriales > Nostocaceae > Trichormus. The sequence goes on along the minus strand of NZ_PJIZ01000043.1, from coordinate 12,188 downwards.
ATAGTTTTAGAACCCTGACTTATCCCAAAAGTCGGGGTTTTTGACAAATCAATATTCTATTCCCCTGCTTGTTGTTTCAAAAAAGCGACATTCCCCAATTCCTCGGCTAACTCTTGATCTGTATATTGCATAAAATCAACCTGGTAGCGTGATAATGCCTGAATAAACTCAGCACGCGTTAGTCCCGCTATTTCTGCGGCTTTAGCTTGTGGGATTTCCCCTAATTCATACCATTTAACTGCTGCGGCGATTCGCATTTCTTGGATAAACTCTTCAGGATTTTTGCGAAGTGCCGAAAAGACTGTTTCGGGTAATTGAATTGGGACTGTTCGCATAAATTTTTCTTGAGTTAAGAAATTTCAATATCTGGTAATACGATTCAGTTAACGGGAAAATTAGGTTGGGTTAAGCGATAGCAAACCCAAAAAAGCCTTTATAATGTTGGGTTTCGTTCCTCAGATCAACTTACTACTATGCTGTAATTGGTTTTTTCATAATGCAGGCAACTTCACCATAACCAGGATTGCCAGTTAAACCTTGTAAATTATTATGTTCTATATCTTCATCTTGACCAAGCTTGCTTGTCCATTTACCATCGGGTAATTGTCTAGCAACATGAGTTGGTATTTTGCTGGAGTTCACATATATTGAGATTTTTTGAAATCCTGTTTCTAAAGAAGAATCGCTACAGATTTCATAACCAAGTGTGCGAAATGCTGCTTGAAAAGCCTCAAGAGTTTCTTCTCTGGGGATATCTGGCGGCCAGTATTCTTCATATTGAGCATCTGACCACCACCATCTTTCATCATCTTCTGCTGCCCAAGCAACACAGTTATAGTCAGTTGTATCTGGACTTGTCAGCTTATAACCGTCAATAACTAGTTTGGGAAAATCACGTTCAATAAAAGATTTTACATAGCTATCCCAAGCGTTATTACCTACCACTGATAACCCCTTTGTCTACCCCATTCTAGCCAAGCTCTAGTCATTTCTTTTGTATTTCCTCTATACTGCGAAGGCACAGGATCAACTCTTGCAATAGATTTTAATGCCCAAAACCAACGCCCTGATTTCTTTTCCAGTTCTCTGAGTAGCAAAGGTATAACAGTTTCACCCATTCCTATAATCTGTTGATACGCAGGGTGCATTGACATTTGATTAGTAGACGAGACACCACGATTTTCTTCACGCCATTGCTGGGCTAGTGTCATGAAAGTTGATTCTATTTCAGCTTGATTAGAAATTTGCAGTTCCTGTTTTCTAGTCAGTTGTGCTGCATAGGCAACAGCAGCTTGAACATCTTGTAATGTCAGTGGTGGGTAATCTTTGACTATTTCCTCAAATGTCAATCCTTCAGCGATGTTATCAAGGATGACTGAAACCATCACTTGTGTACCTGTAATATGCGGTTTACCATGACAGGTTTGAGGATTGATACTAATGTGTTCTTGCCAGTTAGTCATGGTTTTGAGTGTTTTTGGTTAAAGCTGTTTATAGGCGTTTACTCTTTTGACTTACTACACTCAGATATCTAAACACTGAAATTCATCAACCTAAGTTATCTATTTAGTAACTAGTGAAGAGATAAGGAAGTATTCTCAATCAACTTGGGCAAACTAAGAATGACGAGACACAAACTAGAACTTAGTTATTTATACTTAGTAATCATAAATGTTACAAGTTAAAGTTCTCGTCATCAACCTCATATAGAGATATTTTATTTTTTAGCTAGACAAAAGGATAATTTTATGGCTGAATTAGAAAATTTACTTAGTGAATTGCCAAACATTATTGATGAACTCAATCTTAATATTGGCAGTCGTAAAAAAATGAAAGATGAAATATTAAGACTAAATCATATTTTATCCAGTTTAGGCACAATACAAGAAGCAATTGAGTCAGAATTGGGATTTGAAAAAATAAAAAATGCAGCAATAGGAGCATTGCCATTTTTAGGTACAGTAGCCAGCGTTTTTATTCCTGGTGGTTTTCTAGTAGATGCTATGATTGCCGGTGGAGCAAGCTTGCTTGCAGAAAAATTTGGAAATACAGATACAGAAATAACTTTGAGCGATTTACAAGATAAAATGTATGAATGGATTGGGTGGGTACATGATCTAAAAGAAATAGCTGAACACATTCTACACGATGGTGATGTTCTCAATCAAATTAATACTAATCTTAATAGTTATAATATAAACAACAAATTACAAAAAATTAATAATTTAATAAAAATAAATTTAGCACTTAATAATTCTGATTTATTAATTCAGCAAATTAATCAAATTACTCATGCTCAAGATGATTTAATCAAATTACAACAAAAGTTAGTGCATACTTCTGATATTTTAAAAAACAGTAACGATATTTATCAATTGTTAATTGGTTTATCTAATTTTTATGGAAATGCTGGTCTTTCTTTAGAATGGCTTGATGATGAGCATGGGTTAATTGTTGCAAGTTCTGGTGAACTTACATCATTAGCAGAAATCATCAGCAATTGTGAATATTTTCAAGAAAAAGTTGGAGATTTAATTTTAAATGGGAATGATCTGAGAACTCAAGCTGAAGAAGCTTTACATCGTTTAGAAAATAATCATAAAAACCAACATGAACTGAATAAACAGAACTTAAAGCAAAATCAAGGTATAAAAATAGAAACTATAAATCAAAAGCAAAAAAAATATATTTTTAAATCATCAATAATTATTGCATTGATTAGTACAATATCAGCGTTTGTTGGAGCTTGGATAGTTAAGGATAAGTTACCACAAATCCAACAAATTTTATTAAATACTAGTCTGGAAGAAAATGCCATTACAAATTTTAAATCTGCACAAAAGATGGGTATGGAAGCATCGTTAATGGTTCAAAATCCTCCTCATCCTCTGCAAGTTTGGCAAAATTCACACATCAAATGGCAAGAAGCTATCTCTTTATTAGAAAAAATCCCTGAAGGTACATCTGTATATAAACAGGCAACAACACAAATATCTACTTATCAAAATAACAGTCAAGCTATATTAAAAAGAATATTAACTGAAAAGAAAGCATTAGATGATTTTGAATCTGCTCAGAAATTAGCCATTGAAGCTGCTATTTTAGGGCAAAATCCTCCTCATCCAGCTATAGTTTGGAAACAAGCAAGAGATAAGTGGCAACAAGCGATTAATTTATTAGAAACAATTCCAGAGAGTACATTTGTTTCTACAAAAGCTAAAGAAAAGCTATCTATTTATAAAAATAATTACTCTGCTGTTAGTACACAGGTAAAAAATTAGTTTTTATACATTGAATGAATATCAAAGGATTTTTATTTTTACCCTCTGATAAAAAATCCCCCACCTTGCGGCAGGGGATTTTTGATTACTTTCCTACAAAACTAGCAGCCAGATCAACCGAACTTACCAGCAGTAGAAGCAATGAGGAAAGCTGCATAGGTGACGACGTAGCCGACGGTGAAGTGAGCTAGACCAACTACACGAGCTTGAACGATGGAGAGAGCAACGGGTTTGTCTTTCCAGCGAACGAGGTTAGCGATAGGAGTACGTTCGTGCGCCCAAACTAGGGTTTCGATCAACTCTTGCCAGTAACCTCTCCAGGAGATGAGGAACATGAAGCCAGTAGCCCAGATTAGGTGTCCGAAGAGGAACATCCAAGCCCAGACAGACAGGTTGTTCACGCCGTAGGGGTTGTAACCGTTGATCAACTGAGCAGAGTTAGCCCAGAGGTAATCACGGAACCAGCCCATTAAGTATGTAGAGTTTTCGTTGAACTGAGCAACGTTACCTTGCCAAATACCCAGGTGTTTCCAGTGCCAGTAGAAGGTTAACCAACCTACTGTGTTTAACGCCCAGAACAGAGCTAGGTAGAAGGAGTCCCAAGCGGAGATGTCGCAAGTACCGCCACGACCGGGGCCGTCGCAAGGGAAGGCATAGCCGAAGTCCTTTTTATCGGGCATCAGCTTAGAACCACGAGCATCCAAAGCACCTTTGACTAGGATGAGGGTGGTGGTGTGGAGACCGAGAGCGATCGCATGGTGTACCAAGAAGTCGCCAGGGCCAATTGTTAAGAACAAGGAGTTGGTGCCAGCGTTAATGGCATCTAACCAACCAGGCAACCAGACGTTTGCATAGTTGGGGTAAGCTGTGTAGGCAACGCTTTCTGGGTTGGACAACAGAACATCCAATCCGTAGAGTACCTTACCATTCGCAGCTTGAACGAACTGAGCAAATACTGGCTCAATTAGGATTTGCTTTTCAGGAGTACCGAAAGCAACTACTACGTCGTTGTGAACGTATAAACCAAGGGTGTGGAAGCCTAAGAAGAGAGATACCCAGCTTAAGTGAGAGATCAATGCTTCTTTGTGCTGTAACATCCGCTCAAGTACGTTGCCTTTGTTTTGTTCGGGATCATAGTCACGAACTAAGAAAATTGCACCGTGAGCAAACGCACCAACCATTAAGAAAATCGCAATGTATTGGTGGTGGGTGTACAGAGCTGCCTGTGTGGTGTAGTCCTTAGCGATGAACGCATAGGAAGGCATAGAGTACATATGCTGTGCCACCCAGGAGGTAACAACGCCTAAACAAGCCAAGTGCCAACCTAATTGGAAGTGCAGAGAGTTGTTGTAGGTGTCATAAATGCCTTGGTGGGGCATATTGAAGGGACCTTCAACGGGCTTGCCAAAGAAAGTTTTGGCATTCATCATCTCTTTGATGCTGTGACCGATACCGAAGTTGGTGCGATACATATGACCAGCAACGATAAACAGAACAGCGATCGCCAAGTGGTGATGAGCGATGTCGGTCAACCACAGAGATTCTGTCTGAGGATGGAAACCACCTAAGAAGGTCAGAATCGCTGTACCAGCACCAGTAGATGTGCTGAAGATATGACCTGCTGTATCAGGGTTTTGGGCGTAAACGCTCCAGTTACCTGTAAAGAAGGGTTGTAAACCTGCTGGGTGGGGTGCAGTAGTTAAGAAGTTATCCCAACCTACGTGCTGTCCGCGAGCTTCGGGGATAGCAACGTGAATTAAGTGACCTGCCCAAGCCAGAGAGCTAACGCCAAACAAACCAGCAAGGTGGTGATTGAGGCGAGATTCAGCACTCTTGAACCAGGCGAGGCTGGGACGGAACTTGGGTTGCAAGTGCAACCAGCCAGCAAATAAACAGAGGGCAGCGAATAATAACAGACCTAATGAACCGATGTACAGTTCTTGGTTTGTCCGCATACCGATGGTGTACCACCAATGGTAAACACCAGAGTAAGCAATGTTTACAGGATTACTAGCACCAGCTTGGGTAAATGCTTCAATAGCGGGTTTACCGAAGTGGGGGTCCCAAATCGCGTGGGCGATGGGGCGGACGTGTAGAGGATCTTTAATCCACTGTTCAAAGTTACCTTGCCAGGCTACATGGAACAGGAGGCTAGAAGCCCAAAGGAAAATGATTGCCAGGTGTCCGAAGTGGGTAGCGAAAATCTTTTGGTAAAGATTTTCTTCGGTCATACCGTCATGGCTTTCAAAGTCGTTGCCCATCGCGATCGCATACCATATGCGCCGCGTAGTTGGGTCCTGTGCGAGATCCTGGCTAAATTTTGGAAATTTTGTTGCCATAGGTTTGATATTTCCTCTGACCTTTAGCCATCAGGTTTCAGCTTTTGGAGTTCTGAGCTTTGAGTTCTAAGTTTTGATCACTCAGCACTCACAACTCAGCACTCAGCACTCCGTAAACTGATTGCTATCCTACTGAAAGAATGTGTGCGTGGAAGAATGCCCAGGTTGTGGCAATCCCTCCCAGGAGGTAGTGAGCTACACCAACTGCACGACCTTGAGTGATGCTCAAAGCGCGGGGTTGGATTGCTGGAGCTACCTTCAGTTTATTATGCGCCCAAACGATGGACTCAATTAGCTCTTGCCAGTAGCCACGACCACTGAACAAGAACATTAAGCTGAATGCCCAAACGAAGTGTGCGCCGAGGAACATGAGTCCGTAAGCAGACAAAGCACTACCGTAGGAGTTGATTACTTGTGAAGCTTGCGCCCACAAGAAATCACGCAACCAGCCGTTGATGGTGATGGCACTTTGGGCAAAGTTACCACCAGTAATATGAGACACATTACCAGCTGCGTCTACTGTTCCCCAAACATCAGATTGCATCTTCCAGCTGAAGTGGAAAATTACAATTGACAAGGAATTGTACATCCAGAACAGTCCGAGGAACACGTGATCCCAACCGGAAACTTGGCAGGTACCGCCACGGCCTGGACCGTCGCAAGGGAAGCGGAAGCCTAAGTTGGCTTTATCGGGGATCAAGCGAGAACTGCGGGCGAATAGTACACCTTTGAGCAGAATCAGTACAGTTACGTGGATGGTGAAAGCATGGATGTGGTGAACGAGGAAGTCGGCAGTACCCAAAGCGATGGGCATCATTGCGACTTTGCCACCCACAGCCACAATACCGCCGCCAAAAGCATAGCTAACTGCTTCTAAAGCGTTGGGAGCTGTACCACCAGGAGCTAGTGTATGCAGATTCTGCACCCACTGAGCAAATACTGGCTGCAACTGAATTGCTGTGTCGGAGAACATATCTTGGGGACGACCCAATGCACGCATTGTGTCGTTGTGGATGTATAGACCAAAGCTGTGGAAGCCTAAGAAAATACAAACCCAGTTCAGGTGAGAAATAATTGCATCCCGGTGACGAATCACCCGATCCAGAACGTTGTTTTGGTTAACAACTGGATCGTAATCACGCACCATGAAGATGGCAGCGTGAGCAGCACCGCCCACAATCAAGAATCCGCCGATCCACATATGGTGGGTGAACAAGCACAACTGAGTTGCGTAGTCAGTCGCCAAGTAGGGATAGGGGGGCATCGCGTACATATGATGCGCGATGATGATGGTCAAAGAACCTAAGAAAGCTAGGTTAGTTGCCAATTGAGCGTGCCAGGAGGTGGTCATGTTCTCATAAAGACCCTTGTGACCTTCCCCAGTGAAGGGGCCTTTGTGGTTTTCGAGGATCTCTTTGATGCTGTGACCAATTCCCCAGTTAGTGCGGTATTGATGACCAGCGATGATGAAGAGTACAGCGATCGCTAGGTGGTGGTGAGAGATGTCAGTCAACCACAAGCCGCCGGTAACAGGGTTTAAACCACCCTTGAAGGTCAAGAAGTCAGCATACTGACCCCAGTTCAAGGTGAAGAATGGTGTTAAACCACTGGCAAAGCCGGGGAACTGCTCAATCAACAGGTCTTTGTTCAGGATGAACTCATGGGGCAAGGGGATGTCTTTAACAGCCACACCTGCATCCAAAAGCTTGTTGATTGGGGCGGAGACGTGAATCAAGTGACCAGCCCATCCCAAAGAACCGCAGCCTAACAGCACTTGCAGGTGGTGGTTCAGCATGGACTCCACATTCTGGAACCATTCCAGTTTAGGAGCGCGTTTGTGGTAGTGGAACCAACCAGCAAACAAGAACAAACCTGCTAGCACTAGGCCACCGATAGCGGTGCAGTACAACTGGAAGGAGTTGGTAATCCCCCAGCCCCGCCATACTTGGAACAAGCCAGAGGTGATTTGAATACCGTGGAATCCACCACCAACATCACCGTTTAAGATGTCTTGTCCCACAATTGGCCAAACAACTTGCGCGCTGGGTTTTACACCCAAGGGGTCGCTCAACCAGGCTTCGTAGTTAGAAAACTTCGCGCCGTGGAATATCATCCCGCTTAACCAAATGGTCACAACGGCCAGGTGTCCGAAGTGAGCCGCAAAAATCTTGCGGGAAATGTCTTCTAAATCGCTTGTATGTGTATCAAAATCGTGGGCGAGGGCATGAAGGTTCCAAATCCATGTGGTGGTTTTGGGGCCTCTAGCTAAGGATTTGTCGAAGTGTCCAGGTTGCGCCCATTTTTCCAATGAGGTTGGTACTGGATCGTTATCAACTATCACTCTTGCTTTTTTTTCCTCTCGCTCCGGAGGACTAATCGTCATTCGACCTCCTCTCTAGATAAGGAATGAGGAATCATGAAACCACAGAGAGAACCGCGATCGCTTCCCACAGAATTTTTCTGGAGCCGCGATGAAGACGCTATGTGGAAATTTGTTTCTGTTGAATTATAAAGTCTTCACTTGTACATTGTTGGAGAGATTTTAACAATAATTCAAAATCCCCAGAATAATTGTCTTACTTGCCTTTTACCTGCAAACTATTTGCCAAAAAGTCAATACTTTATCTATTTAATTTACAAACAATAACAATTCGTAAAATTTATCCTTTGATACATCGGAAGCCCAGTCCACAGCAGGCTCTAGCACTTGGTATATTTGTTTATCAATGAATTTGATTGGTTATTTAAATACTTAATCAATACAAGATGTAAATAATCTAACGTTTATTATGTCGATTTTAGACATTCATGGTATGCAAGACAGATTTAACCTTTAAGACCGTAGTTTGCAGAAGATAATATCGGTCAAAATAATCAAGCAATTGTCAAAAATAATCATCGGGTATCAGCCATGAACCACAGGCAGAGAGAAGTTAGAGCCGAGGCTTCGTCGGCTCGAAACTTCGGAGAGGCAAGAGGCAGGGGGCAGGGGGCAGGGGGCAGGGGTCAGGAGTGCAAGAGGCTAGGGGAGATTTTGCTCCCAAAGCCCAAAGCCCAAAACCTCATCCCCTACACCCCTACACCCCTACACCCCTACACCCTTTTTTCACCTATGTTGAGGTGGCTAATTACACTATTGTTCGTCTTGAGCTTGGCTAGTTGTGGAGAAAAAAGCGTTGGACAGGAAGTATCTGTTCAGGACAAAGACCAAACTCAACAAATATCTCGGCAGTTTTCTGAAGTATCGCCACCATCAGTTATTCAACAACTACGGTCAACTTTAGAAGCCTATCGGCCACAAGTCCAAATTATTACGCCCCAACCTGATGAGATTCTCACAGACAACAAAGTGACAGTCCGGCTTCAAGTTAAAGATTTACCGATTTTTCAGCATCCACAATGGCAACTTGGCCCTTATTTGCATTTAATAGTTGATAATCAGCCTGATATTCCTATTCATGACTTAGAAAAGCCCCTAGTATTGTCAGACCTATCCCCAGGTACTCATACTCTACGGGTCTTTGCGTCTCGCCCTTGGCACGAGAGTTTTAAAAATGCAGGTGCTTATGCCAAGACAACATTCCATTTATTCACTAAAACTGACGACAATAACCCTGATCCATCCCTACCCCTGTTAACCTACAACAGTCCTCAAGGTAGTTATGGTGCAGAACCCATCTTGTTAGACTTTTACCTGACTAACGCGCCTCTACACTTGCGCTCTGAAGATAATACAAATGACTTATTCAGTGATTGGCGGATTCGCTGCACGATTAACGGTGAAAGTTTCGTACTCGATCGCTGGCAGTCAGTTTACCTCAAAGGCTTTAAACCGGGCGTGAACTGGGTGAAGTTAGAATTCCTCGATAATCAGGGAAACCCAGTCAAAAATGCTTTTAACACCACAGTTAGACTAGTTAACTACCAACCGAAGGGTAAAGACACACTCTCTAGAATTACCAGAGGCGAATTAACGGCTGATGAGGTACGCAGTATCGTAGATTCCTCCTATACAGCTAAACAACCAGTCACAGAACCTACACCAGAAACTCAGCCAACGCCTGAAGTTATAGAAACACCACAACCAGAAATTGCACCTAGTTCCAAACCGACCGAATCACCTACACTGACCACACCTGAAGTAGAACAACCTGAAAATACTGAGTTAGAACCTAAATCTCCAAAGTCATTCCCTACCCCAATTCCAACTCCTACACCACAACCAGAAGTCACAGCAACACCATCACCCATCACTCCTGAACCCAAGCCAGAAGAGAAACCAACAGCATTACCATCACCTATTACTCCTGAACCCCAGCCAGAAGTTACAACACCACCACCCAGCATTAACCCTGAACTACAACCGGAGGAGAAACCAACAGCATTACCATCACCCAGCGTTACCCCTGAAGCTCAGATAGAAATAACGCCAACACCATCACCAAACATGACTGCTGAACCCCAGCCAGAGGTAGTACCTCAGCCTCAAGTTAAGGAAGAATTACCACCACCAGTTACAAATCAACCTTCTCCCACTCCTACCCCAGAATCTCAACCAGAGGTCAAGGACGCTGAATCATCTGAACAACCTGCCAATAAACCCAAAAAGGTGAATTTGAGAGATTATTTCCAAAGGCGATCGCGTCCTGCATCTGGAGAATAGGTCATAGGGTATTGGGCATGGGGCATTGGGTGGTTGTATTGGTTCTCCCCTGCCCCCCTGCACCCCTGCACCCTGCCTACTCTTCTCCTGATTCAATGAAAAATACTCAACTCTAGCTTTTGAGCTAACAGTTCTACAAACGCGATCGCTGCTATGGGATTACCGATACGATCTAAAACCGGATTGTAACAAGCGATCGCTCCTTCCCCTGGTAATATCGCTAATAACCCACCACCGATCCCCGACTTCATCGGTAGTCCAATTTTGATTGCTAATAACGGTGAAGCTTCGTATAAACCGCAGGTTAACATCACACCATTGACTATCTGACGGTGCTGTGATGGTATCTTCTGGTGCTGACAGGCTAAAAGTTTTCCGAGTAGGCTTAAATCTTGGACAGTTCCAGAAAACAGCATACTTGTTCATATATGTCAAGAGCAATATCGGGATTTGTAATATTTCCTGTCTGAGCTAAATGATTAGCGATCGCCTGATTTACTGGAGAACGAGATGACCTAACTGAAGCCAGTATGACTTCATCTAGCTGGAGTTGACAGCCAGCCGATTGATTTAACCATTGACAAAAAGATTGAACGCGATCGCTAGCATCCCTTCCTGGTAACTTATCAGCCAAAGTAATCGCACCGCTATTAATCATCGGGTTGCGGGGTTTACCACCATCAGCCACTAACTGTTCTAAAGAATTGAATGGTGCATCAGATGGTTCAACACCTACCCATTGCAGCACTTGTTCTGCACCAAATTGTTCTAGCAGATAGAGTAGAGAGAAAGACTTGATGACACTCATCAGTGGAAATACACAAGCCGTATCTCCAAAACTGTAGCTTGGTGTGGATTCGCAGCAAATGTGGACTGCAAACCAACGGGGATCAGCCTTAGCTAATTGCGGAATGCGATCGCAAACTTTCCCCAAATGCGTTTGAGTTTTCGCTAATTCCACCCAATCACGTAAATCGTCGGTATTTAATTTCTCAAATTTGCTCACAGCAGACACAACCCCGAAAAAATATCAGATTTAACTGTCAGCCTTTATTTTGAATTAATTTATGATTTCTCGTGTCAGATCCCCAGAACTACCGCAAAATTTTATATGGTTTAATACTGAGCAACCAATATTACTCAAAAAACTTAGGGGTAGAGTCGTCATTTTAGATTTTTGGACATACTGTTGTATCAATTGTCTTCATGTTTTACCAGACCTCAAGTATCTAGAGCAGAAATATCAAGACAGTCTGACAGTCATCGGTGTTCACTCTGCTAAATTTGACAACGAACAAGAAACCGAAAACATCCGCCAAGCCATCCTGCGTTACGACATCGAACATCCGGTGATAGTAGACAAGAATTTTCGTGTTTGGCAAGAATATACAGTACGTGCTTGGCCTACATTCATCGTCATTGACCCAGATGGTTACGTAATTGCTACTATTTCTGGTGAAGGTAATCGTGATACTTTAGACCAACTGATTGCAAAGTTGATTCAAGAACATCAACACAAAGGTACACTTAACTTTCAAGAACTCAGGCTGACTTTAGAAAAACAGCGACAACCATTAATCACACCTCTGGCTTTTCCAGGTAAAGTATTGGCTACCCCAGCAGCGTTGTATATTGCTGACTCTGGACACCATCGTATCGTGATGAGTTCTGTGGATGGCGAAATTATTCATGTAATTGGTAATGGGAAAGCTGGTTTGACAGATGGTGATTTTTCAACAGCACAGTTTTCTGCACCCCAAGGAATGACATTTGATGTCAGCAATCAAATTCTGTATGTTGCTGATACCGAGAATCATGCAATACGTCGAGTTGATCTGCAACATCAATTAGTAGAAACCATCGCCGGGACTGGTGAACAAAGCCGTCATATTCACCCTCATGGGG
>NZ_PJIZ01000042.1 GCF_021596505.1 Nostoc sp. CMAA1605 | reverse complement strand
GTCTTTTCTGCTATTCAAGGAGAAGGACTGAATGTCGGGACACGTCAAATTTTTATTCGTTTTGCTTTTTGTGACTTACGTTGCCACTTTTGCGATAGTGTCCATACTTGGAATGCTCCTGCTGACTGTAGGATCGAGCGAACGCCCGGATTCCGAGATTTTGAAATTCACTCCAACCCTGTCGCAATCGCAGTCTTATTAGAATGGATTGCACGGCAGAATTTACCTTGTTTACACGATAGCATTAGCTTAACAGGAGGAGAACCACTTCTTCATGCAGCTTTCTTAAAGGAATTTCTGCCCCAAGTGCGATCGCTCATGAGTTTGCCTATATACTTGGAAACCGGCGGACATCGCCCAGAACAGTTGGCCATGATATTACCATATCTAGATTCTGTAGGTATGGATTTAAAACTTCCCAGTGTCAGTGGTGAATCCTACTGGTCAGAACATATGAAGTTTCTACAAATTTGTTATCCAAATTTAGAAACCTTCATTAAAATAATTATTTCCCAACACACAGATACTCATGAATTAGAGCAGGCTGCTTTGCTAGTAGCAGATGTTAGCCCTGAAATTCCTGTATTTTTACAACCTGTTACGCCTTTAATTGCATCTGATTCATCCAATCAAACCCCTATCCTTGCTCCCACACCAGCACAGGTTTTAGCTTGGCAAACTTTGATGAAAAAGATTTTAAAACAGGTGCGTGTTATTCCTCAGACTCACAAAATGTTAAATCAACTTTGAAGGAGGTAGGAGGTAAGGGAGGAAGACTATTGAGGAATCAAAGCTCAACCTCTACCCCCTAGACCCCTACACTCCTTCTCAAACCAATGGCAGAAAAAGACGCACTTTACGAGTCGTGATGCGTAAAGCCCCCAAGTACAAAGCACAAAACTTTTTTGGTTTTGTGCTTTGTACGTCTTTTAAGTGGGGGATATAAGTTTCGACTACGCTCAACTGCCGCGAATGACCCTTTGGGTTCGGCAGTTGCTTTCCGACGCAAGGCGACACGCCACTCCCCTCAAGTCGGGAAACCCGCCCACGGGGGTGGCTCAGGAACGCACTACCTCACTGAATTTATTCGGTCGTGGCGTGTTCTTCGGGAAGTGCAGCAGAAATGGCGTTGATAGCCGCTTCCCGCTTCTCGACTTCATCTAAATATTTCTGCGCCCATTTCTCGCCCAAATGTTTTTTGAGGCAGAGATATTCATTGACTGGCGCATAGTAAAGATGGATTAGTGCTTCATAACATGAAGTAGGAGAGGTGTACACATCCCAGGTTTGCAAGGTGAATGTGTCCGCCTCTTCTCTACACCCACCTTTGACGTAGGCGAAGTATTTACCCGACTGGTTGTCAAAGTTTTTTTGCAGAGTGTTTAAATATTCGTCCAGTGACATATCGGCTACGCCACCACCAGAAAGGCGGACATGAGGAGCATCTGGCAACGGTTCAGCTATTATATAAAGCCTTGGTGGATCTCCTTTCCATGAGTCCCTGACAATAGGATTCATCATCGCTTATCCCCAAAACTTGAATTTGCAGTTCCAGGTATTGTCCTGGGATGTTTCTTCTACATCCGAAGAAACGGCATCATATTGAGACGCTACGTCTTTGCATTCTTTTCGTGCTGATTCTAAGTTTTCAGATTCAATAATCTCGCTACCCTCTTGCAGTGTAGCCTCATCATCTGGTAAATACTCGCCCAATTCGTTATCACTAGGCTTGCTAAAAAACCAACCCATATTTAATTCCCCAAAATATGTTATGCTGATATTGTAGCGTAAGAGGTTATCGATTGCTAGTATACGAGTTCAAGTTAAAGGGCAAACAGCAGCAGTTCACTCTGATTGATGAAGCAATCAGAACTGCTTTGTTTGTCCGTAATTCTTGCATTCGATACTGGATGGATAACCCAAAAGTCGGCAAGTACGATTTAAGCGCATACTGTAAAGAACTAGCTGCTAACTTTGAGTGGGCAAACAAGCTTAACTCAATGGCAAGGCAGGCATCAGCAGATAGGGCTTGGGCTGCAATTTCTCGGTTTTATAGTAATTGCAAGAAAAAAGTTCCAGGCAAGACTTGTACTGAGCCTGTCCTGAGCGTAGCCGTTCGCGCAGCGTCTCCGATAGGAGAAGGGCGCAGTCGAAGTAAAGGCTTCCCAAATTTCAAAAAACGTGGTCATTCTGTGGAGTACAAAACCACAGGATGGAAGTTGTCAGATGATAGAAAACATCTCACTCTGACTGACGGATTTGAGATAGGAAGACTAAAATTAGTAGGAACTTATGACCTGCATTTTTATCAGATAAAGGATATTAAACGTGTCCGATTGGTAAAACGTGCAGATGGTTACTACGCTCAATTTTGCATTGCAGTTGACCGAACAATCAAGGTAGAGCCAAGCAAAAAAGTTATTGGTCTAGATGTTGGTTTAAACTACTTCTACACTGATTCCAATGGAGATAAAGTAGAAAACCCTAGATTTTTGAGGAAATCCGAGAAAGCATTAAAACGCCTACAAAAACGGGTTTCTAAAAAGTTTAAGAAAGGTAAACCCCAATCCAATAACTACAAAAAAGCTAGAAATAAACTAGCAAGAAAGCACTTGAAAGTTAGTAGACAGCGTAAAGACTTTGCTGTGAAGTTAGCAAGGTGCGTAATCCAGTCTAACGACGTGGTTGTCTATGAAGACTTGCAGGTGCGGAACATGGTGAGCCAGCGCGTTGGGCGGGTTTCCCGACTTGAAGCGACTGGCGAACCTGTAAGGGTTAAAAACCACAAACTAGCCAAAAGTATTAGTGATGCGTCCTGGTATCAGTTCCGGTGTTGGCTTGAATATTTTGGCAAGGTATACGGCAAAATAACCATTGCTGTACCACCTCACTGGACAAGCCAAAACTGTTCTAATTGTGGAGAAACTGTTGTCAAAACCTTGTCAACCAGAACCCATGAATGCCCTCACTGCGGAACTGTTTTAGACCGAGATGAAAATGCAGCACTGAATATTTTGGCTAAAGGATTAAGTACGACGGGACACGTCGGAACTAACGCTTGGGAAGAGAACGACCTCTGGAAAGGATCTGGTAACAGGTTCAGATAAGTTGGCTCGGTGAACCAAGAATCCCCGAAATTCTATTTCGGGGAGTGTCAATGCACCATACCTCATTATTAAAGTTTTGATGAAGATGTATTCCTATCCTTCGGCATTCTATGAAAAGTCTATGTCTCAATAACTACCTTAATTCCTTGTTAATCTTTTGTTAATCAGGAAGTCCAAAGCTAGGGAAATTGGACATTTAGGAAAATTCAGATGATTTCCGCAAGGCATTGGATTTCTGGTTTAAGCATTTCACTGATGACAGCCTTAGTTAGTATTACAGGAGATCCAACCCCTGCTAGTGCTGTTTCTTTGGTCAATAGCCTCACAATACCGGGTGATAGCGTAGATTTGGTGTCACCCGGTGCTAACAGTGCCAACGTTAACCGTTTGGCTGGGTTTATCTCTGATCTCTACTATGACCGCTACAACAATGTTTACTATGGTCTGCCAGATCGGGGGCCTGGTGGCGGTGTCATCTCTTACAACACAAGAGTCCAAAAGTTTTCTCTAGATGTTGATCCCAACAATGGAGCAATCAGTAATTTTCAGCTATTAGACACGATTTTGTTCACCAAAAACGGTGAAAACTTCAATGGCTTAAATCCTCGTTTACTTAATGGTAATGCTTCGGTTCTGGGTTTAAGTTTTGATCCAGAGGGATTTGCTGTTGCTCCTAATGGGAATTTCTACGTCTCTGATGAATATGGCCCCTCCGTTTATGAATTTAGCCCCAATGGAACTTTTATTCGGGCTTTCAATAGTCCAAGTAACATTATTGCTAGACAGAGTGATAACACACTGAACTATGTAGATGGTCGTCCAACTATTACCACTGGTCGCCAAGATAACAGAGGTTTTGAAGGTTTAACACTTTCCCCAGATGGAAAGAAACTCTATGCTATCCTCCAAGATCCTTTAGTCAATGAAGGTTCACCTGATGGGCGGCGCAGTAATAATGTGCGAATAGTAGAATTTGATACAGCAACTGGCAACAGTACAGCACAATATATCTATCAGCTAGAAAGCCTCGCCGAAATTAATGACCGTATTCCTGGTACAGCTAATGATTTCGGGGCAAATTCCCAAGGACGGAATATAGGTGTGAGCGCGATAATTGCGTTGAATGATGATGAATTTCTCATCTTAGAGCGAGATAATCGCGGAGTGGGTGTAGAAGATCCTGCGGGAGTAAATCCTGTTGCCAGTAAACGAGTGTACAAAATCAGCTTGTCAGGAGCTACAGATGTAAGCGGTATTAGCCTAGCAGGAAGCAATGATTTACCTGCTGGTGTAGTGCCTGTCAGTAAGTCTAACTCACCGTTTATTGATGTGGCGGAGCTTTTAAAAGTTGCGGGATTAGTCGTCCCAGAAAAATTTGAAGGTGTAACAATCGGGCCTAAACTCAATGATGGATCTTATGCTGTCATTTTAGGCACAGATAACGACTATAGCGTCACTCAGACTGGTAGTGGAACACAGTTTGATGTTTGTACAGATGGTACACAAATTCCTATTGACGGCACTTGTCCTCCAGGAACAAGTTTAATTCCTACTTATCTTTACGCCTTTAAAGCTAGTAGTGAAGAGTTAGCAGGGTTTGTACCACCTACGAAAGTTCCCGAACCAACGATGGGTTTGGGACTCTTGTTATTTGGCTGGAGTGCCTTTTGGCTAAAGCGGCAATCTTAAGCTTTTGAAAAATCAATAATTAAATCATGGGGTGGGTATTTCCCACCCTAATTAATTTTTGCAGATTAAATTCCGCCGTCTTCTGTGCTTCTAGATTTAGACTTCGCTTTATTAGCACTGCGCTTGAGAGCAGATAGCCTAGCTTCATAGCGGGAACGTTGGCGTTTACTTGGAGTATTATCGATCAGGGTTTTTAAGGCACTACCTAGACTCTTGTAAGCATTAGGGAGACTATAACCGAAACGAGTTGCTAGTGCGATCGCTTTTTCGTCTGCATCAAGCAATTCTCGCATTTGCTTCTCGCCATTATTCTTTTGATATAGCCGCCAGCCTGACACACCACATAGTGCCAAAGCTAACACTAGCAATAATCCATCCTGTACCCACAACTCGCCGACAGCACCACCTAAACCGATGGCTAAAGCTGCCATTTCCCAACCATCTTTGGGAATTGTGTCATTTTGAATACGGGCTACTTCATGCCAGAACAGCAGATTGCGCTGATCCATTGCCAGAGTATCCCATTTCACCAAGTCAATTTGAATCTCTACTTGGTCTTTACCTATTTCTTCGCTGCGGATCAGGGGTGGATTGACCTCAGTTGTGCCTTCAACCGTGACCCAACTCTGCAATTCTGGCGGTAGTAAGCCTTTTAACCGCCGGAGTTCACTCATTTCCGCTTTGGCAGAGGAGGTTGCATAGGATGTCATAAAATCCAGCCCTAGAAAATTTTAGTATATAGTGAGGGTATCACTTTGGAGTATAGCTATTTAAGTGGTGTTTCGTCTCACTCTGTAGGAAAACTTCCTCTTCGTTTTCTAGCTTCAATTGCCTTTGCCAGTAAATCCAGCAATCCTGGTGCTTCTTCTTGGATACTCAGCAAAATTCGTTCCCCAAGTTCTATATTTCCCGGATCGTTACCTGTGGCCATCACCTCATGCAAACGGGGGATAGCTATATTGTCAACAATTTGAATTAATCCACTCAAACATCGATGAAATTGTCTTTCCGTTAGCAGTGCGTCTTCTAGGGGGAATTCAATAATGGCACGAATTTCACCATCTGAGGGGTCATATTCCCACTGGAGCATTTTTGTTTCCCAAGAAATAGCCAACATCGTCTGTAAGATAGTTGCCTTGTAGGGATGGTTCTCCACTCCTGGAAGAACATGAGGCGCGAATAGGCGAAAAAATTTGCCCTCTTCATCTAGTTGGACAACTATTAAAAAATCTTCTAAATTATCAGCTTCTACACCTGTGATAATCCTGTCCTCTTCCTCATCAAGACGGTAGTCCCAGCCTAGTTTGTCTAAGTAATTGGCAATTTGCTTGAGGTTAGCTCCCATAAAACCCTCTTTAAGTAACGGTGGAGCAGCTGTCACGAAGACTAGTTTAACCCCTTAGTGGCGATCGCTTAGATTGAATTAGTTGAAAAAAACATCCCTATTTTCATTACAAAGTCTAGATTCTCTGACTTTGCCACCCAAAAATATGGAATCCTACTATTAATCCCATAAATCAGATATGTTAATCAAATCTTTCTCCTTGAGCAGTGACATCATCACAACTCAAAATTCCAATCGCTTTTCTACAAGACTCTAGCAACAATCTCTTCACTCAAAATGCCGCATCAAGAAATTTCCCAACCATGACTAGGTTTATCTTTTATTTAATTACGAATTATCAAATATTTACCTTTTGCTTTTTAGATAAACATTACAGTCAAAAATCAAAAACTCACAGATTTTCATAAGAAGATTATTTAACCACCATAATTAACAACAGCAAGTATTTTCTATAGTTTATCAAAGCTGTAAATATGAGAATTGATTTTCTATAAATAGAAAATCAACAAATCAAGAAAATCATCAATATTTCGGCTGTGCAGAAAAGTGCAACAATAGGGGCTAAAAAAGCTTTATATTACAGGAGTAAATCTGATTTCATACAAATATTGTATTTACAAACACATCTTTAGCAACAATCAGCTTTGAAGTATGAGGAAATTAACTTTAATTCTAGGGACATCCTTAATATTTGCGACTACAGCCTGTGGTGGTAACACAGCACAAACCACAAATCCCAGTAACACATCAGCAGATCGCTGGGATACTGTCAAAAACCGTGGACAGGTAATTTGTGGTGTCAGTGGTGAAGTACCAGGATTTAGTTTTGTTGGCACAGACGGCAAATATAGCGGGATAGATGTAGATATTTGTCGTGCTGTAGCGGCGGCTTTGTTTGATAATCCAGATGCCGTAGAATACCGTAACCTCAGTGCCAAAGAAAGATTTACGGCTTTACAAACAGGGGAAGTAGACATTCTCAGCCGGAACACAACCTGGACATTAAGCCGCGCTACCTCAGTAGGTTTAGAGTTTGCACCCGTGGTTTTTTATGATGGACAAGCCATTATGGTGCGTAAAAATAGCAACATTAAGTCTCTAGCAGACTTGAAAGATAAGGCTATTTGCGTACAAACAGGTACAACTACCGAGCAGAATTTAGCCGACCAGATGCGAAAACGCGGTATTACCTACAAACCCGTAGTTTTTGAAGATGTTAACGTCACCTTTGCTACCTATTCCCAAGGACGTTGTGAAGCCGTCACCGCCGATCGCTCTGCTTTAGTTTCTCGACGTACAACCCTCCCCAAACCTGAAGATAACGTCATTTTAGATGAAGTCATCTCCTCCGAACCTCTAGCACCAGCAGTAGCCAAAGGCAATACAAAATGGCGTGATACCCTAACTTGGGTAGTTTATGCCCTGATCAAAGCAGAAGAATTGGGCATTAACTC
Source organism: Nostoc sp. CMAA1605 (assembly GCF_021596505.1). GTDB lineage: Bacteria > Cyanobacteriota > Cyanobacteriia > Cyanobacteriales > Nostocaceae > Trichormus. The sequence continues at coordinate 43,303 of NZ_PJIZ01000042.1, read as the reverse complement.
CCAGAATGTCGGACAATTAGCCACCAGTAACGATCCAGATGTCAAGCGTTTATTGGGAACTGAAGGCAATTTAGGCGAAGGACTAGGTTTAACTAACGACTTTGCGGCGAAAGCCATCAAACACGTCGGGAACTATGGCGAAATTTACGATCGCAACCTCGGCCCCAAAACCAAACTCAACCTCCCTCGCGGACAAAATCAGCAGTGGACAAAAGGCGGAATTTTGTATTCGCCACCGTTTCGGTAGAGGGATTGGGGATTGGGGACTGGGGATTGGGGATTGGGGACTGGGGAGAAGTAATGAGTAATGAGTAATGAGTAATGAGTAATGAGTAATGAGTAATCAATTCAAAATGAAAGCTTCTGTTCCCTGTTCCCTGTTCCCTGTTCCCTGTTCCCTGTTCCCTAATGACTAATGACTAATGACCAACACTAAACCCCCTTTTTGGCGAGATGATCGCTTTTGGCGAATTGCTGGACAAGTGATTGCTGTAGTTTTAGCACTCGCTATTGTGGCGATACTGTGGATAAATCTCAATCGCAACTTACAGCAATTAGGCATTCAATTTGGTTTCGGCTTTTTAAACCAACAAGCATCCTTTGATATTGGCGAAACACCAATTGCTTATCAACCAACTGATTCCTATAGTCGCGCCTTATGGGTGGGACTGATTAACTCATTGCGAATAGCAGTGTTAGGTATTGTTTTCACCACGATTATCGGTGTCATGGCTGGAATTGGTAGACTGTCCGACAATTGGCTAGTCAAGAACATCACGCTGGTTTATGTCGAAGTTTTCCGCAATACACCCCTACTGTTGCAATTGTTGTTTTGGTACTTTGCTGTTTTCTTAAGTTTTCCCAAGATAGACAATCAAATCAGCCTGTGGGGATTTTTAAGTCTCAGTCAAAATGGCATAGCAACACCTTGGTTTAACCTCTCTCCAGAGTTTGCGGCTTTACTTTTAGGATTGACATTCTATACAGGTGCATTCATTGCAGAAATCGTTCGCGGTGGGATTAGTTCAGTTTCTAAAGGACAATGGGAAGCAGCGCGATCGCTAGGGTTTAATCCTAGTATTATTATGCGTTTAATTATTCTGCCCCAAGCGTTGCGCGTCATTATTCCCCCACTGACTAGTCAATATCTCAATCTCACCAAAAATTCCAGTTTAGCGATCGCGATCGGCTATCCTGACATCTATTTTGTGGCTTCCACTACCTTTAATCAAACAGGTAAAGTCGTAGAAGTCATGTTAATCCTCACCCTCACCTACCTCACCCTCAGCTTAACCATCTCTCTAATCATGAATCTATTTAATCGCAGAGTCCAAATTAGAGAAAGGTAATTAAGAACCATTGACTAATGACTAATGACTAATGACTGTTGACTATTGACTAATAACTAATGACTAAACAACTAACTTGGCTACGTAAAAACCTTTTTAGCAACTGGTACAACAGTTTATTAACTGTGATTTGCTCGTTGTTCTTGCTTTGGGTAGCACGAGGAATTATCATTTGGGCTACAACTCAAGCACAATGGGCAGTAATTCAAGTCAACTTCCATTTATTTTTAGTTGGTAGATATCCTCAAAGTCAATACTGGCGAATTTGGTTTGTATTAGCCATCATTACGACTTTAAGCACAATCACAGCCGGGACATTCTTGGGTAAGCAAAAGTTCACCATTGCTAAACTTATCGCACCTTGGCTTTCCTTAATATGGTTGTTATCTTTCCCTGTGATTTTATGGTTAATTGGTGGTGGATTGGGTTTATCGTCCGTATCCAGCAATTTGTGGAATGGTTTGTTACTGACCTTACTAATGGCCGCAGTTAGTATTGTGTTGTCCTTTCCTGTAGGGGTTTTACTAGCTTTAGGAAGAACTAGCAATTTGCCTGTAGTGCGTTGGTTTTGTATTCTTTATATTGAAATTGTGCGCGGAGTTCCCCTAATTGGGATTTTATTTCTCGCCCAATTCATGTTACCCCTGTTTTTTGCTGCCGATGTACGTTTAGACAAAGTAGTAAGAGCGATCGCAGGTTTAGTATTGTTCAGTGCTGCTTATATGGCAGAAAATATCCGTGGTGGACTACAGGCTATTTCTCGCGGACAAATAGAAGCAGCCAAAGCATTAGGATTAAACACACCTCTAACAGTAATATTTATCGTTTTACCGCAAGCTTTAAGAGCAGTAATTCCCGCCATTGTCGGGCAATTTATCGGCTTATTTAAAGATACTTCCCTAGTATCCCTTGTGGGCTTAGTAGAACTTACAGGAATGGCCCGTTCTATATTGGCACAGCCTCAATTTATCGGTCGTTACGCAGAAGTATATTTATTTATCGGTTTAATTTACTGGCTATTCTGTTACTCTATGTCTCTAGCTTCCCGAAGATTAGAGAAAAAGTTGAGTCATTAGTCATTAGTCATTAGGGAATAGGGAACAGTTTTTCTCATCTCCTACCTTGTTTCCCCAGTCCCCAATCCCCAGTCCCCAATCCCCAATCCCCTATTTTTCCGGTAAACACTCATGAGCGAACAAATACCCATCATTATTGCTGAAGATGTTCATAAATGGTATGGCAAATTTCATGTCCTCCAAGGTGTGAGTTTAACAGTCTACCGTGGAGAAGTAGTAGTTTTAATGGGGCCTTCTGGTTCAGGAAAATCAACTTTTATTCGCACATTTAATGCCTTAGAAGAATACCAAAAAGGCAAAATTAACATTGATGGTATAACTCTCAGTCATGACTTGCGAAACATAGACGCAATTCGGCGAGAAGTGGGGATGGTGTTTCAACAGTTTAATTTATTTCCCCATTTGACAGTGCTGCAAAATATCACTCTAGCTCCTATTTGGGTACGTCGTTGGCAGAAAGCCAAGGCGGAAGAATTGGCTATGCAACTATTAGAACGAGTAGGAATTTTAGCTCAAGCTAATAAATATCCAGGACAGCTATCTGGAGGACAACAACAACGGGTGGCGATCGCCCGTGCTTTAGCTATGCAGCCTAAAATTATGCTATTCGACGAACCTACATCTGCACTAGACCCAGAAATGGTTAGAGAAGTGTTAGATGTCATGCGGCAGCTTGCCTCTGAAGGTATGACAATGGTAGTAGTTACCCATGAAGTGGGATTTGCCCGTGAAGTGGCTGACCGTGTAGTTTTAATGGATGGTGGAAATTTAGTCGAATCAGCCACACCAGATCAATTTTTCACCCAACCCCAAGAAGAACGAACTCGCAAATTTCTCTCACAAATCCTCTAAAAATCCGCATTTATACACACTAAAGCTCTAACTCCCTTGCTTACCTATCTAAGCGATGGGATATTTTTTTTGCGTTGGAAGTATCTCTTTGTGCCGAAAATTTCCGAAAGTTTAGTGATTTTCAATGAAGTTAGTTAAATACCATTACCAGTAATCACTGAAATTTTCAACTTTATGTATTTTCTGTCAATCTGTCTCAGGAGTGGATTCACTCCGAAACATTATCTGTAACTTTTTCGTCTACATAGTGTTGCTATTTTCACACCTAGCACTATATGATTCCCAGAAATCTCTGATGAGATGCTCCCCCTTGATCACTATCAGAATTTTGTCCCTAATATGACTCAAGTCACTATGCAAACACTCAAGCGTATCGTAGTATTCTCACCAAATGTCAGAAATCAACTCAAATCATTGTCTCTGTTTAAATATTTCAGGTTTTGATGATAATTATTTTCTTAAAACCAGAAAATAATCATCATCAAAATATCTACAAATTAATAGCTCAACCTTATCGCATTGAAGTTTTAAAGCTGGTTGCAAGTCGTCAAAGTTCTTGATTATCAAGGCATCGCGTCATCATTAATATGTGGAGAACTAGATTTATGTCCTGAAAATTTTGGGCGTAAGATAGCCAATATGAGGGATATTTAAGTTAAATGTTGCTTTCTGTGTTAGGATACTGGACTAATGAATTGAGTAAAAATTAAAAAATTAAGCCGATCTAAATTAGGTAATTATTGACATCCCTATTATTACTGAAATTCATCCTCATGGGATATAGACTTTCTTTAGTTGATAAGCACTGTATTTCTAATTAAATAAAAACGATTACACTTGCTTAAACACTAGCTTTTACTTACACTTTACAAATATGTACTGATTGTTAGTAGAAAGTTTAATTAATCCTCACAGAATTTATGCTTAGATTTAGATATAGCAAATATCAGTGATTTTCCCAGCAATGAAACTACATTAGTCCATAACATACCTAAGAAAGTCACTATAATATTTACTTAATCTTTAATTAGAAAACACTGACAAATCGGCTGTCTAAAGTCAAAATTAGATTATGTTCAAGTCTTAAAAGATGCTTTTACAAAAGAGCAATATTCAATTAAGACAAAATTTTTAATGTTCCAAAATCGCCAGGGAATTCTGACTAATTTGTTATGCGGATTTTAATCTACTCTTACAATTACTATCCAGAACCGATTGGGATTGCCCCACTGATGACGGAATTAGCAGAGGGACTGGTAAAAAGAGGACACCAAGTGCGGGTAGTCACAGCCATGCCAAACTACCCTGAAAGGCAAATTTACGAAGGATATCGGGGTAAATGGTATGTTAATGAATACAAAAATGGTGTCCAGATTCAACGTAGTTTTGTTTGGATTCGTCCACAACCCAAACTGATAGATCGAGTTTTACTTGATGCGAGTTTCGTTGCTACCAGTTTTTGGCCTGCCCTTTTCGGCTGGCGGCCGGATGTGATTTTATCCACATCACCCTCATTACCAGTTTGTGTACCTGCGTCCTTGTTAGGATGGTTGCGTGCTTGTCCTGTAGTTTTGAATTTACAGGATATTTTACCGGAAGCAGCCATTCATGTTGGTTTACTCAAAAATAAATGGTTAATTAAAGTCTTTTCCCTATTGGAGAAGTTCGCTTATAAAAGTGCTACTAAAGTTAGCGTTATTGCCGATGGGTTTGTAGACAATTTACTCTCTAAGGGTGTGCCAGAACAAAAAATTGATCAAATCCCCAATTGGGTAGATGTCAATTTTATTCGTCCCTTACCAAAGGAAAACAACCCTTTTCGGACTGCACATAACCTCAATGACAAATTTGTAGTCTTATATTCTGGTAACATTGCTTTGACACAAGGCTTAGAAACTGTTATTAAAGCGGCGGCGATGTTACGTCATATTCCAGAAATTGCCTTTGTGATTGTTGGGGAAGCTAAAGGCTTGCAGAGACTACAACAATATTGCTTAGACTGTGGTGCAGATAACGTTTTGTTACTACCGTTTCAACCCCGTGAGCATCTGCCACAAATGTTAGCAGCAGCAGATATTGGTTTAGTCGTGCAGAAGAAGAATGTGATTTCCTTCAATATGCCATCAAAAATTCAAGTTTTACTGGCTAGTGGTCGAGCCATCATTGCTTCCGTACCTCAAAGCGGCACGGCGGCTAAAGCCATCAGACAAAGTGGAGGCGGTGTAGTTGTTTCTCCTGAAGATCCTGAAGCTTTAGCTAAGGCAACTTTAGAGCTATATCAACATCCAGAAAAAGCTAAAACTTTAGGCTACAACAGCCGGAAATATGCTGTAGAGCAGTACGCTTTTGAGCAAGCTTTAAACCAGTATGAAAATCTATTTTATGCTGTGACTGCGGATGCTGAAAAAGTTGGCTCAGAAGTAGTCTCCAAGCAAGAAGTCTAGTTTCTTTCCATGCTTAAACCTCCACTCAGTTAGTCAAACAACATAAAACACAAATTCAGGACATTGGGTTATAAATTCTAGATTCCCCAAGTCCTGTTTTGTCATTTGTGAAAATCTTGACTAGGTACTAGAATTTCTACTCAGCACAGGCTAAACACCGCCCTACCGCTAACAGCACGCTGCTCAACGCCCCGCTTCCGCTAACACAACTCAGCACTCAGCACTCACAACTCACCACTCTCAAACTAGTTATGCTATATACTGTTTAGTAGAGTCCAGCAGCAGCGATCGCCATGCAATATTAAGTTGATGAGTCTGTTAACCGCACCAAAAAACACCTGACTCCAGATATTATTTACCAACTATGCCAGCGATTAGTGATGTAAACGCTACAGTCACTAACACTGTGATTGGCTCTCATGAGTATTGCAATATATTAGGCAGTCCCATAAACATCGGTTTTTTTGTTAGTATTCAAAAAAACCAACACGCACTTATCGCTTAGTTGGAGCTTGTCAGTAATTCTCAAAAACATCACAAAAGGGATAAAACACCTGAGGTTGAATGTCTGATTATTTCCAAGGAAATTTACCATTACAATCCGTCTCTGTCACCAAAAGCGCGCTCAGAACTTCAGAGGGTGAAAATGATGCAAGTCGCAATTTGGCTCTCATAATTGCCGAAGCCGCATCGGATCGCAAAGCTGGGGACATCATAGTTTTGAAGGTAGCAGATGTCTCGTACCTAGCAGATTATTTTGTCATGACAACTGGCTATTCTAGAGTACAAGTCAGGGCGATCGCACAATCAATTGAAGATCAAGTAGAAACTGAGTTGCAACGCCGTCCTTTACGGACAGAAGGCAAAGCGGAAGGTAGCTGGGTATTACAAGACTACGGCGACGTAATTGTACATATTATGATGCCAAAGGAAAGGGAATTTTATAATTTAGAAGCATTCTGGATTCATGCAGAACGCATTTCCCTTCCCAACTCTCAAGAAGGTGGTGGTAGTCCAATATGATGAATTCCTCACTGGTAAATTGCCCAGTACCCACAGAACAACAGCCGCTTAATGAGTATGAAGAGCTAAAAACTGCTTGGCTATTTCGTGACTGCACCTTACATTGGCCGCAGTATATCCAAAAATTAGCGTGGATTTGGGCTTTATCGTGGCTAGTTACAGGGCCAGTCGCCGCAGCTAGTTTTCCACCAAACAAACAACTAGCGCATTTCCTCCTCTGTGGTGCAGCTGGGGCCAGTATCGGGGTAGTTTTAGGATTAGTGCATTTGTATCTAGGCTGGTTATATGTACGCGATCGCCTCTACAGTACAAATGTGTTTTATGAAGAATCAGGCTGGTATGATGGCCAAACTTGGCTCAAACCAGAAGAAGTGTTAAATCGCGATCGCTTGATTGTCACCTACGAAATTAAACCCATCCTCCAACGGTTAAAATTTACCCTTGCTGCCTTGGCGGGAATGTTTGTTACTGGTACTATAGTTTGGCATTTGTTTTAAACAAGTCAAAAGTCCATAGTCAAAAGTCAATGGCTATTGACTATGGACTTTTGACCAATGACTCATAAATAAAAAGTGATAGATGTAACCCATGACAATGGGAAAACGAACTCAAGCGGCAGCACTGGAAGTCCGGTTGTTGCGAGAAGGTATTATTGAATCGAGGCATATAGTCCAGGCGGTTGTATGCGACGAACGGGGGCGGGTGCTAACTGTTGCAGGTAACGCGGAAACCGCTACATTTGTCCGTTCAGCACTCAAGCCATTCCAAGCATTGGCTGTCACCACAACAGGCACACTGGAACGTTATGATCTAAGCGATCGCGACTTAGCAATTATCACCAGTTCTCATAAAGGACGTATTGAACAAGTCCGACAGGTGTTTAATATCCTGTGGCGAGCTGACTTAGACCCCTCAGTCCTCCAGTGTCCCATTCCCCAGAGCAAGCGCAGTCCTCTGGAATACAACTGCTCTGGTAAGCACGCGGGGATGTTAGCTGTGTGTCAGCAGCGTCACTGGCCGTTGAATAATTATTTAGACCGTAAACACCCTGTACAGCAATTAATTGTCGGTAAGATAGCAGAATTACTGCGAATGCCTGCTGAAGAATTCATCAGCGCGCATGATGACTGCGGCGCACCTACATATCTCATGCAATTGGGTCAAATCGCCTCTTTATATGCGCTATTAGCCGCTAGTAATAACTTAGATATGGAGCGTATTGTCCGCGCCATGACTCATCACCCCGCAATGGTAGCTGGTGATGGGGAATTTGACACGGAATTAATGCGCCTCACTCCAGGGGAACTAGTCAGCAAATCTGGCGCGGAAGGAGTCCAGTGTATTGGGAGGCTGGGTGAAGGCATGGGTTTGGCGATTAAAGTCATGGATGGTTCTAAACGCGCTAAATATGCCGTCGCCATTCACCTACTGCAACAAATGGGCTGGATTACTCCTAGTGTCGCCGAAAGCTTGGCAGAAAAGTTCATGAACCCAGGTAAATACACGCGTTTAGAGGTTGTCGGAGAATTATCGTTTTTATAGTTGCCAAACTTGAAATTTCGGGTTATACTTGAAAAGTCAAGAACGAGAGCGACGCGGGATAGAGCAGCCTGGTAGCTCGTCGGGCTCAACTAGCAAAACTAATTACGCGCTTATTAGTTTGTTTTGCAGTGGGCGGTACATGAAGAAACTCATGTGCGATTACCTGTCAAATTCGGGGAAGCCACTAGCGCGGTAATCCCGAACCAAGCTCTGGAAACAGAGAAGGTGTAGAGACTGGAAGGCAGGCACCCTAACGGTAACGCCGAGGGTGAAGGGACAGTCCAGACCACAAACCAGTTGATCTGGGCAACGAAAGTTGTAGATGGTAAGCATAACCCGAAGGTCAGTGGTTCAAATCCACTTCCCGCCACCAAATTAAAAATAAAACCCTGTAGTCTTCAAAGATTGCAGGGTTTTGTTTTATGCTGATATAAGTTATTTCGGCTGACCAATGGACACAAAGCTGAGGGGAGACATAGCAGAACAAGCTGCTGTGCTTCATGCTTTAAAGCGTGGCTGGGGTGTTTTAAAACCAATTGGCGATCGCCTGCCATACGATTTAGTATTTGATATAGAGGGAACTTTAGTTAAAATCCAAGTCAAGTATGCTTGGTTGCATGAGCCATCTGGGAATTATGTTGTAGACAATCGCCGCACTAAAACAAATCGCCGACTCATGCTCAGAGCAACATATCAACCATCAGACTTTGATTTTGCCCTAGCGTACATAGAACCACTTGATATTTTCTATGTCTTTCCGGTAGATGTGTTTATCGGCTATGGTAGCGAAATACACCTTGTCGAAACCGACAAACGCCAGCGTAAACCCCGTTAGGCAAAATATCGTGAGGCTTGGGAGTTAATCTTACCTTTACAATTCGGTGCAGCAGGGTTTTGATTTATTGTTGAATTGGAATATTCCACAAAGTTCGGAGAGTCATGGTTGTGAAGTTACAGCGACCAATTTTAATAGGAGGATTAGGATTATCCTTTTCCTTGTGGATGGTGCAGAGTTGGCATCATTCAATTATGCAGGTAGGTGAGCTAAGTTTAGTCAGTCTCTTAGCTGTAGGTGGTGGTTTGTGGCTGTGGAAGCGTAACTTCCCCCATGACCATGCAGAACAACCGAGTGGTATCATTACTGATCGGGAAACAGCAGTGAATGCGATCGCTAAAACTGAAGTAGTCATCAATCAGTTAGCGCAAGAAGCGATAAATCATCCTGCTTTAGAGACACTAAAAACACAGCTAGCTGCATTACCTGTAGAGTTAGACAGACAAGATTTGAGATTAGCTGTGACTGGCGGTAAATCCGTTGGTAAAAGTACCTTAATTCAGGTGCTAGAGTCTAGTAATTGGCGAGAAACACAGCAAAAAGTCAGTTTACAGGAAACAGCATCTTTATTTAGAGAGATAGAATCCTCTGATGCTGCTATTCTCACAGAAACAGCAAAATCAGACTTAGTTTTGTTCTTAACTAATGGTGATTTGACTGATTCGGAATTTCAAGCCTTAAAACAATTAACAGCAACGAATCAGCCACAAGTCTTAGTTTTCAACAAACAAGACCAATATTTGCCAGATGAACGTGCTAGTATTTTGCAGTCATTAAAACAACGTCAGCAAGATCATGTAGTTGCTGTTTCAGCTTCCCCTGTAGCTGTGAAAGTGCGGAAACATCAAGCTGATGGAACTGTACAAGAGTGGATGGAACAGCCAGCAGCAGATATTCAGCAATTGACGCAGCAGTTAAACGAGATTTTAGTACAGCAAAGTCAACAATTGGTGTGGACAACTACCACTAGACAGGCTCTGCTGTTAAAAGCTGAGGCGAAAAATTATTTGAATGGGGTAAGATGCGATCGCGCTACCCCAATTATTGAACAATATCAGTGGATAGCTGCGGCTGCTGCTTTTGCTAACCCAGTTCCAGCACTAGATATTTTAGCCACGGCGGCGATTAATGCTCAAATGGTAATGGATTTGGGTAATATCTATCAGCAGAAATTTTCCCTAGAACAAGCGCAAACTGTAGCGGGAACAATGGGAAGTTTAATGCTGAAATTAGGTTTAGTGGAACTTTCTACTAAAGCTATTAGCACAGTTCTTAAAAGTAATGCTGTTACCTTTGTCGCTGGTGGTTTGGTGCAAGGTGTGAGTGCTGCTTATCTGACTAGAGTTGCTGGCTTGAGTCTCATTGCATATTTTGAACAACAAGAAATTGCTTTAGATTCTGGTAATAATTTGAATTTAGATAAATTGCGTCAAACCTTACAAAATGTCTTCCAACAAAATCAGCAGTTAGCTTTTCTGCAAGGTTTTGTCAAGCAAGGAATGAAGCGTTTATTGCCAGAAGCACAGCAGGTTGAAGTTGCGAGATAATTTCACGCAAAGGCGCAAAGCGAAACTTTACGCCTTTGCTGAATGGGAGTAAATTTAGGGATGATGGGCTAAATTGACTTAAAATCAGGAACTTGAAAGGGTCTAATTCAAGTTGCTTTATTGATAAGCGTCCATTGGGAGACAAGAACAAACGAAGTTTCTGTCTCCAAAGGCTGCGTCAATTCTACCTACACTCGGCCAGAATTTATGTTCTCTTGTCCATGGTGCAGGATAGGCGGCTTGTTCACGGGAATAGGGGTGAGTCCATTCACCAACGATGAGGCTTTCAGGAGTGTGGGGTGCGTTTTTCAAGAGGTTATCTTCAGCATTCATCTTACCTGACTCAATTTCAGCGATTTCTTGCCTAATTGCTATGAGTGCATCACAGAAACGGTCTAATTCTGCTTTTGATTCGCTTTCTGTGGGTTCAACCATGATTGTACCCGCCACAGGCCAGGAGACTGTCGGGGCGTGGAAACCGTAGTCCATGAGGCGTTTTGCTACATCATCGATTTCGATGTTGGCGGATTTTTTGAGCGATCGCAAGTCTAAAATACATTCATGGGCAACTAAGCCATTCTGCCCTTTGTACAACACTGGATAGTGGTTTTCTAATCTCCTGGCGATGTAATTGGCGTTGAGAATTGCCACTTTGGTAGCTTGGGTTAACCCAGCAGCCCCCATCATCACAATATACATCCAAGAAATCACCAAAATACTAGCACTTCCCCAAGGTGCAGCTGCTACAGCACCGAATTGGGTATGGGGTATGGCTTCTTTCCCAGTCCCCAGTCCCCAGTCCCCAGTCCCCAATACCGGATGTCCTGGTAAAAAGGGGACGAGATGGGATGCAACGCCAATTGGCCCCATACCGGGGCCGCCGCCGCCGTGGGGAATACAGAAGGTTTTGTGTAGGTTCAGGTGACAGACATCTGCACCAATATCACCAGGGCGACAAATACCGACTTGGGCGTTCATATTTGCGCCGTCCATGTAAACTTGGCCGCCGTGACTATGCACAATGGCGCAGATTTCTTGTATGGCTTCTTCAAATACACCATGTGTTGAGGGATATGTCACCATCAACGCCGCTAGTTCATGACTGTGTTTGGCTGCTTTGGCTTTTAAGTCAGCTACATCAATATTACCGTCAGCATCACAGGCAACTGCTACTACTTTCATGCCACACATTACCGCACTGGCGGGGTTTGTGCCGTGGGCTGAGGTGGGAATTAAACAGATGTTGCGGTGTGCTTCTTGTCGGCTGTCGTGGTATTGACGAATTACCAACAGTCCGGCGTATTCCCCTTGTGAACCTGCGTTTGGTTGCAGAGAAATTCCCGCAAAACCAGTGATTTCTGCTAACCACGCCTCTAGCTGTTGGAAGAGAATTTGATAACCTTGGGTTTGTGATAATGGTGCAAAGGGGTGAATTTTCCCGAATTCTGCCCATGTCACCGGAATCATTTCGGCTGTGGCGTTTAACTTCATCGTGCAAGAACCCAAGGGAATCATTGATGTATTGAGGGATAAATCCTTGGTTTCTAGTTGGTGTAGGTAACGCAGTAATTCAGTTTCCGAGTGATAACGGTTGAAAACGGGGTGCGTGAGATATGCACTGGTACGGGGTAAGGAGATATGAGCAGCAACTGTTAATTCGGCGGCGGTGAAGGGTAACTCATCTGTCAAAGCAAAAATTTGCCAGAGTTCAATGACATCTTCTAAAGTTGTGGTTTCATCTAAAGATATCCCCACAGCCGTGTCATCAAAAACCCGCAAATTCATATTTCTGCCTTGGCAACCTGCGAGAATAGCATCTAGATTTTGTGTGCCTAATTCTACCCGCAGAGTATCAAAGAAGTTTTGAGAACTAATCTTGTAACCCAGACGTTGTAAACCTGCTGCCAAAATAGCAGTTAACTGGTGAATATTCGCCGCAATATTTTTTAGTCCATCGGGGCCATGATAAACGGCATACATACCTGCCATCACAGCTAGTAACACCTGGGCTGTACAAATATTACTGGTGGCTTTTTCTCGGCGGATGTGTTGTTCACGGGTTTGCAAAGCTAGACGCAAAGCAGTTTTACCGTAGACATCTTTCGATACACCTACAATGCGCCCTGGGACTTGTCGTTTGTATTCTTCCTTGGTGGCGAAGTATGCAGCGTGGGGGCCGCCAAAACCCAGGGGAATACCAAAGCGTTGTGTGCTACCGACAGCGATGTCTGCCCCTAGTTCACCGGGAGAGGTGAGTAAAGTTAAACTTAGGGGATCAGCTGCTACCGTTACCAATGCACCCTCAGCATGGGCTTTTGCGATAAAAGCGCGGTAGTCATAGATAGTGCCATCACTGGCGGGATATTGCAAAACAGCCCCGAAAATCGGTTGAGCAAAATCAAAGGTCTGATGATCACCGATAATAATTTCAATGCCCAAGGGTTGCGCCCGTGTTTGCAAGACATCAATGGTTTGGGGATGACATTCACGGGAAACAAAATAAGCAGTGGCTTTATTTTTGCACACGCCGTAACTCATCGTCATAGCTTCGGCGGCGGCTGTACCTTCATCTAATAGTGAGGCGTTGGCAATTTCCAAACCTGTTAAGTCAATAATCATAGTTTGGAAATTTAACAGGGCTTCGAGTCTTCCTTGGGCAATTTCTGGTTGATAGGGAGTGTAGGCGGTATACCAACCAGGATTTTCTAGAATATTACGTTGAATTACTGGGGGAGTAATAGCATCGTAATATCCCATACCGATGTATGAGCGAAACACCTGATTTTTCTCAGCAATTTGTTTTAATTTGGCCAAGGCGGCGTACTCAGTTTGTGCGGCTGGTAATTGTAGCGGGTGATTTAGCCTAATAGATGCGGGTACGGTTTTATCAATGAGGTCGTCTAGGGTGGATAATCCCAAAACATCAAGCATTTGCTGGATATCTTGAGAATTTACGCCTATATGCCTTTGTATAAAATTATCTGTTTTATCTAATGATTGATGTTGGCGATCGCCTTCGGTGGGGCGTAGCCCATCGCTAGACTGAGAAATAGATGCAAAAGATACCACAAACTTAATACTCCAGACGTAACTTATTCATATTTTGCAACAAATACTCTTGACAAGCTGCCTGAGTTTGTAAATTCTTTAACAGATTGTGCAAGGATTTGCTAATTTGCGTGAGAAAAACAATAAAGACGCAGCAACGCCACGTCTCGATAAGCTTCCTAGATCAAGCATATTTAACCTAAGACTAAGGTAAAAGACAAAAAATCCTTCTTTTTACTTTTACCTTTTGCCTTTTGCCTTCCTAAGCCCCCTCCACTTCCGCGCGATACTCGTCTGCTGTCATCGCATCATTAAATTCATCAGGGTCATTCACCCGCAGTTTTAATAGCCATCCTTCTCCATAGGGGTCATCCGCCACTGCTTCGGGAGAATCAATTAAAGGCTCATTGCGTTCGATAACTGTACCGGTAACTGGTGCATTTAACTCTTCCACAGCCTTAACGGATTCAATCGAACCAAACTTTTCTCCCTTGGTCAGCAAATCACCAATTTCTGGCAAGTCCAAGAATACCACATCACCTAATTGGTCGACGGCAAATTCAGTAATACCCACAGTAGCTATTTCACCATCTAGCCGCACGTATTCATGAGTATCCAAATATCTTAAATCTTCAGGATAATTAAACGAAGACATTTCTATTCCTCTGCAATATCAAAAAATCACTCTCACAGTAACGTAACTGTAAGCTTGAGTATCTTACAACACATAGTCAAAAGTCAAAAGTTAATAGTCAACAGTCAATAGTCGTTAACTTTTGACTTCTAAAATTTAGGGTTTGTTTTTCGACTTGTAAAAGGGACGTTTTACTACGGTGGCTGGGTATGTTTTACCGCGAATTTCTACGGCTAGTTGCTGTCCCACTTTGGAAAACTGCGTAGGAACGTAAGCTAAAGCCACGGGATAACTTAGTGTGGGGGAAAGAGTTCCGCTTGTCACTTCCCCGATGACTTTACCATCTGCAATGACTGGGTAGCCATGACGGGCGATGTTTCTTCCTTGGGTTTGTAAACCGACGAGTCGGCGTTGCACACCAGCAGTTTTTTGTTGTTGTAAAACTTCCCGACCGATAAAATCACCTTTGGTATCAAGATGAACTAACCAATTTAAGCCAGCTTCTAAGGGTGTGGTGGTGTCGTCGATATCTTGACCATAAAGTGCCATCGCTGCTTCTAAGCGTAGGGTATCTCGCGCCCCTAGTCCACAGGGAATGACACCAGCCTCATGCAGATTTCGCCATAGTTCTACGCCGATTTCTGGGTCTAATAATACTTCAAAACCATCTTCCCCAGTATAACCAGTACGGGCAATAAAGGCGGGTTGACCTAGTATGGTGGTTTGGATATGACCGAAAGCTTTAATGGGTTGTAAGTCTGCTGTGACGAAGGGTTGTAAATGACTAATGGCTTTTGGCCCTTGCACAGCAATTAAGACTTTTTCTGGTGATAAGTCTTGGAAGCTGACTATATCTTGGTCAAGGTGCTGTAATAACCATGCTTTGTCTTTGCTGGTAGTGGCTGCATTGACGATGATAAACGCTTGTTGTGTACCGGTGGAATCTTCCCCTTGGTAATAGACAATGATGTCGTCAATAATTCCGGCTTGGGGATTTAATAATACGGTGTATTGGGCTTGTCCTGGTTGTAAACGACTTAAATCGGAAGGTACTAAACTCTGGAGTTGTGAAATCAGATTTTTACCTTGGAGGGTAAATTTGCCCATATGGGAAATATCAAACATTCCGGCCGCTTGGCGTACAGCTTCATGTTCGCGAGTAATACCGCTATATTGTACCGGCATTTCCCAACCGCCAAAGCTGGTAAAGCGGGCTTGGAGTTCTACACCCTGTTGATATAAAGGGGTTCGCGCTAAGGTTTCGGTAGTGTTTTGTTGATTAGCCACAGGTAGTTTTACTTATGCGATCGCACTTCAATATATATTCTATGGGCATCAAAAAGGCAAAAGTAAAAAGGTAAAAGGCAAAAGATTCTTTCTTTGACCTTTTGCTTTTTACCGTTTGCCTTCTTCCTGATGTTTAATATTGAAAGGGAGTGTTGAGTTTTGTTAAGAATCAATTATGAAATATTGGCGAGTGCTAGCTAGTTTTGTCTTAGCGATGGTTTTATTATTGTTTCCTGTGTCGGCGGAGGCTGCTAGTTCTTCTAGTATCACTCGTTCGGCTGGTGATGAAGTTAAGGGTAAGGATTTTAGTGGTCAAAGTTTAATTGGTAGTGAGTTTACCAATGTGGATTTAGAGAATGCTAACTTTACCAATGCTGACTTACGGGGTGGCGTGTTTAACGGTACTGTTCTGGAGGGTGTGAATCTACATGGTGTAGATTTCACTGATGGTATTGCTTATCTAGCTAAGTTTAAAAACGCTGATTTAAGTGATGCAGTATTCACCAATGCGATGATGTTGCGTTCTACTTTTGATAATGTTGATGTCACTGGAACAGATTTTACTAATGCGGTTTTAGATGGGTTACAGGTGAAGAAACTTTGTGCTAAGGCTGATGGTGTGAATTCTAAAACTGGTGTCGATACTCGTGAGTCTTTGGGTTGTCGATAAGATTTTTTGATATTAGATTAATTTAACCCTGATTCCTTGGAGGAATTGGGGTTTTTATTTTGATTTTGCAATATTATTTGGTGTTGCTTATAGGTCTGTGAGAAAGCTCACGCATTCGCCGTCAGGCGTTCCGCTTGCGGTAGGAGCAAAGGCGCAAAGACGGACGCAAAAGGTTAATCTTGAAGTTATCTAGTTTGGTTTTTTAATGGTTTATGTAAGCTGTCTATTAAATCTAATAATGATTGACTATAAAATCGATGTTTTCTAATTTTAAAATTCAGTTAATCCCTGTATAAACAATGAAGTTTAGACTCAGATTTTAGTTGAGTAATTAAATCTTGTTGTTTTATGTCCAAGATAATTTCGCTTTTTAAGATGGTAGGCGGAACTGTATTTCTACTATCTTTGAATATCTCTCCAGCCAACAGCACAACAATTTCAGAAGGCTTTGAAAGTGGTACTAAAGGTGGTTATGCTGCTAGTGATGTTACCCTGAGTACGGGTGTTTGGAATTTAAGTGATGCTTTGATTGGTAATTTATCAACTGATGCCAAAACTGGTATACAATCTGCTCGGATTCGCAATAGTGGTAGAATCACGATGAAATTTAACCGCACTACAGGCGCAGGCACAATTACCATTAAACACGCCAAGTTTGGTAGTGATGCTAATACCAACTGGGGGTTATGGTGTTCAACTAATAGTGGTTCTTCCTGGACACAAATTGGTTCTACAGTCACAACTAATTCTACGACTCTGCAAACTGTAACTTTTACTCCTAATATCGCTGGAACAGTTCGTTGCGAAGTCCGAAAAACAGATGGAAGTTCTAATAGAACCAACATAGATGATATTGTCATTACAGATTATGGTTCTTCTTCGAGTCCTCCTCTCCCGACTGGTTCTCTACCATTTTTTGATAATATCAATAATTCTGTTTCTGGTTTAGCTTTTGGTAGCCCCGCCGATGTTACTCCACCGTCTCCAACTCTCAATAGTTTTGACATAGAAGTAAACAACCTGTGTGGCGCACCTGGTACAGTGGTTACTCCTAGTAATTTTCAAACTATGATGAATAATAATCCTACTGTATTAGCCAATATTAAAAGCTATGTAGGTGGATTTCTTGTACCAGGAAGAACATCAAATGCACAGTTCTTAGAAGATTTAACGAATGTTTGGTTTAACGTCGAAGGATTTGAACACGTATTTTGTGGTGAACCTGTAGCTGGTGGTTCAATTGGTGGCTTACATTTTGTTGGTCGTTATTTAGAACTGCAAGACAAAGGTTTAGCTGGACGGTTAGCCAATAACACATCCAGAGAAGAGGTTTTAGCAAATGCTATTTATACTATTGGTGCAATTGTAAAGGTAGGTAGCGGTACTGCTCAATCTAATATTAAAGGTTATGGTTACACGCTTAACGCTGAAGAAATTCTGTCAATTGCAACATTAGGTTATAAAAATAACCCTAACACCAGTTCCACTAATCTAGTTTGTCATTTGACTGTAACTGATGCCGGTCAAACATTTAAGGCTGTATTTGTTAGAAGAAGTGGCGGTGTTCGTACTTTCTATCCAGATGCAACACCTAGCGGTAATCCCAACTGTGTAGAATAGGGATTTATCATTTTAAAAACCCCAACTACTTGCAAGAGTTGGGGTTTATCTGTTTTATCCTCTTTTGAGAGTCAGTGATAAATTAAGTGGTTGTGCTAAATCACTATTGTTGTTGCTATTAGCTTCCTCTGCTGCTGCTAGTAATTCACGAATTAGTCGGACTATAGCTTTTTGCAACAATTGATTGGTGATTTGTTGACCTAGCCGTTGCACGTCTGGATTAAATAATAATTGAGCAATCTGTGGTGCAAGTTTGGCTGGGTCAAAGCCGCGAGTTTCTCTCAAAATACTAGAGATATTTTTGATGTGTTCTAGGGTTTGCTGTTGTTCAACTGTGGCAGCTGGTGTTTCGTTAATGGCTGTAATCCCTACTCTTTCTCGCAATAGATAAGTAAAGTTATGCAGCACATTTAGACCAACAGCATTCAGTCCATTTAATAGTTCATCTACTAGCTTATCGCGAATGAAAGCACCACGTTCAGAAGAGAGAAAATCTAAACCCTGATTGACTACTAAATTAAAGTCGTATTCTTGGTTTTTACGTGCGTTGCGTAATAAGTTTTCTAGGCGATTCCACCGGAATCTACCCTCTTTAAAGAGTAAATCTTTGAGTGAGGTTCTTAATTGTGGTGCAGGGTCGGTTAATAGTCGTTTAGCTACGTAAGGATAAGCTTCACTCAACACTTTAAATTCGGGATCTATAAAGATGGCTATACCTTCTAGTGTCACCAAAGAACGAATAATTAAAGCGTAGTAGGGGGGAACGCGGAAGGGATATTCATACATTAATTCTGAAAGGTCATCAGTGATGCTTTTAATGTTGAATTCCGCTACACTAGCACCTTGAGCGTTAGCAAAGACTTTGGAGAATGCGGGAATAATGGGGGTTAAATCGGTTTCTGGAGAGAGGAAATCTAGCTTGACGTAATCTTGTGCTAGTCCTTCAAAATCACGGTTAACAACGTGAACGATCGCCTCAATTAAACCATATCTTTGGGGCGGTTGAATCTCGCTCATCATCCCAAAGTCAAGATAGGCTAATTTACCATCCGGTGTGGCTAATAAGTTACCTGGGTGGGGGTCAGCATGGAAAAATCCATGTTCTAGTAATTGTCTTAAAGAACACTGCACACCCACTTCTATTAAATAGCGTGCATCTATTCCTTGAGCGTTAATTTCTGCTGTTTGGGTTAATTTTGTACCGTTAATCCACTCCATCGTTAACACACGACGGTTAGTATATTCCCAGTAAATTTTCGGTACGTAAATGTCTTTAATATGACCATATAATTCAAAAAAGCGTTCGGCATTTTCACCTTCGTGGATATAATCCATTTCTTCAAAAATGCGATCGCCTAATTCATCTAAAATCCCGACTAAATCGCTGCGGACTCGCTTGACTTGTTTCTGTACCCAAGCCGCCAGACCTCTTAAAATATATAAGTCTATGGTGATGCGTTCTCTTAAATCAGGACGCTGGACTTTGACAGCTACTTCTTCACCGGTTTTGAGTTTACCTTTGTAAACTTGCCCCAAGGAAGCAGCCGCAATTGGTGTGGCGGAAAGTTCGGTGTAAATCTCTTCTGGTGCGTTTCCTAATTCTTCTTCAATGAACTGATAGGCGATTTCATTGGGAAAAGCTGGTAACTGGTCTTGTAATCTGGTGAGTTCTTCCAGATAAATGGGAGGGACTAAATCCGGTCTTGTAGATAAAGCTTGTCCAATTTTAATATAAGCAGGCCCCAAACGCGTCAGCAATTCTCTTAATTGAATTGCACGACGGCGATCGCTTTTCACCACAATTCCCCGTTTTCTATCCCACCATAAGCCCAATACAAAGGACAAGGTAGGACTCAAAACGGCAAAAATCCTCCGCAACACCTGTAAAGGTCTTGCTTGATAATAAACAGCAATCTCCGCAGGATTGTAACTCAATGTCTCAGGCTCAGTATTAGTTGTCAACATCGCCTGTTCTATAGTTTGGATTTCGCCCTCAATCGGTCGGGAGTTAGTGGGAGGTGTCTTAACAGTCATAGAAAAAGCCGCCGGTTGGATTGAATATGTTAAGCATTGTAACAATATGTTTAAAGTAATTCGTAAATCTTAATTTTGTAGGGTGTAGGGGTATGGGGGTGTAAGGGTGTGGGGGTGTAGGGGAAAGACGAATGACCAATGACCAATGACTAATGATAATGACTAATAACTAATTACTTTTGCTACACTTGAATGTGCTTGCTAGTTCAATATTAGTAGGTATTTGCCGAATCTCAAAAATCCAGCTTAACTTCCTGTAATTTGACAATATTTGGCATCTACTTTTAACAAAATATTAAGGTTTCAAGCCTCGCTTTTACGTTAAGCGATAGATACCTTGGTGTTTCTCTCCTGGGGACTTCCAGAAAATAAATTATCCAATTTCCGAGATCAGACATCGTTCTTTTCCCCCCTGCTCCCTGCCCCCCTGCTCCCTGCCCCCCTGCCTACACAGTGATAGTGTATTTTTTAAGTTGGAAGTCCCCTGCTATCTCTTCTCCCCTGCTTTTTCACAGAGAGTTGTTCTGATGTTGCTCTGCCTGCGAATTGAGAACTTTGCTTTAATTGATCAACTAGAACTGGAATTTGGCGCGGGATTAAATGTATTGACAGGTGAAACCGGCGCAGGAAAATCAATTATTTTAGATGCGATTGATGCGATTTTAGGGGGGAAAGTCTCTAGTCGCGCCATTCGCACAGGAACAGCTAGGGCAATGGTGGAAGGGACTTTCTCTTCAACGCCACCGTTAGCGGCTTGGTTGACGGAACAAGAAATTGATTTAATTGATGATAGTTCTATAGTCATCAGTCGAGAAATCACGGCTACTTCTAGTAATATTCGTAGCCGATCGCGCGTCAATGGTGTGTTAGTTAACCGCCAAATTATGACAGAATTGCGCGATCGCTTGGTGGAAATTACCGCCCAAGGTCAAACTGTACAGGTGGGACAATCCGCCCAAGTCCGTGATTGGTTAGATATATATGGTGGTGATTCCTTAGTTAAACAGCGTCAAATCATCACCACAGCCTTTAGTGCTTACCAACAAACCCACGCCAACCTCGAAAAACGCCGCACCTCCGAACGGGAACGTTTACAACAACTAGATTTACTCACCTATCAAGTCCAAGAACTATCAACGGCTAATCTCAGCGATCCCCAAGAATTAGAACAACTCCAACAAGAACGGGAACGTCTCAATCATGTCGTAGATTTGCAACAAATGAGTTACAAAATCTACCAAGCTTTGTATCAAAACGAAGACGAAACCCCAGCCGCATCTGATTTGTTGGGTGATAGTGAAGCCACCTTAAATGACATGGTGGAGTATGATAGCCAACTGCAACCACTCCTAGATTTAATTCGAGATGCACAAACAGCTTTAACGGAAGTCGCACGACAAATTAACACCTATGGTGAAAGTTTAGAAGCTGATCCCCAAAGGTTAGAAGAAGTAGAAGAACGCATCCGAGAGCTAAAACAAATTTGCCGGAAGTATGGCCCTAGTTTACAAGAAGCGATCGCCTATTATCAAAAAATTCAAGCAGAATTAGCAGAACTTAACGACGGTGAACAAAGTATTGAAAGTCTAGAACAGCAAACATCAGCCTGTTTAGAAAAACTCACTCAAGCCTGTCAAAAATTAACCCAATTACGCCAAAAAACCGCCGCTACTCTGGAATCTCGACTGATAGCTGAACTCAAACCCTTGGCGATGGAAAAAGTACAGTTTCAAGTCGAAATTACCCCCACACCACCAACGGCGGCGGGTGCAGACAAAATCACCTTCATGTTTAGCCCCAACCCCGGCGAACCATTGCAACCATTAACAGAAATTGCTTCCGGTGGGGAAATGAGCCGGTTTTTACTCGCCCTCAAAGCCTGTTTTACCCAAGCCGACGCAGCCGGAACATTAGTATTTGATGAAATTGATGTAGGAGTTTCAGGAAGAGTAGCCCAAGCGATCGCCGAAAAATTACACCAACTCAGCCAGCATCATCAAGTATTATGTGTAACTCACCAACCCTTAGTAGCAGCAATGGCAGACCGC
This sequence comes from Nostoc sp. CMAA1605, assembly GCF_021596505.1. Taxonomy (GTDB): domain Bacteria; phylum Cyanobacteriota; class Cyanobacteriia; order Cyanobacteriales; family Nostocaceae; genus Trichormus. Next base: position 21,294 of record NZ_PJIZ01000042.1, on the reverse strand, counting down.
CATTTCAGGGTGAATAAGCAAACTATCACCCAAGGTAAAGGTAGGAAATCAAACAACGGTAACACTGAACAGCGTACCGTGGTGAGAGTGACTAACCTAGATGATTTGACTACCCGTCGAGATGAACTAGCACAACTAGCCGGTGGTAAATCCGCCAGTGATGCGATCGCTTTTGCTGAATCGTTATTACTACAAGCCGCAAATCATCGTAGTCAAGGTAAGAGGGATTAGGAATTGGGGATTGGGCATTGGGGATTGGGGACTGGGGACTGGGTACTGGGCATTGGATTTTCTTCCCCTACACCCTTACACCCTTACACCCCATGCCCTATGCCCTAACCAAAACTTTACAATTTTGTCCTAACAAAACTTTATCTTATTGAAGATTTGATGAATTATAAGTTACTCGCCGACAAACATTAGACGATGTTTGTTATTTTGCTAGATGAATTAACCAAAAAAAGTAACAAAAATACATACACAGTAGAATTACACAATTAACACTGTTAGATTTTGAATTCGCCCTATTTTTTCTGTATTTTTATACTTGGACTGGGTATTCTAAATTAAACGATATCAAGAACAGCTAGCAATATCTGTAATTAACTGAGACAATATGAGAATTTTGGTGACGGGCGGTGCTGGGTTTATTGGTTCACATCTGATTGACCGACTCATACCCGAAGGACATGAAGTCATTTGTTTAGACAACTTCTATACAGGTCACAAGCGTAACATTTCTAAGTGGGTAAATCATCCCAATTTTGAACTCATTCGCCACGATATCACCGAACCAATCCGGTTGGAAGTAGATCAAATCTACCATCTAGCTTGTCCAGCTTCTCCTGTACATTATCAGTACAATCCCGTAAAAACTGTAAAAACCAATGTTATGGGAACACTGAATATGTTGGGGTTAGCCAAGCGTGTGAAAGCGAGATTTTTCTTGGCTTCCACTAGCGAGGTTTATGGAGATCCAGAGGTTCACCCCCAACCCGAAGAGTATCGAGGTAGTGTTAACCCGATTGGGATACGCTCCTGTTACGACGAAGGCAAAAGAATTGCTGAAACTTTAGCTTTTGACTACTACAGACAAAATAAAGTTGATATTCGAGTTGTCCGTATATTTAACACTTACGGGCCAAGAATGTTAGAAAATGATGGACGAGTTGTTAGTAACTTTATTGTGCAAGCCCTGAAAGGTATACCTTTAACGGTTTATGGTGATGGCTCGCAAACTCGCAGTTTTTGCTATGTTTCTGACTTAGTGGAAGGATTTATCCGCCTGATGAATAGTGATTATGTCGGGCCGGTCAATTTGGGAAATCCTGGTGAATACACGATTCTAGAATTAGCTGAAGCTGTGCAAAATTTAATTAATCCCAATGCAGAGATTAAATTTGAAGCTTTACCTGCTGATGATCCTCGTCGTCGTCAGCCGGATATTACCAAAGCCAAAACCTTGTTAAATTGGGAACCTACCATCCCTCTACAAGAAGGGCTAAAGCTAACGATAGCAGATTTCCGCGATCGCCTGAACAACAGTGTCTAGATGCTCATACTCAATGCTGGCTAAACCGACTTGTAACCGCTACTAAACTGGCGGTGCTTCCTCAGAGATTGGAACTTTGGTATTGAGGACTACGTTGTTTAAGATAAACCCCCTAGATAAAATGAGGAGTTAACAATGCGTGTTTGTGTAATAGGTACTGGTTACGTTGGCTTGGTTACAGGTGCTTGTTTAGCTCACATCGGACACGATGTTATTTGTGTAGATAATAACGAAGAAAAAGTTAAATTGATGAAATCTGGGCAGTCGCCGATTTTTGAGCCTGGATTATCAGAAATCATGCAGTCTGCAATTCAAACCGGCAAAATAGAATTCTCAACGGATTTAGCTGCTGGGGTTGCTCACGGAGAAATTTTATTTATTGCTGTAGGTACACCACCTTTACCCACTGGCGAAAGTGATACTCGTTATGTCGAGGCGGTAGCGCGTGGTATTGGTGCTAACCTCAACGGGGGTTATAAGGTAATTGTTAACAAATCCACAGTTCCCATCGGTTCAGGCGACTGGGTACGAATGATTGTGATGGATGGGATTGCTGAACGTCAAAAAACTCTGGTGACAGCTGGTGGCGGTAGTGAAGAAAAACTACCTGACTCTACACCCCAGTTTGATGTCGTGAGTAACCCAGAGTTTTTACGGGAAGGTTCGGCTGTATACGATACATTTAACCCTGACCGCATCGTCTTGGGTGGTAACAGTACAAAAGCCGTTTCCATGATGCAAGAACTCTATGCACCAATTGTAGAGCGCAAATTTGCTGAGGATAAATCTGCACCCTCTGTACCTGTGTTGGTAACAGACTTGAGTTCAGCAGAAATGATTAAATATGCTGCTAATGCTTTCTTAGCAACTAAGATTAGTTTTATTAACGAAGTAGCTAACATTTGCGATCGCGTTGGTGCTGATGTAACTCAAGTAGCCAAAGGTATTGGTTTAGACTCCCGTATTGGTGGCAAATTCTTACAAGCTGGTATTGGTTGGGGTGGTTCTTGTTTCCCCAAAGACGTTTCAGCGTTGATTCACACTGCTGATGATTACGGTTATGAGGCTCAGTTATTAAAATCTGCCGTTAGTGTTAACGAACGTCAACGTCTGATTGCATTAGAAAAACTCCAGCAAGCTTTAAAAATCCTCAAAGGTAAAACAGTTGGTTTATTGGGTTTGACCTTCAAACCTGATACTGACGATTTACGCGATGCGCCAGCACTCAATTTAATCGAACAGCTAAACCGCTTGGGTGCTAAGGTTAAGGCCTATGACCCCATCATTTCCCAAACCGGAATGCGTCATGGCCTTTCCGGTGTGTTGGTAGAAACTGATGCTGAACGTTTAGCTGATGGTTGTGATGCGTTGGTACTCGTCACTGAATGGCAGCAATTTAGCTCTCTTGACTACAGCAAGATGGCAAAATTGATGAATAATCCTGTAATTATCGACGGTCGTAACTTTCTCGACCCCGAAACCATGATCCGTGCTGGATTCCAATATGTAGGTGTTGGTAGAAGATAATTAACTACTAATTAGTTTCATAACACAACGAAAAACCGTCTAGAAGTTTCTAGACGGTTTTTAAGTACGTTAGCGTAGCGGGGGCGCAGCCCATTACGAATTACGAGGAATTCGTTCAATTTCAGCGTAGCCACTAAAAATTAACCTTTGACCTTCAGTGTCTAAACGATTTAACCGCATTTTTACCCCATCTAGGTCAAATTTATCCAAATCAACCATATTATCTAAAATCTCTGCTAGTGCTAGACCAAGATTTTGGGAAATAGCTTTTTGTGATTCTGGGACTGAATCAAGCTCAATTTTGGGGTCTTTAAAAGCAATCCGGCGACGCTTTTCCACAGCTATGCTTAAAATCATGTGCAGTGGTATGAGTTCACCATTATTTAAATCTGCTTTGGCGGAAAGCTGTAGGCAATTTTGCGGTAATAGTTTTACTTGAACATCCGTGAAAGACACTGGCTGACCACCAGATAATTCTGTTAAAGCAGGTGCTGAGAGATTAACTAGACGTTTTTTGACTAGTTCAGCATTAAAAGCTTGATTTATACCATCTTCTGATAATACTACTTGAGCGATCGCCTGGGTTGGTTGCTTAAGATTTAGTTTACCCGCTAAAACTGCACTAAAGTCAATAGCCACAGCATCGGTTTCAAAGGACATTTCCTCTACCGCAAAATCTCTACGGATAACCAAACCGCGACCGCTCATTTTAAAACTATCAATGCTGCCTTGCAACAGTTTGCTGGAGGGATAGCAGCGCACAAGGACTTCTACTGACTCGCTTTGAGTAAACAAATGGCGAATCGTTTGGCTGGCGACTGTGTTGAGCATTTTTTCGCCCCAATCAGTGCCTTTTGGATCTTGGAAACCAGTTAGTCCGCCGAACATTTGGTTTGGGTCTCTAGAAGTTCTTTGTACTTTTGTAACAAAATGTGAACGATACGGCAAGCGATCCCGTGATTTAATGTGCTGATACTTTGACAAGGGAAAGCTGATGATCAAAAAAGGATAACTTTCGCTCAACAAGCTTTGACTGAGTCATCAAAATATTTTCTGAGTAATTCTAACGCCAAGTCACAATATTCTTGATGTATTTCGATATTTACTGACTTGTGACCTTTTTTTATGGCAGCTATCCCTGTAGTAAGGCTACCAGAAAAGGGATCTATGATGGTTTCCGTATTCGCAACTAAGGACAAAAGTAAATTTGGTATAGCTTCAGGGAATGGGGCTGTATGCCCATAAACATTTTTACCTCTAATCATTTTAATGACGGCTGTTTCCTTGATTAATTGAGGAATTTGTAAAACATTAAATGATGGTTTGCCCTTGGCAAGAATCAAAATATGTTCCCAGCAGTTTAAAGGAGCTTGATAATAAGGTGAGTAATTACCCTGGTTAAAATTCCTATTGCCTTCAATTTCACCTTTATCCCATACCACATTTCCTAAATGATTGAATCCTACATATCTAAAAATAAAACTCATATAACTACTTAATATTAATCTTTTTTTGCCCATATCTGAAAAAACTATAGTATTTTCGTTATCAAAATAGTCAAAAATGTTCAATAAAAAAGGAGCACCTGGCTTTAAACATCTGTAAAGTTCTTGTGCTATATTGTACATATCGTATAGATAGCAATATATGTTATGCCAATAGGAATAATTTCTAGCATTATAGTAGGGAGGAGAAGTGATTCCTCCTCCCAAAGAGTTACTATCTAAACTACAAAGTATTTGAAATGCGTCTCCATGATATATATGTATATTTTGAACAGGAGATAAGTTTTGTATCTCTTCTAATAAACATCTCTCTTTATCTATTAAAAATCTCTTGAAGAATGACATATTAAAATAATCATTGGCATTAATATGATTTGTAATAAACTCATTGACTTCGTTATATGCTTTAATATTTCTACCGAATACATTCTGCTTGATAGTTAAGTTTCGACTATAAATAACAACTGTATCACCATACAGAGAATAGCATTTGATTAGAAATTCATAAATTTCATCCCATGATGAAACTATGGCTATATCTCTTCTCCATTTCTTCAGAAAGTCTTTTTCGATAATATTTCTATCATCTAAAATAGCCTGTTGTCTAATTATTGATGAAAGAGAATAGCGTTTGCCTCGATTATACTTACTCTTTTCTCCACAAAATATGTTTTTGCATTCCCAACTCCTAACACCAAGAACAGGGTAGGAATTACCGTTTACTTGAAATGTCCTACATTTAGGGCAGGGAATCGGATTTTCATCACGCTCGTTTTTTTCTAGCAGAAGCAGACATTTTTCATGATTATTTTTGTACACAAGATAACAATCTTTATATGTAAAACCCTCATTACCATATTCAAATCTGCAAGCAGATACATCTATATGATTGATATATTTTATTGTTTGTTGGGCAACATCTTTCCATCTAAAATAATTACGGTCAATCTTATTTTCTAAAAATTTCTCACTGAATATAGTGATGTCAGCAATCAATTGCCACTTATGCTGAAATTCATGCCCGATAATCATTGCCATATAACAATGATTGGCTAGTCTGTAATATGCTTCCTTAATTAAATTAATTACTTGAGTCAGTAGCTCTTCATATTTGACATTCTTATGGTTAATCAGACTATCCAAGTCAAGCACTACAAGACCTTCATTTCTAGAAAGCTGAATTTTATGAAAATTTTGTAAATGTTCCCAGTAGTTAAAAATATATTGTTCACGGCAATGATTATTAAGCGTTTTATGGATTTGTGATTCTTCTAAGCAATAGTAAATATAGGAACAAAATATTGATTCAATTACTAAATCTGATTTATTATCTTCATTTAAAAAATCATCTAATCTGATTAATTTTTTATTTCTTTCTTTCTCAACTAAACTTAATAAAGTTATCTGAGTCTCTATATGGTTGAAATAACTAAAATACCATTCAATAAAATTAATCTCAGGACAGTTAATTTTTTCTTCAATTATAATTTTTTCATGATAATTAAAAGTTATACCATGAATTGCTAGTTTGTCGATAAATAGCCGATATATAGACTTATTCAAACCGAGTCTGTCATTAATAATGAATATCAACTTATTTCTGATCAAGTTTTCTGACTGAAGATGTTCATCAGAAAACTGCTGTAAATATTTGTTGAGTTCTCCCTCCAGATGCTCAGACGGTTTCCAGTGAGTATGAGTCAAGATTTGAAAATTAGAGATTAATTCTTTGGCAACTATTTCTGTGTTCACGGCAAATTCAAGAATTACATAACTTATTTTATGCGAATTTCGCATAAATATTAGCTCATGTCAAGCTTTTTGTATAGCCTAACTACAATGCTAAAATCGCATGAATAATTCAGGGGAACGCAAGACAACCTCTGGAGCAAAAAGATCACATCAAAAAACAATTTTCCGTAATGAATATACACAGTTACTACATTTACTTAAGAGTCTGCGTGAGCAAAGGGGACTTTCTCAAGCTGAACTGGGAATGTTAATTGGTCAAGACCAGACTTTTGTCTCCAAATATGAGAATGGTGTTCGTAGACTAGATATTTTTGAAACTATTGACATTTGTCGTGTCTTAGAAATTAGCATTCACGATATTTTGCAAGAACTAGGAATTTAGCATGAATGTTGGTCAATATCCCGTTAATAGCCAGGACTGGAGTGATGCAGACTGGTGTGGACTTCTTAATGATTTGATTGCGAACGGTATCGTTTCTTATAAAGAAGTCACTTCTCTTGTTTTAGGACATCTAAACCCATCACAAGTGGGTACTTCTATTGCTAGTAAGCCAACATTTCAAAAGCATTTTCCTTCTCGGCAATGTTGGAAAGCGGTTAGACAATGGCATTTTGAGCAAATAGGTAGATGTGTAGATTGTGGAACCAGGTTAGAACTCCAAGCTGATCACATCATCCCAAAACAAGAACTAGGAGATGATGCTGACAAGCTGGAGAATATGACTTTGCGTTGTAGACGCTGTAATGTAGTTCGACGGCCTTCTCATAAAAAAGGAGGTTTAACAGACTTAACGGCGGAAACTGCTTTGATGTGGTTGCTATTTACTAAACAACCTACTACTTATCAGGAATTTGCTATTTTGTGTAGGTTGTATGGCATGACTATGGCAAATATCAGATTTGAGGAAGCTTGGGCAATGGCCAAGTGGTTAGAAAGAGAAGGAAAGTATTCTATTGATAGCCAATCTCAGTATTAGCTATCAATTATTTAACTCCTAATTCTTCCCATTCGGTCGCTGAATAATAGTTTCCACAACCCGCCGTTTAGCTTTGGGGTCAATGCCGACTAGGCGCACGTATTCACCGCTATACTCAGCTAAACAAGATTCTAAAGTAGAAATAGCGTCAGATTCAGCATCAATATGAATACTACCGCAACTTTGCCAAGAACCGGTGCGAAAGCGACGTTCGTCTACGTGTTCAAAATTAATTTGATGACCTTGAGATAAGATTTGCCGGATTTGTTCTTGTGTTTCTAGGTTTAAATGTGTACTAGAATTTTGCTGTTTTGGTGGATTGCTTGATGTTACCTCAGATGAGGGTGTGGGTTGATAGCTTTTACCTCGATTCAAACGATTGTATTCATCTACCAACTGGGAAGTTTCTACGCGTTTTTGTTCAGTCACCATAAATTTCCCAGACTCAATTAAGTGAGAGAGGCTAAAATCTGGTTTTTTAAAGACTGGTGGGCCTTCGACGCTATTGACGACTCGTAAAGAGATATGTTCAAATCCAATTTGATGGATAAAGTCGCGGATTTGTTCATCGTAAATGCGCGATCGCAATGCACTAAAAAAGTCAATCGATTGATGAGGGAAAGTATCAACTAACTGTTCAACTTCACGCTGTGAAAGTCCATCTTCAGCAAAAATTCCACCAACAATTCCCACCTTATCATCGCGGTTAGGCTCCCAATAAAACTTTTCCATCCGTCCATCACGAATTAATGGCGCGTAGAGAGTAGAAAAATCATTACCTGTCACAATAATGGGTACACGCCGAATTGGATTTGCGTCATAGCTTCCAGGTAACTGCACATCGGTGGGATTATCAGCAATATTCATCAGTGTGGCGTTTACCAACTGAGTATTTACAGTGTATTGCGTCCCTTCATCAAAGCGTCCTGCACCTGCATCTAAATCATTAATCATCAGTACGCACATTTTGCCACGTACTTTAATGCGTTCGGCTGTTTCTCGATAGCGTAGGCGAATTAACCTTGCTGGATCTCCTGCGTCGGGACTTTCCAATTCCCCACCAGAAATCAATGTGACTTCCACGCCCATTTTTTCAAACGATAACTCACATTGAAATGTTTTACCTTCACCCTTGCGTCCATGAATTCCTAAAATCAAAGGGACTCTAATACCAGGAATATTCAAGAAGTTCTTGGTGATGTGAACCGCCAATTTGTCTAAAAAGCGTGGAGCAATATAATAAGCCATAAGTTCATCCCTGGTTAATATTTATAACAATAATGCTAAGTTTTTTTGGTATCTAATGTTTATTTAACTAAATTCAAGTTAAGTTTACCGATGCTGTGTTTGATTGCTATTTCCCAAATACTGACAATACTCAAACAATTCTGATTGTTTTCAATTTGCGATCGCACAGTCTCACGTATTCTCGGATCACCCGTAATAAACCAAATCAAAGTATGGGTGTCCAATAGCTGCCTCATTCCATATACTCCCGAAAATCTTCTAATGGTTCATCGAAATCATCAGATATTGTGACTATTCCCTTAGCACTACCGAATCCAAGACGGCGTTTTATCAGCAATACAGGAGTTAATTTTACAACAGGTTGATTATCTTTAACGATGATAATTTCTTCACCACCGAGTGCTGCATCAATTAACTCTGATAAATTCTGAGATGCTTCAGCTAAAGTAATTTGTGTCATAATTTCTGCCTATAGTGAAATTGGGATGAATATTTTCTAATTTAATCAATTAAGACAATTGTGATAGCTGTTGTATCAAATTTTGATGTGCTGGAGAATTTAAACTAGCCGTGTATCGATGCTCAAATTCATGACGTGTGAGTCTGTCCCCGCTTTCTAGGAGAGGAATTTTTACACTTTGCTCACAGCCTTTTTCTACAGATGATGTCATTAGCAGATTCCTCACAGGAGTGTTGCTGCATCTAGTATAGGCAATTTTTATCTCAGCCAATTTTGCCAAGCATCCCAATTATCAACAAGTTGGGCAAATTCTGTATAACCTGCGCTTCTCGGATGTGCGCCATCATAATTTCTGGCTTCTTCTAGCCAAACTTTCGACTGTTTTAATCTTGAAAAAACATCGAGATAAGGAACATTTAATTCATGGCAAACTAAAGCAAATTCCTGAGCTAAATCAGCAATTCTCTGATTTTGTTCATCATCTCCACACGGCGGAGGGCTAACCATTAAAACAGGATATAAATTTTTCGCTTCACTTAAAATACTATGGATATTTGCCAATGATTGTGTAATATCGACACGAGTTTTACCATTCTCCATGCTTGTATCATTAACACCAAAAGAAAATACAACTCTACCGTCATATTCTTGTGGTAAACGATAGGAGGCTTCTTTTAACCATCTCTGTCTTAATTCTGTACTCGTTTCTCGCCTGACACCTAAATTATAGTAAGTGATGTCATAACCTTTTTTATGAGCATTTACGCAGATTCTTCCTGTCCAGCCCAGGTATTCTGGGTCGCCTGTGCCGTTGACAAAAGATTCTCCTAGAAAGCAAATTCTGATTTGTGATTTATATTTATCGTTCACCTAACCTCTAATTATTAATATTAATCTCTAGGATGATCTTGAAACCAATTAACAGCAAAATCAACTGCATTTCGCACATTAAAAAATTTTGTTGTGGCCGAACCAACAGTGGAGCTTTTCACTTGACCTGTGTTTTCAAAAGCTGCACCTATTTCAGCAAAACAACTATTATCAATATCAATATCTGTGAACCATTGCCAAATTCGCTCTCCTGCGGCGATGATAGGCGCGCCTTTTGTCACTTTTTCTAATTGACCAATTCGGTACTCAGCTAAATGAAAACTTGTGCAATTATCGTATCCTACTCCCAATAAAAGTACCCAAGCGTTCAAATTATATAGATGAGCTAAGGGTGAATTTTCTCCCAGGGAGTAGTCAAGAGAGTGATTTGCAATGATCTTTTCAGCGTCTTTTCCCCAGGCAGCAAAGGAAACCTGTGGGTGAGAACTTCGCAGCACATTTTGACAAGTACGGAAGGTTTCCACTATTTGACCCATACCTCGTGTTGGGGTAATTTGAGGATCAAAAGCTGGCATAGTGTCACGAATGATAGACCACCACTCTGGAGGAACTGGCGGTTCTTGCCATGCAGCCGGGTCAGACAAATCACCGGAATGGGTAGGCATTACTAAGTTTCCGTTTGGTGTGATGACATCCATCAAGGCCTGAACTACTGCGACTGAACCGCCGCAAACCCATCCTAGTGAACTTAAGGATGAATGAACTATTACCGTCATTCCTGGGATAAGTCCTGCATGGAATAAATCTGCGGCTAAACTCTGACGGTTACGGGGTGATGATGTATTGAGAATTACTTTTGCTTCACTCATAAAAACTCATAAAACAACAAAAGAGAGGTAAAGTCATTTACCCCTCTCGAATAAATTATTTAAACCAAGTCAGCTTTTAGTATCTGCTGGGTTTGTGAACGATGAAGCTGAGGATTTGGCACTGCTTGATGTTGTCAAAACCTACAACACGGATGTAGTTACTAGGATACTGAGAACGGCAAGCTTGAACTTCGCCTAATACTTCGCGGGTGGTTTGGGCGTTGAACAAGGGGAGCTTCCACATTGTCCAGTAGAATTCTGTAGGTTCGGAAGTCTCGTTGAATTCAATTGCGGGGATGTAACCTTGGTTCAGGATGTACTGAACTTGCTTTTCAATTTGAGCGTCGGTGAGGGGAGGTAAGTAAGAAAGGGTCTCGTAACGACGTTCTTTTGGTAAGGTTTGCATGGCTAAGTAATAACTGTTTACTATTTGGTGACGACTGAGAGATTTCCTAACTGGCTAAGTTATCCCGGTCAGGATCGGAAAATCTTGGCTGTTCTGATTCGGGACTGGGGTTGGATAAACTCAGCTGCGTAATGCGTTCTAAATGCTGGCGACGTTGTTCCATATTGGCTTGCTGAATACCGGTACGAATCATTTCGGGGAGAAAATCAGCAACTTCTTCGGCTATATGTTCTCTGACTGTCATAATTCGCAGTGCCAAATCTGGCTTTGCTTGTAAAAGTTCTTCGATGTATTTTTCTCCATCTTGAACTTTTCCGGCAGAAAAGTTTTGTAACCAATGTGCTAAAGGAGGATTCGTTTCGCCTAGCTGTGCCAGAACTGTCCTTAGTGCCTGATAAGTCAGGTAGCTTTGGAGAGTCTTGGCTGTGTCCTTCGCAATTTGCTTGAGATTCATGCTTGACCCAGCCCAAGTTTAAGTAAAAAGTCAAAAGTAAAAAGTAAAAAGAAGGAATGAAAATTTTCTTTTACCCTTTGGTATGAGCCGCTTGCTGATGTGGGAAACTCTCACCTCAGCAGTGGCTTACCTTTTAACTTTTTACCTTTTACTTGATGATCAGACGGTATCCATTGCCTCAAACTCGAACTTGATTTCTTTCCACAGTTCGCAAGCAGCAGCCAATTCAGGAGACCACTTAGCAGCTTCACGAATCACGTCGTTACCTTCGCGTGCCAAGTTACGGCCTTCGTTACGAGCTTGGATACAAGCTTCTAGAGCTACGCGGTTTGCGGTTGCACCAGGAGCATTACCCCAGGGGTGTCCGAGTGTACCACCACCGAATTGCAGTACGGAGTCGTCACCGAAGATTTCTACTAGTGCGGGCATATGCCATACGTGGATACCACCAGAAGCTACTGCCATTACACCAGGTAGAGAAGCCCAATCTTGGGTAAAGTAGATACCGCGAGATTTGTCTTGCTCAACGTAGTTTTCACGCAACAGGTCAACGAAGCCCATTGTGATACCACGTTCACCTTCTAATTTACCTACTACGGTACCGGTGTGGATGTGATCACCACCAGATAAACGTAGAGCTTTAGCCAATACACGGAAGTGAATACCGTGGTTCTTTTGACGGTCGATTACAGCGTGCATCGCGCGGTGGATGTGCAGCAATAAACCGTTGTCACGACACCAACGCGCCAAGGTAGTGTTAGCTGTGAAACCTGCTGTGAGGTAGTCGTGCATGATGATGGGCATATTGAGTTCTTTAGCGTACTCAGCCCGCTTCAACATTTCTTCGCAGGTAGGCGCGGTAACGTTGAGGTAGTGACCTTTGATTTCGCCGGTTTCTGCTTGAGACTTGTGGATAGCATCAGCTACGAACAAGAAGCGATCGCGCCATCTTTGGAAAGGTGCAGAGTTGATGTTTTCGTCGTCTTTGGTGAAGTCCAAACCGCCGCGTAAACATTCGTATACTGCACGACCGTAGTTTTTAGCAGATAGACCTAATTTTGGTTTGATGGTACAACCCAACAAAGGACGACCATATTTGTTTAATTTGTCACGCTCAACTTGAATACCGTGGGGAGGGCCTTGGAATGTCTTGATGTAAGCAACTGGGAAGCGAATGTCTTCCAGACGCAATGCCCGCAAAGCTTTAAAACCAAATACGTTACCTACAATTGAGGTTAAAACGTTGGTGATGGAGCCTTCTTCAAAGAGATCCAAAGGATAGGCAATGTAGGCAATAAACTGGTTGTCTTCGCCAGGAACTGGTTCGATATCGTAGCAACGACCTTTGTAGCGATCTAGATCGGTTAATAAGTCTGTCCATACGGTTGTCCAAGTACCAGTAGAAGACTCAGCCGCTACAGCCGCAGCTGCTTCTTCAAAGGGAACTCCAGGCTGGGGTGTAACACGGAATGCCGCTAAGATATCCGTATCTTTAGGTGTGTAATCAGGTGTGTAATAAGTTAGTCTGTAATCTTGAACCCCGGCTTTATACCCAGCTTTTGACTGAGTCTTCGTTTGAGCGTAAGACATATCTATCCTTCCAAGATGTCACTCTTTTTACTTATCAAATCACATTGTGGGCAGTTTTTTCTCGCGATCGCCCTATCTCTCCATCAGCAAGGAGAAAAACAGGAATAACTTTTTTTAGAGTTTTCTTTGGTTGAGGGTAGCGATTTTCTGCTAGTGACAACGGGTAAATCTCTTCACCCGTCTTCCCTCGTGGGGATTGCATAACTTCACGGTTGTGCTTTATCCCTCATGCCAACATTTAAAAATTCTCTTTTATCTGTTTTTCTCACTCCACTACAGTGCTTTATCTCATTGCTACCTTCGCGCTAGGGTGAAAGTATGAGTTATTTCCCAAAATCCCTGTGTATTTAGGTAATCGGGTTGTTGTTCACAAGTTTCCGCCCATACTTTCCTGATGTCTTCCTGATTTACCAGAAATAATCAACAGGAGAGAGTCTGACTTGACGGAGTACCTAGTGGAGTGATGAGCGCGAGACAAAAAGTTGCACACCACGAATTTGTAACTTGTCTCACAATATATCAAGAAATGGCATAAGTTAATCTTTGAAAGTTTTTAACTTATATATTTAAATTTGTTATTAAATAAATATTTAAACATTTTGTTTCAAAGCCTTTACAAAATAACTCTTTAGTTATAAGCACTTTGGCGAAGTGATTGAGTGCTGAGTAATGAGTGCTGTTAGCGGTAGTGCTGAGTAATGAGTGCTGTTAGCGGTAGTGCGGCGTTTAGCTGGTGATGAGTGAATAGTCATTAGTTATCGCTTTTCTCCCCCTGCTTCCCTAGTTTCCCAATCCCTAGTCCCCAATCCCCAATCCCCAGTCCCCAGTCCCCAGTCCCCAATCCCACCCCTAATGTTTAAAAACTACTAACTGCGGGAAACTGAGATCAATTGTTAGCCAGTCTAGGTAATGGCTACAGGTATTGTCTCCAAAGGAAATTTCACCGTGGTATTACTTCACAAACGTACTAGTTTACTGATGACTTCTATATTGCTGGGGTTGATGGTTGTGCCGAATATTTCAGCTAAGGCGCAAACTACTCCTCCAGTTGATGCTTCGGAGTTAGCCCCGACTTATCCCCCTTCAGCACCGCCGCCACGAGTAGCACCTCTACCTGATGAACGAGACTTGCAAGAACGGGCAGTGGAAACTGATTATCGTGTGAATAATTTACTCGCAGATTTTTCAGGTAATCTTTGGGTGGGTTCTTGGCGAGGATTATCACGCATTGACCCCAAAACCGGTAAAATTTTGGGGCGTGTTAGTCTCCCAAATACTGCCATTGGTGCTTTAGCACAGGATAAAGTCGGAAGGTTATGGGTAGGAACTTATGAAGGACTTTTACGGGTAGAACCGCGCACTAATGAAATTAGCACCCAAAATTTATTGTTGCCTTCTAAGCGGGTGTTATCACTGCTGGTTGATAAGCGTGGTTATCTGTGGACGGGAACTGACAATGGTTTAGCGTTAATTAGTCCCGACCAAGGCTTAATTATGACCACAGTGAAAAATTTACCTGGTGTGAGTGCGAATGCTTTGACTTTAGATGCTGAAGGTCAACTGTGGGTGGGGACTCTGGATGGTGTCGTGCGAGTCAATACCGCCAGTGGGTTGATTATGAAGCGCATCAACGATTTACCTGGGACGACAGTACAAACTTTAGCTATTAGTCCAGAAGGTTTGATTTGGGCGGGAATGCCTAATAATTTATTAGTGATTAATCCCAAAACTGGAATAGTATTGCGTTCGGTGGCGCGCTTGCGGGGCAAGAATGTCACCGCAGTTCGTTTTGCAAAAGATGGTAGTGTGTGGGTAGGGACTAACGATGGTTTGTTACGATTGAATCCAAATACAGGCGCAGTGTTGGATGAAGTTGCGGGACTACCTTCAAGTCGAGTTCTGACAGTTGTCCCTGACGTTGCAAGTAAATTATGGATTGGTACAAGTGAAGGTTTAGCTTGGTTAATGCCCAAAATGGAAAGTGCCAAACCTCATCTAGCTTTCAGCCGTGCTGTGAAATGAAAAAATGGGAATTGGGAATTGGGCATGGGGCATGGGGCATTGGGCATTGGGCATTGGGGTAAAATGATTCTCCTATATCTCAATTCCCGATTCCCGATTCCCGATTCCCGATTCCCGATTCCCAATTTCCGATTCCCAATTCCCAATTTCCGATTGACGAAAATGGCAATTACTACCCAGCAATTAATTCAATTTAAACAACAGGGACGCGCAATTGTCGCGTTGACTGCATGGGATTGCGCGATCGCTCATATTCTTGATGCGGCTGGTGTAGACTTAATCCTGGTGGGGGACTCGATGGCAGCGATTTTGGGGTATAAAAATACGCTGCCTATTACTCTAGAGGAAACGCTGCACCATGCTAAAGCTGTGCGTCGCGGTGTCAAACGGGCTTTGGTGGTGGTAGATTTACCGTTTTTGACTTATCAAGAAAGTATTCAGCAAGCTATCCATTCTGCTGGACGGGTATTAAAGGAAACAGGAGCGCAAGCCGTTAAATTAGAAGGTGGTTATCCTGCAATGGTGGAAACTGTAGCGAGGTTAATACAGGCGGGAATTCCGGTGATGGGTCATGTGGGTTTGACACCGCAGTCTGTGCATCAGTTGGGTTTGCGACAACAGGGGAAAACTGAAGAGACAGCCGAGAAAATTTTAAACGAAGCGATCGCTCTCGAACAAGCAGGTGTATTTGCGATCGTTTTGGAGCATATACCTGCCGATTTGGCAATGCAGATTACACAAAAATTGAGCATTCCCACTATTGGTATTGGTGCAGGTTCGCACTGTGATGGTCAAGTTTTAGTTACCTCAGATGTACTGGGATTATCAGAAAAACAACCGCCATTTGCCAAAGTCTATACAAATTTGCGGGAGACAATCACCCAAGCGGTAAAAGATTACGCTACAGAAGTGCGTGAGAGAAAGTTTCCATAATAATTAAATGGGAATGGGGAATGGGGCATTGGGCATTGGGCATTGGGCAATAAGTTACTCTTTTCTTTGTCTCTTACTTTCCCCATTCGCCATAGTCGTGAGTAATTACTATTTTCTGCTGCTCCCCTGTCTCATTTATTGAGAATATATGTATGGTTTTACAAATCAGTCCTACCCAAAAAGAAGTAGATATCACCTGGGAAGCACTTCCTGGGGATTTCATTTTACCTGATGACCCTGTGGAAAATATTCAGCAACCACCACTTGCAGCCGCACTCACTGACGCTTTAGGAGCTAGCGGACGTATTCAACCCGAAATGCTCATTGGCTCGAATTTTGGGCTGGTTGCGACAGTGAATAAAAAAATTGTGGTGAAAGCACCTGATTGGTTTTATGTCCCACAAGTCCAACCTGTCGCTACGGATATGATTCGTCGAAGTTACACACAAAATTTAGAAGGTGCAGCTGTATCTGTGGTGATGGAATTTCTCTCAGATACGGAAAATGGAGAGTTATCAATTCGTTCGACTCCGCCTTACGGTAAGCTCTATTTTTACGAAAGAATTCTGCAAGTTCCTACCTACGTCACATACGACCCCTACGAACCAATTTTAGAAGTCCGGTGTTTGCAGGATGGCAAATATGTTTTACAACCACCGGATACTAACGGACGTTTTTGGATTCCTGAGTTGGAGTTATTTCTGGGAATTTGGTATGGTGAGAGACTTTGCCAAACTATGAATTGGCTACGGTGGTGGGATGGGGAAGGAAATCTCTTGTTGTGGAGCAGTGAAAAAGCTGAACAAGAACGCCAACGTGCTGAACAGGAAAAACAACGTGCAGAGAAATTGGCTGCTAAGTTGCGTGAGCTAGGTGTTGACCCTGATGCGATCGCCTAATGTCATCAGTGAATAATTAAGTTATGGAATCACTGTGCGATCGCAAATTGCATGAAGCAGCAAAAGAATCAATACAGTCATCTCACAGCCATTGATAGGAATTATCTCTCATTTCCGGCACAGTTTTTATACAATCAAAATCTACTCAATGGCAAAATCTTAGACTTTGGTTGTGGCTTGGGTAATGATGTGAAGTTATTACAACAAAAAGGCTGCGATATCACTGGCTACGACCCTTATTATTACCCCCAATATCCTCACGATAAATTCAACACTATAATTTGCTTCTATGTCTTAAATGTTTTATCTCCTGAAGAACAAACTCAGGTACTCATGGAAATATCCCATTTATTAAAACCAGGGGGTAAAGCTTATTATGCAGTGAGGAGAGATATCAAAAAAGAAGGTTTTCGAGAACATTATGTTCATAAAAAACCGACATATCAATGTATTGTTAAACTCCCATTTAATTCTATTCATTTAGATGAAATGCGAGAAATATATGAATACATTCATTATAATTATCAAAGAAATTCTCCTAATTACTGCATATTTTGTAATCCTGGCAGACATCTCACTCTCTTAACTGAATCAGCCACAGCCTATGCAATTTTTGATGGCTATCCCATCAGTAAAGGTCACGTTTTAGTGATTCCCAAACGTCATGTTAGTAATTATTTTGAGCTACCTTTTTCAGAACAATCTGCTTGTTGGTTAATGGTGAATAAGGTACAAGAAATGCTCAAAGCGGAATTTTCCCCTGATGGTTTTAATGTGGGTATGAATATCAATCGCGCTGCCGGGCAAAACATTATGCACGCCAGCATACATATTATTCCTCGCTATCAAGGTGACAGTGTTGGGGTAAAAAGTGGGATACGGAATGTTATTGCTAAAAGAAAATAGTTTTACCAATTCGCAATTCGCAATTCGCAATTCGCAATTTGCAATTCGCAACGATGCTCCCGCCCCGCTTTGCTAACGCAATGGACTTCGTCCCGCTTCTCTACAGTACAGAATAAACGGTATAGAAAACCTCTCTCTAAATCTCTCTCCTACGAGGAGAGAGACTTTGAGGCAAATTTTACTCGGACAGGAAAGGATTGTGCATAAATTTTTTACACCTGAAAAGGTACAGAATCAACACCTAGATTCAGGGGTTAAAAGTTGCAATTAAATTTTCCCAAATCGCCGTTCCCTTTGTTGATAGGCACATAGGGCGCGATGAAATTCGGCTCGGTCGAAATCTGGCCAGAGTGTGTCAGTAATATAAATTTCTCCATAGGCCATTTGCCAAAGGAGGAAATTAGAAAGACGCATTTCGCCACTGGTGCGAATCAATAAATCGGGGTCAGCAATTCCGGCTGTATATAAATGACCCTCAAATACTTCTTCTGAGATTTCGTCAGGCTTGAGGATACCTTGCTGGACTTTTTGGGCGATCGCGCGACAAGCTTGTAAAATCTCCTGTCGTCCACCGTAGTTAGTCGCTACAGAAAAGCGGATACCGCGATTATTTTTGGTTTCTTCCATTGAACGGGAAATTTCTGCTTGTAGCGATCGCGGTAAAGCCTCTAAGTTGCCGACAAACTGAATCTGCACATTTTCCTCGACCATTTCCCGCAACTCTTGACGCAAAACTCCTTGGAATAGCGTCATCAAAAAATCTACTTCTTCTTGGGGTCTTTTCCAGTTTTCTGTGGAAAAAGCATAGGCTGTTAAAGCCTGAATTCCCCAATCTTTACAACAGCGTAGTAAATCCTTCAGGGCATCGACTCCACGCTTATGACCCATAATCCGTGGTAAACCTTGACGTTTAGCCCAACGACCATTGCCATCCATAATCACCGCAACGTGTTTAGGCAATAGTTCTGGTTTTAAATCTAGGGGTAATTCGTATAGTTCAGTTTGTTGTTGTATTGTCATTTTTTATCTTGAGAAGCGGTCGAAGGTAATCCAAGTAAGCGTGAACCCAGTTTCAATGCTTTACTCCCAATCTGACGACCCAAGCTGAACAAACCAGGAGCGACTGCTTCCCGATCTACAGTTGGAGACAATCGAGCCTCTAAAGACTCTTTGAGCTTCCTAATTGTTAGCGGCCTATTTAGAATTCCCCGTTCTGCAAGGGAAATAGAACCCGTTTCTTCTGAGACAACGACACAGATACAATTTTCGACTCGCTCAGTAATTCCCATTGCTGCCCGGTGGCGTGTACCCAACTGGCGCGATGCTGTGCGTCCCGAAAGCGGTAAGATTATACCCGATGATACAATCCGTGAACCACGGATTAATGTTGCGCCATCGTGCAGTAGAGTTTTGGGTTGAAAAATTGTCTGTATCAGTTCCTTGGAAACATCGGCGTTCAATTTAACTCCAGGGACAGAAAAATCCCTTTCATCAATGGGGCCAGTTGTTTCCAAAATTAGTAAAGCTCCGATTCGGTTTTTCGAGAGTTCTTTGACCGCTTCCACAATTTCATCTATTACACTATCAGACTTAGGAATGGTCAGATTGGATGGTTGGAACAATTGCCGAAATTCACCGCGTCCTAATTGTTCTAGAAAGCGGCGAAATTCTGACTGGAGAGCAACTGCCATTGCTACAGCACAGCCAATCACCAATTTTTCTAGCACAAAATTTAACAGTGGTAGACCAAATCTGCCGCTTAGTGCTGAGGCTAGCATTAAAACGATAAAACCCCGCACCATCCAAAGTGTCCGACGCTCACTAATGATTACGAGGATCATGTAAGTCAGTGCCAGCACCAATACAATATCCAGAGTCCCCAACAGCAAGGACTGAGACCATCCCAGGTTTGCCAGCCATTGCTTCCACCAATCTTTCATGACATCTGGAACTCTTATACGTTTAGTTCTTAGTCAATAGTCAATAGTCAATAGTCAATAGTCAACTTTGGACTTTGGACTATTGACTTTGGACTAGTGACTAATTCTTCAATCTTTCCGGTAAACGATCTTGTCGAATTAAATCTTGATAAGTTTCGCGTTGCAAAATTAAGTTTGCTTCGCCATTTGCCACTAGAACTGCTGCCGGTCTGGGTAAGCGGTTATAGTTGGATGCCATACTGTAATTGTAAGCACCAGTTGCCATAACTACCAGTGTATCCCCTGGTTCGGTTTTGGGCAGTTGGGCATTTTTAATTAAGATATCTCCTGATTCACAGTGTTTACCAGCAATGGTAACTGTTTCTGTGAGAGGCGCAGACATTTTGTTGGCAACGACTGTACGATAAACTGACTGGTAGGTAATGGGACGCGGATTGTCGGACATACCGCCATCTATGGCAAGATAAGTACGAATTTCCGGTATGGTTTTAGATGAACCGATGGTGTAAGCTGTCACACAGGCACTAGCAATTAGCGATCGCCCTGGTTCAGATAATAATTTTGGTAAAGGTAGATTTTCCACCGCACAGGCTGCTTGTACGACATCACAAATCGCCTTCACCCATTCTTCAATGCTTGGTGGATCATCCGATTCTACATATTTAATACCTAAACCGCCACCCACGTTTAATTCGGTGACATTCAAACCGTATTTAGCTGCATCCCTCAACCATTGCACCATGACAGCCGCTAAGTCTTGATGGGGTTGCCGTTCAAGATTTGCGAACCAATATGAGCGTGTACACCACACAGTTTAAATTTGATTGCTGACTGACAAATTTAAACACCTCGTCTAAATCGTTGGGATCAAAACCAAACTTGCTATCTAGGTGTCCGGTACGAATGTACTCATGGGTATGACATTCAATCCCTGGTGTCAAGCGCAGCATAATCCGCACTGGTGGTAGAGAAGTGCTGGACAAGATATCCACGAGGGTATGTAACTCGTACCAGTTATCGACAACGATTGTTACCCCAGATTCAATGGCTAAGTTGAGTTCTTCGCGAGATTTATTATTACCGTGGAGGTAAATTTTCTCAGGACTAATCCCAGCAGTTAGGGCAGTATACAATTCACCGCCAGAAACTACGTCAATTCCTAAACCTTCAGAGGCGATAATTGCATCTACAGCCAGACAATTCCAGGCTTTAGAAGCATAGAGTACCTGAGATTCGCCTTGATAATATTTTTTAAAGCTATCTCGATATTGTTGGCAGGCGGTTCTGAGAGTTTCTTCATCTAAAATATACAAAGGTGAGCCAAACTGCTGTACTAGGGTTGTGACATCACACCCACCGATAGCCAAGCAACCTGCACTATTAACTTTGGCAGTTAGCGGGAAGAGTTCTTGGTTAGGCGAAA
>NZ_PJIZ01000041.1 GCF_021596505.1 Nostoc sp. CMAA1605 | reverse complement strand
ATATATAGGACTAGGATTTGATTTCTGAAAAAACTCCGTACATCTGAAGGGACATAAAATCAAACATAGTATTTCGGAGAAACCACTCAAACATCCACTTTAAATGGCGAAATGTTGGAATTAAAGCACAAAAGCGTCGAATCCAGGTTTTCGCTTGTAACCAAATATCCTCTATAGGATTTTGCGATGGACAATTAGGAGCAAAACGAATGCAATGAATTTCCATTTTTCTGCGGTAAACCTTGATTTATCTCGCCTAAAAAGTCTTGAACTAAATGTGAACGATGATAAGAAGCACCATCCCAAATAAGAAGCAATCTTTGGTCGGGAGACTGGTCTAATAAATAACGTAAATAATCAATCGTATTCTTTGAATTACCAGCATTATATGCTTTCAAGAGTAGCTTTCCGTCGAGATAATCAACTGCACCATAATATGTCTGCTTATCTCGTTCATTAACGACTTCAATTGCTATCTCTTGGTCAGTTCTTCCCCAAACATAACCAGTTACGTCTCCCCATAATAAATGACACTCATCTATTAGTAATACTCTCAGCTTTCGTGCTTCTATCTCCTCTCTGTTGCTTGCCAGCAATGTTTCAATTTGTTTTTTTTTGCCGCCACCACCTCTTGATCAGCCTTTGGATTCAAGCCTGTAGTCTTTTTCCAACTAATTCCTGCTGCTTCAAATAAATCATAGTAACTTCGTTTCGATTCGTAGATGACATCATATTCAAATGCTAATTTATATTCCAGTTCACCCAGCTCCCAAATTTCTTTAGTTTGCAACCAACTTAATACTTGGAGGAACTGTTCATCACTCAAATAACTTTTTCTGCCTTTATAGTTTAAGCGCAAACCCAAAATTCCATTTTCCTGGTAAGCTTGCTTCCAGCTTGTTATTGAACCAACTGACACATCTAAAATTGTTTGAATTTCTTCATACTTGTAACCTTGATAAACTAGTTTTACTGCCAAAGCTTTTCTTACTTCACGAGCATCTGGATGACTATCTATAAATTCTTGTAGTTCTGCGATCACTACGTCCGCCGCAGGTATCGCCATTTCTAGATGCTGGTTTATCATTGTTCTTTATTAGACAGGTCTCTCTGACCGTATTATCTCGCAGTTTTTTTCAGAAATCAAATATGATTCCTATATTATAGCTTGTATTGATGCCCTCATAAGGTTTCTAGCGATTGCCCTCCCGGAAAGTGACAAAAGCGGGCTAATTCAGGTAACTCTGGAGGGCCTTTATTGAATGCTCAAGGAAATGTGATTGGTGTGAATTCTTTGGTAGCTACAGCACCAGTTATTGATGGCGCAGGTAATTTAGTGGCTCGCACACCCAGTGGTACGGGGATTAATTTGGCTCTTCCTGTAAGCAATGTCCAATCTTTCATAGCAGACGTACAGAACCGAAGAGTTGCGAGTAAATCTACCTTAGAACGACCAAGGGAAGCGACTGTAGCCAATATTACACTCAATGGTCAAGTAATTAATGGCAGTTTAACAACAGGCGATCGCACTTTTGAAGGCGGTAGATTTGTTAACCTCTATCAATTTCAAGGTCAAGCTAACCAACAAATAGTCATTGATATGAGCAGTCAGAAGATTAATTCATACCTCAGTTTATATCAAGTAAGTGAATCTTCTGAAAATAGAGAATTTATCAAAATAGCCGAAAACGATGATAGAAGCCCCAATGATTTAAATTCTCAAATCACCACCACTTTACCAGCAGATGGAATTTATTTCATAGTTGCCAGTTCTAATGGGCGAGGAGAAATAGGAAACTACAATTTGCGTGCAGCAGTAAACTCTTAATTGGGGATTGGGGACTGGTACTGGGTATTGGGGAAAAATTCTTTCTGTTGTCTCTTTTATCTCTTTTATTGCCATTTACTTATCAATTTTCAAGAGCATAACCATGCAGAAACAAGCATTATTCATCGGTTTAGGATTAACCGTTATCACATCTTTAAGTAGCTTATTTGTCAGCCTATCTCCTAGTTTCAGCCAATCAAATTCTGCTAAATCCCAACCCTATAAAGTTACCTTCTTTTGTCAGCCAATGTTTGATGCAGCCAGTGGTGAGAGAATTCCCGCCACTGTAGTTTGGATTCCTGAAAGAAAAGGTCATGTACGTTTCATTGCTTGGAAATCGGAATACTTTAATAAAAGTGGCTGGACACCAGAAAAACGCTGTCAGGAAGTTACAAAAAAATTCCAAGAATCTTATGATCAAGGCCGTTTAAATTACCTATCTCACGGAAAGCGCAATGGCATTCCTGTTATTTGTGCCGCTAATTCAGGAGAAACTTGCAACGCCACTAATCATCTATTTACTGTTAAATCCGACAGTGATCCCAGGGAAGTAATACAAAGACTAATGGACATTGCAGAAGGGAAAAGTGCCGAGCCACTTTTCCAAAGTTCAGGTAATCAATTGTATATTTCCGTGAAAGACTTTTTCAATAATTCTCCTCTGTTGAAAAAGTAAAACTTAACTATTGGGTAGGTTTGCTAAAGCCATAAACCACCCACATTAAGGGACTTACACGCCATTGTTTTACTAATGTTTGCAGTTCACCAGACAACCAACCATCAAACTGGGGATATATGGGTAAACGCGTTACTAATTCCCACCCCGCAGGCTCTAAAATTTCTCTTAATTCTCGTTCTTGAATATGGGGATAATCTGGGTTTACTTCATCTTTCGGGCTAATTCCGCCTAAATCTCTGGCACCAGCTTCAATACAAGCAAGTAACCATTGCTCATCTTTCACTAAATTAGGCGGAATTTGAATTGTGATATCTGACGGTAAAATCTGACGTGCTTTAGCAATCACAACTGGTAGCTGATGAGGATCAAAGGGCGGTGCGTCAAAGGTTTGCTGATTACCTGGGCTATGGGGTTGTAAGATGACTTCTTGAATATGATGATAGCGTTGATGAATCTGGGAAATAGCTGTTAATGTTTCCCAGCAATCATCAGAAGTTTCTCCAATTCCCAACAATAAGCCTGTAGTAAAGGGAATTTGTAATTCTCCCGCCCATTCTAATTGTTGCAGTCTGAGTTCTGGTAATTTACTCGGTGCGTGACGATGAACTGTCTTTAATAATGCTGGGGTTAACTGTTCTAACATTAAGCCCATTGATACATTGACATTTTTGAGTTGCTGCATCTCTGCAAAACTCAAAGGCCCTGCGTTGGTGTGTGGTAAAAAACCCATCGATAAGGCTAACTCACACAAATCATAAATTCTTTGAAACCAATCTTTACGTTTATTTGAGTGAGGACTCACTTCACCGCTAAGAATGAGAATTTCACAAACTTGCTGATTTTGCAGTCTTTTTAAGATACTCTCAGCTGCTGACAGACTTAACCAAGGGCTTTCACCAGGGTCGGTGCGAAAATTGCAGTAGGTGCAACGATTAAAGCATTCATAAGTTGGAACGATTGTGTAAGCAGGGCTGTAGCTGACAAGGGAGGCGTTGGCTAATAGTGCAGTCACAATTTTTGAGTAATAGTAAATGAACATTGTTAAGCAAAATTAATTTACTCTGTAGGCTCGAAATATCTATAAAAACTCGGTATCAGAGCTTTCCACAGGTTGAAGGCGAAAATTTTTTCTCAAAATACTTTACAAAACGCAATAGTATGGATTAAGCTATGTAACAGGTTGAGAGACCTAAACATTCATACCAAAACGTAATCATAAAAAAATGACAGCAACCTTACAACAGCGCAAGAGCGCAAACGTATGGGAGCAGTTCTGCGAGTGGATCACCAGCACCAACAACCGCCTATACATCGGTTTGGTCGGCGTATTAATGATCCCCACCTTGCTAGCTGCAACCACCTGCTTCATCATCGCCTTCATCGCCGCACCACCAGTAGACATCGATGGTATCCGCGAACCAGTAGCAGGTTCCTTAATGTACGGAAACAACATCATCTCCGGAGCAGTTGTTCCCTCCTCCAACGCCATCGGTTTACACTTCTACCCAATTTGGGAAGCAGCATCCTTAGACGAGTGGTTGTACAACGGTGGCCCTTACCAACTAGTAGTATTCCACTTCCTGATCGGCGTATTCTGCTACCTTGGTCGTGAGTGGGAACTATCCTACCGCTTAGGAATGCGTCCTTGATCTGCCTAGCATTCTCCGCACCAGTAGCAGCAGCAACCGCAGTATTCCTGATCTACCCCATCGGACAAGGCTCCTCTCTGACGGTATGCCCTTGGGAATCTCCGGAACCTTCAACTTCATGATCGTGTTCCAAGCAGAACACAACATCCTGATGCACCCCTTCCATATGTTAGGTGTGGCTGGTGTATTCGGTGGTAGCTTGTTCTCCGCAATGCACGGTTCTTAGTGACCTCTTCCTTAGTTCGTGAAACAACCGAAAACGAATCCCAAAACTACGGATACAAATTCGGACAAGAAGAAGAAACCTACAACATCGTAGCAGCACACGGTTACTTCGGTCGCTTAATCTTCCAATACGCGTCCTTCAACAACAGCCGTTCCTTGCACTTCTTCCTAGCAGCATGGCCTGTAATCGGGATTTGGTTCACAGCATTGGGCGTAAGCACAATGGCGTTCAACCTCAACGGATTCAACTTCAACCAATCAGTGATTGACTCCCAAGGTCGCGTCATCAACACCTGGGCAGACATCAATCAACCGCGCTAACTTAGGTATGGAAGTAATGCACGAGCGTAACGCTCACAACTTCCCCCTAGACTTGGCTGCTGGTGAGGTTGCTCCTGTTGCTATCAGCGCACCTGCTATCAACGGTTAATTCTTCAACTGAATAAAAATTAAAGCACTCTCCTTTCGGGGGGTGCTTTTTGATATTTAAAATAAATTAATGTAAAGCGATCGCTCCCATGATTTCCTCACTTCGGATAGGGCGATCGCTGTTATTTAAACATATCTCAGTTAGTGCAGAGATATGACCGTAGAATGAGGATGTCAAACCGCTACGTGAACAATGCGAACTATTGCGGAAATTAACGAGAAAATTCACCGTCAAACTGCGGTGGTGCTAACGGTTGAGGAATTCAAAGCACGAGTCGCGGAAATCGGTGTGAGTAAAGCGGCTAAAGAGGTGGATGTCGTCACCACTGGCACTTTTGAACCGATGGAATCGAGTGGTGCAATTATTAATTTGGGACACACCGACCCACCAATCAAAATTCGGCGTTGTTGGGTGGATGGTGTACCCGCCTATACTGGCTTTGGCGCAGTCGATTTATATTTAGGTGCTAGCTGTGCTGTAGACACAATGGACGGGGAAGAAGTTAGAGAAAGAGGTGGCGGCCATGTGATTGAAGATTTAATCGCAGGTAAACCCATTCATGTGCGCGCTCAAGGACAAGTGACAGATTGTTATCCTAGAGCCAGTTTTGAGACTTCTATTACCCGCGACACGATAAATCAGTTTTATTTATTTAATCCCCGTAATCTTTATCAAAATTTTATTGTGGGGGTGAATGGAGGCGATCGCCCATTACATACCTATCTCGGCCCCTTGCAACCGCGTTTAGGTAATGCCGTCTATTCTAACCCTGGGGCAGTTTCTCCCCTCTTCAATGACCCCAACTTACAACTGATTGGCATCGGCACGCGCATTTTCTTAGGCGGTGGTGTGGGTTACGTGGCTTGGGAAGGTACACAACATTTTCCCTTACAAAAGCGTCTCGCCAATCAAACACCCATCGGCCCGGCTGCGACTTTAGCCTTAATTGGGGATGCTAAACAAATGGATAGTCGTTGGGTCAGGGGTTGTTATTTTAAGAGTTATGGCCCTTCCTTAATGTTGGGTGTCGGTGTACCCATACCTTTATTAAACGAACAGGTTGTAGAACACTGCGCTGTGCAGGATCAAGATTTAGTTGCGCCGATAGTAGATTTCTCGATTCCTCGGCGAGTACGTCCGACATTTGGCTTGGTGAGTTACGCCCAGTTAAAATCCGGGCGTGTCACCATTGAGGGTAAAACAGTCAGAGCTGCTCCTTTAGCCAGTATGTTTTTATCTCGACAAGTTGCCCTAGAGTTAAAACAATGGATTGCAGCAGGCAGTTTTACCCTCACCGAACCAGTAGCCCCAATTCCAATGGAAAGGTCATTTATGCCCCAAGACCATTGGAGAGACTTTTAAGGCTGGGGACTAGGGACTGGGGACTGGGGACTGGGGACTGGGGACTGGGGACTGGGGACTGGGGACTGGGGACTGGGGACTGGGGACTGGGGGAGAAAATACAATGCCCAATACCCAATGCCCAATGCCCAATGCCCAATGCCCAATGCCCAATGCCCAATGCCCAATGCCCAATCCCTACTCCTGGGTTGGTTTTGGTCGTTTAATCGGCTTGGGAGTAGGTGTAGAACTGGGCGAAGACGAAGACGGTTTTGGTAAGGGTTTAGAAACTACCGAGGAATCGCCGCCTGTTCTCTTGACGGGACGTGGAGTTTCTCCAGGTCTTCTGGGGGGGAATGGTCTTCTGCTACCGCCACCAGCACCGCGAGGGCCACCGCCACCTTTGAAGGGGGGTCTACGTTTTTTGGGTAAATCAGCGATCGCTTCTGCTGTTTCTATTACCAATCCGTCAGCTTCTCGCTTGGCTTGGAAGTCCCAAAACTTGCCTACGGCTTTGGTGGTCAGTACACCCCGTAATTTCAATTTGAAATACTTGGGTTTATCTGTCGGTTTACGTGGAGCTTGCTTAATTTTCACTACTAAGCTTTTTGAGTCAAAAGACTGGTAAACCACTTCTCCACGGACGGAAAAACCTCCATCGGGAATATGAGATGAAGGAGGTGGGTTTGTGGCTTCTTGACTTTGTTCTTTTGAACTATTATCGGGTGTCTGTGATGTTTGTGCCTCTGCTTCTGCTAAATTTTTAGCAAGGTTTTCAGGCTCCCACACGCCGACAATTTGAATGTGTAAGGTGTCATTCTCTTGTCTGGTGCGGGGATAAACTACCCACAAATGGTCTTTTTCTAGGTCTAGGTGATTTTTGACTAAGCTCATAATCCGACCTAACAAGACAGAGTTTAGTTCTACACCATCTGGGGTGACTAAAACACCTTGGGTAAAATGTTCATCGCTGGCTTGGTAGCGTCCCCGGACTAAACCAATGGCACGATACTGCATTGGTTCGCTCGGCGGTGGTATTGGCTGTTGACGGTCAGCTAGGTTTTCATGGGTGTCGGTTTCACTGGGTTTAACAGATGAATTCTCAATCTGAGAGGGCTGGGTTGCGGCTAATTGAATGTTAGCGGCTGCCTCTTTGGTAGTTTGAGGTTCATTGGAAGCAAAAGAGTGAGCGGAATCAGGCGAAGGCATCAGGTCGGAATTCATAAAAACTCCTTGCGGCGGAGACACATCCCATTGTGGGATTTTACTAAAGCATCTGGAAAGAGCGTTTGTGTGGCTGATGAAAGTAAATTGACTTTTCACAAAATCACAACAGGACGCTCTATACAATTTTAAAGACGCTAGATTAGTAATTCATGATCTAAATGTGTAATCTAGCGTCTTTAGACTAGTTACGGAAGCATATCATAGCTTCTGTTTTGATGGCTCTTCCTAAAGTCATCACTTAATTTACCAGTGCTAATAATCAATTGTTATAAAATTCACAGATAATTGGCGGTATTCCGCACAGTTTTGGAAATTTTTAACTTTCGAGTTTGTGTGAATAATAATGGGATGAGAGTTTTGGAGGGGGGTAAAAATCGTGTCTCAACCGCGCAATCGCTGGATAGTTCAGCTAATTCTAGCACTGGCAGTGCTGACTTTTGTGGGTATTTCCTTAGTTCCCATTTTCGGTGCGCTTACTAAAACTTCATCTTCAACCCCCAGTTCTACTACCAGTCCTGGTAGTGTGGCTGCTACAAACCAAACAACTAAGTTGCAAGATGAGGTACGGGGTTATGAGTTGGTTTTACAAAGAGAACCAGAAAACCAAACTGCGCTCAAGGGGTTATTACAAGCAAGGTTACAACTTTTGACTTTAAAGCAGGGTGATATTAATGGGGTGATTGAACCTCTAGAAAAGCTAGCAAAACTTAATCCTCAGCAGTCAGAGTATAGCGTGTTACTTGCTCAAGCTAAACAGCAGATTGGTGATAAGGAAGGAGCAGCTCAAGCTTATCGGGCTGTTTTAGACACAAAACCAGGGGATTTGAAGGCTTTACAGGGTATGGTGGCTTTGTTGTTAGATCAACAACGTCCAGAGGCGGCTGTAGGCTTGCTACAAGAAACTTTGACTAATGCTGCTCAAGAGAATACTATTCAACCAGGCAGTGTAGATGCGGTGGCTGTACAGGTACTACTGGGAAATGTTCACGCTACCCAAAAACGCTATCCTCAAGCTATTTCTACTTTTGATCAGGCAATTAAGAAAGCTCCCCAAGATTTTCGCCCAGTTTTGGCAAAGGCGATGGTGTTAAAGGAACAAGGTAAGCTGACAGAAGCAAAACCTTTGTTTGATAGTGCTGTGGCTTTAGCTCCCGCACAATACAAAGATGAAATCAACAAAGCTGCCACTGCATCAGCAACACCTACAGCCGCACCAACCACCCCAACCACACCAACCACACCAACAACCACTACACCAACTACACCCTAAAGTATGTCTAAACCATGAAAAAAGAACAGTCCTTAAAAATTAAGGGCTGTTTTTTTGAATTTTGTAGGCGCAAGCTAATGCTTGGCAACGCTACCGTGTTCGCCAAAGGCGTTCTCGCAGAGTACCCGTAGGGAATTTTGAATTTTGAATTTTGAATTTTGAATTGTTAAGCTCCCTCAATAGCAGCAACCACGCCAAAAATCAAAAATAGGCATCCGCCAGCAAAGGTGAGTTGACGCTCAGAAATGCGTCCAGCAATCATTTTGCCACCAATAACAGCGATCGCAGCGCAAATGGCATGACCTAAAATTGCTCCTATGGTGACACCAATGGCATTATTACCTGCGGCTAGGGCAATGGTGGCAATTTGAGTGCGATCGCCCCATTCTGCCATGAAGGTGAGAACAAAGGCTTCTGTCAAAATTGATAAGGGTGTTTTTTGCTTGGGTAGCTGCAATTCTGCTTTTTCGACTGCGGCTTGAGCTTCTGCAATTTCTTCCATCATTTCAGCTTTCTCGGCTTTTGCCGTCATTTTCATGGCTTGGTACAACAGCTTTAAGCCAAAGGCGATAAATAAAGCAATTTCAGCGTAATGGATATAAATTTTGGGCAATAATGAAGCCGCTTGACCAAATAACACTGAAAGGACAGTCATGGCGGCTAAGGCAGCTACTACGCCTGCAAATACCAATCTTCGTGAGTGGTGCATTGCCAAAATCATGGCGATGAAAAATGTTTTATCGCCTAACTCTGAAACTGTAATTAGTAATAAACCTGCGGTAAAAGCTGCTAGCACTCTCTCAAGCTCCTGAATAATCGTGTGTCATGTGAGCTTGATGAATGCCAAAAGACCCCACCAAGCTCACAAGTGTTGTTTGTGAACTTAGTGAAGGTCTCGCTACCAAATCTTTGTTATTTGTCATCTGAACCAGGCTCATCGCCAGTGTGTTGATTCAGATGTACTGGCGAATTTTATGCCAGTAGCTACTCCCCTTCTATCTAGGGCAATCTTATATCTATTTGTAGGGATGAGTCAACTAATTTTAGATTTTAGATTTTGCGAAAAGTTCTGTAGGCGGGTTTCCCGCCGTAGGAAACTTTTCAAGACGGATTTTGGATTGACTGCACCTACAAGGGATAAACCATTTGGGAACACCAAAAAATAGGTTATCCCAAATAAACAGCTTAGTAGGGTGCGTCAGTATGAATAATCTCTTGGTATAGTTAGGTTTTCTCGCACTGACGCACCCTACAGTTTGGATATTTTTTTATCTGGAAGTCCCTTGAGGATTTTAGATTTTTTAAAATTGGAATTACAATTGGTAAATTGCCCTCCGCAGCGAATCCGACTGGAGACTAACATGACACCAGCAACCATCATCGCTACAACCGCAAAAGAATCACCCCTGTTGTTTGAGGGAATGACTTGGAGAGAGTTCAAAGCAGTTGAGGGGTTGTTAGACCGTCCAGGCTATCGGTTGTCTTTTCTGGATGGCGTTTTGGAGATTAGGAGAAGGCTAGGAGAAGACCACGAAACTGTTAAGGAAAGAATTGGTGCGTTATTAGAACTTTATCTACTTATAGCAGGGTTTGATTTTACTCCTACCGGCTCAATGACGCTAGAAAGTGAATCTGGTGCTGTTAAACGAGAGGCTGACGAATCTTATAAGCTTGCTCCTGGGAAAGTACGTCCTGATTTGGCGATTGAGGTGGTGTTTTCTAGTGGTGGTATTAATAAGCTAGAGGCTTACAAGCGGCTGAAGATTCCCGAAGTTTGGCTTTGGGAAGATGGGGTTTTAGATGTCTATCATTTGCGTGTAGATGACACTGGAACTTACTATGAAAAAGTTTCTCAGAGTGAAGAAGTGAAAGGGATAGATTTAGAGTTATTATTACGTTGCATTAACATAGTGAATCATGTAGATGCTATCAAAACTTTTCAACAGTCGCTTTAATTACAAAGGGTGCGATCGCCTGGGCTAATATTGCTGTTATGCTCAAGATAATTATGAATGCGGGAGCATCCTTGCTGCATCAAGTTATCTAAATCTAAATTCCACAGCGTTACCCCAGAGTTTTCGCCACCACTGATGAGTAATTTACCATCAGGACTCAAACTCACACTATTCACTTTCTCGGAATTTCCTGAAAGTGTGGTGAGTAATTTACCGTTTGCAATATCCCAAAATTTGATGGTATTGTCAGCACTACCAGAAGCGAGAATTTGGCTATCTGTTGTAAAAGTGATGCTAGTTACACCGTCTGTATGTCCGGTGAGGGTTTGCATTAATTTGCCGTCTGGTATTTGCCAAATTTTGATGGTATTATCCCAACTGGCCGAGGCTAATATTTTACCATCTGGGCTGAATTTGACAGAGGCGATCGCTAAACCATGTCCCTGGAGATTTTGCAAAAGTTTACCATCAGTAACTTGCCAAATTTTTATTGTTTTGTCGTCGCTACCTGTCGCTAATATTTGACCATTGGGACTAAAATTCAGACTAGTTACTACATCCTGGTGTCCTGTAATATTTCTCAGCAATTGACCATTGGATAATTGCCAAATTTTGATAGTTTTATCAGCACTTCCAGAAACGATTGTCTGATTATCAGGACTAAAACTAATGCTGGTAACTCTATCTTGATGGCCTTTTAATGTTTGGAGTAATTTTTTGGTTGGAATATCCCAAATTTTAACAGTTTTATCAGCACTAGCTGTTGCCAATAGTTTACCATTGGGACTAATATTAATAGCTTGAATTATATCTTGATGAGCGAAAAATGTAGTTAATTGTGACGCATTGACAATTTTCTCTCTGCGCCAAATAGTAACTTTACCATCCCAGCCAGCAGAAACAAAAGTTTTACCGTTTGGACTAAATTGTAAATCCTGCACATTATTTAAAGCTGATGTCATCTCAGATTTTATTTGCCAGAGTCTAATAGTTTTATCTCTACTAGCAGAAGCAATGTATTTACCATCAGGACTAAATTTTACATCTTGAACTTGTTCACCGTGTCCAGAGATAGTTTTAATTAATTTACCATCTAATCGCCAAAGTTTAATAGTCTTGTCAGCACTAGCAGAAACTATTAGTTGACTATTGAGGCTAAAATCAATGTGGTTTACTTGGTTATTGTGTCCGAGCAAAGTTTGCATGAGTTTGCCTTGTTCATTCCACAATTTAATCGTTTGATCACGACTACCAGTAACTAAGTATTTACCATCATGACTAAACTGTACACAGGTAACACTGGCTGTGTGTCCAGGCAAAGTTTTAATTAATTTACCGTTATCTGTGCGCCAAAGTTTTAATAATTTATCTTCGCCACCAGAGGCAATTATTTTACCGTCTGGGCTAAATGTGATAGAATTCACCCAACCATTATGAGCAATCCAACTATTAATTAATTTCCCGTCAAATCGCCATAATTTAATAGTGGAATCGAAGCTAGATGTAGCAATCATCGAACTATCTGGACTAAAAATAATATCAGTGATCACATTGGTGTGAGCCGGAAGATTCTGGATGAGATTGATACATCTTTGGGATAAACATCTAGCATCAAAAGCATAGATTTTTAGACTATAATCAGCACTAGAGACAGCCAAATATTTACCGTTAGGACTAAAAGCGATCGCGGTTAATCTTGATGGTGTAATAATATTCTCAATTAATCGACCGTCTTCAGACCAAATTTTGATTGTACCGTCATCACTAGCAGAAGCTAAAATCCGTCCATTGGGGTGAAAAACTATGGCGTTTACCTGTTGCTGATGACCAAGGAAACGATTAATTTCCTGAGTGCGCGCCATAGCTTGTTGAAAAGTTGCGGCTGTGGTGATTTGGATATCTTCAGCAGGTGCAAAAACTCGTTTGAGTGCGCGTCGGGCTTTGATACTAGATATGACACTTTCTAATTGTTGATGAGATAACAAAAACGCCTCAGAAGCAGAATTTAAAGCAGTTATTTCTCTTAATTGGGCGGCGCGTTGTTGTGTATAGGCTAAACCACCAAAGCCACTAGCAGCAATTCCTAAAACGCTGATCACAGCTATAGCTTTTTGTGCTTGTCTGAGACGTTTTTTCTGTTCTAATTGTTGTTGTTGCCGAGCATCTAAACAAGCAGCAATAAAATTTTGGACATCTACAGATAATTCATCTGTGTATTTAACATAGATTTCCTCAGCTTCCGCTAAACGAACACCTTGTAATAAAAAATCTGACAGCTCATGATTTTGTTTCCAAAGAGCTGCGGCTTGCTCAATTTGACGCTGCGATCGCAGTCTACTACGATTTTCCTCCAACCACCAGCGCAACGTTGACCAGTGGCGAATGAGGATTTCGTGCGCTACTTCAATGGTAACGGGGGAGGCAGGGGTGCAGGGGTGCAGGGGAGCAGGGGAGGCAGGGGGAGCAGGGGAGGCAGGGGGAGCAGGGGAGGCAGGGGAGGCGGGAATTTCTACCTTATCCCCAGTCCCCAGTCCCCAGTCCCCAGTCCCCAGTCCCTCTTCTAAATTCACCACGACTAATTTCGCCGCCGTTAATGCTGCGAGTGTTCTTTCTACCAGTTCATCAGGATATTTCTTGACGACTAACTCAGATTTCAAAACCCTGCGTCTGGTGTCTTCTGTGCCTTCGCCTAATTGCGTCAGTGACAAAAAAATCCATCTTGCACATTCTTGCGCTTGTGGGTCTAAATTTTTGTAAACTTCCTCGGCTTTGCGTTCCAGTGCGCCTTTAATTCCGCCAATTTGTTGTTGATAAGCTGTCAGCGTCAGTTCTCCACTTTGGCGGTATTCCCATAATTGTTCTAAGACAAATTCCAATAGGGGTAAATCTCCCGCCGAGTGGTTTAAATCTTGCAGCAGAATTTCCACTAGTCCTGACTCGACTTTTAAACCCACTTGTTCGGCGGGGTTAATAATCACACGGCGGTAGTCGTCATCACTTAAAGCGGGTGGAACTAATACACTAGACTGCTGCAATAAATTAGCGAGTTTAGGTACTTCCAAGCAAGGAGCAATAAAATCGGCTCTTAAGGTCAGCACTAACTTAAATTTATCAGAGGCGTACTCGATCGCACCCAAGACTAATTCTAAAAATCGCTGTCTATCTTCAGTGGGTGCAAGGGTAAATAATTCTTCAAATTGGTCAATTACTAACACCACCACCGGTTCTGGACGACTCCGCAGCCAATACACAAAGCCTTCCACTCCCTGGTAAAGCATGGCTTCTAAAAGGAGGGCATGGGGCATGGGGCATTGGGCATTGGGCATTGGGTATGGGGCATTGGGCATTGCTCTTTCTTCCATCTCCTCCCCTGCCTCCCCTGCCTCCCCTGCCTCCCCTGCCTCCCCTGCCTCCCCTGCTCCCCCTGCCTCCCCTGCTCCCTTGCCCCCCTGCCCCCCTGCCTTCACGTCCCCTAAGCGTCGCGCTAAGGCCTCTAGGGGGCGTGCGCCGGGACGGATGGTTTTAATTAACCAGGAGTCGCTATTGGGGATTTGTTTTCCTAGACGTAGTTGTGCTGTGAGTCCGGCTTGGACTACGGAGGATTTCCCACTACCTGATGCACCGACTACGGCTAAAAATGAGTGGTGGGTAATGTGTGCTATTAATTGCTGCGTTAGGGATTCTCTACCGTAAAAATACTGAGCATCTTCTTCACTAAAAGCTTTTAACCCCCGATAAGGGCAAATTTTTAAATCTAAGGCTGTGGGTTTTTGTTGGTTGTGTGCGCTGGTGGTGGCGGGGATGATTTCAATTACGCCTTGTGTTGCTGATAACCAAATTTGTAGGGGTGGAATGGGGGTGATTTGTGGTTGTGTGGCTAGATGAATTTGTAATTGTGTAATCCACGCTGCTACTGATAAACCATTGGCGGTGGAAGCTATTTTTAAGGTGTCGATGAGTCCTTGGGCAAAAAATTCTGGGTTGGCTTTGGGACTAGTTGCAGCGATGATACATTGTCCGGTGGCGGAGTTTAATTGTAAGTCTTCTATCCAATCTGGCAAAGATATCTGATGTGTTCCAACTTGACAATCTAAAATAATAATTTGTTGTGTAGCGGCTGAACGACGCAATTGTTGTCTGAGCCAAGAACGACTCAACCAAATATCATCTAATAAAACTAATGCGGCTTCTCCTGTGGGGGTTTCTTCTAGTCGTCCCCGCAGATATAACAAGACAGTGATAGCTTCTTCTGTTTGATATTTTTGTGTTTGATTGGTAGAAAATAAACATTCTTTGATGGCTTCGCGGATTTCTTGATTATTAGTATTAGTTGTGCGGGGTAAATATGCTAATTCAAAAGCACCCGCACCACCCAAAACTTTACTGAAATCTATTGCTATTTGTGAACCGATGATACCTTCAATGACTAAGGCTTTTCTAGTGGAAATAGATACAGCGATCGCCGGAATTTTTCCGATAATTAATTCCCCAATCCCTTCGACGATGCGTTTTGGCGTTTGTAGGGGATATTCACTATACAGTTCTGTATCACCTTTACCGCGTTTTTGTTGGTTAATTAATCTTAGTTGTTGGTTGGTTTTATCTATATATTGTAGGGTTTGGTGATAAACGTAGCGATATAAGCCGTCAGCCGAAATTACCCCTTGCTGATCAGCCGCATCCCCACGCAGTCCCCGCATTAAATAATATGTGAATACACCATGTCCCAGTTCGGGAAATTCCCATGATAGCTGCTCTGTATCACAAGATAGTAAAGCATAAAAACCTTTACTTTTAGCGGCGCGTTGTTGTAAAACCGCTAATAATTGCGGCGTGGGATTTAAACCCCGTAATGTCATCCCACCACTATGACAAGCATCTAACCAAATTATCTGATTTTGTACGCCACTATTACTTAAAAGTTCTAATAATTCTGAAACGGCTAAACCTGTATTTTCTAAGTTATCTTTTTGGGTATCTGCTAAACACAAAAATGCTTGTTGTGTTTGTGGCTGTAACATTCCGTGACCGGAAAAATAAAATAAAATTGTATCTGTGGCTTGAGCCGTAGATGTAATTTGTTGTAAGCGAGTGCGAATATTAGTTAACAGTGGTAATTCTGTCGCAAAATCATGGTAAATATTGATTTGTTTTTGGATAAATTGTTCTTGAGTTGCTGCTGTCAAAGCTTCTGCTAAGGCTTGACAGTCAACTGCGGCATAACGCAGACATGGCAGTTGTGTATCCTGATATTGATTAACTCCCACTAGCAGCAGCCAGAGTTTGGTGGTGACTGTGGCTTTGGTTTGATTGGAACTACTAGTAGCAACGGCGCGTGGCATATATTGGGGACTGGGGATTTGGGACTGGGTTATACCAATTTAAAATAAACTTTGCTCTCCTTCCCTTGTAGGGAAGGGGTTGGGGGTTAGGTTGGAAAGTAATACCAATTCTCCAAAATTAAGCAACAGATGCAAAGCTTGAAACCCAGATGGTATCTGACTTTCTTAATTGCGAATTGCGTTAGCGAAGCGGGACGAAGTCCATTGCGAATTGCGAATTGGTATAAGTTACACAAGATGTTAATTAGGATATCAGGGTTAGTTTATTTTAATGTTCATTAATGGCTTAGGTTTGTCACCGTATTTTTATGCAATCAGACGGGTTGAAAGAGATTTCAACCTCTACTACACATCAGTCAATAATCTGGCTTTTCTGAGAATAAAATTAAACACTGTTTCTTCAGAAGAGATAATATCAGCTCTACCTTCCATCCCAGATTGAATCACACATTGACGATCGCCTGCTGTTAAGACTTGTGTTTCTGGCTGGATGGTAACTTGATAAGTGCCTGTGCTGCCACCTTGATCTTCGGCTGAGATGGTGTCTGGGGAAATGGTTTGCACTTTGGCTTTTAAAGTGCCGTATTCGGTGTAAGGACAGCTAGAAAGACGCACTTGCACTTGCTGTCCCTTCTCCACTTTCCGAATATCTTGATTACCAACTAGTGCTTTAATTACTAACGGTGATTGACTGGGTGCAATTTGGGCTATGGTATCCCCAGAACGCACTATTTGGGCATTATTTCGCAGTTTCAATTCCTGAATTATACCTGATGCAGTGGCACGAATGACTGTATTGGCAATATCGCGGTTAATTTGCATCAGGTCTTGGCGGTTACTACTGGCTTGCTTTTGAATTTCGAGTTTTTGTTGAATGAGTTGTTGTCGTTCTTGATTGAATTTCGCCAAACTAATTCTACTGCTGGCTGTTTCGCTGGCAATTCTTTCTTGGGTGATTGTGACATCTGCGTCACTGGGATTTAAGCCTGTATAGGCGGCTTTGAGTCTCGCTGCGGCGGCTGCTACGGCTTGTTGTTGTTGCAGGATGCTTTGTTGACGTTCTTCTACGGTGGCTTGTTGTGCTGCTAGCAGTTGTTGTTGTTGTTCTACTGCTAACTGTACTTCTTGAAATTGATCCTGGGAAAGTGAACCAGATTGTACTAAGGGTTGATATCTATCTCGTTTCGCTTTAGCGGCTTTTAAAGAAGCTACACTAGAATTTAGAGATGCTTCGGCAGATTTTAACTGTGCTTGGCTTTTTTGTATCTCTTTTTGCGCTTGCTGGAGATTGGCTTTAGCTTCATCAACTTGGGTGACGGAAGTTACTTGTCTATTCTCTAAGTCTCTGCGGTTGCGGTTGAGTTCGGCTTGGATGGATGCAATATTGCGATCGCGTCGGGATTGTTCGGCGGTAATTTGCTGATCTAAAGCTATAATTTGAGCATCTATTTGCGATAGTTGCAGTCTAGTTTGCTGAATGTTGATTAATAGTTGCTGTTTTTGCGTTTGCAGTCTGCGATCGTCAATGATGGCGATGATATCACCTTGATTCACTCTTTGATTAACTTGCACAGTAATATCTTTAACTGTCCCCTCAATGGGAGATTGTACCAGACGCAGTTCTCCACTAGGACGAATCGTTGCTGGTGCTTTAATGGTGACTTTGTACTTGAGTACACCCGCTAAGGCAATACTCACCGCAAAAATCCCCAGCAGTACCACGCCGCCTAAAGTTGTCCATTTACTAATCGGTGGTAGAAACTCGTTAGGCGTAGCGAGGTGCAGAGAATCTGGATTAGTGATTTTCTGGGGATGATTGGGAGAATCAGCAGGCGAAACTAAATTCACATCAGCCATAATGAGTAATTATTGTGTCATGCACCAGATTGAGATAATAACACTTGTGCGATCGCTTGAGAAATTGGGAAACCAGGACAACGTTCCAACCAAAAGAATTCTCCCACGGGATTAACTTCTAAAAATACGTGACGCTGATCAGGAGTTAAAATCACATCAATTGCCCCATAATTTAACCCAAAGTGAGCCATTAATTTCAGCAACTTTTCTTCTATGTCTTGGGGTAAAGTATAGGGTTTCCAAGCATTAAGTAAAGCCACGCCTTGTTTACGCCAATCGTATTGTGCCTTATCCAAAGCTTGGGAATCAACCGCCGCCGCAAATACCTGTTTACCCACGATAGTAATCCGCAATTCTAAGGCTTTAGCTACCTTTTCTTGAAACGTCATCGGACAAAAACGTAAGCCTTCTAAATGATCTAAATCTGCTGCTGAGACTGGATTTGTAAATACTACCTGTTCTTGTCCTTGTTCATCGTAAATTGCAAAGGAAGAAAGCATTTTGCTAATCATCCCTTGCGGACATTCTTGGGCAAATTGTTTCACTGCAACGGGGTTATTTGTCGTTAATGTGCGTGGTGTATCTAAGCCGATTTCCCTGGCTACTTGCAGTTGTAATTGTTTATTATCAGCACGACGAATATGAGGTAAAGGATCAAGGTGAAAACCTTTAATACTAGCAATCATTCCTTGAACGGTGACGCGAGACTCTTGGATAGAAGCTTGGCGTAGTTGTTTATCCATTGTGTTGGGAATCTTTGCACCTATGGCGATGCGTCGATACCAAACCGCCGATACTTCGTCTAAATCGAGGCTTTGCTCATCAGCAGTGAGGATACATTTTTTACCATCACCATAATAAACATCTAACTGCACCTCTGTCGGAAATCTATCTGTATTAAAGCGAAATGCTTTACCTCCTTGTGCTTTGATGGCTTGCATTACCAGAGAAATACTCTCATTATCTTGGCTATGGGTGATAATTAATACGCTCATAATTATATTGGGAAATTACTCACTAAAGTTTCTGCGATCGCATCTGCAATGGGATAATCTAAATCTCTCTCCAACATTCCCCATTCACCATTAGGATTCACTTCTAAAAAAATGTGTTCTCCATCTGGTGTGACAATAAAATCAAACGCCCCAAATCTTAACTCTAAACGTCCCATAAATTCCCTCAGACGATG
>NZ_PJIZ01000040.1 GCF_021596505.1 Nostoc sp. CMAA1605 | reverse complement strand
CCTCCCTAAGTAAGTAATTTCACTAATCAAGTCGGATTAGTATAAATATTTCTATTCTCTTCTATGGTGAATTAATTGGCACTCTTGGATGATGACAAAACTGTAATTTAAGAGAATATAAAACTGTAATTTTGAGTTGGCTTAATCGAAGCATAGACCACACGAAATTTATCTTCAGGGAAGGGTTTTATGCGTATTAAGCGGCTTTTCATCACTGCTAGTTTACCGTTAGCTATTGGGACTTTTGGTTTAATCGCTATTAATACAGCGATCGCTAATCAATCTACGACAGTAGCCCAAAATTCGCCAACACCAAATCAACAACAAAGACCACCTAGACCTGATTTTGCGGCGGCGGCGCAAAAGCTGGGGGTGAGTGAAGCCGAATTAAAACAAGCTTTGGGAGTCCCCGAAAATCCGCCTTCTGAACGACCATCAGGCCCACCTCCCCGTCCTGATTTCAAAGGTGCAGCCGCTAAATTGGGTGTGAGTGAACAACAATTAATTGAGGCCTTGGGTGTTCCACCCCAACCTCCAGGCGATCGCCAGCCTCCCAATTTTGCCGCAGCAGCCCAAAAATTAGGAGTCAGCGAAACTCAATTAAAACAAGCTTTAGGAGTCCCCGAAAATCCACCCTCTGAACGACCATCAGGCCCCCCTCCCCGTCCTGATTTCAAAGGTGCAGCAGCTAAATTGGGTGTGAGTGAACAACAATTAATTGAGGCGTTGGGTGTTCCATCTCGTCCCCCAGGCGATCGCCCTAAGAAATAAAATGCAGATGCACAAATAGCGATCGCCTCCATTGATATGATTTTTTATAAAAGAAGCGATCGCTGTCATGGCTGCATAATTTCAGTGGTTAGCCTTAAGTACCCATTTTTAGCCATGCAAAAACTTGATTGACAGTTAGCGTCAGTGGAATTTCAGGTAAAACAGGTAAGAAGTCTTCTGCTTGCAGAAGTTCAGGTTGTTGCTCAGGACGGAAAACCACAATTGAGCGATCCTCTGGATCTACTAACCAACCTAGTTGGCTACCATGCTGTAAACAGTAAAGAATATTACCAATGACTCGGTTAGAACTCTGTTCTGGAGAAAGTATTTCAATTGTCCAGTCGGGAAATAGTAAAAAATCGTTGGGTGGTTCTCCGTTAGGCTCAAATGGAATACGTGACCACAGAAATACTGCTACATCAGGAACTATTGAGCGAATACCAAAGCTACATCGCAATTTTAGAAACGCATAAGCAATCTTTTGGTTTTCTGCTACATCATTAATACTAGTGCAGAACTTGATTTGTAAGCGGCTATGCTTGCCTTTTGGCATAGGTTTTTGCCAAATTTCACCATTGATATATTCACTAGCTGGTTTTGTTTCTGGGAGCTTGAGAAACTCTTCTAAGCTTAGTGTTTGGGTAGTTGTAGCGTTCATAGCTCCTGAAGGCTGCGATATGATTTTAATTTAGCAAGCTGACGGGAAGGGCGATCGCTCATAAAGGTGCATTTAGCGACTCAGGTTCGTAAGTATGTTGCCCACATCAGTACCAATTCAACAAAGTTTTTCATCTCACTGAGTTCTGGTAAGTCTTTCCCCAGTTCCCCCTTGCCATAGGCAGGGTTAAATACGAATTTGATCAAGTTATTTCGCACCGCCTCTTCTACACTACCTGCCTCATTTATGACATTTGTCGGAAATTCTACCCAGCCAAGAATCAGTTCTGGCGGATTTTTCAGCGTTGCTATCTCTTTAGCCTCTCTGGCTTTCCGCTTATCTTTTTCTGTGATGCCACTATCAATACCTAGTCGCTCCTCCTCATTGTAAGCATTCTGCTCTACATCGATTCCATATCCGGGACGTATAACTTGCACCACTATCAAATTAGATTTGCCTTTTGATGAAGACTTAGCTGCTATCTGATTTGTAAATTGAAAACTGCGGCTAGCAGATATATTTGCACCGGTATTTGCGTAATTACATACAGCGTCTGGTGTTGCCTGTTGAAAACTCTTTTTATCCTGTGCATCCATCTCTCCCAATCTAGGAACATCTATCCCTGTTTTTCCGAGATTTAACTTCATTAAAGCTCTAAATGTAATCTCGTATTCAGCATTAGTGGGAAAGTCTCGCGCCTGCCGCCATGAAGATGGTTTATCTGGGTCTATTTTTCCGGATGCTCTTTGTTCTGATAAATCGATTTCTTCTCTCTCATAGTTGACCATCTTCTGTATGACCGGAATTAGCCGTGCTGCTTCACTATCTTTTTTGGTAACTCCATACTTCGCCTGCCATGCCACCAGTTCTTTTTCGATCGCAGTCAATTTTTGTTTTCTGGCAGCAAATCCATCTTCTGGGAGACTTTGATACTCACGGATCGCTTTTTGACATCTTCCTAGTTTTGTCTTACCGAAAAATGCCCAACCAGGGTTGACACCGAGGAAGTTCTGCACGTCTTGAGACCTTTCCCAGTGTACGGGGTGACGTTGAATGGAGTGTTCAGGGTTAGCTGTAAACGACATTGAGGCGTTTTGCTCTGAGGGTTGCGGTGATCTCTGTACTGCACCTCCATTCTGTTGCACAACGTGAGTTAACTCATGGGCAATTAACTCTTGTCCTCCATTGCTACTGGGGTTGTACGCGCCTTGCCGGAAAAAGATATCCTGCCCTGTGGTAAAAGCTTTTGCCTGAATTAATTGATTCAATTGGTCAGATTGAGAATCTGTGTGGACTTTCACCCCACTGAAATTAGCCCCAAATGCCTGTTCCATTGGTTCTCGGATACTGTCTGTTAGTGGCTGTCCACTACCCCTTAACCCTTGGATTGATGCTTCTAAATCGGGCGGTGCAGCCATACTACCTACATTCGACATACGCTGTACCAGTGGTTTCGCTTGCAGCTCATTTTCATCTTCTATAACTTGCGATCGCTGAACCGGAGACATTTGAGGTGCATTAATTCTTTGCACTACGTCTGCTGCTACCCGATCTGCTTCTTGCTCATATTTATCCCCTGGCTCACCAATTGTTAACTGAGTCTGAATACGTGGTGGTGGCGGTGGTTCATAGCCTGGACGAAAAGTTGATATATTCCTCAACAAACTATCAGAATGTGCTAATTTCTCTTCCTGAGCCTGTAACTCTGGTGTTTGTGGTCGGGGCTGGACGACAAAGGGGCGTAATTCCAACGGATTTGACGCTGGTGTATCGGAGGACTTGCTAAATGTTTTACGTGCCTTGTATTGTCTACTACACATTTATTTCATCCTCCCAGTAATTTCCGGCGTGCTTCGTCGTCCAGATATAGCTAGTAAACTACCTACACCGACCTGATTACAGGTGCGGTGTAGGCTTTTAGTAGCCCTGAACTATCCACGCTGAGTTCACAGCATAAACACTTCGAGCCTCTGGGCGAGTTTACAAAATTCACCCCAATAGCAGCAATATTCTTTGCTCCGTTTAAATCAGCGTCACCACTCCAAGAACAAGCCTCATTAGTACATTTGAAACGCTTTTCAGAACGCAGTCCAATTTGTAGGCATTGATGGCAAGCTTGACTTGTCCAAGCTGGAGGAACAGCAATTATTTCTACTCCAAACTGAACACCTTTGTATTCCAAAAAAGACCTTAACTGATAAAAAGACCAAGAATTAGAACGTCTACGTTCTGTTTTACTCCTTGGTTTTTGATTAGTTCTTTTACGAATGCCTGTTAAGTCTTCAATTGCCACTGCTGCATTATTTTTTAATGCGTCCTGAATAATAGACCTGCTAATGTTGTGGTTTAGCCACTGTTGAAATCTTCTCTCCTTGCCCGACAACCGTTGCAAAATCTGTCTTGCCCTGCGGCGAGTAGACCTTGTGCCTTTCGTGGCTTTCTTCTGGAGAGAACTTCTTACTCTAGAAAATTTATCTCTAACAT
Source organism: Nostoc sp. CMAA1605 (assembly GCF_021596505.1). GTDB lineage: Bacteria > Cyanobacteriota > Cyanobacteriia > Cyanobacteriales > Nostocaceae > Trichormus. The sequence continues at coordinate 41,006 of NZ_PJIZ01000040.1, read as the reverse complement.
CGTTGATTTGCTTTCCATCCCACTTATCACCATTGCTAGTTACAGCAATGTCACGACGACCAAAATCAACACCAATTACATTATTGAGCCACTGCGTTGCCGGGGTTTCCCCGGTTGTAGCAAGTGGCGTAGATTTGATTGGTTCTGGTGTTTTGTCTTTAATTTGAATGTGGATGTAGTAGTTACCGTCACGATGTTTACATAGTTGTGCTGATGTTGGTTTTCTACCTTTTAATTTACCTCTTTGATAATTACCAGCATCAATTTTGATGTGTTCCCTGCCGTTCATTAAAGTCAAGCTAACAGTCCAGTCTTTCTCTCTAAACGAGAAAATTCTGGCATCATAATCAGCCGATGTTGGCTTAAATACTTTAACTGGCTTGTCTTTTAGTTTGGCAGTTTTGCGATTAGCCCCAACCCTGGCGCAAGCACGAACAGCTAAACTTGCACTTAACCCAAACAAAGCACGAATCTCGTTATAGACCATGTTTTGAATAGTGGTCTTGCTGGTTATCTGAGGTTTAACTTTTTGATTGGCATAGTTACACGCCGACTCAAAAGCTTTCAGCACCAATTCGATTTCTTCTGCTTGTTTTTGAGAGGGGTTGAGTTTGCAAACTAGCGTCAACACTTGTTCCATGACTTCGACCTAATCACGCGTGAACATAATACATCAAAACAGTCGTGTTGCATCAAAGATTTATTTGTTAAAAACTCAACTGTTCCCACTTCCTCAACAACCTGCGGTTGTTGAGGAAGTGGGAACGTTACCCTTCGGGAAGGCTTGCGCCTACGTTTTTAACCCGCAATTCATGAGGCAGTGCGTTGGGCGGGTTTCCCGACTTGTAGCAACTGCCGTCTCGACACTGACCTGAGTACAGGTTCAGTGTGAGCCTCCTTGCGGGAATAGGTGATCATCATTACACGAAACATCAGAGGGGTGTTAGCGATCGCTACTATTTGTCATAGAGTCAAATATAAAAAAGGGGCTAGATGCCCCTATAGTTTTCAATTTTATTCAGTTGATTTCAACAACATCAACAGAGAAGTTTTTCAGAATCAATATTCCAAATCCCTACTCCAAAATTTAATTGCAACTCAGTATTACATTCGCAATTAATTAGCGTCTTCTACTACCAAAACCTGTGCTACGACGGGCTGGAGAACGACCACTACCAAAACTGCTGCTGCTGGGGCTGCGTCTGGTGGTAGTTGATCTACCAGAGGATCTTAAGGTGCTGGTACCAAAACCTGAACCAGAGGGTCGGTTGGTGCGTGTTGTAGAACGGACAGTAGAATTACCAGATGATCTTCTGATTGTCCCTGTGGTTCTAAAAGCAGTGCGATTTCTCACGGCTGCTGGTGCTGAATTATAGCGGGTGCGGTAACTATTAACGGCTTGGTCGTAGGTTGTACCATAACCGCCGTAGCCAGTAATTAATCCTGCGCCTGGTTGATATACAGGAGGTACATAATATTGGGGTCTAAACAATAAGCTACCTATTGCTTGACCAGCTAACGCACCAGTAAAGGGGGCCCAAAAACCACTTTCTCGACGAACTACGACGGTTTCTTGTTGTCCGGTGCTGGGGTTAGTTCTGTTTTCGGTGACGTTGTGGACGTACTCAATTTTAAAGTCTTCTGTCAAATATAAAACTGGTTGTCCTTTGTCTACTTTGAGATAAGTTTTCTTACCTTCTTTGATTTCATCATCAGTTAGCCTAGCCATTTGCAAGTTTTCGGTGGCAAAGGTCGGAGGTGTACTGTTGAGTAAAAATAAAGTGTACTCCCCTGAACCATCGTCATAGGTGGCTTGTTGGACTTGATATTGACCGTCACTTAATTTAGTGGGTGTAGCAGTTTGGCTGACGTTGCGATTGGTTGGGGTGGTTTGGTTTCCGCCTCCACAAGCGACAGTTGTCAAGCACAAACTTACAGCTAAAAGAAAAACAGTAAATTTGCGTAGTATGGACATGATCATGGCATTGTCGTCTTATCTTTGAGCTTAACAAGTTATCATTGTGGGCTGTATACGGACAACACCACAAGTTAGAGCAATTCAAAATTCCAAATAAATTTTGAACTGGTGGCTGAATGTGGATGAGTTGGTACTAGGGACTTCCTGAAAATCAATTATTCAATGGGTCAGAGCAAATATGATCATTGTATTCTTCCTCCCCTGCTCCCCCTGCTCCCCCTGCCTCCCCTGCCTCCCCTGCTTACCCAAGCGATTGTATATTTTTTAAGTTGGAAGTCCCTTACAGGCAACAGGGAACATGAGGTTCCTAGCTCCTATTGTCTATGTTAAATTCAGCTAAGTTGCGGAGTAAATTACTGGCTAGTTGGGCGATCGCATCCCAGTCTCTTTGTGCTACTAACTGTTTAGGAAATAACTCGCCACTTAACCCAACTGCGATCGCACCTGCTTGAATCATAGCTGACGCGTTTTCTAGGGTGACTCCCCCTGTGGGAATTAAGGGAATATGACCAAGTGGCCCTTGCAAACTCTTGATATAACTAGCACCCCCCACTGCTTGCACAGGGAAGACTTTGACGCAGCTAGCACCACAAGACCAAGCTGTAATAATTTCTGTCGGGGTTAGCGCACCGGGGATGATAGGTGTTTGTGCGGCTACTGCTGCTTGAATCATTGCCGGATCAACGTGGGGGGTGAACAAAAATTGCGCCCCAGCTGCGATCGCCGCTTGCAATTGCTGCACATTAAATAATGTCCCTGTCCCAATCGTACATTCGGGTAATTGACTACGGAGTTGGGTGATTAATTCTCCAGCGCGATCGCTATTCCAGGTAATTTCAATTAACTTCATTCCCCCAGCTGCTACAGCCATCGCCATTTCTAATCCTAGTTCCAGTTTGGGTGCGCGAATCACCGCCAGCGATCGCTGTTGTTGCAATTTTGATAACCAATCCATGACAAATCAATATATTAAGTAATGTAAAGAATTTGAGATAATTTTTTATGAGAATCAAAGACAATATATCAATATAAATACTTGTTAATCGTGTTTATGTAAAAATATGTTGCGATAAATTTACTGTGGTAAAAAGTCTTATGCACGTTATTTTATTTTTGGTTGACAAGCAATAATTTGATTTTGCTAGTATCTAAAACAGTAAAAAATTTAGCTTATTAAGTATACATAAATACTCTTTACTTTCCTTAATCGAATAGTGAGTGGTTAAATAACATCAATCTACCCTTCCTGTTTGTAGCTGGATAATATAAAAAAATTCCTAAATTTTATTTACTGATTAAAATTGTGTGATATTAATATTCTCTCATTAAAAAAGCTTCAGGAAAATTACTGAAACTAATGAAAGATAAACCAGGATTTTTCTTTAAAATCAGGTTTTTATAGATTTAATCTATCTCAGGTAAGAAAACACCTTTCGTGCTAGAAATAACATGATCAAGGTTATGCAAAGGGTAGTTTAAACCTCAAAAATCCTCCACAAAAAATTTTTCAGTATTCTTTGCAACCGAATTCAGCTTATTTTCATCGAATCTTCAGAAAGAAAAAATCTTATTCTTTTCGTAGACGAGCTAAAGTTTTGTTAAGATGCAAGTGCTAGCAGTTTATCAACGGAATTTCCTACTCCGCAGGTGGAGAAATAAACAACACTAGCAGCACATAGTTCAAAAGGTGAAGCTATGACCACCTATATTTTCTTTGATGAAGCTCTTCGGATGTTAACCAACGCCTACTTGCTGTCAGCTATACTTCTAATTGCAGCATCAGGGATTGGGCTAGCAGTTATTGAAACTATTGAAAAAACCGGGCAACGATAGATAAATTCATCATCGGATGCTGTACATCTAGCTAAAACCATATACAGCCAAGGTGTTCACTGTCCAAAAATCCTGGGAACACTAAAATATGAAGTCTCACAGCGTTGCAAGTTGCCAGATTAGGTTAAAAACTGTCAAGGTGACTGTACGCTATTGAGACACCCCATCCAGGAGCAACTATCATGAATTTACTAGACACAGTTCTGGACGCGGAAATTCCCACACCAGAATTACTCGGCGAATCAGAAGCTTTTGCAGCAATTGTTTTACTGGCCACAGTGTCAGATAGTTATTTAACTAATGAGCAAGAGCGTCATATTTCCTATATACTCTCGCGTTCCAAGCCATTGAGAGGTTATTCTCCAGATACGATCCATAAGTTACTGCACAGGATTTTAGATATTCTTTGGCAAGATGGCTTTAACGCTTTATTTAACTTAGCCAAAGAGTCTTTATCCCCTGAATTACGAACAGCAGCCTTCGCGTTATCTGCTGATCTAGTTCTGGGTGAAGCTTCAGTAACCGATGAAGAAAAAAATTTCTTGAACGATTTTTATCAAGCTTTAGATATTTCTCGTGATTTAGCAATACAGATTTTACAAGCAACTGCAATCAAATATCAGGCATAAGTTGGGGGATTCTTGACTAGGGATTGGAGATTGCTTTAATTTTCGGTTCACCCCTGAATAGCAATTTTAACCATTAACCGATTTCAAATAGCATATATACTTAAGTGTGCCAAAGTAGTTAAACTGCTTTGGCACACTTTTATAGGGGGACTGGGGACTGGGGACTAGGGATTGGGGATTGGGGACAAGGTAGACAAGGTAGACAAGGTAGACAAGGTAGATTTTATTTTTTAACTCACTACTCAGCACTCACTACTCAGCACTCAGCACTCAGCACTCAGCACTCTCAAGATAGTATTTTGAATTATTATGTCTATTACTCTCACTCAACTAGTAGAAGTTCTTTTAGCCCAGCCTGTAAATTTAAGTACGGTTGATTTAGCTCAAGTCAGTATTGGTATTCAAACAGATAGTCGCATCATTAAACCTGGTGAAGTGTTTGTGGCTTTACGAGGGGAAAAGTTTGATGGACATGAGTTTGTCTCTGGTGCGATCGCTCAAGGTGCGATCGCAGCTATCGTCGATTTTGACTATGAAAACTCTGGATTGCCTGTATTACAGGTTAACAATACTCTAGAGGCTTATCAAAAAATTGGGCGATGGTGGCGCGATCGCTTTCAAATTCCGGTGATTGGGGTGACGGGTTCTGTCGGTAAAACCACCACCAAGGAACTGATCGCCGCCGTTTTGAGTACACAGGGGAAAGTTCACAAAACCTTTGGCAATTTTAATAACGAAATCGGTGTCCCTAAAACCCTCTTAGAATTAAGTCCCGAACACAACTATGCTGTCATTGAGATGGCGATGCGGGGAAGGGGGCAAATTGCCGAACTCACACACATTGCACATCCCACCATTGGTGTAATTACTAATGTAGGAACAGCGCATATTGAGTTGTTAGGTTCAGAAACTGCGATCGCTGAGGCTAAATGTGAGTTATTAGCCGAAATGCCTCCAGATAGTATTGCTATCCTCAATCATGATAATCCCCTGTTATTAGCCACAGCCGCCAAAGTTTGGCAGGGGAAAGTATTAACCTATGGCTTGGATGGTGGCGACATTCAAGGAAAAATCATTGATAGTGAAACTATTGAAGTGGGAGGGATCAAGCTACCTCTACCTTTACCTGGGCGACACAATGCGACAAATTTTCTAGCCGCCTTAGCCGTGGCTCAAGTTTTGGGTATCGATTGGACAAGATTACAAGATGGCGTAAATGTCAATATGCCCACTGGTAGATCCCAGCGTTTTAGCTTACCCAATGATGTATTAATTTTAGATGAGACTTATAATGCTGCACCAGAAGCCATGCTAGCAGCATTACAGTTATTAGCAGACACACCAGGAAAGCGCAAAATTGCGGTGTTAGGGGCGATGAAAGAATTAGGGGAGCGATCGCTGCAATTACACCAACGCGTTGGTGAAACAGTACGAGATTTAAAACTAGATGCTTTGCTAGTGTTAGTTGACGGACAAGATGCCGCAACTATCGCCAAAAGTGCGGCAGGTATCCCCTCCGAATGCTTTACTAGCCATAGCGAATTAGTGGAGAGATTAAAAACATTTATGCAAGCAGGCGATCGCTTATTATTCAAAGCGGCTCATTCTGTCGGCTTAGATCGGGTAGTAAATCAGTTACGGCAATAGTCATAAGAGGCAGGGGGCAGGGGGCAGGGGGCAGGGGGAACTAAAGGTACAGAACTATGTTCTGCTTCTCTACGAGACGCTGCGCGTAGCTTGCTGGAGGGGTACAGGGGTATGCTAACACCCGCAAGTGGCGTGATTTTTCTCCCTGCTCCCCTGCTCCCCTGCTTTTTCATTTCACAGCCAACCTAGTCACGGCGGTAATTAATTCTTCAGCGTGAATAGGTTTAGGTAAGTGAATCTGAAAGCCAGCTGCTAGGGCTTGTTCTTGATCGTATTGTCTGGCAAAGGCAGTCAGAGCGATCGCCGGAATTGTTCCGTTCTCCTGTTCCGCCCAAGTCCTGATTTCTCGAATCATCATATAACCATCCATGTCAGGCATACTGATATCACTGACTAACACATCTAATGGGGACTGGGCTAAGATTTGTAAAGCTTCCCATGCAGAAGCCGCAACTCCCACCTCAGCCCCTTCTTGTTCTAGGATGTAGGCTAAGAAATCTCTGGAATCAAGGTCATCATCAACCACTAAAACTTTGACACCAACCAGCCGTGAAGATAGAGATTTTGATAACAAGAGGTGATTTTTATCATCTGTAGTGTTCGGTTCATCTTCCGCAAAGAGTGGTAATCTCACTGTAAATGTTGCCCCTCGTTCCTCACCAGGACTAGCGGCTGTGACTGTACCCCCATGAATCTCTACAATTTTGCGAACAATTGCTAGTCCTAGCCCTAAGCCACCAAATTTTCTGGTAGAACTGCTATCTGCTTGTCGAAAATAATCAAAAACATAGGGTAAAAAATCAGGACTGATTCCCTTACCTTGATCACTAACAGTAATCTGAGCTACTCCATTGATTTGTTCTAGTCTTACAGCTACTTGTCCTCCTTGGGGGGAGAATTTTACAGCGTTGGAGAGTAAATTCCAGACTACTTGTTGCAAACGAGCCGCATCACCCCTAATTGACTGAATATCTGCATCAAAGACTGTTATTATCTGAATCATCTTTGTTTCTGCTGCTAAACGCATAGTTTCTAGTGCAGCCGAAACTACAGCCTGCAAGTTAACTCTTGTAATATTCAGCACTAGTTTACCTTGCAAAATTCTAGAGACATCTAACAAATCTTCTATAAGTTGCACCTGCAAAATCGCATTGCGTTCAATAGTGGCTAGTGCTTGGGATGTTCTGGCTTGATTGAGCTTTTGACTTTGCAACAATTTAGACCAACCCAAAATTGAATTTAAGGGTGTGCGTAACTCATGGGAAAGAACTGCGAGAAATTCATCTTTAATGCGATTGGCTGTTTCGGCTTTGGCTCGTGCTGCTTGCTCTAATTCTAGTAAATGCGCTCGCTGTTCTAGTATTTGTTTTTGCTCGTGGATATCTGTACAAGTACCAAACCACTTAACCACACAACCCTGTTGATCCTTTAGCGGTAAGCCTCGCGCTAATTGCCAACGATAAGAACCATCCTCAGCACGTTTAAACCGATATTCATTCTCGTAAATAGTGCTGCTACTGACAGCATTAATCCAGACATCATAGGCCTTTTGTACATCATCTTGATGTAAAGCTGCTACCCAGCCTGTACCTAATGACTCCTCCAATGTTAAGCCAGTGTAATTACACCAATTTTGATTAAAATAATCACACTCTCCCTGAGCGTTAGCAGTCCATACCAGTTGAGGAATCGCATCAGCTAAATAACGATAACGTTCTTCACTGTTTCTGACAACTTCTAAAAGACGCTGACGTTCGGCAATTTCTTGATGTAATTGCTCGTTGGTTTTAGTAATTTCATTGGTACGTTGTGCCACCAATTCTTCTAACTGATTTTGATATCTTCTGAGTTCTGCTTCTACTAGTAAACGCTCACTAATTTCTGTTTGTAATTGTTGATTGGCTTGTTCTAACTGAGCCGGACTAGGAAGTGCTAAAGCCTTTGGTACTAGAGGTATGAGTTCTACAGCTGTGAGTAAAGAAATAGCTGCTGTCAAAGCCTTGACAAATCCTGATAACCAATAAGTAGGATGCCAAAGTGTCCAAACTTCTAAAATGTGAGTTGTACCGCAAGCGACAATAAACCCACTAAATAATAAGAATATCCAATGAAAAGGCAAATCTTGCCGCTTACGAACAAAATAAAAAAGTGTCGTAGGAATAGAATAATAAGCTATGGCAATGATTGTGTCAGAAATTAAATGTAACCAAACTAATTCTGTGTTCCATAAATAACAGTGTCCATGTGGTATGAATGGCCCACCATTAAACAAATAAGTCCACAATTCTGCCATAGTCTTTAAAATAAATACCCTAATTTTAGTAAGTAGAACGGTTTAGATAATTCAACGTTTGTAGTGTTCGCGCAAGCGTCTCGTAGAGAGGACTTTAGTCCTTATTAGAGGACTGAAGTCCTTACTACGAACTAGATTCCATTTTTTACATTACTTTACATAGTTTGATTTTTTCAAGTCGTTCCACTTAACTTAGTAAAACTATTTAAATAACTTGTCGAGAAAGGATTCAGCCACAAAAATTATTTATTTTATGATTAAAGCTTACACAAACGTTTGATTGTAAGCACATAAGGCTAAGGTGTGATTTTTTCCTTGATTGCCTGCTACTACCCATACTGGGACTTAGCCCATCATTATACTCACCCAAAATCATCATTAACATAGCTTACATATAGTTAATGATGAGGTTAAAAATTTTTGTTGTGTTTATCTTGTCTCTTCAATCATTACTTATGAATGGTGATTTGAACATTCTTGAGCAATAATTTTGTTAACAATTTCAGGTAAGATAAATTTCTGTTGTGGATAGGGAGATACTAGGGTTGCCTACACTGGGTGTAAACATAGACCATATAGCCACTATTCGCCAAGCGCGGCGGACGGTAGAACCAGATCCGGTGGCGGCGGCGGTATTAGCCGAATTAGCTGGTGCAGATGGAATTACAGTGCATCTGCGGGAAGATAGACGGCACATTCAAGACAGGGATGTACGCTTACTGCGTCAGACAGTACGGACGCACTTGAACTTGGAAATGGCTGCTACAGAAGAAATGTTGGGAATTGCCCTTGACATTAAACCCGATTATGTGACTTTGGTACCGGAAAAGCGGGAAGAAGTAACTACAGAAGGAGGTTTAGATATAGTCGGGCAAATTGCTAGAATAGGTGATATCGTCGATAAATTGCAGGGTGCTGGCATTCCTGTTAGCTTGTTTATTGATGCCGAACCTGCACAAATAGAGGCTTCTGTCAAGGTGCAAGCAAAGTTTATTGAACTGCACACTGGTAGATATGCAGAAGCCAGCGACGAAACCAGTCGTCGTCAAGAACTAACCTTGTTAGCTCAAGGATGTTCACAAGCTATTCAGGCGGGTTTGCGCGTCAATGCTGGTCACGGCTTGACTTATTGGAATGTATATCCTGTGGCTGCATTGCCTGGTATGGAAGAGCTAAACATAGGTCATACCATTATTAGCCGCGCTGCCTTAGTCGGTATGGAAAGAGCCGTCCGAGAAATGAAACAAGCGATACGAGGAGAGTAATCAATTCAAAATTCAAAATTCAAAATTAAAGAGTTTTTGACTTTTGAATTTTGCCTTTTACCTTAGAGGGGTTGTGACTGCGTAATCTCGAAAATTGTTGGTGTGGTGGAATGTTTCAGAAGTGGTTTGGAACATTCAGGACACCTCATGCTGATGATTTTCCCAATTGTGAATTACGAATTTTAAATGGTTATGAGCGCAACACAATCTAACGAACTGCCGCTTTGGGTACAAGACAGAGATAGCGTTATTGCTGAAAGTACGAATGTTGAGTGGCGTTACGGTACTGCGCCAGACTATACTCGTTCTAAGGAGAATCTAGCGAAAGAGAGTACACGTAACCATCTTGAAGGTTCGCTAGAAGCGATCGTGCAGAATTTGGTGAGAACCTTTGAGATGGAGGTATCTTTCAAAACCAACCCGCAGCAGTGGTTGTCAGTTGTAAATGATCAGTTTCGCATCACTACTAATGGGGGTCAGGAGTTCACTGCCGCAGATGTATCCGCCCAAGGTACTTACAACATCTTTATGGGTGATTCTGACCATTACAAGGCTTCTGAAGAAAGCTTTGAAACATCTGCTAAACTCTTTCACACGACATTTCCCCAAGGTTTCCCCTGGGAAGTGCTAGAAGTTTACTCTGGCCCCCCAACAGTAACCTTCAAGTGGCGACACTGGGGACATTTCAAAGGTGCGTATAAAGATTATGCACCAACTGGCGAAACAGTAGAAATTATCGGCTTGAGTGTGGCTCATGTCACCGATGATTTGAGAATCATCTCTTTGGAACATTACTTTGACAACACGCTGTTTTTAGAAAAATTAACAGCAGGCGGTAAAGTCTCTACAGAAGCCGCAGCAAAAAGTTGTCCGTTTAGTTCTTGGTTCAAGAAATCCCCCAAGAGTTAGATGAGGCAGGGGGGCAGGGTGCAGGGTGCAGGGGGAGAAAAATTAATACCCAGTTATTTATTCAATGCCCCATGCCCAATTCCCTATGCCCAATGCCCCATGCCCCACTTATTTAGTCAGCATTCGGTAAGGGTTAGCTTTAAAATTATTAGTTAGTAATCATTAAGATGACAATGCAAACATACTATTACGTTTTAGCTAGCCGACGCTTTTTGTTACAAGAAGAGCCGATGGAGGAAGTGCTGAAAGAACGCACTCGCCACTACCACGAACAAGAAAAAGAAATTGATTTTTGGTTGGTAGCACAACCTGCTTTTTTAGAAGCACCGGAGATGGCTGATATCAAAGCTAAATGTCCTCAACCCGCAGCTGCGATTATTTCTACCAATTCCCAATTTATTACTTGGCTTAAACTCCGCTTAGAATACGTGATTACCGGAGAATTCCAAGCTCCTTCTGCAACAATACCCAATCCATTAGCATCTTTAGCTCCTGTATCTTGAGTAATTAGTTAGTAGGGGCGGGTTCTGTGAGATATTCACCCTAAAAAACGGATATTCTAGTTAAACCCGCCCGTACATTAGTTACTAGTCATTAGGTCGTTTACTATTGACTAGGAACTATTGACTAATTGCTAAAAAATTTTAATAAAACTTACTTATGCGTCCCAGTTCTGTGCAGAAATTTGCCACTTTATCCAGTGTATGTGGACTAGCGATCGCGGGGTTGATGGGGAGCATAAATTCCGCCACAGCCCAAAACCCTTTACCTGTTTGCCAGCCTCCCACTGCTGGGGAGTATCTGTTACTGGTAGTCTCACCCACAGCAGAAAATCAGAAGCAGTTACGTAACGCCTTACCCAATGAAATTAAAACCACTACCTGTCAATATTTAAAGGATACGGTGACAAGGATAGGGGGTTTTCGCAAGATTGATGATGCTAACCGTTGGGCTAGGTATATTCAAACTATTGTCGGGTTGTCGGCTATTATCAGCACCAGACCAGGGGAAGCACCCCAGTCGCCCCAGCAGCAACCGCCCCAAATTACCTATAATCCGCAAACACTAGGAGAAGGTTTTGCTGTTTTGGTGGATTATTACAATCGTCCAGAACTCGCCAATAGTGTACAGCAAGCGATGGGTAGTAAAGTTGGTTTGGCATCCTATGGACAAAGACACTATTTGCTAGCAGTCTACACGACTAACCAACAAGAAGCTTACAACGCATTAAGGAAACTCAACGATCGCGGTTTTTCGGCTGTGCTAGTAGATAGCCGGAGAGTAACGCTATTGCGATCGACTGTAGCAGCACAGTAAGTTATTGGGCATAGGGAATTGGGAATTGGGAATTGGGAATTGGGCATTGTTTTTTCTCCCCCTGCCCCCTGCCCCCTGCTTCCCCTGCCTCCCCTGCTTCCCCTGCCCCCCTGCCCCCTGCCTCCCCTGCCTCCCCTGCCCCCTGTCTTTCAACCATTAACTACCGATTAATCACTAATAAAGACCTAGCCAATAAAGAAATTGTGATGCCTAGAGCTGAACCTGCTATGACTTGTACAGGTGTGTGTCCTAGCAATTCTTTGAGGCGGTCTTGGCTGAAGTCTGGTTTTTCATGGAAGAGTTCATCAATCATTTGATTGAGGATGCGGGCTTGTTTACCGGCGGCTTGACGCACCCCTGCGGCATCATACATGACAATAATGGCAAAAACTGTGGCTAAGGCAAAGTCAGGCGATGCCCAACCCAGGGTTTGTCCTACACCGGTTGCCAAAGCTGTCACCAAGGCTGAATGCGCGCTGGGCATCCCTCCAGTCGTTACTAAAACGCGGACATTCAGTTTGCGGTGTTGAACTAGCTCAATTACTAACTTCAATGCTTGAGCTAAAAAACAAGCTACTAGGGCAACCAGTAGCACCCGGTTGTCTAAAATTTCGCCTATGTCCTGCATGGTCTTTTGGTTCGGTTGGTCAAAGTTAGCAGTAGTTAGTGTTGGTTTGAGATTGAGATGCAACCCAAAATCCACTGTCGCTACTCTTCAATTCAAAATTCACGCATACCCTTACGGGTAGGCTTACGCCATCGTAAGAGAAGCAAGCTACAAAATTCAAAATTCAAAAATTGATTACTCAGCACCCAGCACTCAGCACCCAGCACTCCACTATTGATTTTGAATTTTTCCAGATACAAATCTTAATGATTGCGGCTGGTGATAAACTGAGCCAGAGCTTTGAGTGGCTGTGCTGATTCCCCAAATGGTTCTAGTTCTGCACAGGCTGATTCAATCAATTCTTGGGCTTTGGCGCGTGATTTTTCGATACCCCACAGACTAGGATAGGTAACTTTTTGGGCTACAAGGTCTTTACCTGCGGTTTTACCTAATTGCTCTTGGGTGGCGGTGATATCGAGAATATCATCAATGATTTGGAATGCTAGACCGATATTTTGGGCATAGCGTGAGAGTCTTTGCACATCTTCTGGTGATGCACCAGCGAGAATTCCACCACAGACAACGCAGGCTTCTAGCAGGGCTGCTGTTTTGTGGTTATGGATGAAGTTGAGGGTTTCTAAGGGAATATCAGATTTACCTTCAGATTCTAAATCTACTACTTGACCACCAACTAAGCCAGCAGCCCCTGATGCCCGCCCTAGATGAACAATTACCTGTAATACCCGTTCTCTGGCTACGCTTTCAGGTGTGCGAAGGGCAACCAATTCAAAAGCATAAGCCAGTAAGCCGTCGCCAGATAGAATGGCAATATCTTCGCCATAAACTTTGTGATTGGTGAGTCTGCCACGACGGTAATCGTCATTATCCATTGCTGGCAGGTCATCATGAATCAATGACATGGTATGAATCATTTCGACCGCACAAGCTGTAGGCATAGCCATTTCAATTGTCCCACCCATCATTTCGCAGGTAGCTAGGCAGAGAATGGGACGCAGACGCTTACCTCCAGCTAATAGCGAGTAGCGCATTGATTCATAAATTTTTTCTGGATAAATCACAGGAAGAGACTCATCGAGAGCAGCTTCACAAAGTTTTTTGCGTTCTTGTAGATAAGCGGCTAGGTTAAATGAGGCTGTTTCTGGCATCTTCTGAAGGTTATCAGCTGCTACCATCCTTATAATTCCTTAAATTTTTGGCTTTTGGCTGTTTGTCGTACACGTCACAATTTTAAGATGCTCTGGAGCGAAAAGATTAACTAATACTTGAGTAATTATGGAAGTTAAATGATAAATGATGAGTTATGTTAATTTTCATAATTTTTCATTTATCAATTAAGATTCCTTTCTCCTTTGCTGCTTTCAAATAGCTGACGAATGTATTTTCTAACAGCAGAGCTACGGTCATGGGGCCGACACCGCCAGGAACTGGAGTGAGATAGGACGCGACATTAGCGATCGCGGCAAATTCCACATCTCCAATTAAGCGACTTTTGCCACTATGATCAGTAATGCGATTTATCCCCACATCTACCACAACAGCACCTGGTTTCACCATGTCAGCAGTAATTAATCCGGGGATACCTGCGGCTACAACGAGAATGTCAGCGTTTTTGGTGATACTGGGGAGGTCTTGCGATCGCGAGTGGGCTACAGTCACCGTAGCATCAGCTGCCAAGAGCATCAAGGCCATAGGTTTACCTACTAAAATGCTACGTCCTATGACTACGGCGTTTTTTCCAGCCAAGGGGATGTGATATTCTGCCAATAACCGCATTACTCCTGCGGGGGTGCAACTGCGTAACCCTGCTTCCTCTCTCACTAGTCGCCCTAAATTCACTGGATGCAGTCCGTCAGCATCTTTATCTGGGGCAATTTGATGCAATAACTTGACAGAATCTAAATGTTCTGGTAAAGGCAACTGCACAAGAATACCATCAACTTGTTCATCTTCATTGAGTGCAGCAATCACCGCTTCTAACTCTTCTTGGGTGGTTTCTTTGGGGAAATGTTTACCAAAAGAAGCAATACCCACCTTAGCGCAAGATTTTTCCTTATTTCGTACATAAGCCGCAGAAGCTGGGTTATCTCCCACCATCAGCACTGCTAACCCTGGAGGACGACCGATTTTAGTTTGTAATTCCTTAATTTGGTCAGCTAATTCTGCTTGAATTTTTTCCGCTAAAGCTTTTCCGTCTAAAGTTTTGGCAATTTTGGTTTCCATAAGAATTCCTAAAGTTTGGTCAATAGTCATTAGTCAATAGTCATTAGTCATTAGTCATTAGTCATTAGTCAAGAACTCTTGTTTGTAGATTATTATGGCGTTGCTGTCCGATTGTCTATCTTCTCATATCAAGGATGGAGAATTAGGGATTTTGGAGTTGGGAGAAGAAAAACTGAGTGGTGGTTGACTATTGACTATTGACTGCTGACTGTTGACTGTTGACTGTTGACTATTGACTATTGACTGATTGTTGAGTTGGAATTATGAATTACAAACTAAAAATTGGTATTAGCTTACTTTTGATGCTGCTGCTTTGTGGGTGTGGTGCTTTAAACTCGTCTAACTTACAAGGTAATAAATTTGGTTTTGGGAGTAATGTTACGGAAATCAAGACAATTCAAGCAAAGCGAGAAAAACTTGGTACTGTTTATGTGCAAGGGAAGGTGGAAAGAAAAGTCCCCTTATTACAACGTCAAGCATATTTAATTAATGATTCCACGGGCAAAATCTGGATTGTGACTAATCAACATAACGTCAAAGAGGGGGAATCATTTGTGATGAGGGGCAAAATACTATACCAAAGTATTCCTA
Source organism: Nostoc sp. CMAA1605 (assembly GCF_021596505.1). Classification (GTDB taxonomy): domain Bacteria; phylum Cyanobacteriota; class Cyanobacteriia; order Cyanobacteriales; family Nostocaceae; genus Trichormus. The sequence continues at coordinate 25,696 of NZ_PJIZ01000040.1, read as the reverse complement.
TAGCTAATCAGGAATTCGGGGAAGTTTATTTAGAAGAGGAGTAATATTGATGACATAGATTTTCTATAAATTTTTATGAATAACGAACAAGTCCATGTAGCGATCGCTATTCTTTATCGAGACAATAAATTTTTAATGCAGCTGCGGGATGATATTCCGAATATTCCCTACCCTGGTCATTGGGCGTTGTTTGGTGGTCACATCGAACCAGGAGAAACACCAGCAGAAGCGGTACAAAGAGAAATTTTAGAAGAAATCGCTTACAAACTCCCCTCATTCTCTGAATTTGGTTGTTATCCTAGTGAGACAGTTGTCCGTCATGTTTTTCATGCACCTTTGCTGGTGGAATTGCATCAGCTAGAGTTAAATGAAGGGGCGGATATGGCTTTAGTAACACCAGAAGATATTCACGCAGGTAAAGCTTATTCTCAAAAACTAGGTGAAGTAAAACCTCTAGGGTCTGTAGTCCAGAAAATTTTATTAGACTTTATGGGGAAATAGTCAATAGTCAATAGTCATTAGTCAATAGTCATTAGTCATTAGTCACATCTCATTACTGATTACTCAGCACTCATTACTCATTACTCATTACTCATTACTCATTACTCATTACTCATTACTCAGCACTCAGCACCGGCTAAACGCCGCGCTACCGCTAACAGCACTCATTACTCAGCACTCAGCACGGGCTAAACGCCCCGCTTCCGCTAACAGCACTCACTACTCTTCCTTACCCTGCTTTCCCTCGTCTTCCCAATGCTCCATGCCCAATTACCATCGAGCAGGCAAAATAAAGTTATGTTCATGTGGAGTCACCATTCAATGCAATCATTAAATAAATTGCCACGATGGTTAACTGTGGGGTTGGCGTTTCCTGTTGTGATTCTTAACGGTTGGTTGTTACTTCAGGTTGTGCAGTATTTTCAACCCTTGGTGAGTGTTTTTGCATCTGCTGTACTGCTGGCTTTTGTTTTAGATTATCCCATCCAATTTTTTCAAAGCCGTGGGGTGAAACGTAACTTGGCGATTGGTGGGGTGTTATTGTTGGCTGTGGTGATTTTAGTGGCTTTAGGTCTGACTTTAGTTCCACTGATTATTGAACAGCTCAATGAACTAGTAAATATTTTGCCTAATTGGATTGATTCTGGCTCGCAACAGCTTGATGTGTTCCAAAATTGGATTGCTACCCAAACTTTACCAGTAAATTTGAGTAGTTTATTCACACAACTGATAGAAAGATTGTCTAATCAATTACAGGCTGTCACTGGCAAAATTTTGGGTTTGGCGTTCGATACTATTGGCGTGGTGGTAAATGTGCTGCTGACGGTAGTGCTAACTATTTATATGGTATTGAATGGCGATCGCTTGTGGGATGGTCTCTACCAGTGGTTTCCGACAAACATCGGTGTGAAAGTCCGCCAACTACTGCGGGAGGATTTCCATAATTACTTTATTGGTCAGGCAACGTTAGGAGCAATATTAGCGGTAACAGTCACTTTGGCGTTTGTGGCTTTGCGAATTCCCTTAGCGTTATTATTCGGTATTGGTATCGGTTTTTTCTCCCTATTTCCCTTTGGTACAGGTATCGGGATTACTATTGTTAGTTTATTAGTTGCTTTAGAAAACTTTTGGCTAGGAGTGGAAGTTTTGGGAGTAGCTGTAGCTATTGACCAAATCAACTCTAACTTTGTTGCACCTCGAATTCTCGGTAATTTGACTGGTTTAAATCCGGTTTGGGTCGTAGTTTCTTTACTATTAGGCGCGAAATTAGGCGGTGTTTTAGGTTTATTAGTGGCTATCCCCACAGCTAGCTTTATTAAAGATATAACTGATACTTGGCGGAGTGGAGAATTTGAGCCAACAGATGATGTATCATCAGATACAACGGAAATGACAGGTGAAGTAGTTATCACTTATAAATAAGAGCGACGACGGACTGAAGACAGACATTTTACCCTTTTACTAGATACAAATCTTATGTATTCATCCATGCAAAAAGTAGAGTATCAAATCAACAGGTTAGCTGGTCAGTTAAGGCTCAAAGTTAGAGAATTTACCAAACCACAGATTGTGGAAATTGCTGGTATTAAGTTGCCTATTCCACCCAACATCAGTCGAGGGCCACTAGAAGCCCTGTATGCTGGTTATTATGAAGCGTCTGAGTTAAAAATCATTCAAGCCAATTTAGAAAAACATGACCGAGTTATGGAATTGGGAACTGGTTTAGGTTTACTGGCCAGTTACTGCGCGCGAAAATTAGGTTCAGATAATGTATTTACCTATGAAGCAAATCCAGCCTTAGAACCTTTTATCCGCCAGACTTTTGCGGTAAATAATGTCAATCCCCATTTCCATAATTGCTTGTTAGGCGAAACTCCAGGAACACAAGATTTTTATGTTGCTAAAAGCTTTTGGTCTTCTTCAACTCTTCAACGCAAACCAGATGACCAAAAGATTCAAGTTCCTGTAATTAGCTTCAATCAAGAGGTTCAAAGAATTGACCCAACTTTTCTGATTCTCGATATTGAAGGTGGTGAATATGAGTTATTTAAATATGCCAATTTACACAATGTACGCAAAATATGTATTGAACTGCATTCCCGTATTCTAGGTTCAGAGAAAACTAAATTTGTGGAGAGTAAATTAGCTGAACAAGGTTTTTATCTTGACCCTAAAAAACTCTATGCTAATGAATTATTATTTATTCGCTAATATTTAATTAGCTATCATCAACCCTGACAGTATATCTTTTTTCATATCCCCAAATTCTTTGAGAATTCGGGGATATTGTTTGTTATAGAGTTGACCACAAAATTAAACGTTTATTGTTTGAGTAATCTTGATTTCTGATTGATAATCAAACTAGTACCTAGAACAATGACAGCACCAAATACAGTAGTGGGTTCTGGTACTTTTGCATAAGTTACCTTACCAAACCCAATTTCAGTATTTTGAAAATTAGCATCTAAAATTGTCAAATCTTCTCCCACAATTTCATAATAAAATTCAGCCGGATTAGTTTTATCCAAGAAAAAATAACTTAATTCTATAGATGGCTGACCATTGACAGAAGACACTAACGATACAATAGGAAAATTAGGATAGGCAATATCATCTTGTTCTGTGTAAACATTACTGTCACCGTCAAATTGGAAAGATAAGGACTTCACTACTGTTTCTGGAAAAATACTATCGCTAAAAGTTTCATCATCAAAACTAAAAAATCCTTGACCATTTCTGGTAGGACTTTCAACAGTGAAAGCATAATTTACAATCGCTGCGGATGCGGTTTTCATATTAACAGCAGAACACCCTACAGCCAGACTAGCAGTAGCTAAAACTAAATTTTTCCACAATTTCATCTCAGTTACCCTCAAATTAAATTTTGGCTAAATTTGTCAACATCAGGTGCAGAGGTAAAAAATGGTTGTTTTCCTAAATAAATTTACGAAAATAATGTTTTTTACTGGTGGTATTAGCACAGATGTTTAGATTTAGCCTATTTTTGGGTAGCTAGTTTAAGCAAAATTTAATAGCAGGTAAAATGATATTTTTGGCAGATATATTAAATTTTATAAAGTCTTTTTAAGTAATTTTTATTAACCACTAGATAACTCTATCTTTACTTGTTGCCATCATCGCCTGTGGTAAACACTGATTCTGTAAGACTTCGCTGGATATTCTATTAATTAGTATGGAATCTCATCATCCATTAAAGCTAAATCGTCGTCGATTTTTGCTCAATTCAGCAGTAACAGCAGGTGGAATTATTACCACAAATGTTTTATCAAAATCTCCAGTTTTTGGACAAGCACCAGCAATTATTACCTCCGATAAAATGCGTCCTGCAATACCCTATGGTGTAGCGACCGGGGATATTACTAGTAATAATGTGGTGATTTGGAGTAAGAGCGATCGCGCCTCTAGAATGATCGTAGAATATTCCACAAACCCCTCTTTTAGTAGTTGGCAGCGTGTTTTCGGGCCTCAAGCGTTAGCAAACACAGACTTTACAGCCAGATTAAACTTAGGAAATCTACCACCCAATCAACAAATTTTTTATCGGGTGCTGTTCCAAGATTTAAATCAAGATACCTACAGTGAATCTGTAAACGGTAGTTTCCGCACTCCCGCTATCACCAATAGAGACATAGTGTTTGTTTGGGGTGGAGACACCGCCGGTCAAGGATGGGGTATAAATCCTGAATTTGGCGGGATGAGAATTTACGAAACTATGCGCCAACTCCAACCCGACTTTTTTGTCCATTGTGGTGATACGATTTACGCTGATAACCCCATCTCCGCCCAAGTAACACTAGATGATGGCACCATCTGGAAGAACATCACCACAGAGGAAAAATCGAAAGTCGCAGAAACACTCAAAGAATTTCGTGGGAACTATCAATACAACTTACTAGATGAAAATGTGAAGCGGTTTAACGCCGAAGTTCCCATGTTGGCACAATGGGATGACCACGAAGTGACTAATAACTGGTATCCTGGGGAAATCCTCACTGATGCCCGTTATGCAGTTAAGAATGTGAACTTGCTTGTACAAAGAGCAAGACAAGCCTTCTTAGAATATATGCCCATTGGCTATACGACCAATAACACCGAACAAGCGAGAATTTATCGTGCCTTTAATTATGGCCCCTTGTTAGATATTTTCATGCTCGATGAACGCACCTATAGAGGGCGAAATACTCCCAATAATCAACCAGTACCCAGCCCAGATACTGATATGCTGGGTAGCAAACAAATACAATGGATTAAACGTCAACTGCTCACATCTAAAGCTACCTGGAAAGTTATTTCCAGTGATATGCCGCTAGGATTAATAGTGCGAGATGGTAGCACAGACTTTGAGGCTTGGGCTAACGCTGACAACGGTGTACCTTTAGGAAGAGAGTTAGAAATTGCTGATTTACTGCGGTTTATCAAACACAATAATATTAAAAACGTAGTGTGGATAACTGCTGATGTTCATTATGCCGCAGCCCACTATTACGACCCCAATAAAGCCCAGTTTCCAGACTTCAAACCTTTTTGGGAATTTGTCGCCGGGCCTCTCCACGCTGGGACATTCGGGCCGAACCAATTAGAAAATACTTTTGGGCCACAGTTGATTTTCCAAAGCCTTCCCCTGGGTACAAGAGCAAATCGTCCCCCAAGTGCAGGTTTACAATTCTTTGGTGCTGTTAAAATCAATGGTGCCACCAAGGTGATGACCGTATCAATACGTGATTTAGCTGGACAAGTTCTATACAGTGTAGATTTACCTCCAGAAGCTTAGATTCTTCACAATGCGCCGCGTTGACTGTTAAGCGTTAACAGTCAACAGTCAAAAAAACTGCTTTGTAAAGTTTTGTATAGATGCAATGTAGCGATCGCCTGCTAATTTGGAATGTAGACGGGGAAAACTAACTCCAGATTAGTAAGAGATAGTCATTATGGTCAGGATATTTGAGACTCAGCTCCCTGGTTATATTATCAAAGACGAAATTTACTCAGGTACACGCACAGTAGTTTACCGAGGAATGCGGGAGCAAGACCAAAAACCTGTGGTGATTAAGTTAATGCGTGTAGAATACCCTAGTTTTCACGAACTCTTACAATTTCGCAACCAGTATGTGATTGCGAAGAATCTCGCTTTAACTGGTATCATTCAACCCTATTGCTTAGAAACTTACCATAACGGCTATGCTCTGGTCATGGAAGATTTTGGCGGGATATCCCTCAAAGAATGGGGAATAGAACAAAGCAATACCCAATTAATCGCCAATTTTTTACCAGTGGCAATTCAGATTGCAGATATCATCCATAAACTACATAATAGTATTGACGACGGGTCAAACCTGTGTGTGATTCATAAAGATATTAAGCCCGCCAATATTTTAATTAATCCACAAACTAAACAAGTAAAACTCATAGATTTTAGTATTGCTTCTCTACTACCGAGAGAAATACAAGAGATTCAAAGTATTCATGTTTTAGAAGGAACTATCGCCTATTTATCGCCAGAACAAACTGGACGCATGAATCGAGGTATTGATTATCGCACTGACTTTTATTCCTTGGGGGTAACTTTCTATGAAATGTTAACTGGAAAATTACCTTTCCATTCTGATGATCCCATTGAATTAGTTCACGCCCATCTAGCAAAATTAGCCACCCCGCCGCATCAAATCAACCCTCATATCCCAGTAGTAATTTCCCAAATTATTACCAAACTCATGGCGAAAAATGCCGAGGAACGATATCAAAGCGCGCTGGGTTTAAAATATGATTTAGAAATTTGTTGGCAGCAATTTACAACTATAGGAGAAATCCCGGAATTTCCCATAGGTAAAAGAGATATTTGTCACCGCTTTATTATTCCCGAAAAGCTCTATGGAAGAGACAGGGAGGTACAAATATTACTTGACGCTTTTGCGAGAGTTGCTCACGGTAAATCAGAATTGATGTTAGTTGCCGGATTTTCTGGTATCGGTAAAACCGCAGTTGTCAATGAAGTTCATAAACCAATAGTCAAACAGCGTGGTTACTTTATCAAAGGCAAGTTTGATCAGTTTAATCGCAATATTCCTTTTTCTGCATTTGTGCAAGCATTTCGTAATTTGATGGGGCAATTATTAACAGAACCAGATGCCATAATTCAAAAATGGCAAGATAAAATCCTAGCAGCATTAGGAGAAAGTGGTCAGTTAATCATTGAGGTGATTCCTGAATTAGAATTGATTATTGGTGAGCAAAAAGCAGTACCAGAGTTGTCAGGTAGTGCGGCTCAAAATAGATTTAATTTATTATTGCAAAAATTTATTCAAGTTTTCACTAGGCCAGAACATCCCCTAGTGATATTTTTAGATGACTTACAATGGGCTGATTCTGCATCCCTACAACTGATAAATTTATTAATCAGTAATATCAATAATGGTTATTTGTTATTAATTGGTGCCTATAGAGATAATGAAGTCACACCAGCTCATCCGTTGATGTTAACTTTAGCTAAAATTCAGGAAGTAACTCCCAGAATTCACACAATTACCTTGAATAATCTCAGCTATTTAAAACTCAATCAACTAGTAGCTGATACATTAGGTTGTGCTGAAGATTCTTCCTGGTCTTTGTCACAATTAGTCTATCAAAAAACTCAAGGTAATCCTTTTTTTACCACCCAATTCCTCAAAGCACTACACCAAGATGGATTGATTGAATTTAACTCATTTGAGGATGTTGGCAATGTGATATTAGCCAAATAAATCAGCAAGCATTGACAGATGATGTGGTAGAGTTTATGGGCATACAATTGCGAAAGCTACCACCATCAACTCAACAAGTCCTCAAATTAGCGGCTTGCATTGGTAATCATTTTGATTTGCAAGTCCTTGCTATTGTTTCGGAACAGTCAGTCATAGAAACTGCTGCTTGTCTATGGAATGCCTTGCAAGAAGGCTTAATTTTACCCCGAAATGATATTTATAAATTTTATGTTGGGGATGTTAATCAACTAGTTACTCACGAAACTTCTGAGATTGTTACATATAAATTTCTCCATGATAGAGTGCAGCAAGCAGCCTATGCTTTAATCCCGGAATCGCAAAAGCAGTTGACTCATTTGAAAATTGGACAGTTACTCTTAGAAAATACATCTCCAGAAGCACTAGAAGCCAGCATTTTTGAGATCGTCGGTCAGCTAAATCAGGGTATTAAGATCATTAACCGACAAGCAGAAAAATATAAGTTAGCCCAGTTAAATTTAATAGCAGGGAGGAAAGCTAAAGCTGCGACTGCTTACACTTCTGCTGTCAAATACTTAAGTTATGGTGTGGAATTATTAGCCGCAAATAGTTGGGATACTCACTATCAACTTACCTTTGGTTTACATCGAGAATTAGCTGAGTGTGAATATTTAACTGGTAATTTAAACCAGGCAGAAAAGTTATTTGATTTAGCCCTAAATCATACTCAAGATAAGTTTGATCAAGCAGATATTTATGCGGTGCAAATGTATCTGAAAATGACTCAGGGGGAAAATATCCAAGCGGCTTGTGAAGCGGGATTGCAAGGTTTGATGGTGATGGGGATGCAATTACCTGCCACCATTGGAGAACAAGAATCTGCGATTAAAATTGAACTAGAAAAATTAAATACTCAACTAGCCCAGATTCATCCAGCCAATTTATTTAATTTACCTGAGATGACAGACCCAGTTAATAAGGTTTGTATCAGTCTTTTAGCTGATCTTTGGGCGGCTACTTATATGGCGGGGCATCAAAATCTAGCTGTTCTTAGTTCTCTATTAATGATTAATTTATCATTAAAATATGGCAATGCTCCTGCCTCTGGTTTTGCTTACTGTCTTTATGGTATGAGTTTAGCCAATCAAGGAGATTATGCAACTGCTTATGAATTTGGAGAACTAGGTTTAAAACTAGATCGTCATTTTAATAGCACTAAGTTTATACACAAAACCAATAATATCTTTGCACATACAATTAACCCCTATAATCGGCACTTGCGAACAAATTTAGTGGTATCTGAGCAAGCATATCAAAACAGCCGAGAAGCAGGGGATGTGGTGTTTGGTGTCTGGGCGGTTTCGTTTTTAATTTGGGCGATGTTAATTAAAGGCGATCGCCTCGCGGATGTTTACGCTGAAACTGAGAAGTATCTGAGTTATGTGCAGCAAGTAAACGATGTAAATATGCTGTATGCTTTTACATTACAGCGACAGTTTCTCTTAAATCTGCAAGATTCTACTCAAAAGACTGACTTATTAAGCGATCGCCACGAACAGGAAGTACCATACATAGATATTTGGCGACAAAAACAGAATTTTGAACACGGAATTAACTGGTACTGTTTTCTGAAACTCCAACTTGCATACCTTTATGGACATTATGCGGATGGCGTTGCAGCTGCATTAGAAGCGCAGAAAACCCTACCTGCTAACGCGGGGTTTTTCCCAATTATTCAATACCATTTCTACTATCCCCTCTGTTTAGCAGGACTATGTGAAACAGCAACACCAGAAGAACAACAGGAATATTGGGTAATTTTACAGCAACAGCAGCAAATTATCAAAAAATGGGCGGATAACTGCCCAGAAAACTTTCAACATCGATATTTGTTGCTGTCTGCGGAAATGCTCAAAATTTCTGGTAGAGGAATTGAGGCTATAGATTTATACGATCGCGCCATTAATGAAGCGAAAACTAACGCATACATTCAAGAAGAGGCGATCGCTAATGAACTGGCTGCCAAGTTTTACTTAGAATGGGGCAAGGAGAAAGTAGCCGCAGGCTATATGCAGGAAGCTTACTACTGCTATGCTCGTTGGGGAGCTTTAAGCAAGGTAAATGATCTAGAGAAACGCTATCCCCAACTGTTACAACCAATTTTGCAGCAACGACAACTCAACCTCAACCCACTAGAAACCATTGCTGATTTCAGTTTGAGTCGCACTTCTTCATCTACCCGTAATTCCAATAGTAGCAACAACAATCTGGCTCATGCTCTCGACTTTACTTCTATTCTCAAGGCGGCTCAAGCCATCTCCAGTTCCATCGAATTGGATCAACTCCTCATTAGTTTGACTCGAATTATTTTAGAAAACTCTGGTGCTAAGAAAACTGCGTTAATTTTGCCTCAAGAAAATACTTGGCAAGTCAGAGCAATTACTTATTCGGGGAGTGATGTAGAAACTATTTTAGATACACAACCAGTAGATACTTGTGCAGATATCCCCAAACAACTGATTTATTATGTCAAAAATACCCAAGAAACAGTAGTAATTGACAATCTACGCACCGATATTCCTGGGTGATAGGTGAATATATGCACTTTGTCCATCCCAAGAGTGTACTATGTATGCCAATTCTCAACCAAGGGAATTTAGTGGGGATTTTGTACCTAGAAAATCAACTAACTCAAGGGGTATTTACCAGCGATCGCTTAGTTGTGTTAAATTTCCTTTGTAGCCAAGCTGCCATTTCTCTAGAAAATGCCCGACTCCACGCACTCGAACGGGAGAAATCTGAGCATCTAGAACAATCTCAAAGAAGATTACAACTGATCATTCAAGAAACATCTATCGTTATTATTGAGTGGAATACTGATTTTGAATTTCAAGCTTGGAATCCCGCCGCAGAAAGAGTATTTGGTTATCAAGCAGCAGAAATTCTCGGTAAGAGTTTAAGGTGCATTATTCCTGAAGAGTATCATGTCTATGTTGATGATGTGAAAGATAAAATTTTAGCTCAACGTGGGGGAAGTCACGCAATTAATGAAAACTTGACTAAGGATGGCCGACGGATTATTTGTGAGTGGTTTAATGCGCCGATGGTTAACTCTGAGGGTGAGGTGTGTGGTGGTGTTTCGATGGGGGTAGATATCACTGATCGTCAACAAGCCGAAGCCGCTTTACAGCAAAAATCCCAAGAACTAGAACAAGCTTTGCAAAACCTCCAACAAGCACAATTACAAATTATTCAAAGCGAAAAGATGTCAGCTTTAGGTAATCTGGTAGCTGGTGTAGCTCACGAAATTAATAATCCTGTAGGATTTATTAAAGGTAATATTCAACCTGCTTATGAAGGGGTACGAGATTTATTTGCTCTGCTGAAACTTTACGAAGATAAATTTCCCGATCCTGGTGAAGAAATTGAGTTAGAAAGAGAGAACATTGATTTAGAATATCTCCGCGAAGACTTACCAAAATTAATTTGTTCGATGCAAGAAGGTGTGCAACGCATCCGCGAAATTAGTAATAGCTTACGCATTTTCTCACGCGCTGATTCTGATAATAAAGTGCCTTTTAATATTCATGATGGTTTAGATAGTACACTTTTGATTCTTAAACATCGACTCAAAGCTAACGAAAATCGCCCTGCAATTACAGTGGTAAAAAATTATGGTCAATTACCTCAAATAGATTGTTTCCCTGGACAATTAAATCAGGTATTTATGAATTTATTAGCCAACGCTATCGATGCTCTAGAAGAGTCAAATATGGGACGGAGTTTTGCTGAGATCAAAGCTCATCCCAATGTGATTACAATCACTACTAAAATGAGTGATGATCAAAAGCAAGCAATCATGAGTATTCAAGATAATGGTTTAGGCATAAGTCCAGAATTACAAGAGAAGATTTTTGACCATCTTTATACTACGAAAATCGTTGGTAAAGGTACAGGCTTGGGATTAGCGATCGCCCGTCAAATCGTTATAGAGAAACATCAGGGAACTATAGAAGTGAATTCTGCACCAAACCAAGGAGCAGAATTTATCATTACATTACCAAAATAAAGATAAATCAGCCAATTATTGCTAGGAAACACAAGCTCGCTTTTTAGTCTGGATGATTCCTTTTAATATACGTTTAAGAGCAGCTTTTTTCATAAGTTTCATAGCTTGTTTTACATCTAGCCAGCGTCGATATCTTTTTTTAGCTTCGGGATAATTACTACTGACAATCTCAACCGGCAATAAATACATTTTGACACGGTAGACCTTGCCTCGTTTGCGATATTTATAAGTACCTAATTTATTAGACTCGACTTGACCAATTACCCCTGCTTCTTCCCATGCTTCTTTAGCAGCTGAAGCTGGTGGGGTCATACCGTTGACAATTCCTCCTTTTGGCATTCCCCAACGTTGGCGATCGCTTGTTGAAATCAGGAGTATTTCTACTCTGCCATTTCTGATACGATAGGGAATGACACCAGACTGCTTGAAGATTTTGCTAACTTTTCGGCTCATAGGAATGCTCTTTGTGTGTGATTGTTTTTGTTGATGCTGTTGACTCCAAAATACGGAGATGCAATACCGGATGAATTTTAGTGAAGATATGTTTTATCTTATTAAAACTGATCCATACCATAAACAGATGTGAATTTTCTGACTAAAAATAGGCAAAAAATTCAGCCAGCATCAATTTGAAGTAAGTTTCTTCCTTGAATCATTGATGAAACTACTACATAAAGACAGACCTTAAAAGAGCGATCGTCTATAGCGAAGTAATAAACAATACTTAATAGCTGAGTAATGAGTGCTGTTAGCGGTAGCGCGGCGTTTAGCCGGTGCTGAGTAATAAGTAATAAGTAATGAGTAAAAGTCCAAGAGATAAAAATATTTATATTTTTGACTCTATGAGAAGCATTGCGGCTATGAGACGCGTGAGACTTTGAAAAAAAATGTGTCCTTGTTTCAATCTTCTATTTTGAACTAGGAGGTTATACTCATCACTCATTACTTCTTACTCAGCACTCATTACTCAGCACTCAGCACTACTAAATTTTCCCTTTCAACCAGGCTTCTGATCTAATTTAGTGGCTTGTTCTAAAGCAGCTTTTTCTCTGGCTCGATGAGCGTAGGATTGTAATTGAGTTTGATCGCAACCTGTCAAAATACTCAAATTTTCTAAACTCATTCCCCGCATGAGCATTTCTACGCGCCAAGTGTGTTGTGCTTGGGTGATGGTTGGTGGTTTTCCTTGGGGTGTTAACAAAGTTTGAGTCCATGTTTCCCAATGCTTCCACACATCAGATTCAGTAATAGCTGTACCTGCTGTATTCAGAAACATTGCTGTTTGGCTATCTTTACGAGTTTTCAAATATTTAGTCACAGGATTGTCGGTGTAAGAACCGTAGCGTTTACCTAAAATCCATTGATTTACAGGTACTTGTCTGACATAACCAGGGGTAGTGATTTGCAAAAAATGACCATTAGCATCATAAATTTGATGGTTACGCTGCAAATTGACGATTTCTGTGGATGACAAGCCAGCAGCAAATAATAAGTAAGCGATCGCGTAATCTTGCAAGCCTGATTTTTTAGCCTGTTGTAAAATTGTATGAACTAAAACCGCCGGTAAATCGGCTATTTCTTCAGTTTTCCCAGTTGTTAATAAGCTATTGGCATTTGACGACATCGCACCATGCAAAAATAACTCTACTAAATTTTCCAGAAAATCATCCCGACTTTCCCATAGTTCATGAAATTCGCTGGTGAACTCTATCACTGCGTATCCCAAAATCATCCCATTGAGAAAACTAGCTAATTTTTCTGCTTGTAGATAGGTGTGTAAATCTCCGTGTTGAATCACAGTAGCTAAGTATTGGGCGACATAACGATTAGCCTCTGTTAATCCTCGTCCCAAAGCACGGCGATTTTCCGCCGGAAATTGATCAGCTTCTCCAACCACAGACCGCACTAACTCTGGTATTCTTTCCAATGCTTGTAAAGTGTCACTTGCATAATCTTTTAAGGCTTGGTAAACATCACCTGGAGGCGTAGCCCGTCTGACTAGGGATTCGCCTAAATTCTTAAAAGATGCCGATTCCTCTAATACAGCTAACAATAATCCATGTTTATGCCCAAAATTCCGAAATAGCGTCACTTCGTTCACTGCTGCCTTTTCTGCTATTTGGCGGGTGGTAGTAGCACTAACTCCTTGAGCCGTAAATAACTCCAAGGCCGCTTGAATTAAACGTTGTCGGGTAGAAACAGGTTGAGATGTCATAGAAAAAATGTAAGTGGCACTTGCACAAACAAAACATAACTGTTAGCATGGCAAATGTAAGTGATACTTGCTCTAGTCTACTGTAAAAAAAGCAGGGGTCAAAGCAGGAATCAGGGAAGTCAATCACTCATTTATGAGCTTTTGTGATCAAAATTAGCCAATGTATCACCATTTCCCCTCTGATACCTGTACTCCTTCCCCTGCCTCTCAATGGCTAAGTCATGCACTAGATATCAGAGCAAATCTTCACATGAACCATCGACAGGAATTTTTATGACTGCAAAACATCTTGCGATCGCCACTGAGGGAGAAACACCATTACGTCTCAGGTGGATAAATGTGGCATTTTTTGGGATTATTCATGCCTTAGCTTTATTAGCACCTTGGTTTTTCTCTTGGTCGGCTTTGGGTGTGCTGTTATTTCTGCACTGGTTGTTTGGCAGCATTGGGATCTGTCTCGGATATCATCGCTTACTTAGCCATAAGAGTTTTCAAGTACCCAAGTGGTTAGAATATGCGATCGCTTTCATCGGTGCATTAGCTTTACAAGGGGGGCCGATTTTCTGGGTGGGAGGACACCGCCAACATCACGCCCACACAGAAGACATACAATTAGATCCTTACTCTGCCAAACGTGGCTTTTGGTGGAGTCATATGTTGTGGATTTTCTACCCTCGTGAAGAATTTTTTGCAGATGAAAAGTATCAAAAAAGCGCGCCTGATTTAGCCAGACAACCTTTTTATCGTTGGTTAGACCGTTATTTTCTACTGTTGCAAATTCCTCTAGGGTTGTTGCTTTACGCCTTGGGTGGATGGTCTTTTGTGATCTACGGAATGTTTGTCAGAGCCGTATTATTGTGGCATTGTACTTGGTTTGTCAACTCTGCAACCCATATGTGGGGTTATCGTACCTTTGATGCTGATGATAATGCTCGTAATCTCTGGTGGGTTTCTATTGTTACCTATGGCGAAGGCTGGCACAACAACCATCATACCTATCCCCATGTCGCCAAAGCTGGTTTTCAGTGGTGGGAAATTGATGTCACTTGGTGGAGTATTAAGCTTTTACAAACTCTAGGTTTAGCGAAGAAAGTTATATTACCCCCATCGCCAACCACGACTCAAGGATAATTTATAAACTTTTCATGATTCAGCAACCAACGCTTGCGTTCTAATCCCCCTGCGTATCCTGTGAGTTGATTGTTTGTACCAATGACGCGATGACAGGGAAGGACGATCGCAATTGGATTGAGTGAATTAGCCAAGCCGACAGCACGATAAGCCGTCGGCTTGTTGATTTTGGCTGCTAGTCCACCGTAAGAAATGGTAGTTCCCCACGGAATAGTTTGCAGTGCAAGCCACACTTGCTTTTGAAATGGAGTTCCACCAGTATCTACAGGCAGATTTTTGCAGCTGGTGCGATCGCCTTTAAAATAAGCCGCAACTTGATCACTAAATCCCTGGGGATTTTTCACATTCTGGAACGAAAATTGACCATAACGCTTCTGAAGCAGTTTCAACATTCTTGGCTCATAATCAGCAAAATCAAGAGCGCAAAGTTTTTTACCATCAGAGACAATTAAAATTGTCCCGATTTCTGAACTTATTTTGTCAATGAGTAATTTCACAGTATTAGCTTGATTGTAAGAATACTAGTATAGATATTAACTGTAAATCTCCTCTGGTAAGGATATGAAATATACTGGTTAATGCCAACAACTTCATTTACTTGGTCACAGCCGCAACCAGTATGAATGAGCATATACATCGACTGATTGAAATTATTCATCAAGATTTACTACCAGAGTTTCAAGTCGAAAGTGTGAATCCTCACGATCCTGTGGAAATTCGCTATCTCCCCCATCCTTGGCAACTAATTGGTAGAGGTAACTATGCGGCTGTAGTTAATCATCCAGAATATCACGATGTAGTAGTTAAAATTTATGCACCAGGAAGGCCAGGATTTGCAGAAGAAGTAGAAGTGTATCGTCGTCTTGGTTCTCATTCAGCCTTTTCCGAATGTCTATATGCTCAAGATGGCTGTTTAGTCCTCAAACGCCTATATGGTGTGACTTTATATGACTGTATCCAGCGCGGTTTACGTATTCCTAAACAGGTAATTGAAGATATTGATCAGGCTCTAGATTATGCTCGTCAGCGTGGACTTTATCCCCACGATGTCCACGGACGGAATGTGATGATGTACGAAGGTAAAGGTTTAGTAGTCGATATTTCTGATTTTCTGCATGAAGAGAAATGTTCTAAATGGGATAATCTCAAGCGAGCCTATTACTGGCTATATCGTCCTATTCTGTCACCACTCCGGCTGAAGATTCCTTACTTTTTATTGAATTTTGTACGTAAAACCTATCGCTGCTTTACTAACTTAAAAGAAAAAAACCAAAAATCAGTTCCTCAAAGTTCTTCTACTTCAATGACTACTCGCAGTTAAAACTTTGTTAAACTCGAAGCACAAAGTTTGTAGTGACAAAAAATCATGACTGTCGCCAAACCCTCATCCCTCACTTTAGATGAGTTTCTCCAACTACCACAAACAAAGCCGGCGAGTGAGTATATAGACGGTGAAATTATTCAAAAGCCAATGCCTAAAACTCGGCACTCACGACTACAAGCTAAGTTAATTACGGGAGTAAATGAGGTTACAGAAGCAAAGCAAATTGCCTATGCTTTCCCAGAATTGCGTTGTTCTTTTGCAGGTCGTTCCATTGTTCCTGATGTGGTAATTTTGCGTTGGGAACACATTAATTTTGATGAGGATGGAGAACCTGTAGATGATATGTTGATTGCTCCTGATTGGACAATTGAAATTCTTTCACCAGAGCAAAGTCCTAACAGAGTTACAGATAAAATTCTGCATTGTCTCAAACATGGTTGTCAACTAGGATGGCTAATTGATCCAAGCGATCGCTCCATTTTAATCTTTCAGCCACAACAACAACCAGAAATCAGACGAGGCACAGACGAATTAATAGTATTACCTGGAATTGAACTGCAATTAACAGCAGCACAAGTCTTTGGTTGGTTAAAAATGGGAAGCTAGTTTGAGGAAGGCGAAAAAAGGCAAAAGGTAAAAGGCAAAAGGTAAAAGAAAGAAATATTTGAGTGAAAGCTAGTAGCTAGGGAGGCGATGCCCAAGCTCAAAACAAGTATTTTCCCCTACACCCCTATACCCTCACACCCCCACTTTAGGGTTAATAATATGCAAATCAAATGCTAATTTGGGAAACTATGACCCAAATTTAAGGAAATGTTAACTAATGCCATACTTGAGTGATGCCAGTGCAATTCATTCTTTAGTGACTGAATATACCCAAGCTCCGACTCTGTGGATAGATACGGAAGTAGCAGAATATAAAAGTCGTCATCCTAAATTATCGCTGATTCAAGTGTTAGATAATCCTGACGATATGAGTGGCGATCGCGTTTACCTTTTAGATGTTTTAAATCAACCTGATATAGTCGCTGATTTTATAGCTAGAGTGATGTTAAATCCGGCTATTGAAAAGGTGTTTCATAACGCTAGTTATGACCTGAAATTTTTAGGCAGTAAGCAGGCTAAAAATATCACCTGTACTTTAGAATTAGCTAAAACAATTCCTTACTATCTTTTACCATTACCTAATTATCAATTGCAAACTTTAGCAACGGAATTATGTAATTTTAACTATGTTGATAAACAGGCACAAAGTAGCGATTGGGGAATCAGACCTCTCAGTGATGAACAAATAGAATATGCTTACCTAGACTGTATTTATCTTGCTCAAATCCATCAACGTTTGTTAAAATTGCAGTTAATCAGCAACCCAGAACCAACATCAGAAGATTTAACAGTTTTGACTAGAAAATATACTCAAATCTTTGAACAGTGGAAATTGTTAAACTCTGAATATGAGCATCTACAAGAGCGATTGAAAAAAGCTATGCAGGCTCAAAATGTAGCAGAAACTGACTTGTACAAACTAACTAGTTATGAACGCAAAGTAGTAAAGGTGCAGTTTACAGAACTATCTAGACTAGTACAAAATCAAAATATTAGTTTAGATTTTCCGGTTACTCTGACTCAAAAGATGCAAAAAGATTTAGGGGAAAATCTGGAACAGTTATCTGTGGATATCGAAGTTAGTCAATCTGCACGTTTAACCCCTAAAAAAGATGGTGAAAATGAAGAATCATAGGCATAATTTTTAGTTTTTTGGTGCATCCATCAGCTAGGTAATTGAATATATGCAAATAAAAGTATAATAAATAACAACGGAATTTATTTGATAAAATTCCCGATTGTGCAAACAGACTACTGTTAATTAAACCTAGAGGGAAGGAGGTAAGCGCGTCTATTGGCTAGGTACATCTCAAAATAATTAGGGTTGATGTTTGGTGAATCTTCAACATCGAATTTGACCCTACTACAAGGCAGTATAAGGGACTTTCCACTAAGAAAATCTCTAATCACAAAGGGTAGCAGAGGGGAAAGAAAGATTATAATCAACATCTTTGCTCTTACTCATTGAATAATTTAATTTTTGGAAGTCCCTAAGTAAAGCAACTATTTAAAACAGGTGAAGAGCTTAAAAAAATATTTTCATTTTTGCCTTTTACCTTTTTACTTTTGCCTTTTTGTACTTATCCAGTTGTAATGACGATTGAGAGCAACTTATGAAACTGCGGTTATTGGAGCAAAGGCAGGTGAAGTTAACTAAAATATTTACTATCGGTGTATTGACCGCACTGAGTGCAATTACCATAGTTTCTTGTAGTAACAACAAAGATGTTTTGGTGACAGAAATAGGTGTGAATACTCCTAGCCGTCGCTCTGCAAAAAACTCTCAAGCCGGATTAGCTTATCTGGAAGGACAAAAGCAGCACGCCCAAGGTAATTTACAAGCTGCGATCGCTGCCTATAATAAAGCTCTGAGCCTAGATTCGGAATATGGTGCAGCCTATCGAGGTAGAGGGTTAACCTATTTTGACTTAGGCGACAAACAAAAAGCGATCGCAGATTACAATGAAGCCATCCGCCTTTCTCCTAACGATGCCGAAGCCTTCAACAGTCGAGGAAACGCCCGCGCCTCTCTAGGTGATCAAGCTGGTGCAATCTCCGACTACAACGAAGCTATTCGCCTCTCACCCAATTATGCCGAAGCCTACAACAATCGGGGCAACGCGCTTTCTGTACAGGGAGACAAAAACGGCTCAATACAAGACTTTAACCAAGCCATTCGCCTCAACCCCAGATACGCCATTGCTTACAATAACCGAGGTAATGCCCGTGCTGCCCAAGGTGACACCCAGGGGGCAATCAGCGATTACAATCAAGCGATTCGCATCAATCCTAACTTCGGCCCCGCCTACAACAACCGAGGAAATGCTCGTGCTGCCCAAGGTGAAAAACAAGCAGCCCTAGAAGACTTGCAAAAAGCCGCCGCCATCTTTCAAAGACAGAATAATAATGATTTATATCAGCAAGTGATGAACAATATTAATGAATTGAAGTGATTGGGGATTGGGGATTGGGGACTGGGAAGAAAAAATATAAGACTTATTTGTAATTATTAGCTTCATTTTTGAACTATAAAATTGACTTTTAATTAAAGCTTTTCATCCGAAAATTTAAAATTTAAACTCTTGATACTCCTACTGCTCCTGCTTCCCCTGCTTACCAAAGCGATTGTATATTTTTTTAGTTTGAAGTCCCTTAATTGGGGATGTTAAGTAAGTCGGTACAATAAAACAAAACTATGTGAAGAAAAGTAAATAAGGCTCAAACTCTTTCTCCCCCTGCTCCCTGCCCCCTGCCCTATTCCAACAATAATTATTTACGCCGACCTACTTAATTTCTGTGGTGGTGAAATATACCTCAGTTTTACCACCTAAAAAATCTCGGCGATCGCTGCCGGCATTCACGATAATATGAGATGAATTAATTTCCGGTAGTGGCTGATTTAAAGAAATCTCAATATTATTATTGATGACTATCTTTTGAGGAGATAGTTTTTCTAACTTTTGGATAGTGTGAACACCAACATCACCATTCCGATAACACAGTCTACTAAAAGCTAATCCCTTCGCCTGTGGGGGAACTTCTACTAAATAGAAATGATCAGAAGAAAGCCATTCTTGCCAACTTTTATCGCCACCCCAACCTAAGTAATAAATCGATGATTGAGGAAACTTTAACCAAACTTGAGGGGAGAGAGATTGCGGGAAGATAACTACAGGAATGGTTCTATTTGATTGCAAAGCCAGTTTTCTAAACAATGTCCCGCCACGATACTTTACCCCATTCGCCTCATATTTATCAGTGGCGATCGCTGTCAGAGATTTAGTATTAGCGCAAATCTTCACACGCTTGGCATCTTTAACTTGCCATGAATTAATTTGCCAAAAAACAAGAAAACCAATCGATATTACACACACTACTACCAGTATCTGCACGAATCGATTAGTTTTCATAAATAATTACCAGCTAGAACGCTTTGAAAAAGTTACAAGTTTTCTTTTACCTTTTGCCTTTTCAAGAGTTCTGCCAGCAACGCACCAGCAGTGTACCACCGGCTACTAATTTAATTACCTCTAGGAAGAAATAACTACCGTGGAGTAGATTCATTTGGGTGGGAATTGTGGACACTGTGTCAAATAAGTTGAGATGAACCCCAACGGCGCACATTTGCGGTGTTAAGAGATAGGTATTTAAAAACGCGATCGCCAACAGTGTTACTGCTAAAAACAAACAGTTAGTATGCCACTGATAGTGAGTTTTTCTCCAGGCTAAAACACCAGTTAAAACGACAGCCGCAAATAATAATTCTAGGCGATTGAACATCCAAAAAATCATGTAGCCTACTGTCGTAAAACTATCTTGGTTCATCATGCCAGAGAAGTAAAGACTAGGCATAACTACCCAATCTAACACTAGGCTAGCACTTAGCCAAAAGCCAAGAGCAAACAAGACAGCAGTTTGCCAACTTGACCGTCTGAATTCAATGGTAGAAATAGTATTCATAAGAATAATTGCCTGTGTTGTATCTTTAGTTTCTAACTTTTATGCTGACTCTGACAACACATATCAATTAACTTTAACAAACTCTGAAAGCTTTCATTAACATATAGTTATAGTTGCAATGTATTAATAACAAATATTAATTTTTGACGGGAGTTTTTAACAAATGATGAGGGTATAATCTGAATCTAGTTGGTTATATCGATAAAGTCATGCGCCTGGCAGTTTTACTTGGTACAGCGATCGCCACTACAGTATTTATCGGAGGGTATAGTCAAACTCAAGCTGTGCAGTTGCAAGACGGACGGTCTATTTTGTGCAACCGCCCCGTCTAGTAGAAGCCGCAACTACCTATAATGAAGTTTATGTTTGGGGTGCGACTTATTATTTCACCGTCAGCGTACCAGAAAATGCCAGTGAACCTTTACAAAAAATTACGATTAATCAGCGTGAGGGAGTGGATAATATTCGTTTTGATTTAGACAGTACCATTGCCTTTGAGGGTACACGCTCACAAAGAGGTGAGAAAATTGGCTTAAAAGATGTTACTAGCGATCTCAAAACCAGAACAGTCTCCCTAACCTTTGATCCTCCAGTGTCCCCAGGAAAGACCGTTACCATCGGCTTAAAACCCTGGCAAAATCCCACATCTGCTGGTGTTTATTTATTTGGTGTCACAGCTTTCCCCCAAGGAGAGAAAACCCACAGTCAATTTTTAGGGTTTGGCAGATTACACTTTTACAACCATAGAAGCAATTATTTTCCGTTTCCCTATGGCTGGTAACAGAAGTATGGTTTAAAACTTAACTGGGAAACTGTATTGTGTTACTTACGTCCCAAAGTAAATTAAGAGAAGAAAAACCACACCCAGTCCCCAATCCCAACTGCCAAACTAGTTTAAAATCTATTATGTTTCGTAAACCACCACAGGAGTTGACCTTTGAATAAAGCTGGATATTCTGGAAAACCCAAAAACTCATTAGGCGAACCCAGTGACGACATTCCAGCAGCTTTACGCGATACTCCTGATGTCGCGCCTCAGTCAAAGTTGCAACCCTGGGTGCTACTGCTAGGAGGAGTAACACTATTTTTCCTACTGGCTATTGTTAGCGGTTTTTTATTCGCACTCAACACACCGAAAAAAACCTCAGAATCTCAACCATCACCAACTAATTCCCTTCCTACACCCACTGCGACTAATTCCCCAAATAATGTTGATAGCGTATTGGGACATTTAGCATACCCAGAAGCACCTGAATCAGAATTAGTCCCCATCTCCGCCGATGGCAGAATTAGGCTGAGAAACAACGCGGCGGCTAGATATCAAGCGATGGTACAAGCAGCACGCAGTTCAGGTGTGATTTTAGTACCTATTTCCGGTTTTCGTTCAGTTAAAGAACAAGAACAGTTATTTTTTACCGTTGGCGCGCAACGCAATCAAACCCCAGCACAAAGAGCTGCACTCAGTGCGCCTCCAGGTCACAGTGAACACCACACTGGTTATGCTGTTGATATTGGAGATGGCGCAGCACCAGCCACAAATCTCCTAGCTACCTTTGAAAATACCAGAGCTTCTCAATGGTTGCAAGCTAATGCTGCCCGTTATGGCTTTGAGATGTCATTTCCGCAAAACAACCCCCAAGGGGTGAGTTATGAACCTTGGCACTGGCGTTTTGTAGGCGATCGCGATAGCTTAGAGACATTCTATAAAGCCAGAAACATCAAACCAGCAAAAACATCTCCATAAACGTCAGAATTAAACGCAGATGGACGCAGATAATTTTTTAGACTAATGACTAATGACTAATGACTATTGACTATTGACTAATCACAGGCTTTTGATACTTACTTGGATACTTGCGGTGGAAATAGTCCTGCATGATTTCTAAGATCATCGGCGCAGCAACGCTACCACCGCCACCGCCAGAATGTTCAGCAAAGGCGACAATTAAGATTTCCGGTTTATCAGCAGGAGCATAAGCACCAAACCAAGCATGATTTTGCTTGACACCCCGCTTCCATGCTTCGGCTGTACCACTTTTTCCAGCGACTGGGGGAACGGTGGTTTTATTCAAAGCTTTTCCTGTACCATCGGAGACTACCTTACGCAGTCCATCACGCAAAATTTTGATGGTAGAGGGCTTCATGTGGACATCTTCTCGCCAACTTTTGGCTTCTTCATTATCTTTCAGCAAATGTGGTTGGACGCGATAACCCCCATTAGCTGGAACAGCAAACATTACAGCCACTTGCAAAGGTGTAGTTAATAAAGCACCTTGACCAATTGACATATTAATGCTGTCGCCGACAGTCCAAGGCATTTTCCATGTTTTCTGCTTCCATTCCTCATCCGGGACTAGACCTCTTGATTCTTCTGAAACAAATTCAAAGCCTGTTTTTTGACCAAAACCGTATTTACGAGTCCATTTAATTAAAGTGGGGCCGCCGACTCCCTTACCAATTTGATAAAAGAAAGTATCACTACTCCACTGCATTGCTCCCACGAAGCCCAAGGGGCCAAAACCTGCATGATTCCACTCACCAAATGTGGTTCCACCAACAGTTAAAGAACCATAGGTTTGCAGCACTGTACTGGGAGAAAATTTCCCTGACTCTAACCCTGCGGTTGTAGTCACAATCTTAAAGGTACTGGCGGGAGGAAAGGCACGTAGGGCGCGATTCAATAGAGGATGTTCTTCTCCTTGGACAAATTCCCAGTCTTTTTGGGTCAGTTTTTGTTTAGAGAAAATATTGGGATCAAAGGTGGGATGAGACACCATTGCTAAGACTGCCCCATTTTTGGGATCAAGTGCCACAATTGAGCCATTACGAGTACCCAAGGCTTTCTCAGCGGCCAATTGCATATCTAAATCTATTGTCAGGCGAATATCATTACCCGGTTTAGCTTGTTTTTCTCCTAACACCCGTAACGGTCGCCCAGCTCCGTCAACTTCTACCTGCTGACCGCCCCATTCACCCCTAAGTACGGATTCATAGGCTTTCTCGATGCCCATTTGGCCAATGACATCTCCTAGACGGTAGCCGTCTTTTTTCTTTTCTTGGAGTTGTTCAGCCGTTAATTCCCGTGTATAACCTAAGACATGGGCTAATTCTCGACCGTGGGGATAATAGCGCACTGCTTCTGTGTGAATTTCCACATTTTGCAGTTCGTTTTCATACTCTTTAATAGCTGTGATTTGGGCTTCATTGAGATCCCGCGCAATCCGAATTAATGAAGATGAATTTGCCCCAGCATCTTGGAGTTTCTTTTCAATTTCATCTTGGGGAATATCTAAAATTTTAGACAGCCGTGGCCCGACTACAGCCCATGAGGGTTTCGTGTGTGCCATTGGCCACAAATAAATTGAACGGGGATAGCGTGTACTAGCTAGTAGCTTGCCATTACGGTCAAAAATATTACCTCTTTCTGGCTGCTTGGGGATCATCCGAATGCGATTAGATTCGGCTCGTTTGCGGTGGGATGCACCTTCGACAATTTGCAAGTATGCTAAACGTACACCAATCCCGGTCGTCATTAATAAGGTGAAGATAATCAAAACTATAGATTGGTAATTCCGTCCAACTGTGCGCGTATTTTTTTTACCTCCCAGGGGAGTTGGTTGGAATATAGCCATAGGAAATGTATATGGATGAACTAATTGATTGGGAAGAGGAATATCGTTATTTCCTCAGTTTACCAACTAAGAGTTAAGCTAACGCTCATTGTTGGGATTGAAAACTGAAAATAACTGTTGTATGACACTCACTCCAGCAATAGGGATGGGTATCCTTGATTTAGAGTTCCCCAAAGCGGCTACTTAATGTTGAGTGTGTAACAATTGGGAACATTCTTTTTGGCACAGTGGTTTTCGGCGGATACAATAAACCAAAGTGTGATGTTTTTTCGGCTTAATAGACTACATTAATTAGCAAAATTACTGAGAATTGCGGCATTCTACTCAAAACTATGGCTCAAACTGTGACCCAGCACCCAAAAGGAATTTTGGCTTTTCAGCCCCTTGACGTTGAACTACGTAGTGTGTTCAAGTTTTACAACCAAGAACCGGCAGTACATGGAATCGATTTGGACATTAGACAGGGAGAGTTTTTTAGTATTTTAGGGCCTTCTGGTTGTGGTAAAACCACTACACTACGTATGATTGCTGGGTTTGAACGGGTGGATGCGGGTAAGTTATTGATTCAAGGTCAAATAATGACTGATGTCCCGCCTTATCGTCGTCCCGTGAATACAGTGTTTCAAAGCTATGCGTTGTTTAATCATTTAAATGTGTGGAATAACATTGCTTTTGGTTTACGCCTGAAAAAAGAGAAGCTGCGTAAAGCCGAAATTGAGAGCCGCGTCAACGAAGCATTAAAACTAGTGAAAATGGAAAGTTTGCGATCGCGCTTTCCCAATCAACTTTCTGGTGGTCAACAGCAGAGAGTAGCATTAGCCAGGGCTCTAGTCAATCGCCCGGCTGTGGTGCTACTGGATGAACCGTTAGGGGCGTTAGATTTAAAACTGCGGAAAGAAATGCAGTTTGAGTTATCGAATTTACACAAAGACCTGGGTTTAACATTTATTATGGTGACGCACGACCAGGAAGAGGCGTTATCATTGAGCGATCGCATCGCGGTGATGAATCAAGGTAAAATCGAGCAAATCGGTACACCCAGCGAAATTTACGAACGTCCTAAAACATCCTTCGTAGCAGATTTTATTGGCGACACGAATTTATTTAGTGGTGAAATTACCGCCGTCGAAGCATCAACTGTCACAGTCGTCACCAAAACTGGACTGACAGTTGTCGTAAATCGCACTGAAGACACACCCACAGATTTATTGAACACTGTAGTTGTGAGCGTGCGTCCAGAAAAAATTCAACTTTCCTTATATCAACCAACTCTAGCCCATAACTGTTTTGAAGGTAGGCTAGTCAACATTATGTATTTAGGGACTCACGTTAATTATGTTGTGGAATTAATTAACGGCATTAAAATCAACGTTTTACAGCCCAATACCTTTGGTAGTTTACCAGACCGTGACACCCCCATTTACGCTTGGTGGGCAGAAGATGATTGTTTGGTAATTAGTCATTAGTCATTAGTCATTAGTCATTAGTCATTAGCTAGTAGTGAATTGAGAAAATGGCAAC
>NZ_PJIZ01000039.1 GCF_021596505.1 Nostoc sp. CMAA1605 | reverse complement strand
TGGCTTAAATCAGGGTAGTTACGCAGGTAAAATCGCCAGTTATGAAGAAGGTTTAAAACAAGTCCGCGCTGACACCCACCCTGAAGGCTGGGGTAGACTACATCTAGCGATCGGTAATACTTACTACGAACAAGGTAAAAAACAGCAGACATCGCGCAACTCTTGGCGCAAAGCTGTAACTGAGTATAATCAAGCACTATTAACTCTTACATATCAAGATTTCCCCCAGTGGCATTTAGAAGTTTTACAATCTCTGATTAAAACACTGTTAGGACTAGGACAATTAGCTCAAGCACAAGATTTATTACAACGTGCTACTAACTTATTACAACAATTACTCAGTGACAGCAATCGGACTGAAGAAAGTAAACAACACTTAGCCCTCAAATTTGCTGGTATAGAGCAAATGACAGTTGATGTGACTGTAGAGTACGGTGATTTAGTAGAAGCATGGGAAATTGCCGAATATCACAAAAATGCTTGTTTAAATAGACTGCTGTTTACTAGAAATACAGATATTTCCTGTCTCAATTATCGCGCCACCCAAACATTACTCAATCCCCATACCGCCATTATTTACTGGCATTTTAGCCCGGCAGCCCTACATACATTTATCATTAAAGACCAAGCCCCATCACCAATTCTGGTCTTTACACCCATGCAAGATGTCGAGAAAACCGGTATATCACTGCAAGATGTATCTTTACCGGAAGCAACAAGACGACTAATTGCTTTTGAAAATTGGTTAGAAAGTTGGCAGCGAGATTATCAAGAATATCGCCTACAAGCCCAAGATGAAACTAGTAGAAATAATCATCCTTGGCGATTAGAAATGGAGGCGAGATTACAGCAATTAAAAGATATTCTAGAAATTGATACTATCATCCAAGAACTGGAAGATATCCAGCAATTAATTTTAGTACCCCATCGGGATTTACAAAGATTGCCACTTCATGTCTTATTCCAGATGGATGAAGCTGGAGAATATAGTCCCGAATTAAACTTAAGCGTTACTTACTTACCTAGCATTCAAACAGGGTTATCTCTGCGGAATGCCAATATAGGGGATTTAACAGAACAAGCATTATTAAGTATTGAATATCCTATCAATAGTTATCATTCAAGCTTTAAATTTGCCAATCTGGAAGCAGAAATTGTGAGCCAAATGTTTAATAATCCCCAACGCATCCAGACACAAGCAGCAACTAAAGAGAATGTTGAAAATAATTTATTTGATCGTTATTTTAATCAGTATAGTCTTTTCCACTTTGCCGGCCAGGTAATTAATTACATAACGGAACCTACCGCCTCAGCATTAGCACTCACAGGTGAAGATAAACTGACTTTAGCAGAAATCATCCAAGGTAATTTAGCTACTTATAATTTAGTCACCCTTTCTAGCTGTGAGACGACATTTACTAGTCACCAAACCATTACTAGTGAATATGTCAGTTTAGTGAATGGGTTTTTGAGTGGGGGTGTACCGCATATTTTGAGTAGCCTATGGACTGTAGAATCATCAGCTAGTGCGTTAGTAATTATAGAGTTTTACCGCCAGCTAAAGTTGGTGCGATCGCCTGATCAAGCCTTAAGCACAGCCACTAGATGGCTACGAGAATTAACAGCCTTAGAGTTACAACAATGGTATGAAGACTTACTCAATCAGTTACATCCAGAAGAACTGATATTACGCGCCTATTTAGCCACACAGCTTTATAGAATCAGTAAAATGGATGGGGATAAAAAGCTATACTCCCACCCTTATTATTGGTCAGCTTTTATTCTCACAGGCAAGCCTCTAAGTAATTCGTAACTCTAAACTTTACCCCATACCTGGGGGTAAGGGTGTAATTACTCAATAAATTACGAATTACGAATTACGAATTACGAATTACGAATTACGAATTACGAATTAGTAATTATGCCACCAAACCGGAACGCAAAGCACGTACAGCCGCCTGGGTACGGTCATCAGCACAGAGTTTGTTAAGAATATTACGGACGTGGGTTTTAACTGTACCGACGGTAATATAAAGTTTCTCAGCAATTTGTCCGTTACTGCAACCAGCAACGATTAATTCTAGAATTTCTAACTCTCTTTGGGTGAGGGGGTATGTTTCTAAAACTTGCTCGTATTCTGAAGGTAAGGCTTCAATTTTGACTGTTTTTGGCTTATCTGCGGATTGAGTTTCTACAGGGATACCTTGCCGCATTTTCTGTAATACTACATTGGCGATCGCTGGATCAATCCAAGAGTTACCGGCGAAGGTAGCTTGTATCGCCTCTGTCAACTTACTGATACTTGTCTCTTTCATGTAATAAGAGTCTGCACCGGCTGCAAAGGCTGCTAGCACCGCATCCTCTGTGTGATCCATTGTCAGGATCAAAATCTTCGTACTTGTTTGCCCACTTTCGGCTTGATAGCGTTTAAACTTACGGGTGAGTTCGATTCCATCCATGTCGGGTAAGCCAATGTCTACCACCGCAACATCTGGCTTGGCTGTTTCCAAAAGTTTGAGTCCTTGGGTAGCATTAGCAGCTTCACCAATTACTTTCAATCCGCCGTGGGACTGCAATGCAGCTCTTAGCCCCATCCTTGTCAGGTCATGGTCTTCAATTAAAATAATGCTGATATCGTTCATTGCTTCACCCACTCTTCTCCCTCTACAACTGACAAACTAAACTGACAAATTAAATTGTTTTAGTTGTTTTTAATTTGCTTTTTATGAGTTTTCCAAACCAAAGATAGATGTTATTTGCATAGGTTTGCATCCACCGATAGAAATAATCACTGTGATGTCTTTTGAGGCTTAACTGAGCTAAAAATCCTGCTGGGGATATATTAATTTTTGACTCAATGTGATGAATTGATTGCTCAGTCATCCTGAGAGGAGGTGAAAATAATTATTTTAATGGGTGAAGCAAAATTCCAACTAAATTAAACTTCCTTTTTGGCTAATATTATGCTCCTCTAGTCTAGCGCAGGCTGGATGAATACCACAATTTGACCTTGACAGATTATGACTTTGGGATCTACGGAGCCTCCACTTATCGTTAATTGTGACTTTTGTCAACTCTCATAGCTAGCAATCGCCCAATCAATACAGGTGTAGATGTGACGATCACCACTCATGGATCTGAGTCTCAAAGGTATCATCAGATTTAGCTGTGGCGGAATTTTTACACAAGAGGCGTTTCCTGACTCCAATACAAGCGATCGCGACCTTGAAACGGCTCAAACCAACGGTAAATAATGTTCCTTCCCAACTCTCACCAATGGGTGAGGACGGGTCTTCACTCATTCTTTTAGAATTGTAGTTAAGTTTAATAAAGTATTTTATTTTACTTGGGAATTCTGCTAGCTTTTTTTGGCAGTTATTCACTCTTAATTAATAGAGTATCGTTCACTCACGGGTAGTTAAACATGAAATAAAATAGCTAACTGGGAAATCTATATCTTGAAGTATGTTCATACAATTGTAGCAAAAAAATAGAACCTAATACCTTTAGTTATTAAACTGACTCTAATTTAGATTCAGAATTGGTTTTCAGTTTAAATAGTCTCATCTGAAGTCTAAAATTTAGCATTTTGTGGAAACAACCAACTCAACATTTAACATCATTTAGTTTGATCCTTTACACAAGATATGTTTGATACCACCCTGTATTTAACAGCGAAAATCAAGACCAATGAACGAAACGTTGAGAATTTTGGTCGCCGACGATGATGAATTAGACCGCCAAACAGTTTATTTAGCTCTCACCCAAGCAGGCGTAAACATAGAAATTTCTGAGGTAAGTGATGCCAAAACCGCTATATCTATCTTAAGAAATACTACTTTTGACTGCATTTTTTTGGATGCTCGCTTACCAGACCAAGATAGTATAAGCTTAATTAAAAAGCTGCGTGATGCGGAAATTAAAGTACCTATAGTAGTCATCACAGAACAAGGAGATGCACAAATCGCCGTCGAATTAATGAAATCTGGTGCTACAGATTATCTTGATAAATCTAGATTATCTTCAGCAACCTTAACTCAGGTTTTACGCCATGCAATCCGCATCCACCAAGTGGAAATGCAAGCAGCTTCCGCACATCAAAAACTCAAGGAAAGTCATGAACAATTACTACGGAAAAATCAAGAACTAGAAAAGCAAAGACAACAAATACAGCTACAAAATTTAAAACTGCTAGAAGTTTCTCAGCTAAAATCACAGTTTTTAGCTACCATGTCTCATGAGTTGCGAACCCCATGAATGCTATTATCGGGTTTGCTCAAATCCTATTGCGCCCTAAATTTGGTAAACTCACATACCAACAAGCAGATATGGTAGAACGTATCCTCAATAATGGTAAGCATTTACTACTGCTGGTGAATGAAGTCCTCGATTTTGCTAAATTAGAGGAAGGAAGATTAGCTCTACAACCAGAATTTTTTGATTTAGCTAACTTGACTAAAAAAGTAGTTGGTGAAGTGCGTTCTCTAGCAGAGACAAAAAAGTTATCTTTGATAGTCAAAATCAATATAGATAACCCTGTAGTGTTTAACGACCCCATCAGAGTCAAACAAATATTACTGAACTTATTATCTAATGCGATTAAGTTTACTGAGTCTGGTAGTATTTGGGTGGAAGTAAAAAACCTACAAGAAAATCGCATTGCGATCGCAGTTCGCGATACGGGTATAGGTATATCATCCCAAGATTTTCAGCATATTTTTGAAGCTTTCCGACAGCTTGATCAAACTATTACCCGCAAATATCCGGGTACAGGTTTGGGTTTAGCCATTATCAACTCTTTAGTACAGATGATGGGAGGTAAAATTCTTTTGGAAAGTCAAATAGGAGTAGGTTCAATGTTCAAAATAGAACTACCAAGACAAATATCATTATCTACCACAAATAAAACCTCTGAAGGTGTACAATTTGATGGTTCAGGAATTTTATCTACGGTGCAGAAAAGCAGAAATCAGAACTCAGAATCGCGCACTTAGAATTTCTGCCACCTTAGTCTGAAAATTGCGAAAAGGTTTAAAAAATTTCTTAAACAAAAAAATTCTTAACCAGTTGATTATCATGTCTGTTGTGGAAAACTCTCAAACTGATCGCATTTTAGCTGTTGATGATACTAGAGATAATCTCATTTTAGTTCAGACAATTCTGGAAAGTGAAGGCTATGAGATTGATTTAGTCTCAGATGGGATTTCAGCCTTAGCAAAAATCGCTCAATCTCCACCTGATTTAATTCTCCTAGATGTGATGATGCCAGGAATGGATGGTTATGAAGTAACTCGACGCATTCGCAATAATCCCCATCTCAACTACATACCGATTTTGTTAATTACGGCTTTTCACGAATCTAGTGTGGTAGAAGGTTTAGATGCTGGTGCTGATGATTTTATTCGCAAACCATTTGATACAGATGAACTTTTAGCTAGAGTGCGATCGCTTCTCCGCCTCAAGCACAGTCTAGACGAACAACGCAAAATGGCGCGTCAACGAGAAGACTTTGTCTCTCGTCTGACTCACGATTTACGCACACCCTTAGTAGCAGCTGATCGAATGCTGGGGTTATTTGAACAAGAAACCTTTTGCAAAATTTCCCCCGAAATGAAACAAGCGATCGCTGTGATGATTCGCAGTAATAAAAATCTCATGCAAATGGTCAATACTCTCCTAGAAGTTTATCGCTTTGAGGCAGGTAAAAAAACCTTAAACTATGAAAGCTGCAACCTACCAGAAATCGCCACCGAAGTAGTCAGCGAACTCACTCCATTAGCTGACGAAAAAAATATCAGTCTCAAACTTGATATTAGTCAATTAGACAATTCAGGAGAAAATACTGCTTACGTCATGGGTGATGCTTTAGAGTTAAGGCGCGTTCTACATAATTTAGTAGGTAACGCCATCAAATTCACCGACACAGGCGGCATAAGCATTAAAATTTGGGAAAATCAACATTGGGTAAATGTTGCAGTAGCAGATACAGGTTATGGAATTGCACCTGAAGACCAAGCTACTATTTTCGAGCGATTTCGCCAAGGTAGAAATAAAAGATCAGGTAGCGGCTTAGGATTACACTTATCTAGCCGCATTATTGAAGCTCATCAAGGTAAAATCGGACTAACATCTGAAGTTGGACGGGGTAGTACATTTACAATCCAACTACCCAAAAAGTAGATTAATCACACAATTTTGAATTTTGCGGAAAGTTGCTTGCAGGGATTCTCCCCATCCTTGCAAACTTCCCCAGATGAATTTTAAATTTTGAAATGGTATAACCTGTTCCCTACTTTCTTATTCTTGACATAACTGATAGGGTAAGAAAAACTTGAATTTACCCCATAGTAATCGGCGAATTACTAACTCTAACTCTTCTATCATGTAGGGTTTGCACAGATATCCCGCAAATCCGGCCTGCATAATCCGTTCTTGATCCTCTCTATCCGCTAAAGCAGTGACAGCAACCACAGGAATTTTGCAAGTGAGAGGTTCTTGTTTTAAGTACCCCATCACATCAATTCCATTAATACTAGGTAACAAAATATCCAACATAATTAAGTCTGGCTGATACTCTTTAGCTACTAGTACAGTAGTTGCACTATCTTTTTGACAAATAAATCTACAGCCAAGTGATTCCAGAGCATAACTAATCAGCAGTAGACTGTCATCGTGGTCTTCCACTGCTAAAATTAACGGCTGCTGAGGGTTGTGCTGCTTATGCTCACTCATGAATGATTTTGCCAGATACATTTTAGAAGATTCCACGAAAATTTACGTTCACGATTCCTATACACAGATAAAGTCTCTTATTGGTAAAAATTAAACGATTCTCACTGCAAAAAGTCGATTTAAGATAGCAGATATTTCCCTCTAAATACGCCAGAAATCCTCATTAGCAGAAAGTTTTCTCTGGAGAAAATAATTCCTACACAAATATCATACATTTGCTGATTTTCAGCAACATTACGGAATATTTTTTGCATATATTCATAATAGCTTAATATATCTTTTCTTGTAAGACCGTATAATCTCTGGTTTAAATTCTCTCAGTAACCTAAAATATACAGTTTTGTAAACAAATTTTCTGAATGGTTGTGTATTAAATAATTGAGATTTATTTAATTAAATATAACAATTTGTAAAAATATATATAGTTCTTATTTATGTAGTATTTGTAGCATATAATATATTTGCAGCTAAACATAGCAGTCTTCAATCATTGATGACAACATATCTGTTCAAAAATCAACTAGAAATCCTATAGGACTGCTATAACAAATATTATTTATTAGCTAAAATTCATAAATTAGTTAGTGGTCATACTCCATACCCAAGTTATAGGAATCCGACTTGATTATTGAAATGATTTGCGTAGGTAGGGAACAGAGAGAAGTCTGAGCGGAGGAACAGGAAAAGAAGTAACAGAGGTGTACCGAGTTTTTTCAGACATCAAATATGACTACTATAGTAAGCAGCATAATCTTTAATTCTATATAATCAATGCCAGATCAATATCAAACAGTTGAGGAAATCAAATATATTATTGAATCTTTCCACAACTGCACCTTACCCTGTAGCCATTGGGATCATCATGCCCATTTAACCGTTGCTCTATGGTATCTTACCCATTACCCGCAAGCAGAAGCTATCCACTTAATTCGTGAGGGTATAAAAAAATATAATAAATCTCTGAATATTCCCACCACAAATAATCGTGGTTATCATGAAACTATGACGTTATTTTGGCTCTATCTAGTAAATAGATATTTAAAACAGATTCACATTAATACTAGGTTATTAACCATGACTAATCAATTGATTCATCATTATGGTAACAAAGATTTAATATTTGACTACTATAGTAAAGAATTAATCAGGTCTGGGAATGCTAGGCAAAACTGGGTAAATCCAGATTTGCAAAAAATAGATGTTGAATATTGACTAATGATGACTACTCTACTTGAGAGAGTTTGACGGACTACGATTGCTGATATACCCGAATTCTTCAAAAAATCGGGATTCTATCACCTCTCATAATTTGTTTATAGACTACTACCTTTACATAAATATAAGATATGGAATTTGAATATTTTAGCCGCTATGATAGTACACCAAAAAATCAAAACCGCCAAAGCTTACTGGCTAGTGGCTGGCGACCATTACAACGAGAAATAAATTGGCAATTTTTATGGGAACTGTTTAATCAAGACACCAAAGAATTGACGCAAAAAACCTTAAATTTAGCTAGTGGGATGGCGGAAATTCTAGGTAGAAATAATTATACATGGTGGGCAAATATCTTAAGTTTAGCCTCAGAAAATACTCGCTACGAAATAGAAAAGTTTTGGCACTATATTACACCAGAACCACAATCCCCAGATTATCGTTACAAAGATGTCTTAAATACGGAAACTCCTATATTGCAATTTGTGAGTCGCAATAGTATTCCCATTGACTATGTGTTAAATCGCTTACAAGAAATCACAGTTTTACGTGTTTTAAACGTCTTAGGTCGGCCTGATATCATTACTCAGCATTATCTAGAAAGAGATTTTTATTATCCTGTAGAAAAATTTATCAACTGGGAAAGAATAGATGTGGTCAATACAGTATATGCTTATTGGTCACAGCAGGATGTTTGGCTACAAATTGAAGCGTACGATCGCGGACGGCGACAATATACCCTCATGTCTAGAGATATGTCGCCACTCATCAACAAAGCCACCTACGACCTAGCTGTGATGTTGAGTGGTTATCAAAGCCGTGTGGGTAAGGTTCACAGCCAATACCCCATTCGCAGTTTCCCTACAGATATTCAAAGCTTCACAGATACAGTCCAGCAAGCCATCCTCAATCAAAAGCAGCTAGCGGTGGTAGTTCATGGTGAACCAGGTACAGGAAAAACAGCGTGGACACAAGCAGTAGCACAAGAAATTCTGGTACCGTTAGGATTCGTCATTTTTATTTTGGATCATGATGCGATCGCTAACTTTGTTCCACCCACATATTTAGAGCGAATTTGCATCATTATTAACGAAGCTGACAACCTAGCGCAAAATCGCGCTTCAGAAGTAGCCCAATATAACAATAAAACAGAACACATTTTGAGTCTATTGGATGGCACCTTATATCAAAGCGTAATTGACGACACAGGAATTCACAGCAAACAGCGACTAGTAGTATTAATGACTTGTAACACCACTGAAAGACTAGATCCAGCAATGCTGAGAAAAGGTAGAGTTGATTTAATGTATGAATTTGCTCAACGATTTGTCTAACTCAACATCAAGCAAGTTCCCATCCCCAAAGGGAAAGATATCTTTCCCCTACATCCCTATACCCTTTATTACTGTTTCGTTGGTTCACTGAGGGCAATTTTCTGAGGATACGCTTATCATAAGCTCAAGTATAAATTTGTCTTAGTTGATTTGAGTGCCGAAGAAAAAGTTTGCTCAACCAATATGAAAAATATAATTTTAGCCACATCCGTATTTTTAACTACCCTTAGCCTGACTAATACGGCTCAAGCAGTCAATCCTGAACATTTAAAACAGCTATTAGCGACCAAGCAATGTCAAAATTGTGACCTATCTAATGCAGGCTTAGTAATGGCAGATTTATCAGGAGCAAACCTTAGTGGTGCTAACCTGACAGGTGCTAATCTTAGCCGTGCCAACTTAAGCAGTGCGGACTTACGGGGTGCAAACTTGAGTGGTGCAGGTTTATTTGGTGCTAACTTAAATGCAGCAAAACTAGGTGGTGCAAATCTAGCAAATGCAGACTTGCGAAGTAGCTATCTAGGGAATACAGAATTTACAGGTGCTTACGTAACTGGTGCTAACTTTCAAGGAGCCGTCGGTATACCATTACAAATCGCCACCGCCGATGAATTCTATGCGTTAGGAGTAGCAGAAGGTCAAAAAGGTAATCAACGTCAAGCTATTACTTATTTTAATCAAGCGATCGCCATCAAACCAGAATATGCAGGTGCATACTTAGCTCGTGGTGTCGCCAAATATCAAATGTTAGACAGGGAAGGAGCATTTCAAGACGCTCAAACAGCAGAAAAACTCTTTACCAGCCAGCAAAACACCACCGGAATAGAAACATCACAAGCCTTTATCAAAGAAGTGCAAACCCCCTACACAGAAAAAGTCACCGCAGGTAAACCCACCTTTACCGATTTTATAGGTAGCCTTGGTTCAGTATTACTACAATTCCTACCATTCTAAATGCTGACACCAAACTCACGACTAATGACTAATGACTAATGACTAACAACTAACGACTAATGACTAATGACTAATGACTAACAATGACCCTATCTACTCAATTATGGGAAGCAAATCAAGACTTAGCACAAGCCTGTCTACAACATCCCTTCGTCCAAGGTATTGGTGACGGTTCGTTAGCACAGCACAAATTTGCTTACTATGTAGGACAAGACGCATTTTTTCTAGAATCTTTCGCTTGTGCTTATAGTGTAGCGGCGGCTAAAGCACCGAATTGGCATGGTTTTGCAACATTTCACGCCTTAGCCGGAGGCGTGTTAGCAGAACTACAACTGCATCAAAATTATGCTCATCAATGGGGTGTTGATTTAACCACTGTAGAACCTGGAATGGCTACCCGCCGCTACACTGACTTTTTACTAGCCACAGCTTGGAGTGCAGAGGTAGGGTTAACTGCGGCGGCTATGTCTCCTTGTATGCGACTGTATGCTTATTTAGGAGAACAATTAGCCAGTAATGGTATTCCCAATCATAGATATACTAATTGGATTGAGACTTACAGCAGTGCAGACTTCGCTCCATTGGCACAGCAATTAGAAAATGTCGTCAATAATTATGCCAAAGCTGACAATTCAACTCACACCACATATCGCTATGCCATGTTATGCGAATACGATTTTTTCCAAGCTGCATGGATGATGTAAACAACATTTATTGGATAGCCCTCCCAAGATAGGCGTGCTGGAACTATGACATTAGTAAATATGTCAAATACACTCCCCAATTAACGCCAAAATCAGTCTTTTTGTTATCTTTTAACCACAATTTTAACTATCAAAAAATACCAAATCAAATGTCTATACAACAGAATTTGCAGCCATCGACATCTCAAATATCAAAGTCCAGCTTCTTTTAGCTGGAGGACATCAGTATACTGTTTACTTAAACTCAGATACAACTATCTTCCATAGCCTCTTAACAACAATAGCTGCTCGTGCTTATAAACAAGAATCGGCCAGTGCAAAATTATTTCAAATTCCTATCAACGAAGGTCATGCAGTCTTATGTTTTTCTAGTGATCAACTTGTTGGTGTAGTGACAGAACCTCCTGTTTGGCTACAACAAGTAGACAATAATAACAATAATAACTCTATAGATTCTAATATTTTAAATTCTCATTATATTCAAATAGATAATTTCCTCTCATCAAGTGAGCATGAACAGCTAATTCAGTACGTATTAGCTAGAGCATCTCATTTTATTCCTACCAGCACTTCTACAAGTGATGAAAACTACCGACGATCAATGGTACTTTACTCATTTCCTGAATTTTATGAATTAATCATCAATAAAATTAAAAATATAGTTCCCGACATTACAAGCAAGTTAAACATACCATCTTTTAATATATCTCAAATAGAAGGGCAAATCACAGCACATAATGACGGCAATTATTACAAAATTCATAACGATAATGGCAGTCCAGATACTGCTAAAAGAGAACTAACATATGTTTATTACTTTTACCAAGAACCAAAACGATTTTCGGGCGGAGAACTATTAATCTACGATAGTAAAATTGAAAATAACTACTACGTGCAAGCTGAGTCTTACAAAACTGTTGAACCTCGTAATAACAGCATCGTCTTTTTCCTCAGCCGATATATGCACGAAGTTCTACTTGTAAGTTGCCCATCTCAAGATTTTGCTGATAGTCGTTTTACTGTCAACGGTTGGGTTCATCGTTGATATTAAAAAGCATAAATACTGACTACTAAGTAGAACGGTGTAGATAATTAAAGGTTTGTAGTAAGGACTGAAGTCCTTACTACGAACTTCCCAAATTTTATCCTTAACTGAACCGTATCACTATATAGGACTCATATTTGATTTCTGAAAAAAACTCCGTACACTTTTGTTCCTTCTTACCTGTTCCCTGTTCCCTGTTCCCTGTTCCCTCCCTACGCAAATAATTTCAGGAATCAAAGCGGATTCCTATAGATGTTGGTGTTGGGTTTCCTTACATCAAACCAACCTTACAATTTTTTTACAACATTTTAGTCTAGACACGCCACTAGCGTCTTTCGTTGCGTTTTTGCCTTGTAGTTGCTTCTACTGCAAGTAGTTCTGATGTGTGCAGCAAAAAAGATTTATGCTAGAGGAATCAAAAATTATGTTTGATTTAGTAAGTTGCTAGATTTACATAAATATTTATTTGAAAATTGATTGAAAATCTACGTATTTTTTCTATATTTAACGCAAATTCATATTTAAATTACTTTAAATATATAAATCACAAGTCTGTTATGTAGAATTAACTGATAAAAAATATTGAAATAGATTCGCTGAACGCAAAAATATCAGTATATTTTCTTGGCTTGACAGAGAAAATAAAACATCGAATAGCTGTATCTGATGGCATATTTTTGGCTTTTTTATTAGCCATTAAAACTTTGATAAAGCGGTGTCTAAAAACTTTCAAAAATATTTTGTTTATGCCAAATTGTATTGAGAATTTTCTAAGAAATCTGCAAGCGTTTTGTTAATTTCAGCATCAATCTAAAAGAAGCAGCGAAGATGTCAAAATATTTAAACTCAAAATTAAGCTATATAGCAGTTGGTATCATAACCTTCGCTGTGATAGGTTCAGCGAAGGTTACGCCTGCATATGCTGCTACCCTTAGCGGCACTTCTTCCAGCACCTCAACAACTACTTCAGCGACTACTGTACGTTTTGGATTTGATAACATCACTAACAATAGTGCTGTCAATGCTTTAGCAGGTGAAAGTCAACTATTTTTAGATGTGACTAAGAATGGTTCAGACCAGGTTATATTCAAGTTAAGTAATCTGGGTACAGCAGCTTCTTCCATCACCCAAATCTATTTTGACCAAACCAAAAGCCTGCTAAACGGTATCAAATCAATTACCGATAGCGATACTAATGGCAGTAATAACGTAAGCTTTAGTACAGCAGCCAACAATTCTAATCTGCCTGGTGGCAATTCTCTCGCCCAAAAATTTACCACTGACTTTTCCGTTAAGGCGAATACACCAGTTTCACAAAGGGGTGTGAATCCTGGAGAATGGGTTAGTGTGCTGTTTGATTTGGACTGTGACGTAATTTTTGACGACATCATTAAAAGTTTAAAAGATGGTAGTTTGCGTGTTGGTATCCACGTTCAAGCCTTCAGTAATGGTGGTAGTGAAGCTTTCGTAAGTCTTCCAACACCGACTCCAACCCCGACTCCAACACCAACACCGACTCCAACCCCAACACCGACTCCAACCCCAACTCCGACACCGACTCCAACTCCGACACCGACTCCAACACCAACACCGACTCCAACCCCAACACCGACTCCAACCCCAACACCAACACCAACACCAACTCCGACACCGACTCCAACACCAACACCAACACCAACACCAACTCCGACACCGACTCCAACACCGACTCCAACCCCAACTCCGACTCCAACCCCAACTCCAACACCAACCCCAACCCCAACCCCGACTCCAACAGTTACACCTCCTTCAACGACTTACTATCAACCACCTGCTCCCCCACCAAGGAAAGTACCTGAGCCTGGTACGATCGCAGCTCTAAGTCTATTTGGTTTAGGTGCTTTCAGGCTGACAAAGAAAAAGCAAGACGATGACTCACAAGAGTAAATAACACTGTTAAATTTTCAAACTAGTTGAGATATGGGTTCAGAAGTACACAAACACTTCTGAACCCACTTTTTGTGACTGCAAGAACTAACATCAATTCGCAATCATCCTCCCTCCCAGCTATGAAGATCGCAATTGAGAAATTCTGACTTGACAAGGGTTCTCGAACAACAGCCTCAGTTCCCAGATTTATGTAAATATACGTTTTGATTACCAAAAAAGGCTACAGTCACTAGAACAGATAAAAAAGTTCTAGAATTAAGTTCTAGAATTAAAAAGTATGAAATAAAATTGAGGATTTTATGGCTGCTAAGGTAGAAATTTACACTTGGGCGAGTTGTCCATTTTGCATTCGTGCCAAAAGTTTGCTGAAGCGTAAGGGTGTTGACTTTATCGAATACAGTATTGATGGCGACGAAGAAGCAAGAGATCAGATGTCTGACAGAGCCAATGGTAGACGTTCTGTACCACAAATTTTTATCAACGATCGCCATGTAGGTGGTTGTGATGATATCCACGCTTTAGAGGCTAAAGGTAAGCTAGATGAGCTACTAGCAGGATAATCGATTTTACTGGAGATGGGACTTTTCCACTACCCCAAATCGTCAATCAATCAGATCATCAAAAGATAATGTAAATTAAATATCCTGGGAATGTTCTGGCAATTGAGGCAAAAAGTGTGAAACTGGCTTTTATTATTGACCCCATCCATCAGCTTGACCCTTGTCATGATACCAGTGTTGCATTGATGGAAGCAGCACAAATTTTAGGTCATGAAGTCTGGGTAACTCAAGCCAATTGGCTGAGTGTAGTAGAAAGCAAAGCTTGGGCGATTTTGCAGCAGGTGGAATTAGTTCCCATCCAGTTGGTAGAAGGACGCTGGATAGCAGCAAATCCTTGGTATAAGTTAGGCCAGCGTTCTTTGATCTCTCTAGAAACGATGGATGCTGTATTTATGCGGACAGATCCACCGGTAAATGATGCTTACCTTTACGCTACCTACGTTTTGGATTACATTGACCAAACTAACACTTTGGTAATCAATAATCCCAGTGGTATCCGCAGTGCCAACGAAAAAATGTATGCTCTCCAGTTTACCAATGCTATTCCCGAAACTATTGTGAGTGCTGATAAGCAGTTCATTCGGCAATTTGTGGAAGCCAAGGGAGCAGCAATTATCAAACCATTGGGTAACAAAGCTGGGGAAGGAATCTTATTTTTACAATCAGGCGATCGCAATTTTAACTCCATTGTCGAACTCAGCACCCAACAGGGGCGATTACCTGTAATGGTACAAACCTATCTTCCAGAAGCTAAAGACGGCGATAAGCGAATTATTCTGCTGAATGGAGAGCCTATTGGCGCACTCAATCGATTATCGAGTGGCAACGATTTCCGCAACAACATGGCCACTGGTGGTACAGTCGCATCAACAGCAATTACCCCCAGGGAGTATGACATTTGTCAGCAAGTGGCTAACAAGTTACGCCAAGACGGCTTAATTTTTGTCGGTATTGATGTGATTGGTGGTTACTTAACAGAAGTCAATGTCACTAGTCCTACTGGTGTACGCGAAATCGACAGACTTGATGGTACTCGACTAGGACAGCAAGTCATTCAATGGATTGCAGAAACTTTGCAAAAATAAAAAACTAAAATAATTGACATTTACGCTTATGCTTTTGACTTGATCTACCTTTGGTGTTGCAAAAGCTGCACTTCACCTTGATCAATCAAGATTCAACATCAATCTAACTTTTTTGATTGATGTTGAATTTTGCATTAATTTTCTACTGTGAGTTATACACATCAAAAAGGTAGATACACAACTGCGCCTGTCTTGTAGATTGTAACTGTGCGGATGATTCTGTTTGCTGCTAGCAAATTCTCAGAATCAATGCTTTTCATTCCCAATTGGTGCAGAGTGCTAATCAAAATATATTGCGGCAGAGTAGTCAATAGCACTCAGCCTGACCTAAGACTATAAATTTTAATAATCTCAAATCTACCAACCCCCTAGTTTTTTGTCGGTCGTCGTCTTTGGAGAAATTCAGGAATATCCAAACCAGTTTTTTCTTTAGGTTCTGGAGTGGTGGCGGGAGGGGTAGTAGGCGGTGGCTGGGGAGAAGTCCGTTTTGCCATTGGTGTAACGCGTGTATTAGCAGTAGTTTGTTGAGGTGCTGCTTGTACTTCCCCAGTAAATCCGGTAGCGATGACGGTAATTCTCACCTCACCTTGTAACCTGTCATCAATCACCGCACCAAAAATAATATTAGCGTTGGGATCAACTACTTCATAGATAGTTTCGGCGGCGGCGTTCACTTCATGGAGAGTTAAATCACTACCTCCAGTGATGTTA
The DNA here is from genome assembly GCF_021596505.1 of Nostoc sp. CMAA1605. GTDB lineage: Bacteria > Cyanobacteriota > Cyanobacteriia > Cyanobacteriales > Nostocaceae > Trichormus. The sequence continues at coordinate 43,027 of NZ_PJIZ01000039.1, read as the reverse complement.
AATACAACACCTCTTGCACCTTCAATAGAGCATTCTAACAGTGGTGAAGAAATAGCTGCGATCGCGGCTTCTCTCGCTCTCGATTTTCCAGAACTCACACCAATTCCCATCAACGCCGAGCCAGCATCAGCCATCACAGCCCGCACATCAGCAAAGTCTACGTTAACTAACCCAGGAATAGTAATGATATCGGAAATCCCCTGCACACCTTGACGCAATACATCGTCTGCATACCGGAAAGCCTCCTGCACTGGTGTTTGTTCCGGAATCACTTCCAAAAGTTTATTGTTAGGGATAATAATCAACGTGTCCACCCGACTTTTGAGTCCTTCAATCCCTTGTTCTGCTTGAGTAGTCCGGCGACGACCTTCAAATACAAAAGGACGTGTCACTACACCTACAGTCAAAGCACCCATTTCCTTAGCTATTTCCGCAACAATGGGAGCCGCACCTGTACCTGTACCGCCCCCCATTCCCGCAGTAATAAACACTAAATCAGCCCCTTCTAAAGCGGTAGCAATTTCATCTCTAGATTCCTCCGCCGCCTTTTGACCAATAGCAGGATTACCACCTGCACCTAATCCTCGTGTGAGTTTTTGTCCAATTTGTAAGCGACTAGGCGCGCCTGCTAGAGTTAAAGCTTGAGCATCAGTGTTAATTGACCAAAACTCCACCCCAGAAACATCAGATTCAATCATGCGGTTAACCGCATTACCACCACCACCACCTACGCCTATGACTTTAATATTGGCGACTCGTCCTGGAACAATCTCTCCGATTCTGCTAGCTTCTGTGATAATCTTCTTGCTGTCGTGGTTTTGTCCAAAATTCAGCCCAGAGTGATTAAAGGGGTTAGAGGAGTTAACGGCTAGAGATAAACCTGGTTGCCCTAACGATTGGGAGTTTTTATAGGTAAGCTCTTGGTTATTATCAAGTGTCATTGGATTCAGAAAGGTAGATAAACGACTTTATGCAGATGTTATTTGTCTAGAAATCAACTATAGTGACACACCGCCCAAATTTACGGCAATGTTATTAGATTGTTGTCTCTACTGCTCACCTGAACAGGATTGTCAGTGCTGCATTTTGCTATGGGATAAGCAATGAAGGCAGCTGCTCACACAGCTAATTATTCTAGAGAAGTATACCTATATTTACCTAAAATTGATCTGTATAACTTCCACAAGACATCAAGATTTTTGCCACATTGCTGATTTTGCATAGTATATCCTTGGCATAGACGATACACTTCCTTTGTTAAGGATTGATCATCAATATTACTATTCACTTTATTGGTTTTAATCTGAATTGCCGTATCATGTACGGTTTTTTTGCTGTGCTTTTTTTGATGATTTACTAAAATTAAACACTGAGAATAAATGGCTGTCATCCCCTGATGATTAGTTTTAGGGGTTAAATCTAGGCAATTCAACATACACTTAATAAAAATACAAATAATACATCCGTCAGGTTTTTAGATGATCACATAGCTGCCAAAAAGCAGGTACAGAACTTTTGATCTGACTTAATAATATAGTTGATAGGTTTCGCAATTGGGTATATTTCCCGATTTCGTCAATAATTTAGTTCTATAACTGTTGTTTATCCAGAAATTTCGCGATCAGGGATTATATGTATATCAGTTATAGAACAGTGAATGACTAACTCCATCAAGGATTAGTAGAATTAGCAGATTCATCTGCCTTTTTCTGGATCATATGTACTAAGGGTGATTCAGGATTGGTCAAGTCAATATATTCTATGTCACTCGGATTAACTTTTTTAGGTAAGTTTCTAATTCTATTTAGTAAACTAATTTGCTCAGGTAACTGGGGACTAAAAGCACCTAGATAAACATTGCCTATTTCTGTTTTCAACTTGATGTTTGTGGGATCTTGGCAATCAATTTCCGTAATTTTAACGGAGCTTTGACTAACGTAAGTATATAGCTGACTCCAGTATTGGGCGTATTGTTCCGGTAATCCAATCACTTTGAGACTAGGTAAAGTCTCATTCGGATTCATCAGAGTGTATTTTTCTAAAGGTATCCACATCCCTTTAGTGTCGATTAAACCCGTATTTTCTTTTTGATTATTGGTTTGATTTTTAGTTTTTTGTGCTAGAGCTACGGGAACTCTTTCTTCTATCTCAATAATTAATCCTGGAGGGAAAAGACGACGATTGACGGTTGCTTGTGCAATAGTTGGTTGTTTCTTCAAAGATTCAGCAATCACTGAAGGCTGAATTCGCCACAAAGATTGAGGATAAGACAAGGGTAGGAGTGTTTGAACTGCTTCTGGTGAAAGTGATTGCTCACCAGAGCGCATCAATACTTGTTTCGGTGTTTTTAGTACCCATATGGGTTGAACAGCCACCCACAGCAAACCGCCAGCTAATCCACTGATAGCAACAGTCCGCCAAATTGTTTGCAAAATTTGGACTCGACGTTGTCGGCGTAATTTTTGACGGCGTTGAGCTAAATCTTTCTGAGAAACAGATACGATGTCAGGCATTCATACCTCATTGTTGATTGCAGTTTAAATGGATTATCAGATGGGGATGATTGATGTACTTCAGTATAAATACTGCCATGAAATAGTTGCTCCATGGAAGACTAGTGTGATTGCTAGTAACACTTTACAGCAACCCTTATAAAATGCAGGTACTGCGCGGTTGAGTGATGCGATCGCTCTAGTCAGTTGAGACTTCAAATGTTGATTAATTTGTTTTGGCATCAAACATCTACTAAGTAGCTATCATGAACTGCGTACACAAGAAAACATGACAAGTCTTTCCCTTACACCCCTATACCCTTACACCTCTACACCCCTTTTTCAAGTCAGCTTCTAGTTAGACAAAACAATCATTTATTGTCAATGTTTTTGTGAGAAAAATCTTGTTAACCGCCAGCTACTTCCGAGTCAGAACAAAACTTGTAGCTATAACTTTTATGACAAATAAACAATAAAATACGCATAAATACATAGAAATAGATGCTGAAATTTGGCGATAATAAGAATCCAGGAAGTCGAAAAATAGCATCTACCTTTTCAAAATGGGAAATAAACTAAATCTGTCACGCTTCTATAAAGCCTGTAATCCTAGTTACACCTTAAACATGGGTGTAATATTAGATCGGCAATACTATATAGACTTTTCTGATGTGCGTGGATGCAAGATTGTCGAAGAACTACAACGTACCATCAGCCGGATTTCTCCTGATGAGCCTACTTGTCAATTATTTACAGGTCATATAGGTTGTGGCAAATCAACAGAATTACAACGCCTCAAAGCAGAGCTAGAATTAGCAGGATTTCACGTAGTTTATTTTGAGTCTAGCCAAGACTTAGATATGGCAGATATTGACATCAGTGACATCTTACTAAGTGTCGCTCGTCAAGTTAGTGTCAGTTTAGAAGCCATTGGAGTCAAGCCGAAAGCTGGTTACTTCACCAATTTATTCAAAGAAATAGGGGATTTTTTACAAACACCCATAGAACTATCTGGAGAAGCCGAATTTTCCTTGGGTATTGCTAAAATTACCGCCAAAACCAAAGACAGCACTCAACTACGTAATCAACTCAGACAATATCTCGAACCTCGTACCAACAGCATTTTGCAAGCAATTAACGAAGAGATATTAGAAAAAGCTACCGAACAGCTGAAGTTACGGGGACAAAAAGGACTAGTAGTCATTGTAGACAACTTAGATCGAGTCGATATGCGTCCTATGGCCTCTGGACGCACACAACCAGAATATCTCTTCATTGATAGAGGCGAACAACTCAGAAGGCTAAAATGTCACGTAGTTTACACGATTCCACTAGCGTTAATTTTCTCCAATGAATACGAAGCACTAAAAAATCGTCTAGGTGGAGGTATCGCACCCAAAGTTTTACCGATGGTATTAGTGCGACAAAGAGATGGTAGTGATTATGACCCAGGAATGTCCTTGCTACGTCAATTAGTTCTAGCCAGAGCCTTCCCAGAATTCCCCTCGGAGCAAAGAGAAACATTCATTACAGAGTTATTTGATGCTTCTGAAACTTTAGATCGTTTATGTCGCGTCAGTGGTGGACACATACGTAACTTACTAGGTTTACTTTACAGTTGCTTGCAAAGACAAGATCCACCCTTTTCTAGAGACTGCTTAGAAGCTGTGATTAAAGACTATCGTGATGATTTGCTCTTAGCTATTGATGAATGTCAATGGGAATTATTATTTGAAGTCGTACAACAGCAAAGCGTTAAAGGTGAATCAGACTACCAAAGCTTACTCAGAAGTATGTACTTATTTGAATATCGCGACCCTAGAGGCCGTTGGTTTGGTATTAGTCCAGCCTTAGCAGAAACAGAAAAAGTCGTCGCTTGGCAACAACTTAAGTAAGCCAATAATAGCTTCAGTAATTCAACAATAAAAGTTCAAACTTATAAGTTTAAACTTTATTAATGTTTGAATTATCATGTTTTTGAAATAGTTAGAAATATCCCGCAAAATAATTTATTTTTTGATATACATCTTTCCATGTTTATATCATTTAGTAAATGTATTTTGTGTTTTTTTGATTATCTATAATTCTTAAAAAAATATGCTTTCCACATCATATCAGTTGACAACAGAAATTACACCTAATAATTTGAACTCACTACAGAGATTAATTAGAGCTATTAATCTCTCTCAAGGTCACTTCGCTTTAATTTTAGTACGGTGTAATTATAGTCATCTCCGAGAGCAAATGCTTGCCGAGTTACGCTCTCACACTCAAGACATTAATCTCAGAGAAATCTATCTCTCATCCTCGACTAACTCCTTACATACAACCATATCATCAGCATTATTTTTAGATCATCCTGCTGTGGGTACAGATTCCTTACCATCAGCCGTGATGGTTTTTGGTTTAGAATCAGTTATTGCCCTAGATGATTTAATTATTGGGATTAATCAAGCACGAGATATCTATGCGGCCAGTTTTTCTTTTCCTCTAATTTTGTGGTTACAGGATGAAGTTGCATCAGTGCTTTCCAAATTAGCACCTGACTTTAAAAGTTGGGCAGCAACTACAATTAAATTTGAAATGTCTAAGGAAGATTTAGTTGCCTTGATCCGACAAGAAACAGAATCTTTATTTGCCAAAATTTTAGAAACTGGGGCTGAGAAATTCATCTCCAATGCCGCTTTAAATTTAGACCCTAAATCTCAGCATCGCCACGAAATTGAATCTGCCCGAAATGATTTACTACGGTTGTACAGTGTAAAACTAGAACCTGGATTAGAAGCTAGTTTAGAATTCGTCCTCGGCAGAGATAAATATGCTAACGACCAAATCAATAGTAGTTTATCTCACTATCAAAAAAGTTTAGCTTTATGGCAACAAGAATTAAGAAAGGTTAAAGATTTAAATGCTCTGAAGTGTAGTCATGTCCATGAATTGTGGCAGGCAACCATATCATTTCATTTAGGTCTTTGCTATCGCCGCATGGCAGATTTACACAGAGGGAATAAAACTAGTTATTGGCAAAGAGCTTTATCGTGGTTTCAACAGTGTTTGGAGATATTGACAGAAGTACAAAGGGAAGATTTAACTGCCAAGTTTATTATTGCTGCTTGTGAAATTCTCCAAAATTTACAAGGTTGGACAGAACTTAAAGAACTAGCGCAAAAAGCCTTAAAATTACATAAAAAATATGGTAATGCCGCCCAAATTGCCCAAGATTATAGTTTTTTAGCTACAGTGGCGATTACAGAATCGAATTGGGTATTAGCGCATGAATTAGCTAATACATCCCTAGCGATCGCAGAAAAAGCCACAGATATTTCTCAGCCTCAAGAAAGTAGATATCTATTAATCTTAGCCAAAACACAATGGCATTTAGGTAATTGGGAAGAAGCCATTAGCAATCTCGAATGGGCGAAGGTAGTTTGTGAATTACAGTATGAGCCTGCATTATATTTAGAAATTTTAGAAGAATTGCGATCGCTTTATTGCATCGAACGTCATGATTATCTAGAAGCCTTCAAACTCAAGCAAGAGAAAATTCAAATAGAACATCAATATGGATTTCGCGCTTTCATCGGTGCTAGTCAGTTACAACCGCAACGCTACAGAATCAATCAAGCACTAGCAGCACAAAAAATTGAATCCATCCCTGAAGAAATTGCCCAGGAAATATCTGTATCTGGTAGACAGCAAGATATTAATAGATTAATTGAAAGACTGACACGGGCTGATTATAAACTGACAATTATTCATGGACCGTCAGGAGTGGGTAAAAGTTCCCTTCTGAAAGCAGGTTTACTGCCCTTTCTAAGAGGAAAAGTGATTGGTGAACGGATTCCTTTACCAGTTTTTATATCTGGGTACACAGATTGGGTAACAACTTTAGGTCACTTGATTAATCAAGCTATTGCCCAAATAGATATTCCCATCGCTGTTGAATTTACCCCCAGTATTCTGATAGAAAAAATCCGCCTAGCTGTTGAGCGCAATTGTACAATCATTCTCATATTTGATCAGTTTGAAGAATTCTTCTTTATGAATAGTGCTGATCAAAGAATTAATTTTTATTGTTTTTTTAGTGAATGCTTAAATATTCCCTATGTTAAAACTATTATTTCTTTAAGAGAAGATTATATACATTGTTTATTAGAATTTGAGCGATTTAGCAAAAATAATGAGGAAAAATTATATGACTTGGGTGTCATCAATAAAAATATCCTCGACAAAGATATTCGTTATTATTTAGGCAATTTCTCCATTGAAGATGCTTTGGGTATCGTTTGCAGTTTCCGACAAAACTCTCATTATGAAATGAGTGCTGAATTAATCAACAAATTAGTCCAAGATTTAGCAGGAGAGACAGGAGAAGTACATCCCATTGAACTGCAAATAGTGGGAGCGCAATTACAGACAGAGAATATTACCACCTTACAACAGTACAACCTGTGTGGCGGTTCAAAAAAATTAGTGGGGCGGTGGTTAGAGGAAGTTATTAAAGATTGCGGTGCTGAAAATGAAAATTTAAGTTGGCAATTATTATTTGAATTAACAGATGAAAAAGGGACACGTCCACTCAAAACCGACATAGATTTGGCAAAAGTTCTGAGAAATCATAGTGAGCCAACAACAGAACCTGATTCCTCTGGGGAATTAATCTTAGAAATTTTAGTGGGTTCTGGACTGGTATTGCGTTGGCGAGACGAAACAGGCGATCGCTACCAATTAGTACATGATTATCTAGTAGAACCTATTCGCCAAAAAAATAATCACGGCATAGTAGCGGAACTAGAAAAAGTCAAATCTGAAAAAAAGCAAGCTGAAGTCGCTCAACAGGTATCTCAAGAACAGCTAAATTTGGTTTTACGAAGGCGTTTAAGGGAAGCACGGATTGCGGGGGTATTATTAGCCGTCATGGGTAGTACAATAGCTGCTCTGTGGTGGCAAGCTGATATCCAAAGAAGAACCGCAGAACTGCAAACAATCCGCGCTGAACGTAGTGAAACCAACTTGCAAATTAGTGCGATCGCCTCATCTAGTGAAGCCCTCTACACTTCCAATCAGCAATTTGATGCTTTGCTAGAAAGTATGCGGGCTTGGCGAAAACTGAAACATTCACAAGGTATTCTTCCAGAAACTCAAATGCGCGTTGTCGCCGCCTTGCAACAGGCAGTCTATGGAGTCACAGAGTTAAATCGCTTGGAAGGACATTCTGATATTGTCTGGGGTGTGACATTTAGCCCTGATGGCAAATTATTAGCATCGGGTAGCACCGACCAAACAGTCAAATTATGGCAACCCGATGGAACTTTACGCCAAACTCTTGTCGGTCATAGCAGTCCGGTAACTAGTGTTAGCTTTAGTCCAGATGGTCAAAGTCTAGCTTCTTCTAGCCTGGATAAAACTGTTCTCATCTGGCGCAAAGACCCAATTACAGAGCAATTTGACCCTACACCCGCCATCACCTTATCCAATGTGGGAGATTGGGTGTATAACGTCACCTTCAGCCCTGATGGTGAGTTAATCGCTACCGCTAGTAAAGACAAAACTGTCAAACTCTGGCGACGAGATGGTAGCTTAGTCACGACCCTCAAGGGACACAACAAAAAAGTTAATTGGGTGAGTTTTAGTCCTGATAGTCAATTCATAGCCTCAGCTAGTGAAGATCAGACAGTGAAAATCTGGCGCAGAGATGGCAGTCTGGTGAAAACCTTACCAGCCCATGAATCGGGCGTAACAGTTGTAGTTTTTAGCCCTAATGGTGAACTGTTAGCTTCAGCTAGTCGAGACCAAACCATCAAACTTTGGCAAATTGAACGCGCCAATCAGGAGATTAAAGATATTCAACCATATAAAACTTTAACCCAACATAACAGCACAGTCTGGAGTCTAAGTTTTAGCAGTGACAGTACCAAGCTAGCCTCCGCCAGCGATGACAATACCATAAACCTTTGGAGTCAAGCAGGAACTCTCATCAAAACCTTGAAGGGTCATAGTGATGCGGTTGTTAGTGTCGCCTTTAGCCCAGATAACAAAACCCTAGCATCCAGCAGCTATGACAAAAGTGTCAGACTATGGAGTCTGGAATCACCAACCTTACCAGTTCTTCGAGGTCATGAAGGGCGAGTTTTGAGCGTTGCTTGGAGTCCTGACGGTCAAATGTTGGCTTCTGGTAGCCGCGATCGCACTGTCAAACTGTGGCGACGAGAAGTAGTAAATGGTCAAACTGAAACAAATATTTACAAAACTTTGGTAGGTCACACCGACATAGTCAATAGCGTCAGCATTGACCCCAAAGGCGAAATGATTGCTTCTGGTAGTTATGACAACACAGTCAAGCTGTGGCGGCGTGATGGTACTTTATTGAAAACGTTACTAGGACATAGTGACGGCATACTCAGTGTGAATTTTAGTCCCGATGGTGAGTTGTTAGTTTCAGCTAGCAGAGACAAAACCATCAAACTTTGGACTCGTGACGGCATTTTACTCAAAACCCTAGAAGGTCATCAGGCCAGAATCAACAGCGTCAGTTTCAGTCCCGATGGTCAAGTGATAGCTTCTGCTAGCGATGACAAAACCGTCAAACTCTGGCAGCGCAACGGCACCTACATCAAAACTTTCGCACCCCACGATAGTTGGGTTTTAGGCGTGAATTTTAGCCCAAATAACCAATTACTAGCTTCTGCCGGTTGGGACAACACAATCCGCCTCTGGCGACGGGATGGGACGCTATTACAGACCTTATTGAAGGGATATGGTGATAGCGTCAACGCCGTTACTTTTAGCCCCAATGGAGAAATTCTGGCTTCTGCCAATTGGGATAGTACAGTCAAGCTGTGGAGCCGTGAGGGTAAATTAATTAAGACCCTCAACGGACATCAATCCCCCGTCCTAAGCGTTAGTTTTAGCCCCGATGGTCAAACATTAGCATCGGCTAGTGACGACAATACGATCATTCTCTGGAATTTGCATATGGATGATCTACTATCTCGTAGTTGTCATTGGCTCAATGATTATCTCAAACACAACAACAACGTCGCACCTAGCGATCGCTCTCTTTGTGATGGCGTTCCCGAAAATTACTAGATGCTGATCATTTTCGGGGAATCTAGGCTTTTAATCCAAAATCCAAAATCCAAAATCCAAAATTGGCATTAGGGGCGATCGCTATCTAAAATTTCATCAAAGGGTTCTAATTCACTTGTGTGATCATTCTCCTCCGGTAACAAATTTTGTAAAAAGGCTTGCAGCCTCATCCGTTCGATATAAGGCCAACCACCTTCTGACTCAATATCCTTGAGCAGTGCATAGAGTTGCTGACGGTTGTTCGGTAAACTCTCCTGAAAAGAACTATCTCTAACTTCTCTATGCAACTGTTCCAGCTGACGTAACAATTTCAACAAAGCTGTTACATTTCCTTGACAACTTTGCGCCACATCATGTACCACAATTGCTATTTTTTGTAGTTGTGCGGATAATTCTTCTGAGTCAGAACTACTGTTTTTGCTCATCCCACCCTCTTCATTACAACTAAATCTACTTCAATTTACCGAAGATTATTGGCTTTCATTCCGTGAGCAGTAACGTTTTACAAGGACTTTATCGTACCTAGATGCGATCCAAGCGAATTATTTGAAATGAGAGTGCTTTGATTTTGAGTTAAAAAAAATCGTATGATCTGGCTGATTTACTTATAAAGCAATGGGCTGTATGTAATAGTAATACATACATATTACAGAACGACTTGGGCGACATCGCAAATGTTCATAGCATTTGCCAAGCGCGAAGCTAAAGCCAATCTTCGTGCCATTGAAGCACTATGCCCCGATCTGAAGGTGTATTCACCCATGCACCCAAACCCTTTAGATACTAATTTTTGACATTGAGGTTGACCATGAGGTATCGAGCTTTAATTGCTGCATTCTTAGCTGTATGCTTGGGGCTACTCACCGCTTGTAGTGACGCGCCTGCTGCTAGCAGTAGGGATATACTGACTTACGAACAAATTCGAGGCACTGGCTTGGCTAACAAATGCCCTCAACTTGCAGAAACCAGCCGTGGTTCAATTCCCTTGGATTCTAGCCAGTCCTACGCCATCAAAGAACTCTGCTTAGAACCCACCAATTTCTTTGTCAAAGAAGAGCCTGCTAACAAACGTCAATCAGCAGAATTCGTAGCTGGCAAATTGTTGACTAGATATACTTCCACCATTGATCAAGTTTCCGGTGCGCTGAAAATCAACACTGATAACAGCTTGACTTTTGAGGAACAAGATGGTCTTGACTTCCAAGCCATTACCGTACAATTACCTGGTGGTGAGCGAGTTCCCTTCCTATTCACTATTAAGAACCTAGTTGCTCAAACTCAACCTGGTTTAACTAGTGTAAATACTTCCACAGACTTTGAAGGAACTTTTAAAGTACCTTCCTATCGTGGTGCTGCTTTCCTTGACCCCAAAGGTCGTGGTATCGTCACCGGCTATGACAATGCTGTTGCTTTACCAGCACAAGCTGATGATGAAGAATTAACCCGCGCCAACGTCAAGCGTGCAGAAATTCTCAAAGGTAAAATTTCCTTACAAGTAGCTAAAGTTGATAGCTCTAGTGGTGAAATCGCTGGTACTTTCGAGAGTGAACAGCCATCTGATACCGATTTAGGCTCTGCTGAACCCAAAGAAGTCAAAATTCGTGGTCTGTTTTACGCCAGAGTTGAACCCAATCGTGGCTAAAAGCTTTTGATTGCTCAAATCTTGTCAAAACTGAGGACAAAATTTTGTCTAGCTTACCTCCTGTAGAGGTTTAACTAATGCCCCTAACTTATTAGGGGTTCATTAGTTAAATGATTTCAGATCATAATGAGCATAAAATTCATATTTCCTTTAAAGGGCTATTAGCCCTTTTTTGTTTGTCTTCACACTGTTAACTTAGGAATTTTCAGAAAATAAACTTAGGACTTACGCAAATAGCATATTTTTATGTCGGGTGTGTGACGCTGTGAAAGAATTTGAACGTAGTTATAAGACTTATAGCGTCACGCACCAACCGTCAATTGTGATCCGTCCGTCAGTTCTGGAACTCTTCCTCTGTGATGCCGAACTGGAATAGGCTATGAATCCAGGCTTGGAATCCAAAATCCAAAATTGGTATGAGTAGTCCTGACGCACCTCTACTGCGGCTGTCTAACCTTTGATGATCAACAACTATCTTACCCAAGAGACGAAAAGTAAAGTTTTCTTAATCTGATTGAAGACTACGGCTCCTTTATAAGTACCCAATAATACCCCTTAAATGTGGCTCTTCAGCTTGATAACTATGTTGATTTACGAGCCAGAAAATTTTCAAGTTTAAAGTTCAGATAAATAACTCTGCAATACTTTCGTAACCTTACTGAAAATTAAACTTCAGTAACTACCCAAGTCTCTGCAAGAGCCACAATTATTGTTAAGTAGCTAAATTAAGTACAATTTCGGTTTTAAATGTAACCGAAAATTATATATTTTGTCTGTATGTAGATGCAACAAACCTACATCAAAAACGCCAAATCAATATACAAAACAAAAAAACTCAGAATTCAGAATCCCTAATTCAGAATTAACCATACTTGTAGCTATAGAAGTCATGGGAGAAAAAGTTTCTAGGCGATGAATCTATTACTCACAAGTATTGTCAGTTCTGAGCTTTGAGTTCTCAATACAAAAGAATTTTCACTCCTTTTAATTTTGCTGGATTGTTAATTTCATTGCATTCAAAAAATAATATCTGTCAACAATTATTTACTTGTCCTCTCATTAATAGCAGGACATTTGCTTTGATATCACCCAATCACAGCCAAATTTAAAAATGAGTTCTGGTTGTCTCTTGATTAAATTAATCACTGCGGTGTTATGCCTACCTCAACTACCAATGAACTAAAGTGCGAAATTTGGCAGTTGTTGCGAGAATATCAGCTATCTCGCTCCGAAACTGTTCGCAATCAACTGGTGCAGCTAAATTTTGGGCTAGTGAGAAAAGAAGCTCACTATTGGATGAATCAATGTCGTGAAAATTATGATGATTTGGTTCAGGTTGGTTGTTTGGGTTTAATTCGGGCGATTGAAAGATTTGAAATTAGCAAAGGTCACGCTTTTAGTTCCTTTGCTATTCCCTATATTCGTGGTGAAATTCAACACTATCTCAGAGATAAAGGCGTTACAGTTAGAATCCCTCGACGGTACTTGGCATTACAACAACGCGCCATAGGCATTTCCCGTTCTTTACGCGTAAAGTACAATCGCCAACCAACTGACGCGGAATTAGCGGACGCATTGGAAATTTCCCTAGAAGAATGGCAAGATATTAAACTTGCTTGGGTGAATCGTGCGCCGTTGAGTTTAGATGTTCCTGTACAAGATGGTGAAGAAGGATCTACAAGTTTAGGAGAATTAGTTCCTGATCATCACTACCGTAGTTTTCAACTAGCACAAGAAGATCAAATTCGTCTTCAACAAGCTTTGTTTCAATTAGAACAGCGCACCCGTGAAGTTTTAGAGTGTGTGTTTCTCCACGATTTGACACAAAAACAAGTAGCAGAACATTTAGGCATTAGTGTGGTTACTGTTTCTCGCAGAGTCAAAAAAGGACTGGATTTGTTGAAGCATCTTATGTGTACAGCCGATGATTAATTCAGGTGGGATTAAACAGTATTTCCACTGAGAAAATAATGTAAAAAAAAATCCTGAAAATCCAAAAGTTAGGTTATAAAGATAACGATACTTTGTCTGAAATATCAGCAGAGTTAGTGTTTATCAATTTTCCTATAGCGTTTGAGAACAGCTAATGGACATAAGATCAAAAATTGTAGTTGCAGCTATGATGTCTGTAGCGATCGCAGGGTGCGCTTCAGAACAAACACCACAAGCTGTTAATCCAACTCCGAGTGCAGCACCAGCTCCTGTTGCTAAATCTCCACCAGCAGCTGAATCTTTTAATAATCCTGTAATTCCCGGTCAGCCACAAACAAAGCCAGCTGCGGGGAATTCTAATCTTATTCAACCCACGAATGCCACAGAAAGAATAGTTGTATTTTCTAAAGGGCGAATTGACCCCTTTGCTCAAATTGTTGGACAAGCAACTCCTGTTGAAAGTTCGCAAACCACAACTCCCAAAGCAGTACCTTCTTTACCCCCTTTACCTAATGGTGTAAAGCCACAAAAGGGTAGCAGCAGTACGACCAACAAAAATCAGCCCAAGCCCAATAATCAAAACAAATTAGCACGGGCTGTTAAACCACCTAGCTTAACTCCTGTGTTACCGAAAGTTCTGCCACAGGTAGTTCCCAATTCCACTTTAGTTTCCGTTCTACCACCAAAAGCACAACCTGACTTAGCTAGGGCTGTGATGGTGACTGGAGTTGTGATTGTGGGTAAAGTCCCCCAAGCCATCATCAAAATCCCCAATGAAATAGCAAGTCGTTATGTGGAAGCGGGACAAAGACTGGCGAACGGGGTTTTGGTCAAACGAATTGAAATGAATGAGGGTTCCAATCCGATTGTAATTCTGGAACAATACGGTATTGAGGTAGCTAGAACAGTAGGTGAAGCCCCAACAGGTACAGTATCATCAACTACAAATCCTGTTTCTTTCACCACACCTACCTCAAATACAGTCAGTGTGGGAGCTTCGTAAAGGATGGAGACTCAAGAGAAAGTAGAGTTTGCTGGTTTACCATTAGCCGTATATCGAGAGATAGCGGCTCATATTCGTCAAGTTAGGGGAGTAGAAGTGAGTTTAATTCCTCAGTCTGCTGATCAATTTGACTACCAGCAAAGTCAAATTGCTGGCTTGTACATTTCGTGGTCAGCAAACTCGCATCAGGAAAGTCGGCAACGTGTACAGCAAATATTAGCCTACTACCAAAAACGCTACGCTATTTGATGCTGTGAGTTAAAGCTGTCTTTTGGAAAAAATCGGGATTGGCTGAATCTGAGCAATCCTGATAATTTTTATTTGGCTCAGATACATGAGCCTAATTTTATACATAAAGCCTGATGTGAATTAGGAAAGCCCTCTATATCAAAAAAATAGCTATGCTTGAAGCTAATGAGACTCGGTAGGGGCGGGTTAATCAAATATCATGAACAATTAACGATGATCTTGGTGAACCCGCCCCTACAAATTTCTACGGAGTTACCTGATTTAAATTCACATTAGACGTACATATTAATTTACTATGGTCTTTTGATAACTGAGTATATTTAAATCAATATTTTAGTCTTCAAACTCAATACTATTACTATCTAAAGCAAAAAATTACATTTGAGTGATGCAATTAAAAGTTGCTGAGGTAAACTGGCTAGCAATATAATGCAAAAAATTTCTCAGCTGCTCTTTGGTCTGGGCATCACTCACAATGGAAAACTGGCAATTTCTGATTCAGAAACAGGGCGATCGCTCATGGCAAGCTCTAGAATCGCCAAGCACGGATATTTTGGAAGGTAGGTATAGAGTTTTGGCTCTATCACAACTGCCAAATACAGATGTGGAAGTACGTATTAGTTACTTTTCTCGTCAAGAAAAACCTCCTAAACGGCGCGTACAGAAGCGGCTAAGGCGCACTAACGCTGATGGTTTAATGGCGGTGATTCCTTTTACGTACCTCAAGCCAGGAATCTGGGAATTGCGCTGTTTCGGGGATTTGATGTCAGATATGTTAGGGCAATCCTGGGAATGTGGTGTTTATTTACAGGTATTGTCTGAGGAAGTCCACACCGCAAATGTTGCGCCAGTCACAGAATCACCTCATGCTCTGCAATCTTTACCAAATATCAATTTAGAAACGAATGGGTTGACAGAAATCACTGTTGCCAACCCCAGCACCCTTTTAGCGACGAATGTTGAACAAGAAGTGCTAATTGATGAACCTGTTAGCCCTGTGTGGGTAAAGGGTGAAACAGCAGAGCAGATTTTACAGAATTTAATTGATTTAGCATTACCAACTTCTGATCCGTTAGCAGAAGATGTCAAACATGAGGCTTTACTTCTAGAAAAGCCGAAATGTCCTTTGGCTCTGACTTTAGATCGGGAAACTTATGTGACGCGTTGGGGACACGTTCTGACAATTCATGGGCGTGTGGAGGTAGCAGAAAATTATCCCACAAATCAAAAATCCTTGCCTAATCGTCTTTATGGTTTGGAGTTGAGGACAGAATTGCGATCGCCCCAAAGTCTAGAAATCTTGACCCAAATCCGGCAATCTTTGGCTGATCAATTGCTACCTTTGACTTTACGTTCTGCGATTGATATCCCGGCTAAGTGCGAATCACAACTGATACTAGCTGATATTAGTTTGTATGGCTCTCTCACAGATGGTGGGGAGGTAATTCTCTTAGCTAGCCAATCTTTCACAATTACGGCGGATGTCACTCAATTGCTGACTGTTACCATTCCTTCACCCAAGGTTGAGGCTAGCACACCACCCACGCCTACGCCTGAACCCTCAATTAGCCTGGATTTAGAACTGTTCAACTTGGTGAAATCTTCACCTACAGAACCATCTCTAGTGACTTCTCCACTACCAAGTACACCCATACCACAGCCAGTTGCACCCACATCTACCAAAAAAACAGCTGATGTTCGGGGATTACAGTTACCCAAATTGCCTGAGCCAGTAAATAATGCGATCGCAGTAGATCAGATGCAGCCTGTTATGGAGACAGCAATAGTATCTGTTCCTGAAACCCCTGAGTTAACTGAGGATGAAATTACAGTCCCCACGAATCCGGCTCCCATTAACTTGGAACAACTGGTGATCAAAAATCGGCGATCGCGGTTAATGGGCAGTAGTTTTCCCTACCTGAAACCCCTGCAATCTTCTCCTACTCCCAGCGTCACCGAAAATAACGAAATTGCTGATATATCTGAACCTCAAATAGCTCATAATCTATTACCAGCAGAGTTAAATATACTAGAAAATACTCAAGAAGATATTAATGAAGATACTAAATATACAGAGGAAAACTTATCCACAGAGGAAGTAGTCTCTGATCCTCATTCTGAGCCGGAACCAGTATCTACATCAGAAACCGACGATGATTTTAGAGATCATGCACCAGAAGTCACAATTGCTCATTCATCACCTCTAATCAGAAAGTGGATGCAAAGTCAGGGCTACTCCCTACCCGAACCTGTTGATTTACCATATCCCCATCAAGATGTACTGGATGAGGAAGGTGTACATGATGAGCCGCCTGTCAACACTGTGGAAGACACCACTGAGATTTCACTAGTAAGTGGGGATGCTGTCAGTGAAGTGACTTTGATAGATACTGTAGCTGTCCCAGAGATAGAGAATCCAGTAGATGAACCAGAATCTACAGATTTAGTAACTGTGACGCAGTTCGAGCCGACGGTAGCTATTGACACACCTGTTAATTGGATAGACCAAGAAATTGTGGTTGACGATATTTTCAGTGAAGACGTAGTCAATTTCAGTAACGTCTCTAGTTCGATCATCGAAAATCCCACAAATGCGAGTTTATCAATTTTTACGTCTTTGAGTGACGAACCAATTAAGCCTTTACCAGTACCGAAACTTCACGTACCGGAAGGCGAGTTGATTGCTGGTAATTCCGTGAGGGTAAGAGTGGAATTACCTAAAGTTCCGCCACAAGTTGTGGTGAAGCTATGGGTAGAAGACTGTCAAACTCGCTGGTTACTGGATGGCCCTCACTTACTGACAGATTTACTACCTAATTCCTCTGGGGGAATGGAAGTCATGATTCCCTTAAACATTCCCTTTGGCTGTTTAGAGATCCGTATAGAAGCGATCGCTCTCAATCGAGCTACTCAACAAGAAAGTCACAAAGTTACGGTATTAAGAACCGTAATTCCCCCAGATTTACGGAATATCCCACTAGACGAACTGCTCGGTTTATGATCTGTTCTGGCGGAAATCTGTGTTAAAAATCTTTAGAATTTGCAAAAATCCGGTTAGATTTGCAGTAAGCTCTTTTTGAATTGTTGTGTAATTTAACAGGACTCTTTACTATGGCAGCATCATTTTTGCCCTCTATCTTTGTTCCTTTGACTGGTTTAGTTTTCTCAGCCGCAACAATGGCGTTTATGTTCTTGTACATTGAACGCGATGATATTGGTTAATTGATTAATTAGGCACAAAGTAGTTAATTTTGGATTGTGGATTGTTTGCCAATCCTGTCTCAAGAGCAAGCTCAAAGCTCCTGCTATTTGGCAGTATGGCTCGAAAATTATGGATCTAAAATCCAAAGTTGATTATTTTTTACCCGTGATTAATCAGCAATTAACTGGATTTTGCTGCTAATCAGTCAATTAAAATACCGCCTGTCTTCTTGAAGATAGGCGGCTTTTTATTGATGTTTTTTAAACAACTGCTAGTTGAACTGGTTCAATATGTTCAAATTAGATTGAAGAACCAAGTCCAGCGTAGGCTCCATAGAAGAAAATACCTACAACAGTAATTACACCTAATCCTGCGATCGTAGCGACGACCCACAGGGGAATTCTCCCAGTTCCAGCAGACACAGCTTTTGCTCCTCTCTGAATAAATTAAATCAAAACAGATGTCAAACAAGAGTTCCAGTTAGTTAAAGAAGTAACTGGAAAATAGAATACCTAGAACGAAAATTAGTAGTAGTCCCAGGTAAAGAGAAGTCCGGTTTAGTTCAACCGGTTGATTATTAGGATTGGGCGTTCTTTCCATGATTAACTCCTAGTAGTTAACTAGCGTTGAATAAACTGCATCGAGGCGATCGCGCCCAAAAAGAAGACGGTAGGCACAGCTAGTGTGTGAACTGCCAGCCATCTCACTGTAAAAATAGGATAGGTAACTGGTTGGTTAACGTTGTTGCCGCTAGTCATGATTTCAAATTACTTAATAAACTGTTCAACTTGTTTTTTCGCTTCAAAACGATTATTCACAATTGGCAGCTCTTGGCGTGCTTGTGTGTAATACTCATCAGGACGAGGAGTACCAAACACGTCATAAGCTAGACCGGTGCTGACAAACAACCAACCAGCGATGAATAATGCTGGAATGGTGATACTGTGGATTACCCAGTAACGAATACTGGTAACAATATCGGAAAACGGCCGTTCTCCAGTAGTCCCTGACATTGAGATTCCCTACCTTTATAAAGACGTTATTGAGTTTATTATCCTACAAAGTTTAGAAACAGTTACAAGTTGCAACTTGCTTCTCATAAAACTGGCAGATACTGAAAACTTAGATTATCACTAAGCTGACGCTGCTGTTTTGTCTGATTTCGCCACATTGGGTTGATATTTGAGTAACACACCGCGATCGCCAATGATAAATCCTTGTTCTGGGCTAAAAAAGACGATCTTGTAAAAATTAGCCGCAACTTCTTCGACATCACGGTCTTTTGACCAGGTTAGACCGCCATCGGTACTCAGCAATAAGTTACCGCTACCGCCACCAATCCAGATTTCTTCGGGTGTGCGATAAGCCAAATCCAATAAACCCCAACTAGTGGAAAATTCAGGACTTTTCGCTTCTTGCCATGCTTCTGGCTCATTAGGGTCGCTAAACTGGACTTGACCACCTCTTGCTAGTAACCACAATTGCCCATCTTCAGAGAATCCCATATTTTCTACGCGGCGGGAACTGTTACGGTTATGGGGAACCCAAGCATTTTGTCCAGGTTCCCAAGTGGAGTAAAAGCTTCCCTTAGCAGAAACAGCTACATATTTACCATCAGCAGCACGTTCTAGGTTACGCACTACCCCAACTGCTGCTTCTACTTGCGCCTTCCAGTTTCTACCACCATCAGTGGTTTTGTAGATTGCGCCGACATCAGTAGCCATTTCAGCTGTGTTTTCACCCAAAGCATGAACAGAGATGGGATTGCCTGGTAGCTTGGAACTGAGGGGGATACGTGACCAAGAGTGACCTTCATCGGTGGTGTGTAGCAACAAAGAAGGCTCACCAGCAATCCAACCTTCTTTACCAGCAAAACTGACGGCATCAAAACGATAGCGATCGTCATCCAAAGCCAATTCCAGTGGTTTCCAAGTATCACCACCATCATTGGTTTCTAAAAGGGTGGTATTGCTACCAACCAAAAAACCATGCTGGGGATTTCCAGTAAAAGCAATATCTAAAAGTTTGGCCTCAGTTGGTACAGAAATGACTGCCCAAGGATTGTAGCTGCTAGACGGCACTTTACTACAACCCAGACACAAAAAGACGACCATTAACAAAGCAAAGATTTTCTGCCAACTTTTCACAATAACCATCGATCGCATGAGATTTTTTGTATTTGTATTCTAAATTTGTGTAAGGTCGCTCTCAACGGGTTACTTAATGCAGTTGAGTGCTGAGTGCTGAGTGGTGAGTGCTGAGTCATGAGTTTCTCTCCCCTGCCCCCTGCACCCTGCCCCCCTGCCTCCTGCTGCCTCACTGCAATCCATAGAGACTCATAAAAAACAAAAATGCTACCACTAAAGCACCGAAAATCAGGATATTTTTCTGACCAGGGGTGAGCGTGTTTACACCTAAACCATAGCTGAGGTTTTCTTTAAACCCCGATGCTGTACCGGCTGGCCCAACATTAGTAAAAGCAACTTTTTTGGCCGTGCAAACAGGACAACGCCAATTCACAGGCAATTCTGCAAAAGGTGTCCCTGGAGCAATGTCATGCTTATCGTCACCCTTTTCAGGTTCGTAAACATAACCGCAGGCGCGACACTCGTAGCGGTCTAACACTGTAGTTTCAACAGCTGGTTCGCTCATGACTTAGGTCTCGCAGAGAAGAATTCTTAAATATACGTTAAAAATTATGACATATTCGTTAGACTTTTCTATCACTTCTACAAACGAATCAAATACCTGAAATCCGTTTGTTTCACAGATTTCAGAAAAACTAAACAGATATAATGTAAAAGAAAGTTACGCAGTTCTAGGGATTGGGTACTGGGAATTAGGGATTGGGTATTGGAAATTAAAAAGACAAAAGGTAAAAAACTCTTTTTCTTTTTACTTTTAACTCTTTACTTTTGACCTCCCCAGTCTCCAGTCCCCAGCCTCCACCTAAAATACTCCATAAGCGGTAGATTCATTGTGTTTGTCCTTAGCGGTTACGAGTACCTTCTAGGCTTTCTCATTATCTGTAGCCTAGTACCTGCCTTAGCACTTTCAGCGTCCAAGCTCCTTAGACCCACGGGTAATAGTCTGGAACGTCGCACCACCTATGAATCTGGGATGGAACCCATCGGCGGTGCGTGGATTCAGTTCAACATCCGGTACTATATGTTTGCACTGGTCTTCGTAGTGTTTGATGTAGAGACGGTGTTCCTTTATCCTTGGGCGGTAGCTTTTCATCGTTTAGGGTTATTGGCGTTTATTGAGGCACTGATTTTCATTGCAATTCTTGTAGTTGCCCTAGTTTACGCATGGCGTAAAGGAGCTTTGGAATGGTCTTGAATTCTAATTTAACCACCCAGGACAAAGAACGAATCATTAACCCTGTTGAGCGTCCGACAGTCACTCAAGACTTGTCAGAAAACGTCATTTTGACTACGGTTGATGACCTTTATAACTGGGCTAGGCTTTCTAGTTTGTGGCCTTTGCTGTTTGGTACAGCTTGCTGCTTTATTGAATTCGCAGCTTTAATTGGCTCACGTTTTGACTTCGATCGCTTTGGATTAATTCCCCGTTCTAGTCCCCGTCAAGCTGATTTGATTATTACAGCCGGGACAATCACCATGAAGATGGCTCCTCAATTGGTGCGTCTTTATGAACAAATGCCCGAACCAAAATATGTAATTGCAATGGGGGCTTGTACAATTACAGGTGGGATGTTTAGCGTTGATTCTCCCACGGCTGTACGTGGTGTAGATAAGCTTATTCCTGTGGATGTCTACTTACCTGGTTGTCCTCCCCGTCCAGAAGCAATTATTGACGCAATTATCAAGCTGCGGAAAAAGATTGCTAATGATTCGATGCAAGAACGCGGTCAAATTAAGCAAACCCACCGTTTCTACAGCACTACGCATAATTTGAAACCAGTACCAGAAATATTAACTGGCAAATATATGCAGTCGGAAACTCGCTTTACACCACCTAAAGAATTGACAGAAGCAATTGGTTTACCAGTTCCACCTGCATTGTTGACAGCAAAGACTCAGACGGAGGAACAAAAACGTGGCTGATGAAGAAGTAAAACCAGTACCAGCCCAGACAGAAGCTATAGTCCAAGCTGGCCCCATTTCTAGCTGGTTGTCAGAAAATGGCTTTGCCCATGAGTCTTTAGCCCCCGATAAAAATGGGGTAGAAATTATTAAGGTCGAACCAGATTTCTTGTTACCCATTGCTACAGCCTTGTATGCTTATGGGTTTAACTATCTTCAGTTTCAATCAGGTATCGACCTTGGCCCTGGTGAAGATTTAGTTAGTGTCTATCACTTAGTTAAGGTGGGTGATAATGCTGATAAACCTGAAGAAGTGCGGGTAAAGGTATTTTTGCCCAGAGAGAATCCCAGAATTCCTTCGGTCTACTGGATTTGGAAAACCGCAGACTGGCAAGAACGTGAATCCTATGATATGTTCGGCATTATCTATGAAGGACACCCCAACTTGAAGCGCATTCTCATGCCTGAAGATTGGGTGGGCTGGCCTTTACGCAAGGATTACGTTTCACCTGATTTCTACGAGTTGCAAGATGCTTATTAGGTAGTGCGGAAGTCCTAAGTGCTGAGTATCAGCTTGTGAGAATTTTGTTATCTCATCTTTAACCCCTTTCCGGCGGCGGAGAGGGGCTGATCAATTCAAAATTCAAAATTCAAAATTCAAAATTCAAAATTTAACTTTAAGTTGATTGACTATTTGATTCTGACAAATCCTGTCTTCTCAAGTAGTTGTTGACCTTGGGGTGTCAAGAGCCAATTAGCGTAAGCTTCCCCAGCTTGTTGGTCTATTTGATTATTTTGCTTGACAATGACAAATAAATTTCGGGTAATGGGATATTCACCACTACGGAACATCTCAGCATTTAACTGGTTAAGTTTAGCAGGACACTCTGAACGAGAAACCTGGGGTTCTTTGTAGGGAGGTATGAACTTTGTATTTGTTCTGCCAATTGGTAGAGATTTAACAGTACATTGAGGTACTACTTCTGGCGCAGAAGCGTAATAAATACTACCAGGATTGGCATCTACTTTTCTGAGTGCTTCAGTAGTAGTGCCAATATATTGGACATTTTTACCAAAACTTTCTTTCTCAAGTACATTCTCTATAAAAAATTCTACTGTGCCACCTGCCTCTTTGGGACGTGTGAGGGGTGTGATGGGTAAGTTAACACCTCCAACTTGTTGCCAGTTGGTAATTTTACCAGTGTAGATGTCTTTGATTTGGGCAACGGTTAAACCAGGAATATTGAGGTTATGGTTAACTGCGATCGCAATTCCATCAATGGCGATGGGAATTTCTTTCAGGCTGAACCCTTTTTGTTGAGCGGCTTGATTCTCTTCTGGTTTAAAGGAACGTGAAGATTGGGAAAATGCCAGTTGATTATCAATCAACATTTTGATCCCAGTTCCAGAGCCAGGTTTTCCTGATGGGGGGTCAAGATATCTTAAAACAAACTTAGGGCATTTTTGTTGTAATACTGGGTCTACATCTCTCCGAATAGTAGCCCAAGTAGTGCTACCACCATAATTAAATGTGCCTTCTGGGAGGTTAGTTACATCACATTTATTACTGGAATTCAACTGTTGAGTGGTGGGCTGGGAAATTGATCCGCCTTTGCCAAAGACAAACCATAATCCACCCAAAACTAAACCGATGGGAATAATACTGGCGAAAAAAAGTATCAGTGTTTCGTTTTTCTCTGACATGGGTAGACCTGAACGCCAGAACTGTTTTAAATGATTCGAGACAGTAATTTATAAATCAAACGAAACAGTGCTGTGGCTGAGATAGCCACTAAAGCGGCTGCAACAGATAAAACTACAAGTTGTTCTCTAACGATTCCAGGAATAAAAAACACAATAGTCAAACTAGTTATGGCAATTATTAGTAAGTCAAATTTTTCAATCCATCGTTTTGTTTGAGCAAATATCAATAAACCCAAAATGATAGCAGCTAAAACCAAAGTCAGGATTGGGGATTGAGTGAAAGAAAAAAGTGCGATCGCCATTAATCCTCCCTCAAAACCACTAAATGCGGCACCCATCAATAATTCCCAGGTGGAGAAATTTGCTTTTGGTGTTACTATCCTTGGCGGTGGTGCTGGTGGTGAAATTGTTAGATGTGTCGGAGACGGTGAAATAGCTGTTAGCACTTCGTGAGCCGATTGAAAACGCTCATGGACAGCAGGCAACAGCATTTTGTCTAAAATATCAGCTAGGTGAGTGCTAATATTAACTTTTTCTCGCCATATCCACCTATTCATATAGGAATCAAACAATTTCGCGATTTCTTGATTAGTCAATAAGTTCAGCACAGTTGCGGCTAAAGCGTACAAATCTGTAGCAGGAAAGACCTGATTTCCGGCCATTTGTTCAGGAGCCGCAAATCCTAGAGTATAAATACCAGTTGAAGTACCATTGACAACTCCTGAGACGTTAGTAACTTGTTTAACTGCACCGAAATCTAAAAGAAAGAGTTTGCCATCCTGACGGCGCATAATGTTGGAAGGTTTGATATCTCTGTGAATAATATTTTTTTGATGGATAAATTGCAGTATTTTAAGAATTTCTTGTAAGACTTCTAGAGCTTTATCTTCGGAGAATTGGCCATCTTGAGCTAGTTCGGCTTCTAGGGTTTGCCCATCAATATATTCTTGCACTAGATAAAAAAACTGATCTTCTGTTGTGCCTTGCCAACTAGGAACGATCATCGGAAAAAAGGCATAGAGTTCTGGTATTTGCTCATGTTCTCTACCGATTTCTGCTAATACTTCTGCCTCTCTTTCAAAAAGTTTAGCGGCAATCTCTAGTTGTTGAGGTGTTAAGTTACCAGCAGGTTGAAACTGTTTCACTACACAAGGACGCATCCCTGGAATTCGGCGATCGCCTGCCAAAAAAGCCGATCCAAAGCCTCCTTTTCCTAATAACTTTTTTGGGACATATCTCCCATCTAGCATTAAAGGCATCCCACAACTAACGCAGTATTTTTGCTGTGCTGTTTTGAGTTTAGTTGTGTCATCCAAATCTGGAAAATAGTTTTGTGGACGTGGGCAATTAGGACGAGTGCAGTAGACTTCCATTTGATTTTGTTAGTCAATCGTCATGTCATTAGTTTGACAGCCAATAGTTAACAATTTTTAATCATAACTACTGAAGCTATAATCTAGCCAATTGCTCATGAGTATTTTTCCCATGAGCAACTGACATATTAATAACTTATGACTAATAATTTAGGGATTAACCTTCATTACTAGAGTTTGGTAACACTGCATCTAATGGGGGTAGCATGAGTTTTTTTTGTGACAGGTTAAAAATCTCCTGATGCCATTCAGGAGTTGCAAACTGGGGTAATATCTCTTGACTGAAAGCTTCTGCGGCTTTGGAACGGTAGCGATTGGGATTAAATATCAGCCATAGTGTCCTTTTGACGACAACGCCATCAATCGGGGTGCAGTGGAGTACACCCATCTGTAATTCTTTGGCGATCGCACTAGTGGAAACAAATGCTGCACCTAAACCAGACTGCACAGCATTTTTAATGGCTTCGATGGAATTGAGTTCCATCTCAATTTTGAACCGCCTGGTATCAATTTCACAGCGCGCTAGTACCTGATCAATAACTTTGCGAATTGTTGATTGGGAGTCTAGGGTGATGAATTGTAATTTGTATAAATCTTCTTTTTGAATGGATTCTTGTTTAGCAAAAGGGTGGAATGCAGGTAAGATTAACGCCAGTTCATCTTCAGCATAGGGATGAATTTCTAGCGATTCTGCGAGTTCTGCGGGGATTTCGCCGCCAATGATTGCTAAATCTACTTGTCCATTGGCGACACTCCAAGCAGTGCGGCGAGTGGAATGGACATGAAGTTGTACCGCGACATCAGGATATTTCTGGCGGAACATCCCAATCATTTTGGGTAAAAGATAAGTACCCGTGGTTTGAGAAGCACCCACAATTAACGTTCCACCTTGGAGATTTTGTAAATCTTCGATGGCACGACAGGTTTCTTGACATAAACTGAGAATTTTTTCCCCGTAGCTCAATAGTAGATGCCCTGCTTCGGTTAATTGAGCGCGCCGTCCTCCACGGTCGAATAGAGGGACATCTAGCTGTCTCTCTAGGTTCTGCACTTGCAAACTCACGGCCGGTTGGGAGACATAGAGACTATCAGCAGCACGCTTGAAGCTCCCTTCTACAGCGATCGCTTTGAGAATACGTAACTGATCTAAAGTGAATGGAAGGTCAGACATAAGGCTCAACCCACAAACTTTGAAAGGAGCGAATTTAAATAACTAATCATCAATAGACGTGATTAATTACATTGAAGATTCGGAGGCTTGACTCGAACAAGACAGTACCACAACATTTTGATGCAAGTCTCCTGTTGAATACTTTGTGGTATTGGTTGTATATGGTTAACTTTTCTTAAAATTACTTTACCTGTTGATTATGATGCTCAATCCTGGGTTAGCTCCGAGTCATTTGGTGATGCTGGGGTTATTGTTAATTTTTGCGATCGCCCACAGTGGGGGAGCTGCTTTGAGACCTTGGGCAGAGAAGCACATCGGGCCAAGGCTTTATCGCATAGTTTTTGCATTAATTAGTTTACCTTTGGCTGTCGTAGTAATTACCTATTTTTTTAATCACCGTTATGATGGCTGGCAATTGTGGCAGGTACAGGATGTACCAGGCATAAAAGCAGTGGTTTGGGTGTTGTCAGCGATTTCATTTTTATTTTTGTATCCTGCCACCTTCAATCTACTAGAAATTGCTGCTATTCAAAAGCCCCAAGTGCATCTCTATGAGACAGGGATTATCAGGATTACCCGTCACCCACAAATGGTGGGGCAAATTATTTGGTGTATTGCCCATACCCTGTGGTTGGGGACAAGTTTTACCCTAGTGACATCGATAGGGTTAGTATTGCATCATTTATTTGGGGTTTGGCATGGCGATCGCCGCTTACACCATCGCTATGGAGAAGCCTTTGAAATTGTCAAACAACGCACTTCGATTATCCCCTTTCTCGCAGTTATTGATGGTCGTCAATCTCTTCACTGGCAAGAATTTCTTCGTCCTGCCTATTTGGGTGTGGCGATTTTTGTTGGGCTACTGTGGTGGGCGCATCCCTTGTTAATCGTGGCCACCAGTAGCGTCAGTTGGTAGTTTTGAGTGATCCCCAAAACCCAAAAAAATACTAACCTAGTAAAAGATTCTACTGATCAAATGCTACCAAATCAATGTAGGATAAATAGAAATAGCTGTTAGTCAGGGTGAGGTCATAGGTTTTCATACCTGTACATTTTGTGAATCAATCAACAATTACTTTTGTGGGGGATTATACAGCGCAGCACTTAAAACAACTATTAGGCAAACCATTGCCAGGACTTGAATAACCCAAATTTTGTCGTTAAAATCATGCTGACTTTTGTGTCAGATCCCACAATAACTTTTGAAAAATAACTGCAATAAAGCTTTGACTAGCTTGCTAAATTCTTTTGCTGATAGCCAGTTTGATATTAAAAACCTATAATTCTAGAGGCATCATGGTGTTGTCGGTTAGTGAGCGGACATTTACTCAAGAAGTTTTAGAATCGCCAATTCCGGTTTTAGTAAATTTTGAAGCACCTTGGTGTGGTCTATGTCGCATTATTCACCCTTTGCTGCTGCAATTTCAAGGTCAGTGTGAAGACCAAATTAAGCTAGTTGGGATTAATGCAGATGAGAACTTCAAGCTATCTAACACGTATCGCCTCAAGTCCTTGCCAACCTTACTGCTAATTGAAAATGGCGTGGTTCGGCATCGTCTTGAGGGTTTTCGTGGTAGAGATGACCTCCGTCTGGCTTTAGAAGAGATCAAACTCAACTACACTCACCGTCCTAAAGCTTACAGTGGCTCTAAAAAATCAGACCTAGAATTGCACTTAGCATAATTTGGGAATTGGGCATTGGGAATTGGGCATTGGGCATTGAAAGTAAAATCTCCCTTCCAGTCCCCAGTCCCCAGTCCCCAAATCTAAAACCATGCTTAACGACCCTGCTCAAAAGTGTTCGAGTGGGGTATTTTATCATCTAGGGTGTGTGTCACAATTGTTAACAGTTACGACATGGATAGTTGCTGACGGCGAAAACTGTACAGTAAAGTCCAAAGATAGTCAAAAATCCTAAAAGTACGCGTCAGTGATGGAAGTAATCTATCAGTACGCCTGGCTAATTCCCGTATTGCCACTTTTGGGGGCAATGCTAGTTGGTCTAGGCTTAATTTCTTTCAATCAAACGACAAACCGCCTGCGGCAGCTCAATGCTGTGTTGATCATTTCCCTAATGGGCGCAGCGATGGGTTTGTCGTTTGCCTTACTTTGGAGTCAACTCCAAGGACACCCAACCTATCTACGTACTCTGGAATGGGCAGCAGCAGGTAATTTCCATCTGAGCATGGGTTACACTATCGACAATCTCACAGCCCTCATGCTGGTGATTGTCACAACGGTAGCCTTCTTAGTCATGGTTTACACTGATGGCTACATGGCTCATGACCCAGGGTACGTGAGGTTTTACGCTTATCTGAGCTTATTTGGCTCTTCAATGTTGGGTCTAGTTGTCAGCCCTAACCTAGTCCAGATTTATATTTTCTGGGAATTGGTGGGGATGTGTTCCTACTTGCTGGTGGGCTTTTGGTACGATCGCAAATCAGCAGCAGATGCTTGTCAAAAAGCATTTGTGACTAACCGGGTGGGTGACTTCGGTCTACTCCTGGGGATTCTGGGGCTATTTTGGGCAACAGGCAGCTTCGATTTCACTGTAATGGGCGAACGTTTAGGAGAACTGGTACAAACGGGTTCTCTGAGCAATTTCCTGGCAGTTCTGTTTGCAATTTTAGTCTTCCTTGGCCCCGTCGCTAAGTCAGCCCAATTTCCTCTCCACGTCTGGCTACCAGATGCGATGGAAGGCCCGACTCCTATTTCTGCCTTAATTCACGCCGCCACAATGGTGGCAGCTGGGGTATTTTTAATTGCCCGGATGTACCCCGTCTTTGAACACGTCCCAGCAGCGATGAATGTCATTGCCTT
This sequence comes from Nostoc sp. CMAA1605, assembly GCF_021596505.1. Taxonomy (GTDB): domain Bacteria; phylum Cyanobacteriota; class Cyanobacteriia; order Cyanobacteriales; family Nostocaceae; genus Trichormus. The sequence goes on along the minus strand of NZ_PJIZ01000039.1, from coordinate 14,301 downwards.
TACTGGGGCGTTCACAGCGTTTTTGGGGGCAACCATTGCCATTACCCAAAACGACATCAAAAAGGGTTTGGCTTACTCCACCATCTCCCAGTTAGGCTACATGGTGATGGCGATGGGAGTAGGTGCTTACAGTGCAGGTTTATTTCACCTGATGACCCACGCCTACTTTAAGGCGATGCTGTTCCTTGGTTCTGGTTCAGTGATTCATGGTATGGAAGGGGTAGTTGGTCATGACCCAGTTTTAGCCCAGGATATGCGCTTAATGGGCGGACTACGCAAGTATATGCCCGCTACCGGACTCACCTTTTTGATTGGTTGTTTGGCAATTTCGGGGATTCCTCCCTTTGCTGGCTTCTGGTCAAAAGATGAAATTCTTGGTGCAGCCTATGAGGCTAACCCTCTGCTGTGGTTTATCGGCTGGATGACTGCCGGGATTACTGCCTTTTATATGTTCAGGATGTATTTCTCGACATTTGAAGGTAAATTCCGAGGAAATGACGAGAAAATCAAAGACAAGCTCAAAAAAGCAGCATCAACTGTTCTGGAACTAGAATCAGCCGCACCCGCCGTTAATTTTGGCCCTGGGGCAATGAAGAAAGGGGAACTAGCAGCTACAGACGGTCATCATGATGGTCACGGACATCACAGTGATTCGCCCCATGAATCACCGTGGACAATGACCCTACCTTTGTTAGTGTTAGCTATACCTTCAATTTTGATTGGTTTAGTAGGTACACCCTACAACAACTACTTCGAGAGATTTATTTTCTCACCAAATGAAAATTTGGCGGAAATCATCGAAAAAGCCGCCGAGTTTGACCCCCATGAGTTTTACATCATGGCGGGTGGTTCAGTAGGTGTATCCTTAATTGGGATTACCCTAGCTTCTTTGATGTACTGGCAGCGTAAAATCGACCCAGCTGCGATCGCTGCTAAAATCAAACCACTCTACGAACTCTCCCTCAACAAGTGGTACTTCGATGACATTTACCACCGTGTCTTTGTTCTCGGCTTACGCCGCCTAGCTAGACAAGTCATGGAAGTAGACTTCCGCGTTGTTGATGGTGCAGTTAACCTAACAGGCTTTTTCACCCTCGTCAGTGGTGAAGGTCTGAAATACCTAGAAAATGGTCGCGCTCAATTTTACGCCCTCATCGTCTTTGGGGCTGTTTTGGGTTTAGTCATATTCTTTGGTGTCACCTGATTTTCATAGGGGTGGACACGCGTCTGCCCCTAAGTTTTTTTAGAGTCTTAATTTAGACTCCTTTTTTTTGGTTAATAGTTCAGTAAATCAACAATTCAAGTACAAATGGTATTTGCTAATCTGGTGGCTAGCAATCTTGCAAATACAAATTTTCCAAATGCCAATCTTACATTAGGAAATCTTCAAGATGCAAATCTTCAAGGTGCAAATCTCCAGGGAACAAGTCTTGAAAGTAAATAACGTAATCCTAAATAAACTGTGAGAAAGTATAGATATAAAAACACGTATTTATGATTATTTTTACGCCTAAACAACTCAGCAATATAGCTATACTTTGTTAATTGCATCTTCAATCTCTTCTAAGCTGACATCTGCCTGATCCGATTTTGCATAAATGAGTAGAAGTAAAGCCAAATCAGGTGAAACAACTTGATAAATCACGCGATATCCACCACTTTTACCTGTGGGGATATCACTATTTCTGGCGCGAACTTTAAAAACAGTCAAGTCTATCCCCGAAATTTGATCACCAATAAAATTTCCAACCTGTAATTCATCGATAATAGGTTGAATATCGGTTTGAATTTGGCGATAGCGTTTAGCCAGAGTTTTAAGACGACGTTTGAACGGGAGTGTAAACCGAACTTCTACCATAAATCTCGGCTTTAGATATCCTTCCAAAGCTCTGACACTGGGAATGTTTCTCCTGCTGTTGCTTGCCGTAAAGATTCTTGCAAATCGGCTAATATTTGTGTTTTTGGCTCTTGTTCATCAATCACTGCTAAACCACTGATTGGAACAGAATTTACGGAAATCATGATCTGTTGCCAAAGTTCTATCGGGATGATTACATCTGTGGTTTTTCCCTCTGCATTGGTGACATAACGAATCTGACTGGAATTTTTTTGATTCATCATGATTTGGTTCTCTTGTAAAGCTTTTTATACCAAGGTGCTGTTTTCGACACAACCAAATAGTATGGTGTATCTTAGCAATGTCTGGGCTACACCATACCATCGCATCGTTAAAATTTAAGTTTAACGGCTAGACTCCCAAGCGAAAAATCGGGGGTTGCCCACTTGATTAAATCAAACTAACAATAAATGCCAAATCGTCAAAAAGCTGTTAGTTAATAACTAGTGGCTTTTTGGCAAACATGATTTTGATAGCAGACAAATTGTAATGAATACAGCTAATTTCCCGTGGCTGACGACGATTATCTTGTTACCGATCGCAGCGTCGCTACTAATCCCCATTATCCCAGATAAAGACGGCAAAACCGTGCGCTGGTATTCCCTGATTGTCGGGTTGATAGACTTTGCGCTGATTGTCTACGCTTTTTATACTGGGTACGACTTCTCTAACCCCGATTTACAACTTGTAGAAAGTTATGCCTGGGTTCCCCAGTTAGATTTGAATTGGTCAGTCGGGGCTGATGGCTTGTCTATGCCCCTGATTATTTTGACTGGATTCATTACCACCTTGGCAACTTTAGCAGCCTGGCCTGTGACCCTCAAGCCTAAGCTATTTTACTTTTTACTGTTGGCGATGTACGGCGGACAAATCGCTGTCTTCGCCGTGCAGGATATGCTGCTGTTTTTCCTGGTGTGGGAACTGGAATTGATTCCCGTTTACCTCCTGCTGGCGATTTGGGGCGGTAAAAAGCGTCAGTATGCAGCCACCAAGTTTATTTTGTACACCGCAGGCGGTTCGCTGTTTATTTTGGTGGCAGCGTTGACAATGGCCTTTTATGGCGATAATGTCACCTTTGATATGCGATCGCTTGGCCTCAAAGATTACGCCCTCAATTTCCAACTGTTACTTTACGGTGGCTTCCTGATTGCTTATGCTGTCAAATTGCCCATCATTCCCCTACATACTTGGCTACCAGATGCCCACGGTGAAGCTACAGCCCCCGTGCATATGTTACTGGCTGGGATTCTGCTGAAAATGGGTGGTTACGCCCTAGTTCGCATGAATGCCCAAATGCTACCCGATGCCCATGCTTACTTTGCCCCAGCTTTGGTAATTTTGGGGGTAGTGAACATCATCTATGCAGCTTTAACGTCGTTTGCCCAGCGCAACCTCAAACGCAAAATTGCTTACTCCTCAATTTCGCACATGGGGTTTGTAATTATCGGGTTTGCTTCCTTTACCGATTTAGGGTTAAGTGGCGCAGTCTTGCAAATGGTATCCCACGGTTTAATCGGGGCGAGTTTATTCTTCCTCGTGGGTGCAACCTATGACCGGACACATACCCTGATGTTAGATGAAATGGGTGGTGTTGGTAAACGGATGCAAAAGATTTTCGCCATGTTCACCGCTTGTTCAATGGCTTCTTTAGCACTACCAGGGATGAGTGGTTTCGTGGCAGAGTTAATGGTATTCGTTGGCTTTGCTACCAGTGACGCTTATAGCTCTACTTTTAAAGTCATCGTAGTATTCTTGATGGCAGTGGGAGTGATTTTAACTCCTATTTATCTGTTGTCAATGTTGCGCGAAATTTTCTACGGACAGGAAAACGAAGAATTAGTTTCTCATCAAGCGTTGATTGATGCTGAACCCCGCGAAGTCTTTATCATTGCTTGTCTTTTGGTGCCAATTATTGGTATTGGTTTCTATCCCAAATTACTGACTCAGATGTACGACGCTACAACCGTACAACTGACAGCTAGATTGCGCGATTCCGTTCCTACTTTAGCGGATCAAAAAACAGAAACTACAGAAGTTTCTTTCAATGCACCAGCAATTGGTAATTAATTGGGATTCGTGAGCATTGTGAGATTATAGAACCCCGCTTTCTTGCAGAAGGTGGGGTTCTCTGCTAGTTAGATAAACTGGGAAAAAATAATTTGATGACTCCGGCTGTCAACGCTAAGACAAAGCCAACCACCACAGAACGATTGATAAACTCTTGCGTGTCTAACCGCTTACCGATTCCTTTCACCTCGGTGTCTAAAGCCTTAATTTATATCTTGCACCATTCTCAACAAGCCCTAAAAAACCGGGTTTCTGAACGAAAGATTAATGTTTCTAAGCTGAGGGATTTGCAAGAAACCCGGTTTTTAACCCAGTGCGAGTTGAGAGTTAATATCTCCCTTGAGTTCCGTTTCCAGAGATTTAATTAAGTATTGAGACAGAATTAATTACACAACTGATTTTTCTGTTCCCTGTTCCCTGTTCCCTCTCTCAACGAGTGAATTTAATTTTGTCCGACTACTTATCTCCCTTGAGTTCAGCTTCTAGCTTGACTTGCCCGATTTTAATTTCTGTAACGTCTTTTTGTAGGGTATCCAGCTTCTGATTGATTTGTCCTAAGATTTCCTCTAGTGAATAAGTAATGTTCACAGGGTTTTGACTCATAAGTACACTCCTATTAAGAAAATATAAATCTTCTCGTTGCCCATTAACTTTATTATCCTGTGATAAAGTCTACTAGCGGTTGATATCAGACAACTTGAACAGAAGTATATTGATCTTGATCAATTGCTCTAGCTAAACACTAGAGTCAGAGAAAAACTCTCATGTTAAACTACAACTCGTTACACTGTTTACCATCTTCCGAAGAGCTACCGAACTCCGAGGACACGCCTGTGGATAATGAAATACAAGAATTAATTCCAAGTTTACTAAAAGCTGCACTGGCTTTGGTTTGGTTAGACCGATGGGATTGGTACTTTGGTGTAAATATGGGTATTCATTATGACCCAAAAAAGCCAGTGATCGTCCCTGATGGTTTCTTAAGTGTCGGAGTTAAGCGTTTTGTGCATGGGGATTTACGCCTCAGCTATGTGCTGTGGGAAGAAGAAAATCCGCCTATGCTAGCTATAGAAGTGGCTTCTCCCAAACATTTAGGCGAATACAGTACCAAAAAAGATATTTATGCTGAAATGGGAGTTTTGTATTACGTTGTGTACAATCCTTTCCGGCGCAAAAAGTCTCCTTTGGAAGTCTATCGCCTAGAAGATGGGGAATATTTCCTACTATCAGGAAATCCCATTTGGCTACCAGAAATTGGTTTAGGAATTGGTAAAGAAAGAGGTCTTTATCAAGGAATAGCAAGAGAATGGTTGTACTGGTATGATGAGCAAAAACGCCGATTGCTCACACCAGAAGAACGGATGATGGAAGCAGAAGCACGGTTAAGTATAGAAGAACAACTGCGTTTAGAAGCAGAAGATAGGGTACAGAAATTAGAAAGTAGGTTAAAGGCTTTGGGTTATGAACCGGAAACTATAGTTTGAATTTAATCTGCGTGAGTACCTCACTTCATGGCTGAGATTTTGGCTGGGAGTGGGGTTTTATTTTTTAACGCATACCGCCAAGAGCGGAACCCGCAGGGTAGGGGCGCGGAGGGTTTATTGGTGTGTTTTAAGTGTTAATTAGCTTGATTGTTAGGGAATTATATCTATTAAGGAGATTCTACACTGACAATTATGGATGTTAAATTAGGGTTCGGCTCTATCCCCAAGCCTCAGTATGTTTTTGTTAGTAAGGAAAGTGATCATTGTTGGTATATGCTCTCGGATGATACTAAGCCAATTCCGATTTATGATAGGGCTTTGACAGGATTGATTACAGGCATTGAATGTAATAAGAAAGTAGAGACATCACACGGTGAATCTGAAAAAACTGATTTGCATATTTTGGCGGATAAGCCTTATATAGTTCGCTCAGGTAGTGAATCTTATTTTTCTAAAAGTTTGTTACTTTCTCTGGATGCTTTAACACATGAACAGTTGTGTCATCCTCTTACAATCGCAGTTAGTCCTGGTGATAAAACAATTGTCTTTTGTACTATCTATAATCCAGTAACTTATCGTGCTGTTGGTGTTAGCTGGGATGGACATAAGGAAATAGATTTGCAAGCTTTAGGGCAAAAAGTTAGTCTGAAAGTTCACAATATTCAGAATTACAATCAAGAGTTAATTTCGTCTGATAATCGTGCAGGTTTTATCGCTGAAACTGATAATTATCTATCACAATTAAATTGGAGTCCAGAGCAGGGAAAAGAGTTTTTACAGCAAAAATATGGCAAGCGATCGCGCTATCAACTCTCTGATACTGAACTGTTAGATTTTATCGATTATCTCAAGCTACAATTAACCCATAGCTAAAAACGTAGCATTTTTTCAGGTTAATACAGTGTCAAGACTCCTAGATTGGGATTTTGAGTAAAAGCTTGGATATCTTCTAAATGCGATCGCAAGATTTCTGCAATCTGTTTGGTTGAACAATTACCACGACGAATCCAGATAACTTTCGGTGGAAATCCTCTAAGAATACTTAATTCATTAAAATCAGCATCTCTAGTCACAATAGTGAATTTACCTTGTTGTGCATACTCCCACACAATTCGATCATCTGCCTGAGCTAAACCAATAAGAAAAAGGTGCTGAGAGTTTGGGTAAATATCAGCCAATTGATCTACTAATCGAGGTGAGAGATTATGGTCAAAAAGTAATTTCATGCTGGCATAGTAAGCATTTGCCTTTCTCTATCGGCTGCGTAGCTGAGGCAAGCCAAAATATCTTCTTGCGTTAAATAAGGAAAATCATCAAGTATTTCCTCGTAGGTCATACCAGAAGCAAGATAAGATAACACATCATACACAGTTATTCGCATTCCGCGAATACAAGGTTTACCGCCTCTTTTTCCTGGTTCAATTGTAATAATATTGTGGTAATTTACAGCCATAATCACAAACTAGCGTTGAAAATTTGTTGTGCAGTTAAATTCAAATCAGGGAAGGTTACAGATTGAATACGGTTGTCACCTCTAAATTTTCTTAGAGGTTGTTTGAAAAGTCGGGTAGTTTGTAAAAAAACTCTCTCAGTGTAAGCTGCGAATAGTGAAAAACACAGCACCGAGAGAGTGACATGAGTAAAGCATACCCCAGTAACCTGAGCCGTGTTCAATATGAACTTATTACTGATTTAATTCCAGAAGCAAAAAGAGGTGGCCGTCCTCGCGAAGTTGATATGTGGGAAATTTTGAATGCCATCTTTTATATCCTGGTAGAAGGAATACGATGGCGAGCCTTACCTGGTGATTTTCCCCCCTGGCAGACAGTTTATACATATTTCCGCAACTGGCGTAAAGACGGAACTTGGTTGAACATCCATGATAGTTTACGAGAGTGGACGAGAATTGATATTGAACGTCATCCGAGTCCATCCGAGGCAATTATCGACAGTCAAAGTGTGAAAACTGCTGCAATGGTGCAGAAAGCCGTAGGCTACGATGCAGGTAAGAAAATCAAGGGGCGCAAGCGATTTATCACAGTTGATACCTTGGGGTTAGTGTTACGGGTCTTGGTTACTGCGGCCAATGTCGGTGAACGTGAAGGAGGCAAACAAGTTCTCAAACAGGTTAAAAAATCTCACAACCAAGTCTGTCGATTGACCACTATTTGGGTGGACGGTGGTTTTGATGGCGAGCCATTCATGCAGTGGGTAATGGACTTTTGCCGTTGGATTGTGCAGGTAGTTCTGCGACCACAACAAACTAAGGGCTTTACCGTACTCAAAAAACGTTGGGTAGTAGAACGAACTTTTGGATGGTTGATGGGATGTCGGCGATTAGTTAGAGACTATGAGCTATTACCCGAAACATCGGAGACTTTTATTTATCTTGCCATGATTCGCGTCATGGCGAAGCGACTGGCATAAATTTTCACCCTTCAAAACTTTTCAAACACCCTCTAAAACAACGGACGGATTAATGATTAAATAGCGACCGGCTAATAAGTCTCCAGGAGAACCTACACCTGAAACGTCTTCAACCACCCACAAATAACGTTGAGGTAAGGGTGTGGAGCATTGCTGGCAAAACTTATTAGTCAGGGGGTTAGCAGCCTGACAATTGGGACAGTAGAGTGTTGCCGCATCATTTGACATCCCTCTAGTTGATTGTAAAGGAGTTTGAACAGTATGTGTAGTAATACTTAGTAATTCTAACCACTGCTGTATTGTTGGGGGACGCTTTGTGGCTTCTAAAGCCATACCTTGCCAAATTGCCTGATTAACTTTGCTGCTAAGACTGCTATTGATCTCTTTGGGTTGTTTGAAAGGTGCATTTAAAGCTCTAATAGGAGCTGCAATAGGGTTAGTTTTAGTAAGAAGGTAATATAGAGTTGCAGCTAGAGCGTAAACATCAGTATATTCACCCCATCTGCCTTCTTGATAGTATTGTTCTGGCGGCGCAAAGCCGTGGGTAAGTCCCACAGTCAACTGCTGGGTAAAATCCGGGATAAAACCCCGCGCTAAACCAAAGTCAATCAAAATGGCTTCATAATTGGCAGAACGCACCATGATATTAGATGGTTTGATATCCCTATGTAGCAAGCCTTTTTCGTGGACTACTGTTAATGCCTCACCAATCTGCCTAATGTAATGCAGTGCTTCAACTTCTGAAAGGACACCCCGCTTGAGAACTAGCTTTTCCAGGTCTTCCCCTTCAATGTAGTCCATGACTATGCACGGTAGTTGTTCTTGTTTAAAAACATTTTCAATCCTTACAATATTGGCGTGGCGGAATACAGCTAGCTGTACGGCTTCTTGGAAGAATTTTTCCTGATACCAGTTGACATTGGGACGTGAGAATATTTCATCTTTCAAAGTTTTGATGACAACTCGATTACCTTTCTTATCTTTAGCAAGATAGGTTACACCTAATCCACCCTCACCTAGTTTTTTTTCAATGATATAGCGATCGCCATACAACTTCTGCCCAGATGCCCACGCCATCTCATAAACTCCAGATATGCTTATCTCAAGTTTAATTAAAAAATATACATAAGTAGGTCAATGTAAATAATTATTGTTGGGATAAAGCAGGGTGGCAGGGAGCAGGGGGAGAAAGAGTTTGAGCCTTATTTACTTTTCTTTACAAAGTTTGGTTTTATTTCATTATTTAAGATAAACTTTGTGTGCTTCTGTATAAATCTTCAATGCTACAGCCATTTGTTGTTCCGCAATTTCCCCTTGTGCCTGAAACCTTTGCTTGGTTTCAGGATATGAAATGTGACTTTTACAGGTGATTTAGGCATTCGCAATTGTGCTTTAGCAAAAAATTCATCTGACAATGGTGGAATATCTGAAGTATCGATGTCTTCGTCACTCATCGCATCGATTCTACTCCAATCTGTTTTTGATGTCTCAAATTTCATTGACTCAATTCACGCTTTTGCTGAATATACTCGCGTAAAGCATCGTTAATCAACGTTTGGTAATTTCCGCCACCTGCTAGGTGAACTTTCTCACGAAACCATACTAATATTTCATCATCTAGACTAATTGTAATTTGAGTTTTGTTTGTTGTTTTTGGTTCAATTGCTCCGCGCTTACCCTGGCTAAAATCATATTCAGTTTCCATAGTTAAAAATCTTCATCATCAACGAAAAATTCTGCGTCTTCTTCCAAACGGGAGTTACCCGAATCGGCTAGATTCCAGAGGGGTTGTAGAATCGACACCCCAACAAATCCCACACCAGCACTAAACGCCAGCACTATACCGACTGGGATTTTAATTGATTGAAATGTTAAGAATTTTAACGATACTGGCTCGAAATTTTGGACGGAAAGAATGGCGATCGCTACTACCCAAATCGCCACAATTAAAGATATCAAAAAATTAGCAAAGCTTTTCATAAAAATATAACCATAGATAGATGCAGATGTACACTAAATGTCTCAGTGTGCATCTGCGGTCTAAATTTCTATGCTAACTTAGCGATCGCACTTTCCATTTCTTGGGCGAGTTGGCTAAGTTTCTCAGGTGAGTTGGTTTCTAAATAAACGCGTACCAGTGGTTCAGTACCGGAAGGACGCAGCAACACCCAGCTACCTTCGGCTAAATACAGTTTAATCCCATCCTTGCGTCCGACTTCTTTCACAGCAATTCCAGCTACCTCAGAGGGCGGATTTTTGGTGTAGGAGTCAATGACGGCATTCTTATGGGCTTCTGTTAAGTGTAAGTCCAAACGGTTGTTGTAAAGCGGGCCGTCAGCTTCTGCGATCGCTTCTTTGACTAATTGACTCAAGGGTTTACCTTCGTAGGCGATCGCCTCTGCGATTAGCATATCAGCTAAAACGCCGTCTTTTTCGGGAATATGCCCAACTACGCTTAAACCGCCGGATTCTTCACCACCGATTAAAACAGTGGTTTCCCGCATTTTTTCACCGATATATTTAAAGCCTACGGCTGTCTCATAAAGAGGTAAACCGTATTTTGCCGCAAAGTTATCTAATAGGTGTGTTGTTGCCACTGTGCGAACGATTGCGCCGCTTTTACCTTTGTTTTTTATTAAATGTCTCGCTAAAACTAAAAGCACCGTGTTAGGGGTGAGGACGTTGCCTAATTCATCCACAATACCAAAGCGATCGCTATCGCCGTCTGTCGCTAAACCCAAATCTGCATGATCTCGACGCACTGCTTCCACTAATTCAACTAGCTGTTCCCCTTTGGGTTCTGGCATTCCACCGCCAAACAGCACATCGCGCCAAGTGTGGAAACTTTCTAATTGTGTGCCACTTTGTTGCAAAACTTCATCTAAATAGCCACGGGATGTAGAATATAACGCATCATACTTGACTTTTAGCTGCGCGCTCTTAATTCGCTCCACATCAAGCAATGTATAGATAAATTGGAGATAGTCTGGTTTGGGATCGAAAATAGAAATAGAACCTGATGGTTTGCTACTTGGCAATTCATCCGATGCAGTTTCTATATTTGCCACAATAGTATCAGTAATTTCTGGAGTGGCAGGGCCAGCATAGTCAGGGATATATTTAATCCCACAGTATGGTGCTGGGTTGTGACTAGCAGTAAACATCAACGCCCCCGCCGAATTTAGGTGACGGGCATTATAAGCGATTACTGGTGTGGGGCAATCCCGATCAGTGATTTTAACATTCCATCCTAAATCAGCTAAGACTTGGGCTGCTGTCTGGGCAAACTGGTCAGCTAAAAAGCGCGTATCGTAAGCAATCAGAACTGGTCTATCTTTTGAGTAGGCTGTTTCTAAATAACTTGCGATCGCTCTTGTTACTTTCCGCACATTGGGGAAAGTAAAATCATCGGCGATAATTCCTCGCCATCCGTCAGTACCAAATTTTATCTTGCTAGAATTGCTACCACTCATGTTTGCCACTTTCTCCCATATCTTGTGAACTCTATTAGGAAGCTTCCCGCAAAGCGTGCGTAGCTGCAAGCGTCTTCCACCGTATTATTTCTCACTGCGATTGACCAATGTCAACCCCCGAACGACTTTTTGTTAGTTATCACCTCTGGTCTTTAGTTGCCCCAGCGAGGGGGCAAGAACGTTGGCACTGCCATATGAGACGGGGGTTCATTAAAGCGCGTCAACACGAACCACAGGTTAAAGCATTATTAGCGAATGCTACTCCACCCCAGCGCATCGGGTTACTAGCGCAAAAAGGTGTTTATGAGTTTCATCATAATCGACATCTGCTAACGCGCTCCGATGGAGTAGAACAGGTTGCTAAACTTTTAAAATTGAGTAATTCGGCTGTGCAAGTGCAACAGCGCGTCCTACAAATTCTCAAAAAATACTATGAAGCACCCTTACTTTTAGGGAAAAGAATTCTGCAATTAACTCGCGGCGATGAAGGTTTTCCTAAACCAATTTTAGTTGAGGAAAAAAATTACAGTTTTCGCTTATATGCGGCAATGGACTGTGTTTTTATTGAATCAGATGCCCAAACTTTACATATTGTAGATTTTAAAACTGGCAAGTCTAATTTTGATAAAAGACAAGCATTAGTTTATTTATTAGCTGCTAGTTATTTATATCCTGGTAGGGAAGCCGTCGCCTCATTTTATAATTTAGAACTGCGGCAAGAGTCAGAATTAATTCAACTCAAAAATAATGAATTAGAATCCTTGAAAGTTGACTTAGTAAAAATTGCCCAAAAACATCAATCAGATATCCAGAGATATCAAGAATCATCTCAAAGTTTCAGTGAAATATTTCCCCCAAATCCTGGACATCACTGTCGGTTTTGTCCATTTCAATCAATCTGTGATTTTGCCAATGCAGGAACACCAAATACTGGAGAAATCAAATTAGCCCACGGAAAAACTCTCAAAACTCCCTAATTCGTAGTAAGGACTTTAGTCCTTTTATCAAGTACCTCAGCACTAAAGTGCTTACTACAAACTTAATATTACATTTTGCCGCGTTCCATTACAGCTTGCAGATGACGACGGATTTCTTGTGCTTGCTCAATTTCCGACTGACGCAACTTTTGAAATAAGTCTACACAAGGCTGAGAGTTAACTGCTTTTGCATCTTCAATATAAGTTTCATAAGCTCTAACTGCTTCCGCCTTGTTATGTAAAACTGTCAAAAAGTCGTATTCTAAGTTGCTAATAGGTTCTTGGGAATGTCCATTACCTTGAGTCATGAATTTATCCTCTTGTTAAGCTTTTAATTCATTTCTACTCATCCTTACGGAGTCATTCATCCACCCAAAAGCGTAGAAAAAAGTACAAAGATTTTTGAGGCGATGCTGATAGCAGTAAACTACGGATTTTCACACATCAGGTATATCCGCAGATTTATTCAAAATAAACAAACTCTCATCGCCTCCCCTACCAATTCTCAAGGTTTCGTCTAAATAAGTAATGTCAAGGGTAGCAGTTCTACCTTGAGGATTATTCGCTGTAACAGTCTTAAATGGGTTGAGTTGTGGCGTATTTATTCCCAAAATCTTTTCAATGGCTAGATAGCGTTTGTCAAAATCCACATTGATACGTCTATTCAGTGGGGGTGATACGTCTTCCATCGCCGGCTCAAAGCTAGCTGTGACTTTGACATATCCTGATATTAAACCTAATGAATGTTTAACCAAAGCTAAATTAAAAAATTGTTTGTTGGTAACATTAATTACTTGGTATACCTTACCTACTGTTAATCCCAACGGTAGGGAAGCTAAAGCGCGGATTTCTCTGGCGGTGGAATATTTGAGTTGCCAAGCTCCTGCTAACAAATCTGTAGCATACAATAGGGGGCGAGGATTGGGATTGCAGTTTTCTAACTCTGTGGTGAGTTGTTCTAGTTCTGCGACTAGGGATTGATCTAACTGTAAATTGGTGACAGGAGATCCATCACTTTTAGTTTGTATCTGATCAAGTTTGGTTTGTAATTGTTCTTTTAATAAGAGTCGATTATTCATTTGGCGTAGCACAATTATCACTTGGATTCATTTTGAGGGGATAATTGCATCTATGACAATCCCGTCCTAACTAATTCCCATGTGGGCTAAATTGTCTTTGGGAAGCATCAACATCAACCCCAAACCGCACTAAAATAAAGACGCAACTAGCACTTTATCAGGAGTTTCCAGTTGTGCAGCCGGATTTGATAGGGTTGGAAATTAGCAAGGGAGAATTGAGACGCTTGAGTGGGGTGTCTCCCGATAAAGTTTTGCGACTTGCAACGATCGCCAGTCCTCAACAACGTTTAAAATTTTGGCAAAATGAAATTTTGACATCACTGATTATCGCTGCTGTGGTTGTGGGTTTAGTGTATGGTTTAATTATCTTGCCCACCATCGGTTCAGCGATTCCCCAGGGCATCATTCTCTTCATCATAGTATTTTTTGTGGTCATCCTGGGGCGATTGCTCTTTTCACGTTTCAAGATTCCCAAAAATCTCACCAAGTTATTTGATGCAGTTGATCAATATCACGCCTTGATTGTCGCTGTCGATGTCAATGATCAGTTAGCAGTCTCAGGGGAACTAGATGATAGTCTCAATGATAGAGATAGAGTGATTACTGGTTTGCAACTCCTGAGAGAAGATTTAGTCCGCGCTTTCAAAAGCGATCGCCTTTTGCGGGATAATAAACAACTGTTTGCTAATCACGAAGATTTATCTGTCAATAATTTGACCAATATCCAAGCCTTACAAGCTAATACTCAAGCTAGTGAATATTCTCTACTTTTAAATCAAGTATTGCAGATTGCCTTGGATGTGCAAGCACGCACAACAGTGAATAGGTAGGGTAAGGGACAAGGGGGACAAGGGAGACAAGGGAGAAAAATATAAATAGCTAATGACTAATTTTTAA
>NZ_PJIZ01000038.1 GCF_021596505.1 Nostoc sp. CMAA1605 | reverse complement strand
AAAAGTGCTGCTAGGAGAAGTCAATGATATTGACCCACAAGCACAACAAGTGATCATGGGTGATGAGAAAATACCATATGACACCTTAATTGTGGCTACAGGGGCGAAGCATTCCTATTTTGGTAAAGATAACTGGGAAGAGTTCGCACCAGGGTTAAAGACTGTAGAAGATGCAATTGAAATGCGGCGACGGATTTTTTCAGCCTTTGAAGCCGCAGAAAAGGAAAAAGATCCAGCAAAACGCAAGGCTTGGCTGACTTTTGTGGTTGTGGGTGGCGGCCCTACCGGAGTAGAATTAGCGGGTGCGATCGCAGAGTTAGCTTACCAAACCCTCAAAGAAGACTTCCGCACTATCGACACCACAGAAGCACAAGTTATCCTCTTAGAAGGTTTAGATCGAGTCCTCCCACCATTTGCACCAGAATTATCCCAAGAAGCAGAAGCATCCTTGCAACAGTTGGGTGTGGTAGTCCAAACAAAAACTATGGTGACAAATATTGAAAATGATATTGTTACCGTCAAACAAGGTGATCAAGTTACAGAAATTGCTTCTAAGACAGTATTATGGGCGGCTGGTGTGAAAGCTTCCGCAATGGGTAAAGTCTTAGCAGAACGTACAGGTGCAGAATGCGATCGCGCCGGAAGAGTTATCGTAGAACCAGACTTAAGTATTAAGGGACATAGTAATATTTTCGTCGTCGGCGACTTAGCCAACTTCTCCCACCAAAACGGTAAACCCCTTCCAGGTGTCGCGCCTGTCGCTAAACAAGAAGGTGAATATGTCGCCGCATTGGTGCAGAAACGTTTAAAAGGTCAAACTCTACCATCCTTTAATTATACTGATCACGGTAGCCTAGCGATGATTGGGCAGAATGCCGCAGTTGTCGATTTAGGCTTTATGAAATTGAAAGGCTTCTTTGCATGGTTATTCTGGTTATTAATTCACATCTACTTCTTAATTGAGTTTGACAATAAGTTAGTAGTCATGATTCAGTGGGTGTGGAATTATATCACTCGTAATCGTGGAGCTAGATTGATTACCGGTCAAGAAGTTTCTCTAGACATAAAAGCTGTGAACAGTAACGGACATTATCAGCCGAAAGAAAATAGACAGCCAGTTAATGTCTAAAAATGGGGATTGGGAATAGGGAATAGGGCATAGGGCATAGGGAATAGGGAACATATTTAGATTCAAATTTGTGGAATAGGTATATTGCTGTATATAGGCAAAATACCTATTCCACAATTATTTTTAGCGTGTCTATCAATCTTGCATTTCTTAAAATTTTTGATAGTAACTACTCATCATTTATAAACTGATGATTTCTTTTTGTATTCTCAATAAGAAATTTCTTTAGCAAGAATAGGAAATTCTAATTTGTCAACTATATTTATCAGGCAAATTTCTCTAAATCTTGTGAAATAAGCTTTTTGATTTTATTAGTTCATCTACTCATCAAGTATTTGGTGAGTAAAAATGTCCTGAAAATCTCACAAATCGTAAAATTGATCATTTTTATGACTTTGACAATTGTTCAAAACAAGCCGCAACAATCATCACAATTTTGTTACATATTCATTAAGAATAGTTACAAAGTTCTCAAAACAAGGAAAGTCTCTTATGGTAGCTTCACTTGAGAATCATCAACCACATCAGGTCGTAATTGTTGGTGGTGGTTTTGGTGGACTGTACGCAGCAAAAGCACTGGCCAATGTGAATGTAAATGTGACTCTCATTGATAAACGTAATTTCCACTTATTCCAACCACTTTTATATCAAGTTGCTACAGGTACGCTATCACCTGCTGATATTTCCTCACCTTTACGATCTGTACTCAGCAAATGCAAAAATACACAAGTATTGCTGGGTGAAGTAAGTGATATTAATCCAGAAACAAAACAAGTTATTTTGGATGATAAAGTAGTCCCTTATGATACATTAATTGTTGCTACAGGTGCGAAGCATTCCTATTTTGGTAAAGATAATTGGCAAGAGGTTGCGCCTGGCTTGAAAACGATGGAAGATGCGATAGAAATACGTCGCCGCATCTTTTCAGCCTTTGAAGCCGCAGAAAAAGAAACTGACCCCGAAAAACGCCGGGCTTTATTGACATTTGTGATTGTAGGTGGTGGTGCGACAGGGGTAGAATTAGCGGGTGCGATCGCAGAGTTAGCTTACAAAACTTTGCAAGAAGACTTCCGCAACATCGACACCTCAGAAACTAGAATTGTACTATTACAAGGTGGCGATCGCCTACTCCCAGCCTTAGCACCAGAGTTATCGCAAGAAGCAGCAGAGTCTTTGCAAAAGTTGGGTGTGATTGTCCAAACTCAAACCCGCGTGACAAATATTGACAATGATATCGTCACCGTCAAACAAGGCGATCAATTTAGAGAAATTGCCGCCAAGACTGTATTATGGGCAGCAGGCGTGCAAGCTTCCCCAATGGGTAAAGTATTAGCCGAACGAACTGGGGTAGAATGCGATCGCGCCGGACGAGTTATTGTAGAACCCGACTTAAGCATTAAAGGATACGACAACATTTTTGTGATTGGCGACTTAGCCAACTTCTCCCACTACAACGGTCAACCCCTCCCAGGTGTCGCGCCAGTGGCGATTCAAGAAGGTGAATACGTCGCCAAATTAATTAGAAGACGTTTGCGTGGTAAAACTCTGCAACCATTTCAATACACTGATCATGGTAGCCTAGCGATGATTGGCAAAAATGCCGCCGTTGTAGACTTAGGCTTGCTCAAATTGACAGGCTTCTCTGCATGGGCGTTCTGGCTATTCATTCACATCTACTTTTTAATTGAGTTTGACAGCAAAGTATTAGTAATGATTCAGTGGGCGTGGAATTACTTCACCCGCAAACGTGGTTCAAGATTAATTACTGGTCAAGAAGCATTAGCTTTTGCTAGTGAAGTTAACGATAGTAGCGATACAACTAATTACGCACCAGCTAACAATAAACAGACAGTCAATGTCTAATTGTTTGATCATCATTCCATCTTCAGGGTGTACAGACGTACACCCTTATTTATGTTTGTTTAGCTTCCTTATCAATAGGTACAATTTTACTATTCAGCTTATGTTATGCTGTGGGCAAAGAAGCCTGTGTGAAGTGTGATGAAATATGAAAATATTTACTGCGGTTGTTGAGAAAGACCTTGACACTGGTTTATATGTGGGCTACATTCCAGGATTTCCTGGCGCGCATTCCCAAGCTGAAACTTTAGACGAACTACAAGTAAATATGCGTGAAGTAATTGAGATGTTATTAGAGGATGACAATCCAACTTTTACAACGGAGTTTGTTGGAATTCAGCAAATTGTCATTTCATAAATCATGAGCAGTATTCCTGTTTTGAAACCTCAAGAAGTTGTTCGCATACTAGAAAATCTAGGTTTTGTAGAAGTTCGTCAAAAAGGTTCACATAAGCAGTTTCGCCATGAAGATGGTCGAGCAACAACTGTTCCATTTCACAAAGGTCGTGATATTTCGCCTAGACTTCTTAGACAGATTGCAGTTGACATCGAATTGACAGTTGAAGAGCTTTTGGAATCAAGGTAAGCTAATCAACCATCACGAATTTACAAGTAAGTACAAACGACTTGATCAGCAGTTAGCCCCTTTCCTGATTGGATGCTTTGATGTGCTTTGCTAACTAAAATCCTGGAGCAAGTTCTGTAGGCGGCTATTTTGTGTCATCATCACAAGGAAGGAGATGTCGGGACTCAAAAATAAACTGATGACAGCCATTGCTTCTACTCTTGCATCTATTGTTGGCGCAGAAAATACTGTATACCCAGAAGATAACCCTCAGATTCTACAGGCTATTGGTGGTAAGCCTCCTAGTTGTATAGTCTATCCCCAAACCCAAGCACAACTAGCCGAGGTCATCGCCACGGCTGACAGTCATAACTGGCGCGTTCTTCCCTGTGGTGGTGGGAGTAAACTCAGTTGGGGTGGTTTAACTCAAGATGTTGATGTAGTGGTGAGTACGAAACACCTCAATCAACTGATTGAACACGCTGTAGGTGATTTGACTGTCACTGTGGAAGCTGGGATGAAATTTGGGCATCTTCAGCAAATTTTGGTAAATTCACGGCAATTTCTCGCCCTTGACCCCTCTAAACCTGATTCAGCAACTATTGGTGGAATTGTCGCCACTGCTGATACTAATTCCCTGCGACAACGTTATGGTAGTGTACGTGACCAGCTTTTGGGGATTACCTTTATCCGTGCGGATGGTCAAATCGCCAAAGCTGGGGGAAGGGTGGTCAAAAATGTGGCTGGCTATGACTTGATGAAGTTGTTCACCGGTGCATACGGGACATTGGGAATTATTAGCCAAGTTACCTTCCGCGTTTATCCTCTACAGGAAGCGTCGGGAACGGTGGTTTTGACTGGTAGTGCTGAAGCGATTTTGCAAGCGGCTAATACTTTACGCGGTTCGGCCTTGACACCTACCCAAGCTGATTTATTATCTATGCAATTAGTCTCTAGCTTAGGTTTGGGTACAGGAATGGGATTAATCGCACGCTTCCAAAGTATTCCTGAAAGTGTAAAAGAACAATCCCATCGGATGTTAGAGGTAGGACAGACGTTAGGATTAACAGGAACAGTTTACGCCGATGCCGATGATAGCAATCTATGGCAGAGATTACAAGAAAAAATACATAATCCTGCCACTGAGTCAACAATTACCTGCAAAATAGGGATATTACCAACTGCTGCTGTGGAGGTGTTGACGGGAGTGGAAATTGGACTGGTGCATCTCAGCAGTGGTTTGGGTGTAGTGCAGGTTCAGAATCAAACTCAGGCTTTAAAAGTGCGATCGCTTTGTCAATCTCGTCATGGTTTTCTCACCGTCATTAAAGCACCTGTAGCGGTCAAACAACAAATTGATGTGTGGGGATACACAGGTAACGCTTTGCCGTTAATGCGTCGGATTAAACAACAGTTTGATAGCAAAAATCTTTTAAGTCCTGGTCGGTTTGTTGGTGGTATTTAAAGCCAGTCACCCACAAATAGACACAGACATCGAGAGGGGAAAATAAGTATGCAAGTTTCAGAAGATTCTACTAATAATGTCGCTAGTTTGAAAAATTTAAAAGGCTTTGATAGTAATCATCCACCTGACCCAAAGTTAATTGATAGTTGTGTGCATTGTGGATTTTGCCTTTCTACTTGTCCTAGTTATCGGGTAATAGGGAAAGAGATGGATTCCCCTAGAGGACGTATCTATTTAATGGATGCCATTAATGAGGGGGAAATTGCCTTAAATACAGCTACCGTTCAACATTTTGATTCTTGTTTAGGTTGTCTTGCTTGTGTTTCTACTTGTCCTTCTGGTGTACAGTATGACAAGTTAATTTCTGCTACTCGCCACCAAGTCGAACGCAATTATCCCCGCACTTTCTCAGATAAATTCATTCGTCAATTAATATTTGCTTTATTCCCTAATCCAGATATCTTACGGATTTTATTAATCCCTCTATTTGTTTATCAAAAACTCGGTTTACCTAAACTGGTACGCGCAACAGGTTTACTCAATAAAATATCACCCCGCCTGGCAGCAATGGAATCAATTCTGCCAGAAATCACCATAAAATCATTTCAAGACAATCTACCAACTATTATTCCTGCACAGGGTAAGAAACGCTATCGTGTGGGGGTAATTTTGGGATGTGTACAACGCTTATTTTTCTCACCAGTGAATGAAGCAACTGTGAGGGTGTTAACGGCGAATGGCTGTGAAGTTGTGATTCCTAAATCTCAAGGTTGTTGTGCAGCACTCCCAGAACACCAAGGACAAACAGAACAAGCGCAAGCATTAGCTAGACAGATGATTGATAGCTTTGCTAACACTGGGGTAGATTACATTATTATCAATGCGGCTGGTTGCGGTCATACTTTAAAAGAATACGGTCACATCTTAGCAGATGATCCAGAATATCGAGAAAAAGCGCAAGACTTTGCAGCTAAAGTTAAAGATGCTCAAGAGTTTTTAGGTAATGTCGGTTTAACAGCAAAACTGTTACCTGTGACGGATAAACCTGTGAATTTAGTTTATCAAGATGCTTGTCATTTATTACATGGACAAAAAATCAGTGTACAACCACGACAGTTATTAAGACAAATTCCAGGTGTGAATTTAAAAGAACCATTAGATGCGGCTTTATGTTGTGGTAGTGCTGGGGTTTATAATATGCTCCAGCCAGAAGTTGCGGAAGAATTAGGGAAACAAAAAGTGCAGAATTTATTAAATACTGGTGCTGAATTAATTGCGTCTGCTAACCCTGGCTGTTCATTGCAAATTACTAAGCATTTGCAATTGCAAGGGAAAAATATGACTCTTATGCACCCGATGGAATTATTAGATTATTCCATTCGGGGTGTGAAGTTGGATTTATAGCGATTTCTCCATTCTATTTAATAGACAATAACCCCTGTTTTTTAGTGAAACAGGGGTTATTAGTTTTGGCTTTTATTTCTCTTAAACCCTATTGTATATTCCAGCATCTCTGCACAAAATTTAACTATAAATTAACCCTTTAGTTGACTTTCCTTAACCCATAACAGCATTAATTTCAGTTATCCTAAGTCGCGGATAGGCATTATTTCCTAATAAATAAGCACTACCCCGATCAAACATGGCGAGAATATACCGTCGATTCCTGGCAGATAGTCTGGTGATGTGGACTCTGCCAGTTTTATTTTTGCAATTTAGCTCATCAATTTTCCTAGAAATATTATTTACTGAATTCATTACAATTGTGATGTAAATATATCATTTTAGTTATTAAATATTGTTTAAACTTCACCCAGGTATTTGGCTCATATTTCAAAAATGCAATAGTATCACTAAACTTCTATAGTTTAGCAAAATATCCAGCTAATTCTATAGTTGTAATACACCATATTTACCTCAAAGCCGCAATCAATACATATTCATATTTTGAGGAAAATCATATAGTTCTTAGTTAATAAGGAATTTACTTAAAATCTATTGGCAATCATCAAAAATTTGTTTCATTATTCACAATTGAATGAATATCTTTGAACCTTGTATATTTGTGAGGACTTTTTGACTCAATAGACATAAACCCCGATATTAGCATACGTCTGTTACACATTTACCATCATAATTAATAACAGAATCTATAAATTAAGCCATAATTCATCATCTATCTTTAACTTTCCTTCATCTATTAAAAAAGCCTGCTATGGATTAATTTATTTTAAACACATTTTAAATGTGCTTTTACCATTCCTTAACCTGATTTAAAAACAAAAAATGTAGCTTGATGAAGGCTTTGATTCAAGCAGCAAATATTCCTTAAGCTACGAGGCGATATGGTTTTTTTTACCACCGTTTTTCAGCGTGTTTTTAGCACCGCAGTATTAGCATCTGCTGTTGCTGTTACTCCTATTTTGACAGCCACAGCTCAGGCTCAAACTCTTAACGGCGCAGGCGCAACTTTTCCCGCTCCACTATACGAAAGATACGCGCGTGAAGTGAGAAAGAAGCATCCAGAGTTGAAAGTCAACTATCAAGCTATTGGTAGTGGTGGTGGTATTCGTCAAACCATTGCTGGAACTGTTGACTTTGGTGGTAGTGATGCTGCAATGAAAGATGATGAAATTGCTAAAGTCAAAAATGGTGTCATCTTAGTTCCTACTGCCGGTGGTGCGGTTTCAGTTGTTTACAATATCCCTGGAGTCAGTAATCTAAGACTGTCTCGCGCTACATTACCAGCAATTTTTTCCGGTCAAATTACCAATTGGAACGACGCAAAAATCAAGGCTGATAACCCTGGAGTCAATCTACCAAATCAACCAATTAAATTTGTAGTCCGCGCTGATAGTAGTGGTACAACTTTCATTTTCACCAATCATTTAAGCAGTATTAGCCCTTTTTTCAAAGGTAGAATTGGTGCTAACACTGCTCCTAAATGGACTTTACCAAATGCACTCAAAGGTAAAGGTAATCCAGGTGTAGCTGCTTTAGTAGCTCGTACTCCTGGTTCTATTGGGTATGTTGAATATAGCTATGCTGTTGCTAACAAGCTGAGATCAGCACAAATTCAAAATAAGAGAGGAGAATTTGTTGCACCTTCTTTACAAACTGCAAATGCAGCTTTATCGACTGTTAGTTTCCCAGACAATTATCGCGTATTTGTAGGAGATCCAGGACAAGGTTATCCCATCGTCGGTCTTACCTGGATGATGGTTTACAGAAAGTATCCTAATGCTGCTAAAGCTGATGCGATTAGAAAATGGATTAATTGGGTGTTGACTGATGGTCAACAATTCAATGATGACCTCAACTATACCAGAATTCCTTCTAGTACAGCTAATCGGGTACTACAAACAGTCAACAGCACTGTCAAATAAACACTGAATTTTTGTCAGTTCTTTAGTTAATGAGGGTGGACTATTTGTCTACTCTCATATCAATCATATTTATGAATTTGTAATTGGTATGGCAAATTTATCTGAACCTGAAAATAATGTTTCTAATGCCAGTTTAGAATTAACAGCTAATGATGGGATAAATTATTGGTTAAATCAGAGCTTTACTTGGCTAATCTATACATTTTCGGCTCTGACAGTGGCGATACTATTTGTGATGAGTTGGATTATTTTCCATGAAGCTCAACCCGCCATCGGTAAATTCGGTATTGGTTTTTTATGGGGTAGAGATTGGGATGTCGGAAATCAAATCTTTGGCGCATTACCTTATATTTATGGAACTTTAGTTAGTAGTGCGATCGCGATTTTCATTGCCTTTCCTGTAGGTATAGCGGTTGCTTTAGTCACTAGTGAAAACTTTCTCCCCATATCAGTCAAAACTACATTAGCATTTGTAGTGGAATTAATCGCTGCTATTCCTAGTGTGATTATAGGTTTGTGGGGGATTTTTACCTTTATTCCTGTCATCGAACCTGCACAACAATGGCTATCTGCAAATTTGAGTTGGATACCATTCTTTAAATCAGACTTCCCGATTGGGACAAATATGTTAACCGCCGGGATGATTTTAGCCATTATGATTTTACCCACAATGGCAGCTATTTCCCGTGATGTATTAATAGCCATACCCAAGGAACTCCGCACAGCCTCTATGGCTTTGGGGGGAACGCGTTGGGAAACTATTTTTCGTGTGTTATTACCTGCGGGTTTTTCGGGAATCGTCAGTGCAGCTATGTTAGCTTTAGGACGCGCCTTGGGTGAAACTATGGCTGTAACTATGGTAATTGGGAACTCTGCCCAAATTAGTTTATCTTTACTTGACCCAGCTTATACTATTCCCTCTGTATTAGCTAATGAATTCGCTGAAGCTGAACCAGGATTACACATCGGCGCATTAAGTTATTTAGGCTTAATCCTATTCGCTCTGACTTTAATTATCAACATCATCGCTAGATTAGTAGTGCAGTGGTTTGGTCAGAAAAATAAATAGATATTCAATGTCAATTAATTATTGCACCGATGAACAATATGGAAAATTATCAACAGCCAGAAGTAGATAAACTTCTAGCCGCAGAATTATATAGTCCTCTCCCATCAAGAAGGCTATTATTTACCTATTTAATGAATTTTATGGCCTTCGCCTTTGCAGCTTTAGCATTAATTCCTCTGTTTTCAATTTTATGGGAAATTATCAAGCGAGGTATAGGCGGAATTAAAACAGAAATGTTTGTCAAATCAGTCATTGATAATGGTTTTGGTAATGCCATTTTAGGAACAATTACAGTTGTAGCGATCGCCTCATCATTTAGTATTCCTATAGGATTATTTACAGGCATATTTTTAGCAGAATTTGCTCAAACCAATTCCATCACTCGTTTCGTCCGATTTATTACCAGTATTCTCACTGGCGTTCCTTCTATTGTTGTGGGTATATTTGCTTATGGTGTGATAGTTTTATCAACCAAAAGTTTTAGTGCGATCGCAGGTGGTTTTGCCTTAGCAACTATCATGTTACCCATTATTGTTCTCACCACGGAAGAAGCGTTAAAACTCATCCCTATAGAACAGCGTCTGGCCTCGGCTGCTTTAGGAGGGACACGCTTTCAAACTACTTTTCGCATCGTCGTTACAGCCGCTATCCCCACAATTACCACAGGTGTTTTATTGGCTGTAGCGCGTGCAGCAGGCGAAACCGCACCGCTTATTTTTACTGCTTTATTTAGTCTTGACTGGTCTGCGGGATTACTCACTCCCACCGCTTCCCTACCCGTATTAATCTTTAATCTCTACAACGACCCCGACCCAGAACGCAGTCAATTAGTTTGGACAACTTCTATTATTTTACTTGGCTTAGTTTTGTGTGTTAGCCTCATTTCTCGGTTAGTTACTAGTAAGAAAAAGTGAATTAAAACTGTCAGACATCCCTAGCATCATGAATCAGTTAAATCCAGCTATTAGAGTTAAAAGTCTCAGCTTTTATTACAACACCACCTCCAAGGCTATTGAAGGGGTGTCTATGGATATTTACCAAAACCATGTCACTGCAATTATTGGGCCTAGCGGTTGTGGTAAATCTACATTTATCAAAACCCTCAATCGTATTAGTGAATTAGAAGGCCCCGTAAAAGTAGAAGGAAAAGTAGAATTATTCGGTCAAAATATTTATGACCCCCGTATAAATATCAATAGACTCCGCCGTCAAATTGGTATGGTCTTTCAAAGACCAAATCCTTTTCCTATGAGCATCTATGAAAATGTTGCCTATGGTGTGAGAATATCAGGCGGACTACCACAAGCAGAATTAGATGATATCGTAGAATCTGCACTCAAAGGCGCAGCACTTTGGAGTGAAGTTAAAGATAAACTCAAGCAATCAGCACTTGGTCTTTCTGGAGGTCAACAGCAGCGATTATGTATTGCTCGTGCTTTAGCTATCAAACCAAAAGTATTGTTAATGGATGAACCCTGTTCAGCACTCGACCCCATTGCAACTATGAAAGTCGAAGAACTAATTCATAGCTTGCGTTCTGAACTGACCATTGCCATTGTCACCCACAATATGCAACAAGCAACTCGCGTTTCTGATTTTACAGCTTTTTTCAGTACCGATGAAAGTCGTATTGGTCAAATGGTGGAGTTCGGTACTACAACTCAAATTTTTAGCAATCCCCTCGATCCTCGCACCCGTGATTACGTTTCAGGACGTTTTGGTTAAGTCCTGTCGGAGTGATGAGTAATGAGTAATGAGTGATGAGTGCTGAGTAATGAGTGCTGAGTAATGAGTGCTGAGTAGTGATAGAGAAATAAACTCTACTTTGTCTACCTTGTCTACCTTCCAGTCCCCAGTCCCCAGCGAAGCACTGAGCTTGTCGAAGTGTCCCCAATCTCCAATCCCCAATCCCTGACTTTTGAAAAGTCGGGGATCTTGTTTGTAACTGCTCTATTGCCTTAATTTTCTAAAAACATTCTTAAGATAAAAAATCTAGCCACATAAAATTAAAAAGCTTTGATAAACTTTTGCCTCTACTTGTGCGAGAGTTTAGTAATGTTTTGAATTTATATATTCCTAGATTACTCATATATTTTGTAATATTAATAGTGAAGCTTCCATATATCTAATGTGATACATCAAAGATTTCATCGCCAAATCATCTAGATTGTCAACCTATTTTATCTAAGTAGAACGACTTGAAAAACCCAAACTATGTGAAGTAATGTAAAAAGATTGGTATCTAGTTCGTAGTAAGGACTTCAGTCCTTATTAGAGGACTAAAGTCCTCACTACATACAACTCTTGAATTATCTACACCGTTCTACTTATAGGACAATGCAGTTCAGTTAATAGGAACTGTTGGTTGCGTTGAGCGATAGCTAAACCCAACAAGTTTGAAGGACTTTGGGTCGAGGAAGGAAATTCGACTCACACCAGATTTAATTTTTAACCTTAACTGAAATTTATTGTTCTATGGAATTAATAATTTGATTTTTGAAAAAACTTCAGTACGCTTCTTATCTCTATTGGAATAATTTGTTATCTGCTTGATTTTAACATCATGTATTAGTAATCCACTTTCGAGGTGAAAGAAAATGATTATACTGAAAACTGAATTTATCTACCGATTCATTTTTATCCCTGTGTTCCAAAGCTATAAAAAATCCCTCTTGGCTAGACAAGGCATCAAACAGCATGACCTGTACTGTGTTTGCTGTATTGAATTACTTAATTATCACACCAGTTGAGCAGCATGAATAAGCTAGTTCCCGCCATCAGAGTTAAAAATTTCAGTTTTTATTACGACACCCAAAAAATCCTAGAAGGTGTATCTCTGGATATTTACCAAAGTAAAGTAACTGCGATTATTGGCCCTAGTGGTTGTGGTAAATCTACTTTTCTCAAATCTCTAAACCGCATGAATGAACTAGATACAGAGATTAGGGTTGAAGGTAGAGTGGAATTTTTTAATCAAAACATTTATGAACGACGAATCAATTTGAATCGCTTACGCCGTCAAGTTAGTATAGTGCTTTCTAAGCCGAATCTTTTCCCTATGAGTGTTTATGATAATGTCGCTTATGGAGTGAAAATTATCGGATGGCGACCGAAGGTAGAAATTGATGGGATTGTCGAATCAGCACTCAAAGATGCTGATTTGTGGGATGAGTTGAAAAATAAACTCCATAAGTCGGCTTTAGACTTGTCTGGTGGTCAACAGCAAAGGCTGTGTATTGCGCGTGCGTTAGCTGTTAAGCCAAAGGTGATCTTAATGGACGAACCTTGTTTTGGCCTTGATCCGATCGCTAGTATGAAAGTTGAGAGTTTAATTCAAAGCTTGCGTTCGCGTTCTGAAATCACTATAGTTATCGTGAGCCACAATTTATCACAAGTGACCCGCGTATCTGATTTTACCGCCTTTTTTCACTTGAATGAGAATCGAGTCGGCGAACTGGTGGAATTTGGTGTCACCAAAAAAATCTTTACCAACCCGCTTCATTCTCGAACCCGTGAGTATGTTATTACTCGTATCAATTAAAATTTCTTTTTTTCTGTTTCCCTTGTCAAAGCGGTTATATTATTTTTTGCTTGAAAACCTGCAAAGCCAGTCTCCCTTGACTGATACCAAATTGGTATAGGTAATATGGTTTCGAGATTCTGGAACAGTCTAAGAATCTAGGCTGTTAATCCAAAATCCAAAATCCAAAATCCAAAATTGGTATGAGAGACTGACCGGAGAATTATGATTAGCAAATAGCAGATAGTGGTGTACCCAACCAACCAGCAAAATTCTCCTGCTGTGTGGCGGTGGGATTCTTTACCGGCACTACCTGATACTTTACTGGTCGTGGTTGACCAAGAGTCACAGGTACAGTCCGCAGTTCATCTTGATGGAAAATTGTGAATTCGATGATATCACTAGCTTGATAGTCTTTCAGGCGATCGCTCAGTTGATGAGCTGTCACCTTAATACCTGCGATCGCTAGCAACTCATCACCTGCATCAATTCCCGCTAGTTGCGCCGGAGAAGCAGTTTCTACAAACTTAATCATCTCCCTACCATTCTCAGTATTTACCTTCATTCCTAGATAGGGTTCTTCTTCCTTCTCCGCCACTAAACGTAAGCCAAACGGCTCTAAATACTCATCAAACGGTAATTCATCTGTGCCATCAATATAGCGTGCAAAAAAGTCAGTCAAGTTAACTTCTGCTATAGATTCAATTACTGCTTGCAACTGTTGTGGAGTGTAGCCAATTTCCGGCTGACCAAATTCATGCCACATTTGACGCATCACATCATCCAGAGAACGCCGGTTGCGATGTCGCCATCTAATCAGCAAATCCAGTAACAAAGACACCATTTCTCCTTTCAAATAATAGGAGACTTGAGAATTGCCACTATTCGCATCGGGACGGTATAGTTTAATCCACGCATCAAAACTCGACTCAGCCAATGATTGGACTTTCCGTCCTGGAGTCGTCAAAAACCTACTAATTTCCTTACTCCAGTAGTTGAGATAAGTCTTGACCTCATAAATTCCTGCCCTTAAAGGAATAATCAGGTCATAATAACTCGTAGTCCCCTCACAAAACCACAAAGAAGGAGTATAGCTTTCTTGGTCGTAATTAAACACTTCCAACGCTTTGGGACGAATGCGTTTGACGTTCCATAGGTGAAAGAACTCGTGCGCTACCAGTTGGATAAAGCGTTCATATTTATCTTGGGTACGAAAGCCAAATCTTTGGTAAATCAGCGAACAACAGTTTTTATGCTCTAAACCACCATAAGCTTGAGCAAATAAATGTACTAAAAACAGGTAACGGTCATAGGGTAGACCGCCAAACATTTGCGCTTCTACCTGCACAATTTTTTGAATGTCGCTAATGAGTGGCTGTACCTGAAAATTTCCCTGTCCCCAAATTGCCAGATCATGAGGCTTACCCAACACATCGAAACTATACAGCTGATGCTCCCCAATCTCAAACGGACTATCCACCAAAGTATCAAAGTCACTGGCGTAGAAGGTATTATACTGCTCCTTCATTTTCGGTAAGGCAGTGGTGACTTGCCAGTGCGGATACGGAGGTACAACAGTCACAATTATCGGTAAATTATCACAGCCCACCAGCCTTAAAAACAATGCTGCTCCGTTAAAATAGCCGTGAGTAGAATCTAAATGATTAGTTCTTACCGATAACTCATTGGCAAATACTCGATATTTTATAGTTACATCTGATACATCATCTTTATTGATTTGCCAGTGATTTTTGCTGACTTTGCGCCAGTTTAAAGGCTGGTCTGCACCGAAAGCCGTAAAGTCTTGTAAATTTTTGGCATACTCCCGCACCAAGTATGATCCTGGTGTCCATACCGGCATTTTTAAGTCAAGAATTGATGATGGATGGTTTACAATTTGTAAACTAACCTCAAATAGATGCGTTTCTGGTTGGGGCATTGCCACCTGATAATGAATCGTCGGCACGGTTTCCTGAACGCCAATATCGATACGAGGTGCTGTTGCTTCAGTCATCTGTAGTTAAAAGTGATAAGTTCTGAGTCAAAAGTCAGTCCATAGTTAATAGTTAATAGTTAATGGTCAATAGTCAATAGTTATGGAGTTTATAGTCAGCATTTATTTATGTAGTAATCCTAATTACTACAATAGAGCCTATTTGATTAAAATTACTAGACTTATGCTCACCAATGCTGGTTATGTCGATACTAAGTACCACGGAACTGACTTTTTTACAGCAAAATGCTGTTACCTCAGAATGTTATTTATAAAATAAATATTAAATTTTATTCCCTTAAAGCCCTAAATAATTAATAAAGAATTAAGATTTGCTTAGTCAATCAGGGCTGAAACGTTACAACGCATCAGACCTTGCCGGCTAGGTTGGTCAACTGCTTAAAATTAATTAGCTGAACAATATTATTGCCATGATCAATTTTAATCCAACCTTTTTCATTCAGTTTTTCCATAATTTTAGTAGTTTCTTCTACACCAATTTCTGTAACTTCGGCTAAATCTTTAAAAGGTATATTTAAAATTTCTTTACCCGTTTCTAATTCTTGACCATAGCTTTCTCCTAAACTGACTAAAGTATGTGCCAGTTTCACAGCAGGTGGTGAAGACCTAAGTTGTAAACGTTGATTATTTTGTCTCAATCTCCGCACCATCAATTGCAACATTCGGTGATGTAATTGGGGGTCTTTAAAGAGAATTTGGATAAATCTTTCTCTGGAAATACTCAGTAATTTTACTGGAGAAAGGGCTATCACATCAGTAGAACGGGGAGATTCGTCTAAAATCGCCATTTCCCCAAAAAAATCTCCTTTACCCAAAATGGCTAAAGCTACGGAATCATCGCCACAAGTGCGTCTGACTTTCACCCATCCAGAAACGATAAAGTAAACAGCATTCCCCCAAGCATCTTCCATTAATACAGCTCTGCCCACGGGGTATTCGTGTTCAGTAGCAACGTTGAGTAGCCACTCTAGAGTTTGTGGACTAGCTGTACTCAACAAAGGGAAAATTTCACTAAAAACCTCGGTTTGCATGAAATATCTACTAATTAATAAATTTGGTAATGGAAAATAAATCTAGCTATTCGGTCAGTTATGATCATCCAAAATACACAATTCAAATCAATAATAACTTAATTTACAGTTGAACAACTTGTATGCAATCAAGGAGCTATTATTCTTGATTTTGTCATCAAAAACTGGATTGTGAATTTGGATAAAATGGCTATTTTAAAATTTTCAAACCAAAATCTGACTATGAAATAAGACATCAACTTTATGATATTTTGAACCATAACTCTTAAAAAGGAGAGTCTAGGTTGCCATTACAACATAACAATTATGTGGAAAATCGAAATCAGAGGTTTTACTGACGGCAGTCATGGGCTTTATATTGGTAACTGGTTATTTGCTGTCAGTATTTTGATTTGTTGATCTAAATTTTCTGCTAGTCGGTTCAGAACTTTTACAGCTTCTGATTGTTCAGTATGAGTGCGGGATTTAACAGCAGTCTTTGGTTGAGTTCGTGTAATTTATGACTAAGTTGCTGGGAAATACCGATGATATCGCGACTGAGATGAATTACCTGTTGCTGTTGATAGAACTTTAATGCAGCCCCCCGCAGCACTTGTAATGTCGCTTCTTCGCCATAGCTGCCAGGCATTACCCTAATGCGTAATAATACGCGAGTTTGCTGATACAAGCATTCTTTTTCTACTTGTCTAGGTTCAGCGTGTCTTGTCACGGGTAGGGCGACGAAACGCTTTAATTCATTTAATACTCCTTGGAATCCAGATAAAGGTATATTTTCTAACACTGATTGCAAAACACCGTTATCACTCCAGATAATTCTGCCTTGATATGGCTGTCTTTCTAAATAAAGGCGGCCAATCCCTCCACTTAAGACTCGTGCTAGTAACTCTTCTAGTAATTGCTTAGGAGGTAAATTTGTCAATGAGTCGGTGGGGGTAAATACTTCGGGGGAGTGTAACTGCAAAACAGTCACATCACTAAACGGTGGCTTGTTGTCAGGGGTAGGAATTTCTATATGGTTTCTTGTTCTTTGATAGGCTTTGAGTGGAGGTGTCTGTTCTAAGGTTTGGGTAGAAACACCAATTTCCTCAGTTTGTTGATCGGTATTTTCTTCTAAGTCTGTGTTGATTTGCGGTGTTTCTATCTGTTGCTCATCTGAAGAAAATGTATTTTTATAACTGAGATAGAGAGAAAGAATGCTGCGGTGAGTCTCGGCAGCGATTTCTTGAGTGGTAATTGTGTAGTTGAGATAAGAGACAATGCGACTGACATAATCTAAAGCCCCACCATCCTGTGCATGAACCATACCCAGTAACAGTTGATTTTCCTCTAGTCTGAGGGGCAGAATTTGGTGATATAGGCAGGCTTCAAATGATAATAGGTTATCGATCAGTTTAAATATTGGTTCGCGTTCTGATTCTTCCTCCCATTTACTGGAGGTCGCGTGTAATATTTGACCTGTACTGGCTTCGGTATCAGCTGGTTTACCCTCTGAAGACCACATAGTTTTATTTGCTTGGTGTGACTTTAATATTTTATGTTGCTGTTAGCTAGTTGGCAGTAAATAAATATACTTCTTAAATTCTGAAATGTCATCGGGGCAGGGGGCAAGGGGCAGGGAGCAGAGGGCAGGGGGCAGGGGGCAGGGGGCAGGGGGAAGAATTCAATGATGGTATTTGCTCTGATTTATGGAGAATAGACAGAAGTGCTTGCCTAGTCCCCAGTCCCCAATCCCCAGCGAAGCACTGAGCTTGTCGAAGTGTCCCCAATCCCTATTCGCTGTTTGATTTATTCTTGAGTTCTGATAGCTTGGGCTGCTAGATATACTTTTGTCCATTCACCCATGACTTGATGCGGTTTCAGCTTTAATTGTTCGGCTACAGCTTCAGTAGAGTGACCGGCTTTGCGTAAATCTAATACTTGTCTACCGATGGGAGTTAATTTTTCATATAGTTGCTGCCACTGGTTGGTGGTTAAACCTAAATTATGCTCTTGTAAGGAAATGGATAACCAGTTATCGACTAGTTCGGGTTTACCTTTGAGGGCGAATACACGGATGGCGTGATAGCTAATTTTTTCCCGTAGACGATAGATTTCTTTGATGGGTTTGTTAATTTTTTTGGCGATTTCATCTTGAGATTTGCCTTGGAGATAGAGTTTGAGCCACTCTACGGCCTCACTACCCAGGTTTTCTTCTAGGTAACTGGCAAATTCTTGTTGGACGGTTTGACGTACTGCTTGTTGTTCTTCTAGTTGCTGCGCTTCTTGATATTCGGCGATCGCTTGATTATCTACTAAGTTAACGCGATTATCGCTATCATCGGTGAGCATTTCGTCAGAAACTAACCTTACCAAGTCGCTTCCTGGGACTTGGGTTAAACCACCGCGTTGCGATCGCCGTAGATAGTTGACAAACCGATAAACTAACAACGGTTGGTTACGTACTGGTCTTAAACAATACTCTTCTGTGGTGGCAAAAAGTAATGTATCTTTGAGACGTTTATCTAAGGTGATTTCGGCGATGTAAGCCATTTGTTGCTGCATATAGTTATCGCTTTGCAACAGTTCTTGCAGCACCTCCTGCAAAACATCCATAACGCTGCGTTGGCGATCGCGACTCAGGGAAATCCAAGTTTGAATTTTATTGCGTAATGTAACTAAACTGCCTAAGCGAGTAATCAAGTTGCGATAGGCTTTGTCTCTGCCTAAGCCTAAGTAGCGTTGAATTAGGATTTTCCAGCGATATTCCATCGCCTGTTTAGCAATGTCGAGTTCCTTGGGACTCAGCAGATCAAACCGTTGTGAATCACGACCTAAAAGCCAGAGAACAATACTTTCCCTAGCAGCTACACTTTGTTCTGGACACTCCGCAGCTAGCCGTTTGCGCCAAAATTGCGCTAGTTTTTCTGCTTCCGTTACCATAGCGAGATTGCGCTCCTCGAAACCCTGTTTTAAAGTTTGCATCACAACCCCCTTTAGTCGTCCTCAAATGATTAGCTAGCAGTTAGTTGCCCGTAAGTCCGTCATCTTCATGAAGACTTCTCAGCGATTACATTGTTATTACGTCTTTACTGGCTAACTTTATGCAAGAATTTACGCGAAAATATATTAATTTCTCTTGCCTCGAACCCGGAAATTACGGTGGTTCAAGGATTTGACTGCCCTGAAATTCAGTTAAAGCTTTGTATACTTTTGTTTAGGAATTACACTTTCAAAGTAGAGGACGCACTTGCAAGGGTGTTGAGAAAAAACGACGTTAAGCACTTTTGTACTGGATATAGTGGGATTTACCTCCAGACGACGGTGTTTTTCGCCTTTAAGTTTCAGCTTACGAACTTAAGGTGAAAAATGAGAACATTTGTAATCTTTCTTTTGAGTCAACTTATGATACCAAATTGGGATAAGTAGTATTGTTTCGAGATTCTGGAACAGTCTAAGAATCTAGGCTTTGAATCCAAAATCCCAAATCCAAAATTGATATGAGTTCTTCAAGTTCCTAGATTGATTTGTGTCATCGAGAACTTGACCCAAAAACTTAAAAGTACCCTTACGGGTACTCACTAGAATAAGGGGAATAGTTTGGAAAACACCAGTATTCTTAACTTTTACAGGAATGCCTTTGTTCTAGCGTCCGTTGGATGAGCGAATAATGGGGTTTTCTACAGAGTCTCGATATTGTTGTACGGCTTCGGTGTAGCCAATTGGTAATACGGCTTCTACGTTTTCATGGGGGCGGGGAATAATCACCCAAGACTCTAAAGTACCACCATAAACGTTTTGTGCTGCTTCTACCCCAGCCGCCATCGCAGTTTTCACTTCGGAAACATCACCGCGAATATTCACTGTAAAGCGTGCGCTACCCACACGGATATAGCCTACTAAGGTAACTCGTCCTGCTTTAACCATTGCGTCTGCTGCGGCTAATACAGCAGGAAAACCCTTAGTTTCTAACGCTCCAACTGCTTGTAATGACATTAGTGATCTCCTGTATGAATAAAAGTATGGGGTAGAGGGTATGAGTGTTAATTTTACGCAGTTTCGTTACAATTTTTGATAGCGAAATTGCTTAGAAGATGCGGAACGGTTCTGATGTTTGAGTGAAGTGGATGGGTAATATTGCTTCCACGTTATCTGGAGGATTGGGAACTATGTAATGGGTGATGACTTCACCACCGTAAGCTTGTTCACCAGCTTCAATCCCAGCTGCTACTGCTGTTTTTACTTCTGCTACTTGTCCCCTCACAGCCACTAACAAACGCGCACTTTCCGCTTGACCATAATACACCAGAGTCACTGCGGCAGATTTTACCATTGCATCGGCTGCGGCTAGTACAGCCGGAAAACCTAAAGTTTCAATTACGCCAACCGCCATTGGCATGGCATCAGCTCCTAATAAATGATAAGTAATATTAATTTTACGAGGCTTTGTCCTGATTTTGACAACAGAATAATTTTTCATTGACCGCAATTAAACTTCAAACTTCATCCGATGTTGGAGTACGGTTTTGTTGTCTAAGCCAACCAAAAATTATTCCACTAGATATTGCATAGATTGGCGAAAAACTGACGATGAAAGCACCCATACCAGGTAAACCACCAATGCTATAGCCTAAGCCTAAGACACCCAAGGCTGCTATTAGCATAATGATGGCATTTGCTGGTATCCACCAAAATGATTTTTGCAGACTCCCACGCAAAATCAGCCATTGAAATAATCCCATCAGCGCGCCTGATAATGTAACTTGCGCGATCGCACCCCAAGCTGAAGGTATAATTGCCCAAATTGGTTTACCAAAATCAGGTGAACCTGGTGCGGGGACTGCCGAGTATAGCATCATAGTCAACGTGTAAGCAATTCCGCACCAACCCAGAGCCGAAGCTAAAATCCACCACCAAGAACGCGGTACAATACTACGCAGGATAAACCTTTGGGCAGTACCAACAGATACCCCTAGCCCCAAACCTGCACCTAAAGTAGCACCAATCAAGAAACATCCAATCGCCCCTTGTCCTTGACATCCTGGAATTACCAGGGCTAGTGGATAGCCAATGAGAGGAACTCCCAAAAATCCCCCAAGCATACCTAAAACCCCACCCACGAGAAAACCAGCCAAAGTGATGAAAGTCCACCTCAACCACAAACGAGTCCCAAAAAATCGCATCATTTTTTTTACGACATAGATTTTCAATTACTCTTTTATATATCCCCAAAATTGCTATGACTTACGTATTGGGGATTGGGGATTGGGGATTGGGAAAAGGAGACAAGGTAGACAAGGTAGGAGAGGAGAAAAACTAATAACTAATGACTAATGACTAATGACTATTGAGACTATTGACTATTGACTATGTTTCCAAACTTCTTACCAAGCACAGTTACACAACTTACAGAACCTACCTCAATCGCGCTTGCTCAAAGTATACAAACTCAGGCGATCGCAACTCCTTTAATTAATTTGCCCATTACTACTTCTTATGTACTTCAAGGAAGTGGTGGGACACCAATTTTATTAATTCATGGCTTTGATAGTTCTGTTTTAGAATTTCGGCGGCTTTTGCCATTGTTAGCACAAGAAAATGAAACTTGGGCAGTGGATTTATTGGGATTTGGCTTTACAGATAGGCTTGCAGGAATTCAGTTTAGTCCACTGGCAATTAAAACCCATCTCTATTATTTTTGGAAAACTCTAATTCAAGAACCAATGATTTTAGTGGGTGCATCAATGGGAGGTGCAGCCGCCATTGATTTTACTCTGACTTATCCAGAGGCTGTGAAAAAATTGGTGTTAATTGACAGTGCGGGTTTAAGGGGTGGTTCGCCTTTAGCTAAATTGATGTTTCCGCCTTTGGATGCTTGGGCTACAGGATTTTTGCAAAGTTTAAAAGTGCGCGATCGCGTGACTCGTACTGCTTATAAAAATGTCAATTTAGCTTCTGTTGATGCTCTTTGTTGTACTGCATTACATCTAGAAATGAGCAATTGGTCACAGGCTTTAATTAGTTTTACTAAAAGCGGTGGTTATAGTGCTTTTAGATTTAAAAAGTTGGCGGAAATTCAGCAGCAAACTTTAATTTTATGGGGTGATAGTGACAAAATTTT
This sequence comes from Nostoc sp. CMAA1605, assembly GCF_021596505.1. Taxonomy (GTDB): domain Bacteria; phylum Cyanobacteriota; class Cyanobacteriia; order Cyanobacteriales; family Nostocaceae; genus Trichormus. Next base: position 28,074 of record NZ_PJIZ01000038.1, on the reverse strand, counting down.
AGGTACGGAAGATGCTAAAAGATTTAAACGTGCTATTCCTCAAAGTCAATTAATTTGGATTGACGATTGTGGTCATGTTCCTCATTTAGAACAACCTCAAGCTACTGCTCAATATATCCTCAAATTTAGTAGAGAAGAACAACTTAAGTAGAACAACTGGAAAAAACCAAACTATGTTAAACAATATAAAAATAATAGAATTCATTTCGTAGTAAGGACTTTAGTCCTTTGCTGTTCGCGCAGCCTCTCGTAGATAAGAGAGAACTAAAGTTCTCACTACAAACCTTTAATTATTTGCCTTCTTCTAGTGACACACAGATAGATTTTTCAATGATATTCTAGCGATACCTGCGGCGGACTACGCCTACACACTCAATTAAAAGTGATCGCTAAAATTCATACAGATGTCAAGTCAATAATGAACATTTAACTGACAGTCTAGTAAGATTGCCTACGCTACAAATACGCTTGACAGAAGTTCTTAGAATAGTAGAATCTACAACTAAGTCACAATCACCGACCCATAGCTAACTCGTGCGGAAATTTAAAAATCTTGCGGGTTTTTCATCAAAAGCTATGCTGTTCACCAAATTCCAGGCTAGGATGATTGGTTAGCGGTGCTTTGATTAAATATCGAGTTCAATTTTTGAGATTTTATGGACAAAAGTCCACCAGACGGCAGTATTATCCTCCTCTAAGCTGGCGAGAGAGTCTCCCAGCGCGGGGGAGACTTTAGGAGGTATCATCATGCTCATACAGGATATTCGCAATTCAGGTTTGGATATTGCCGATTTAAACCAGCTCAAATGGGATTTAAATCAGTTACCACCGGTAGATGTGGGAGAGTATATCGCACAATTACCAGAAAAACAGCGCGCGATCGCATTTCGTTTACTCAACAAAGATCAAGCAATTGATGTATTTGAATATTTGCCCACAGAAATTCAAGAAGAACTGATCAATTCTCTACATGATACCCAAGTCGTACAATTGGTAGAGGCGATGAGTCCTGATGAACGGGCAGAATTATTTGATGAATTACCTGCTGTAGTCATCAAAAAGCTATTACGAGAACTCAGTCCAGAACAACGACAAGCCACCGCTACGATTCTCGGCTATCCCGAATACACAGCCGGAAGAATCATGACGACGGAATACGTCCGTTTGCGGGAAGGTTTGACTGTCGGTGAAGCCCTCAGTAAAATTCGCCGTCAGGATGAAGACAAAGAAACCATTTACTATGCTTACGTCACCGATGATAACCGCAAGCTAGTCAGGGTTGTGTCATTGCGGCAATTATTATTTACCTTCCCAGAAGTTTTGATTCGGGATATTGCCAGCGATCGCGTAATTAGGGTAAGAACTGATACACCCCAAGAAGAAGTCGCCCAAGTCATGAAACGCTATGACTTGATTGCTGTGCCTGTGGTGGACAAAGAAGATAGATTAGTCGGTATTATTACGATTGATGATATCGTCGATGTTCTAGAAGAAGAAGCCACAGAAGACTTTCAAAGATTAGCCGGTGCTAGCGGCGATGAAGAAGCTTTATCTCCCGCCCACATCACCATTCGCAAGCGTTTGCCCTGGCTATTGGGGATTATGGCATTGTATATTGGTGCAGCCAGTGCGATCGCGCCTTTTCAATCGGTAATTTCAGCTGTGCCGGTCTTAGCTGTGATTATGCCCATATTTTCTAACACAGGTGGCACTGTCGGCATCCAAGCCCTCACAGTCACAATTCGGGGTTTAGGGATAGGGGAGGTCACACCTAAAGATACAATGAAAATTCTGCGGAAAGAAATCCTCGCAGGCTTAGGCACAGCCGTAGTTTTAGCCCTCACCATGTTTGCCTTATCATTAATTTGGGCTAGACCCCAGGAAAGATGGGTGGCTTTAATTGCCGGTGTGGTCATGGCAACTAATACAATGGTAGCTGTCACCTTGGGAACTCTCCTGCCGATGGCACTCAAACGCCTCAAGCTAGATCCTGCCCTGATGAGTGGCCCTTTAGTCACCACCATGCTAGACACAATTGGATTCTTAACCTTCCTCACAATGATTTCCGTAGCGTTGAAAGTATTTAATTTACCTAGTTAGAAATTAGGGGTGTAAGGGTGTAAGGGTGTAAGGGTGTAGGGGGAAAATTTCTACCCAATGCCCCATGCCCCATGCCCCATGCCCAATTCCCAGTCCCCAATCTATGCCTACATCTACTTGGAATCGTCATCACGTTCTGTCTTTAGCTGACTTCACGGCTGCTGAATACGATACTGTCCTCAAAACTGCTGCTAGTTTTCGTGAGGTATTGTCACGGCGGACAAAGAAAGTCCCAGCTTTGCAAGGACAGGTGGTGGCGAATTTATTTTTTGAACCATCTACCCGCACTCGCAGTAGTTTTGAAATCGCCGCTAAACGTTTGAGTGCAGATACCCTCAACTTTGCTGCTGCTACTTCATCCATGACTAAAGGTGAGACAATTCTTGACACAGCGAAAACTTATTTGGCGATGGGAACTGATATTATGGTGATTCGCCATAAAGAAGCCGGAGTACCAAATGCGATCGCTGATGAAATGGATCGTTTAGGTGTCAAAGTGAGTGTCCTCAATGCCGGTGATGGACAACATGAACACCCTTCCCAAGCACTACTAGATTTATTTACTATTTGTAGTCTGATTGACGCAGAAAATCCGCGTTTGGATCTGTTACAGGATAAGAAAATCGCTATTGTCGGGGATATTCTGCATTCGCGTGTTGCTCGTTCTAATATTTGGAGTTTAATTGCTAGTGGCGCGGAAGTACATCTAGCTGCACCGCCGACTTTATTACCTAAATTCTTTGCTGAATATATCTATGCAGAAGGCACAGATATTCCCCCTGGTAAACTATTTATTCACTGGCAATTAGAACCAGCTTTAGAAAATGCAGATTTTGTCATGACGTTGCGTTTACAAAAAGAACGCATGACAGCCCATTTACTGCCAAGTTTACGAGAATATCATCAGTTATTTGGGATTACACGCAGCAAATTACAACTTTGTCAGCCTCATGTCAAAGTATTGCATCCAGGGCCAGTCAATCGCGGTGTAGAAATCAGTTCTGATCTAATGGATGATCCAGAATTTAGCTTGATTCAGTCCCAGGTGACAAGCGGTGTAGCTGTGCGGATGGCGTTATTGTATTTGTTGGGTAGTGGGAAAACTTGAGGGAGTGGGGACTGGGGACTGGGGACACTTCGACAAGCTCAGTGCTTCGCTGGGGACTGGGGACTGGGGACTGGGGACTGGGTAGAATTTATTTCTGACTTCAGCACTCAGCACTCAGCACTCAGCACTCAGCACTCATCAGCTTTGATTTTACCGATTTCTCCTACCCAACGACGGCGATCGCGATGTTCTAAACTGAGAATATCTGCTAAACTCCAGTGAAAATGATACGCAATACAGGCTACCTCCTCATCTAGCAGTTCTGAGGGGTAGCCAGCTATTCCCCCGCTAAGGCTAACTCCACTTGAAACTGACTCTGACACTGGGGACACTGCACAGGAATATAAACATCACCTTGTTGATTAATGCGATTATAAAACTCTCTTAAATAAGCTAAATCTTTAGAAAAAAGATTCTCTAATAAATCAGGAGTTATTTCTGTCAAACTGCCCAATTTAGTGATGACTCTAGATAACATGACAATCACAGCATAACTAGAATTTTCTTGAGCATCGCGGTTTCTCTGCACCATAATTTCATCTTTAGCGGTCGTCAGACGCATCACACCATGACGATGTAAATTCCCCTCTGCATCTAACAAACCTCTGGGTAAAATAAATTCAAATTCTGTACAAAAAATTTCTTCATTCTTCATAATATATAAACAAATTAAATATTAGAAAAAACTCATAATTTTAAATTTCTAGTCTCTGATCACCATTTTATATAAAATTAAGATAGGTGGTATTGTTTCAAAATTCTGGAATAGTCTAATAATCTAGGCTTTTAATCCAAAATCCAAAATACAAAATTGGTATTATTCCTCTTTTAATTCATTAATTTGACGATAAAATTGTTGTAAATAACTTAAATCGCAGGCAAAAAAATTTTCTACTACAGCAGGTGTCACCTCATCTAATGCACCTAAACGAATAATCACACGAGATAAAATAATCACGGTTGCATAAGCAGGATTAGATTTCACACGCGGATCACGCAATGGCACAATTTCATCAATTGCTCTAGATAAACGCATTACTCCTGTGCGATGTAAATTTCCATCTTCATCCAGATAGCCTTTAGGTAAAGTAAATTCAAACTCAGTTTGTAACATCAGTAAGTCTCATGCTTTATTAACTAATAGCACGATATATATCGGATTCCTACTTGATTGTTGAACAGATACGTAGGGGAGACAATATCGCAGTGTGGATTTTCCTCATGCAATATTGCCGTTGTGTTAGCAGCGAGAGTACAGCAACTAGCACCAAATTTTCTGGTACGTTACGGTTTACGCTTAACACACCCTACAAATACTAATAACAGGATATTGACAACCTATCTTATCTTGTTATGTGAAAGTGAAATCCTATTCAGCGCGGAAATTAATATTTATTTTATAATCTATCTGTACAAAATTATGTATTTTGATGCTATGCAAGCGAAACTACTAAGTTACTGTCACCCGTTTAAGTTCTTCAACAACCATTTCTATTTCTTCGATTTCATGTTCACTACCTTCAGCCTTGACATCAGAAATTGTATAACTAGTAGGCCAGGCATTTTTAAATTCTAATCTAAATTTTTCTTCTGCTGCTTGATTATAAATAACTAAAGAACCATCACGCCTTTCATCACCCCATTTACCTTCTTTAATAGCTGCTAACCAGTTCCACATAGTCATAGAAATAGTTAGCCCACGGCGTAAAACTATATTAGAATAGGTGATATTTCCAGGGATTTTACTACGCACAACCCGCCCATTAGCACCACCTGTTTTACCCCAAGTGAGAGGTGTGACTTCTGAGATTTCTATGACTTCCTGAGTAGTTTTAAAACCTTGACATTCCATAAAGTAACCATCAATTGGTTCTTGGCTACCAGTCAGTTTTAATTCTAAATAAAATCGACTATTCGTAAGAATTTCAGGAAATTCTGCCATGATTAATTACCTCTTATGTGTTTGTAGTAAGGATGTTAGTCCTCAAAGAAGAAAGGACTAAAGTCCTTACTACGAACTTATATTTACTTTTTGCGTTCAAAATAGGTAAAGCCTATCGTGACTGTTTCTGTCAGTAAATCACCAGAACCGGCGGTAAAATCACTGGTTGCGTAGCTAGTAGGAAAGACATCTGTAAATTCATACTGTACTTTTTCTTCCGCACCGTCATAAATAGAAAGCTTTCCTAATTTACGATTGGTACGACCTTCGGCTTTACCACCAGAAAGAGCCTCAGCATGGCATTTGTTATACCAATCCAGCAGTTGTTTAGATTCAGCAGTGGCGACACATTCGATAGTAATTTCAGAGCATTCTACACCACCAATGGTAGCTTGTGTTTGAGTTTTACCATCTTTCGTGACACCGATAGGTGCATCTCCACCTGCAACTGTCATTTTCATTTGCATCCCACTAATTTTTTGAATCAAAATCTCAGTGAGTCCGTCTGCTTCCCAGTAGAACTTGGCGTTAGAAATAAACTCTGGCATAAATTGCATCTCCCAAAATATTTATCAGAATTGTTTGTATGAATCAGCTAGATTGCGGAGTTAAAATCATGTCTTTCTGTTGAGGTTTTCACAGGTTAATGTATAAGTTTCTTCAATATAGTCGTTACCGTTGACATCTAAATCACCGATTTTATATTCAGAAGGCCAAGCTTCTTTTAACTCCCAACGCATTACCTCTTTTCCATCAGTATCATAGGCAGTGATAGAACCTGTTTTTTTGCTTTCTGCCCATTTACCTTCTCCCTTTTCGGTTTTAGGCATACACTTTTTAAACCACTCATACATTTTTTTGCTGGTGCTATCACTATCACCACTCATCAAGGTTGAAACTTCAATTGTGAATAGTCCTTCAAAACCAGCAGAGTTAATTTGTCTAATAGTATTTCCACCTTTAGTAGACATTAAAGGTTTATCTTGACCTTTGACTTTAGCCTCAAATTTAACACCACCGACTTTGCTAAAAGCCATGTCTGTCATGCCATCAATTTCAAAGTAAAAGTTACTGGCGGCTATTGGTTTTAATTCAGGCATATTGACAACTCCTTAAATTAGCAATAAGATTTGTTTCTTTCCGATTTTTATTAGCATCTGGTAAGGTGCGTTAGCCTGTGGCTTAACACACCCTACAATTCAGTTCTGAGTGCAGAGTTCTGAGTCATGAGTAAAAACACTCTTAACTTTCTCACTCAATAAATGAACTTCTTATGAGTAAGTAATCTTTTAACTCATTACTCAGCACTCATTACTCAGCACTCCTACTGGTTAGGAGACCACTGACTAAAGCGGAAGATGACAAACTCCGCCGGACGTACAGGACAGACACCAACTTCAATGTACAAACGTCCTAACATCATGGTTTCGTGGGTGTTGATGCTAGAGTCACATTTGACATAGAAAGCTTCTGCGGCTGTCGCACCAAATAAAGCACCTTCGCGCCAGAGTCTTTCTAGGAAGTTGCTGACGGTACGGGTGACACGCGCCCATAGGTCTTGGTCGTTGGGTTCAAATACTACCCACTGTGTACCTAATTCTACGGACTTTTCAATGTAGCTCATCAAGCGGCGGACGCTGATGTAACGCCATTGCACGTTGTCTGGTTCGACTAAGGTACGCGCACCCCAAATTCTGATACCTCGGTTGGGGAAGGTACGAATACAGTTGATACCCAAGGGGTTGAGTAATTCTTGTTCGCGGAGGTTGGTTTCGTAGGCTAAACCGATCACACCTCTGGGTGTGTCATTGGCTGGTGCTTTATATACGCCGCGTGTTTCATCGGTGCGACACCAGACCCCTAGCATATGACCGGCGGGAGGAACAAGAATTGGTCTACCACCGTTGCGGGGGTTGGGAACTTTAATCCAAGGATAGTAGAGGGCGGCAAATTGCGATCGCCTGTTAAATGCACTCAACCACTGAGCAATGTGCTGGGGTTTGACTTGAGTGGGAGGCACAGGATCACCACCTCCTTTGCAGGGGGGTGGGTCTAACACTACCATCCGGTTAGGCGCAGTGTTTTCGCACAGGCTGACCATTGTCTCCATAATTCCATGCACTTGATCCAAGTCCAAGATGCCGTTTTGATAAACGCGCATCAAGTCAGGACAAGCAATCATGGTTACTTCGTCAATTTCAAAGATACCTTGCATACCAGTGCGATCGTCTCTCACACCTTGGACATCGCGAGGGAAGCGGTCTGGTGTGGAGACTACAGGAGGAGGACTGACTTCGTAGTTACCATTGGCTGGACGACGAGAGAGGGGTTGTCCTGGTGTTTGTAAGTCTACAGCGTTGACAAACTCTGATGCGTCTAAAGCTGTCACTACATAAGTCCCCGCCTCTGCTGCCACTTCTGGGTTCATCGAGAGGTTGTCATACTCCTCTAGAATTTCCCCATTCCGGCTAATGATGACTTTAAAGAATTCACCTGTATTCAGAGGTGGTTCGGCGGCTGGGTCGCCTGGTGGAAGCGGTTCACTTTCGGTAATGGTGATATTGAATCTACCGCCATCATCGTCAGCGTCATCACCCTCAGCAGGTTTGAGTGCGAACTGTAAAGAAGGACGATTGCCAGTTGTACGAATCTTGAGAGCTGTTTCATCAACTGATGGTGCTGGTGAACCAGGTAATTTTGTCCCGATACTAACTACCCAACACCGTCCACCACCGTTTAAGAACCAACCATTGACAGAAAAAGGTAAATAGGCATCAAAATCTGTATAACCGTCAGAACCTTGTTTAGCAAAGTATTCTAAATACTCATTCCACGATGTCACCAACATTGGTTTGAACAATTCGGCATCACCGCGTATATCTTCAGTAAAGCCAATAAATCCGGCAATATTTGTACTCACGCCCTCAATGGGACGACTACCTCGGTCTACTTCTTCAACGTAGACCCCAGGAGCGAAATAATCTAATCTAGGCATTGGATCATTTTCCTGTGTTGAACGAATAACTGTTCTCAGTCCAATTCTGGAAAATTCAATAACACATCCAAAACTTTGTGAATATTGAATATTGAATTGGTTTTAGTCCTCTCTAGCTGATTACTCAAGCATTTTTGAGCAATACTTCTTCATCAGAATGATGAATTAAAGGATCACTTTGCAGATTCAAAGGAATAGTCAACTTCACATACAAAGCTGGACGTAAAGGTACACCTAAAGCACTCCACAAAGTTGCAGCATCAATGGGATTAATGGTGCAAACGGTCATAGATAATTCACCGTGACCGCGTAACGACGGAGCTAGCAAATTCTCTGGTAAACAGTGGTGATGTAACAGTAATCTCAAAGCCTCTGACAACAAACGTTGTTCCCCCAAACTGGTGCAGTCCCACGCACTCAATAAGAAAGACACATCAAACCACCGAGGCGGCGGTAGAAGTTTTATTCCTTCTTGATTTGGTTGCTCTATGTAAACATTTTCCTGAATGTTGTAACAATACAAATTCAATCTAGGGTTTACATTTTGGCTCTTAGCAGGGTGGTTAAAATCAATTTGCTCTGTAGAAAGCAAAGAAATGCCACCAGCTAAAATTTCTGCTAAAGTCTGGGTAGCAGCTGGAATCATAAGACACAACAGCAGGGTTTTATGAACATGACCCCAAATACTACCAGTCACTTGATTTGATGTATTTTATGCCACCAAAAAATAATGTGTGGTGCTGGGGGTATACTGACCAGAGTTGTTGATGCAGACGGAACAAAGTTATGACTTTATGGTCTGCAAATAGGGAAATTTAAGTGCCGACAGCACAAAATAAACCTTTGAGAGAGGCTTTCAATTGGATTTACAGTTCTGGGACTAAATGTTTATAGCTTAGAGATCCAAGCCGTTAGAAGTTATTAGACTTTGGTCGAGATTCTAAATAATTGTTTTAAATTACAGAAAATTCATACCTGTGCAGTAAGCTAATTCTGTCCGTAGTTATACAGTCAGCAGCTTGATTTCTACTACAGGCAGAGAATATCTGCAACTGAGTAAAATCTGCAATGCTGTTTGCTATTCAAGTATACGGGGGATTAATGATGAAGGTTGCCGCCCAAAATTTCACTGCTCCGATACCTCTACCTTCGTCCATACAGAATCTACCAAATAAATCGCAAGTGGAGATTAGTAAAATTTGTCAACTGGTAATGGAACAGTTGGCCAATCTACTACCATCTGTCGTAGTATGGACTTTGTATCACAACATAGATACAGGCAAACGCGAATCTGTCGCCTATCCTGTCCCCATAACTGCATCTAGGCAGCCCATGACCATATCATATTTACAACAAGAAAAATGGTTATTAAATGATTTATCTTTTCTTCAAGTAACTCAACTTAATTTAGTCAATGAATACAAAGTTTATATCTGTTGTATAGGAGAACAGAAAGCGATCGCCGCCGAATATATCTTAATCTGTACAGAAGCAGCACTCACAGACCAGCAGCAGCAACAGTTTTGCAATCAATCTCAAGTTTTGAGTCAATATTTGATTATGTATCGGGAGCGTTCAGAGCATCTCGCGCAAATCAATAACTTATCTCAAGCCTGTGGCAAAATTGAACATCAACTGCGAAATCCTTTAGCATTAATTAATCTTTACGCTGAAAACCTGCGGTTAGCCTTACCAGATAATTCTTTACAAGAACAAGCTGCATTAATTCGGAAAACAGTTGATGAATTGAGTAACAAACTCACAGATTTACTATATTTCGGTCAACGAGCTAAACTACATATTCAATTACAAAACTTACAAACAATTATTGCTGAATGTATTAAAACCTTAGAACCTGGGTTAAAAGAAAAAAATATTACCGTATTGTATCCCGAAAAACCTGTAACTATTAATGTTGATTGCTGGCAAATAAAACAGGTATTTGATAACTTATTGAGCAATGCCATTTATTTTAGTCCGCGTAATGGGACAGTCACCTGTAATTGGCATATTTATGCTCAAGAAATATTAATAGAAATTTGCGATCGCGGTTCAGGAATTTCCGAAACCGACTTGAAATTAATTTTTAAACCCTATTATTCTCGCAGAGTTGGCGGTACAGGCTTAGGACTGGCGATCGCCCAAAAAATTATCCACGATCACAAAGGCAACCTCTGGGCAGAAAACCTCCCCGAAGGCGGCGCGCAATTCTCCTTTACATTACCAAAATAGGGAATAGGGCATTGGGCATTGGGCATTGAAATAAAATCTCCCTTGTCTTTCCTTCCCCATTCCCTATTCCCATTCCCCATTCCCCATTCCCCATTCCCCATTCCAATTCCCAGCATAATCATGAACACAAAAAAAGAACCTATTTCAATTTTGCTTGTTGATGATGAACCACATTTTCGGCAAGGTATCCGCACTCTCTTAAACTTTTATAACAACAGCAGTTATTTAGATTTTGATATAGTTGGCGAAGCAGCTTCTGTAGAACAAGCTGTGAAATTAACGGATGAACAACACCCCGCTTTAATTTTATTAGATTTAGAATTACCTCCAGAAGATGGAATTACAGCTTTAATTCGGTTAGGACAAATATCTTATAACGGCAAAGTTTTAATATTATCAGCACATCAACAAGATGAATGGGTATTTAAAGCCATGCAAGCTGGTGCTTGGGGTTACGTTTTTAAAGATAAATTAGCCACCCAATTATGTGAAGCAATTAATACGGTTGTTGAAAATAAAGTCTATTTGCCGCCAGAAGTAGCAACAGCTTTTTTCCGTCTATTTCATTACTATACTGGACAATCTTTAGTGGCTAATGCTGTTATTCACTTAACAGAAAGAGAACAAGAGGTACTTAATTGGCTAGTACAGGGAGCATCCAACGAACAAATTGCCGCCCATCTTTATATTACAGTTGCCACCGTTAAAGCTCACTTAACAGCCATATTTGATAAGTTAAGTGTGACAAGTCGCACTCAAGCCATTGTCAAAGCTTTAAAGTTAGGTTTAGTGTGTCCATAGTCATTAGTCAATGGTCAATAGTCATTAGTCATTAGTCACGCAAATGATTTCAGGAATCAAAGCAGATTCCTATATAGCGTTTAATTTACCTCACTGAAATGGTAACTGCTATAGTTAATAGTCAATAGTAAGAATGAAAATAAGGAAAAATAAGAAGAAATATAGACTATAGGCTAATAACTAATAATTAATGACTATGGATTAATGACTATTGACTATTGACTATTGACTATTGACTATTGACTATTGACTAATAACTAATGAGTAATTATTTAGCCATTGCAACGATAACTGCAACTCTACAAAGAACCTTGCAGGCGAGTGTCCAAATGGATTTAGATGGGGCGAGGGTAACAACTGTTAGACCCGATCGCCTCGGTAGTGGTTCGCCGGAAGCTGGTGTAAATATTTATCTGTATGATATTTTAATGAATCCGGCTTGGCGGAGTGCAGATTTAAGACAACGCCATTCAGAAGAGAAATATATTAAGCGATCGCAAACGGGTTTGGATCTCTACTATCTACTAACTTGTTACGGTAACGATGTGGAGTTAGAACCACAACGGCTGATGGGTAGCATTATCCGTACTTTTAATAGTAAATCCAATATCACCACAGAATCGATTCGAGAGACTGTCACAGATTCTACCTTGGCATTTTTGGCTGATTCGGATCTAGCTGAACAAGTTGAGACAATTTCTATTAGTCCCGTTGATTTGAATGTGGAAGAAATCTCCAAAATTTGGTCAGTATTTTTTCAGACTCCCTACAGTTTATCTATTGCTTATAAAACTAGTATCGTGTTAATTGATGGTGGAGATATACCGAAAAAACCCTTACCTGTACGCAATCTTCAGCGTCATGTTACACCATACCAACCAGCGATCGCTCAAATCAAAGTCCGAGAGGAACTCGCAAAAATTTGGCAAACACAACTAGCTGCAAATCCATTGATTTTGGCTTCCAGCACCTTATTAATTAAAGGGGATAAACTAAGTGCAGATATTACCCAAGTACGCATCGGGAATGTCACAGCCACACCCCAAAAAGTGACGAATCAAGAAATCACCCTAGAACTAGCTTCCATCCCCGTAGAATCATTACGCGCAGGAATGCAGAGTTTACAAGTCATTCATCCCCAGCAACGGGTAAACTCGAATATAGTCCCCATATTATTACGTCCCACCATTGAAGAAATCACAGTATCTAATTTAAAGGGTAGAGGAAATGATCCGCGATCGGCTGAGATTACTGTGCGTGTGAATGTCAGCATCGAGTTAACACAGCAACTGACGTTAGTTTTAACAGAACTATCACCATCACAATTTGCGGGATACTCCTATGAAAAAACTAAAAATCGCCAAAACCTTTCCCACTCCGTCACCTTCATAGTTAACGACTGTCCCCCAGGAACTTATCTAGTCCGTTTAGTAGTAGACGGTGCAGAAAGTCTGTTAACAGTAGACACAGATCCCCAAAGTCCTACCTTTGAGCAGTATATTGCACCTGTAGTAGTAATTTCTTAAAGGCAAAAGCCAAAAGGCAAAAGGTAAAAGGCAAAAGGTAATTAATTCCCCAGTCCCCAGTCCCCAATCCCTAATCCCCACTCCCCAATCCCTAATCCCCACTCCCCAAATTCATCCTCGCTAAACCTAAATAACGAATACCTTCGGGAGAAATATCGAAACGACAAGGTAAGACTTCCACACCAAGAGCGATCGCATCCCGCAATAACTTACCATATACTGGATCAGCACTATCCCCAGGGGCAAACTCAGTACAATCACCACGATTAATAAAATACAACATTACTGCTCGCATATTAGGTAATAACGCCATTAATTCCCGTAAGTGCTTCTGTCCTCTGGTGGTTTCTGTGTCGGGAAATAATGCTAAAGTGCCTGTACACCAAGTTGTATTTTTTACTTCTAAATAAATAGGACGTTCTGTATCATTTCCCGTCAATAAAAAATCTATACGACTTTTTTTATCTACACCGTAAACTACTTCTCCTTTAATTTGACTATAGTCACCTAACTCTGGAAATAAGTGCTTTGTCAAAGCTAACTTCACTATCCGATTTGGCAAAGCTGTATTCACCCCTACCCATGTCGGCTGGTTATCGTGTACCTGAATTAGTTCTAAGGTATAAGCCAGTTTACGGTTAGGGTTATCACTTTGAGAAAGTTGTACTGCACTACCAATAGTTGAAACTCCAGTCATGGGGCCAGTATTAGGACAGTGTGCTGTCACTACTTCCCCAGACGCTAGCTGTACATCAGCAAAAAAGCGTTTGTAGCGTTTGAGCAGAATACCAGGCTGTAAGGGTGGATAACGGTAAAGCCAATCAGTCATGAAAGCTGCAAACTCATAATAATATACCTTTCTTCATATTCTCAGAGTTTGTCAGCCATTCTGTTACCTTGATTTTGGTTTTTTTATGTCAAGCTTTATTAATTTTTTATTAAATTTATATTGAATCTGGGAACGATAAATTTACTTTCTCAGGAGTATATAACTTATGGAGCTTGAACTGATGTCAGCACCATGCTGCTATTTGCTTTCTAATCGTGAGGACATCACTAGTCAGCAATACCTTAAAGCAATAAAACGGCTGTTGATCGTAGTTCAAGACTTATCCTCTGCACGTAGTTTAGAAAGAATTATGGAGATTGTCCGAGTAGCAGCGAGGGAACTGACTGGTTCAGATGGAGCTAGTTTTGTACTGCGGGACAATGGCTACTGTTATTACGCTGATGAAGATGCTATTGCTCCCCTGTGGAAAGGACAGCGTTTTCCCATGAATATCTGTATTGGTGGATGGACGATGTTCAACCGTCAACCAGCAATCATTGAGGATGTATATGGTGACGAAAGAGTTCCCTATGTTGCCTATCAACCGACTTTTATTAAAAGTATGGTGATGGTTCCTATCCGTATATTAGATCCCATTGGGGCAATTGGTACTTACTGGGCTAATTACCATCAACCTACAACCAGCGAAGTCAATTTACTACAAGCCTTAGCCGACACCACAGCTGTAGCGATGGAAAATGTGCAAGTATATTCTGAACTAGAACAGCGAGTCCGCAATCGCACGGCGGCTTTAGAAGCGGTTAACATTCGTATGCAGCAGGAGATTCAAGAACGTGAAGCCGCAGAAACCGAAATTAAACGATTAGCCATTACTGATGAATTAACTGGCTTGTATAATCGCAGAGGCTTTTTTTTGGTTGCTGAACAACAACTGAAATTAGTACAGCGATCGCAAAATTCTGCTAGCCTGCTGTTTATTGACTTGGATGGACTGAAAAAAATTAATGATAACTTTGGTCATGAAAGTGGCGATGCTGCTATCGTGATAGCTGCCAATTTACTCAAGCAAACCTTTCGCGACTCTGATACTTTGGCTAGGCTAGGAGGCGACGAGTTTGTAGTGCTAATGCAGGGAAATGATCCCAACTCCGCAACCATTATAGAGCGACTACAAACAGCTATTGACCAGTTCAATCAAACTCAAAAGTATCCCTTCCCCATTTCCATGAGTGTTGGTGTCCAAGCTTATGAACCACATCAGCCAATTTCCTTAGATCACATGATTACCTTAGCCGACTACCAAATGTATCAAAGTAAGCGTGCTAGGCAAAACAAATAATCAAGAATTAATAATAATTTTAGAAATGATGGCCACAAATGGATTGCTGAAAGACTCACTAGTCAAACATTCACCAATCCAAAATCCCCAATTTCTATGAGTTGCTTCTTTATCATCTTTTGTCAATTTTTGTAGTCATTTTAACCACGTTTTAATAAAAAGTAGCATATACTCGATGATATAAACCTTCCCCAAAGAAAAATGGGGAAAATACAACTGCAAGGACAAAATTCCTATGCAAACAGTCGGGGGAATCACGGAAATAGAATATGCCTTTCTGTTTACCTTAAGAAAGGTAAATTCAATCAACGTCGAAGATTTTCAACCTTTTTTTAATAATTTGCCTGTAGATCCTTACATTAAAGGCAAATATCGTTTAAGAAGATTATCACGCTTTACAGTTGCAGGAGATAAATTAATCAAACTACCGCATGGATATCTTTTTCAAAGTAGAGAATATAATCCATTGGTAGGGGATATTAAAAGAGAGTTTGCCGAATTAGAAGATGGCATGATTGAGCTTGATAGTTTCACAAAATTAATCTTGGCTTTTAGTGATTCATGTAAACTGCATCCTGAAGCAGAAATTGGTGTACATCAAATCAGAACAATTTGTTCTCCTGATAACTTCGGTAATCCTGCGCCTGAAGGTATTCACCAAGACGGTACTGATTTTATTGGGATATTCTCTGTATATAGAGATAATATCCAAGGTGGTGAAACACATTTATATACTGCAAAAAAAGAAAAGCCAGTATTTAGCAAAGTTCTCCATCCAGGGGAATTATTATTAGTCAATGACCACGACTTTTTCCACTTTACTACACCAATCAAACCACAAACCACAGCCCAAGGAATTAGGGATGTATTTGTGCTGACTTCTCCAAGTTTATTGATTGATTAAGGGTGTAGGGATTTAGGGGTATAAGGGTTTAGGGGTGTAAGGGTGTAGGGATAAGTAGTTAAACAAAATTAATTACACAAAAATAAGCCATCAAACTCTTATCCAGACTAGAAACTTATGTGTCAATAATTCTGTGCGATTACTTATAAGGGTGTAGGGGTGTAGGGGAATTAATTACCACACTCAGCACTCAGCACTCAGCACTCAGCACTCCCAACTCAGCACTCAGCACTCAGCACTCACTACTCAGCACTCCCAACTCAGCACTCAAATATCTGACAATCTACAAGATAAGGGGAATTGAAATTAGTCATTTCCCCTGCTTTTTTATCGGGGATAGGAAATAATCTAGCGGAGAGTGGTTTATTAAGTTTAAAAGCTAAGGTTGTCATATCTATTAATATGGCTGTCATCTTACCTATGGAAATATCGCCAGGAATCGGCACAGTATCCAAACCACAGCCACACACAGATGAATACAATAATAAATTGGTAATATCATAGGTTTTTTCATTAGCTCTAGTAGCTAAACCGATATCTTCACAAACTGGTAGCATTAAGCCAGAATAACCACAAGTTTTAACAGGAATACTTTTTAAAACTCGTGTTAGCATTCCAGAAATGGCGAGAGTTCCAGGATTACCAAATTTACCATTTAATAACCGTTCATAGGCAAAAGCAATACTATTTTGTTTATCTAAAGATGGTGCGAGGGAAGTATCTATACCATGATAATTTATTTGCAATTGGGTAGATATTTGTTTGGCGATCGCTTCTATTTTTTTAACTTCTTCACCTAAAATTATTTGCAGTTTATTTTCAGCATCTCCGATATTATTCGCTTCAGAAAATGCTTGCATTAGTAAATCAGCCAACTCTAAACCAATGGCAAAAGATGTTTCACCAACATGATAAGATGTAGGAAAAAATGGGATACCTGGCTGACAGTTTGCACCAGCACAAAAGCGAAAATTGCCATAACCATTTTCAGTTTCTTGGGAGATACGCTTAATAGCTTGGGCTGATTCTCTGGCGTTTTCAAATTGATTGCCAATTTTACTTGAGCAGTAAACTATTGATGTATTTTTATTAATTTCAGGAATTAACTCTATCGTTTCAGCAGTGCTAGCATAACCAATATTAAAGAAACTGATATTTAAGCTTTGGCAAAATTCCTCTAAATTTTGAATTCGATTCACAATTTCAGTTGGCGATAAAATAGAGAGATATTCTTCCCAAGGGTTAGTAGTAATTCTAGTTGTTTGCACTTCGTAACCTTGTTGTGCAAAGATTACCTGCGCTTTTTGGTTAAAATCAGCCGCTATTTTGATTTTGTCTGTCTCCTGTGGCAAATCCAGTGATATACCTGTAGTGATAGTTCTAATTTTCATAGTTGAATTCTTTAAATGATTAGGAATAGTGATAATTCACTGTGAATATTTAAGATATAAGGCTAATAACTAGCTAAGTTGGGTAAAAACGGTGATGAATAACGACTTTTACAATCAGGGACTAGAAAAAGCCAGACAAAAAGATTACACTGGTGCAATTGAGGAATTTAGCCGAGCAATACAACTAACTCCCTATTATGCCGAAGCTTATCTAAAACGGGGGCTAGCATATTATGACTCAGGATCTGTTCTTCAGGCTGTTGCTGATTATACCGAAGCTCTCAAGATAAATCCTGAAAGTGTAGAAGCATATTATAGTCGTGCTTTAGCCAGATTAGCCCTGAAAAATTTACCAGGGGCGTTAGAAGATGTAGACAAGGCGATTTATCTCAATTTTAACTATGCAGCAGCCCATGATTTACGGGGGATAGTGCGCCGCAAACAAGGGTATATTCAAGATGCGATCGCTAGTTTAAAAAAAGCGGCTGATTTATACTTACAGCAAAAAGATGCCGAAAATTGCCGTCTGTGCGTAGAACGAATTAAGCAGTTACAACCCAAACAACAACCAGTTACACAGCCTGTAGTTGCAAAGACTGTACCAATTACATCTGTGAGTGACTATTTTAGTCAGTTACTGCACAAAGCCGAAAAAGGCGACACCAAACAAGCCATTGCGGATTTAAATTGGATATTGCAGGCTGATTCCCAAGATGCACAGGCTTATTGCTGTCGGGGTGTGGTGCGGTGCAAAATGGGGAATTATCGAGAAGCGATCGCGGATTTTAATCAAGCCTTACAATTAAACTTTCAAGATGCTATCGTCTATCGTAACCGAGGTAAAGCCCGTTCTCTATTGGGAGATCATCAAGGTGCGATCGCGGATTTTAATCAAGCCATTCAAATCCAACCCCAAGATACCTTAAATTATGTTGCCAGAGGTAACACCTACCGCGCAATGGGTAATTATCTCGGTGCAATTGCTGACTATGGAAACGCCTTAAAAATTAACCCCAATGATGCCTCAGCTTACTACAATCGTGGCATGACCTATACTTTTATAGAAGAAATGCAAAATGCTGTTGCAGACTATCAAAAAGCTGCCAGTATTTTTTGTGAACAAGAAGACTGGGAAAATTATCAACAAGTTTTAGATAGCCTCAAACAAATTCAAAAATCTGTTCCTGAAGCCAAGCAGCAAAAAGCTAATATCTTACGTCAGCGACTTTTGCGTCTAGTTGGAGGATATTGGGAAATCGCCCAAAGATTAATTGAACAGAAAAAAGATGATCATCCAGGGATGACAGAAGAATGGTATGTGCAAAAAGTTATCGATGATTTAGAACGGGACAGAGGTAGGTAATACAGGGCTACCGAGATTTCCTCAATTCAGAACTTTCCAAGAAGAATTAGAATTATTTTTCTCCCTTCAAACATATTTACTGTCAAGAAATTGACATGATAATGTCATAAATTTGACAAAGTTTTCTAGTAAATAATTCAGTAGTAAGACTAGTTGATTAGTCTGCTAATTGTAGAAATTCCGATTTTTAAACCTTATTACCTAAATACTGAATTGAGGAGATTTTGGCAATGAGTCAGGTTTTTTACAAAAGTTTAATAGGGTTAGCGGGTTTATCTTTATTAGTGAGTGCTACTCAATCAGCGATCGCTTTAGTACCTAATAATGTAGCTGTAATTGTCAACAGTGGCTCAACAAATACTATTGGCTACCGTATCTATGTCTCACCCACCGGAGAAGCTAATTATGTAGACGGTAAAGGCTCAGGTAAAGGTAAACTACCTAAAAAAATCTCTCAAAAATTCTTTAATGACCTAAAAGCTGCTGAACCATTGTCAAGCCTACCTGTCAAACAAAGTTGTGTTAAATCTACTTCTTTTGGGACGACGACAACAATTAGTCTAGGTGGTCAACAATCTCCAGATATTAGCTGTCCTGGTAATGAAAAAGCTAAAAAGCTAGATACAGATGTAATTGCAATTGCCAAACTCTTAAAAGTTGTCAATGTGCCTAAAAGTCAAGGAAAACCCTTACCTCCCCAAAACTTCTAGTCTTAGTTGATAATTGTTTTGAGTCATTAAAATTGTACTGCGTTGATTTTGGCAATCAGGTAAATGATTAGGGGCAATATATTCTGCCCCTACTAGCGTGGCAAGGCTAAAATAGTGCAATAAAAAATCGATTTTATCCGCGTTTATCCGCGTTTATCTGCGTTCAAATTTTTCCCATCTAATGCACAAATTTAGGCTTGCCACGCCACTAAATACACTAAAGCTGGCGATATATAATTCGCATCTGCTTTACTTCAGTTTCTCGGGATTCTAAAAACAGAGTAGCTTCTATTTTTTGTAGTCCTAAATTTTCTAACTGTGCGAGTTCAGATTCAGATAATGGCCAAGGCGGCCCTGACGGTTCGGTTTCTGTATCGCGCACATGGGTAATTACTAATAAAGTTCCACTAGGGGAAATCACAGAAGTAATAGAAGAGATCACAGCAGTCCTGACACTCAAAGGTAAAGCTTGGATATTGCGACATTCAAAAACAAAATCAAAAGCCTGATGCCATTGCTGAGGAATAGCTAATAAATCAGCCACTTGATAGTTAACTGGAGATTCAGGAAATCGCTGTTGACACCAAGCAATAGCTGTGGGAGAAATATCAAAAGCTGTGACGGCAAATCCTAATTTTGCTAAGGCTTCCGCATCATCTCCTAAACCACAACCAATAACCAAAGCTTTTTTACCTTGAGTAGAAATTTCATGATTTTCTAACCAATCTTGGAGGTAGGGATGGGGTGTTAATTTTGCCCAGGGAATTTGTGCTGTGTCACCATTAGCTGAAGCATATAAAACTTCAAACCATGCTGTTGGTTCTGAGTTGTTAATAGCTTCAGATGCTAATTCTTGTACTTTTTGGCGTAAATTGTTCATGGTTATTAGTTAATAGTCCTTAATGTTTTCTGGAACTTGCTCCTATATCCCCATAACCTTACTCCAAATTTTTTAGTCCCAGAGCAATTTTACTGTGCTTTTCTATTTGTCCCATAACTTGTTTTGCTCGTTTAATAACAACAGCCGGTAAACCCGCCAATCTTCCAGCTTCAATTCCGTAAGATTTATCAGCACCTCCTGGTTGAACTTGGTGTAGGAAAATAATTTGGTCGGGTAATTCTTTCACGGTGACTTGATAGTTAGCAACATTCGGTAACATTCCGGCTAATTCATTTAATTCATGATAGTGAGTAGCAAAAATTGTTCTAGCTTTGATTTCTGTGGCTAAATATTCTGCTACCGCCCAAGCGATAGAAAGTCCGTCAAATGTGGCTGTTCCTCGCCCAATTTCATCTAGTAAAACTAGAGATTTTGCTGTAGCGTGGTTGAGAATATTGGCGGTTTCATTCATTTCTACCATGAAGGTAGATTGACCCGTAGCTAGATCATCAACTGCACCGACACGGGTGAAAATGCGATCGCATACTCCCAATTTCGCTGACTTAGCTGGGACAAAACTCCCAATTTGCGCCATGAGTTGTATGAGTCCCACCTGACGCAGATAGCAACTTTTACCACTGGCGTTAGGTCCTGTCAAAATCACGAGATCAGGAAGTGGGGTGTAATTTTCTGCACTACTCCCTAATTGTGTGGAGTTGGGGACGAAGAAACCCGCAGGTAAGGACTGTTCAACTACGGGATGGCGACCATCAATAATTGCGATTTCCCTTCCGGGTATCATCTCAGGACGACAGTAACCCTGCTGTACTGCTAACTCCGCCAAGCCACATAACACATCAGCCGCAGCAACGGCGCGGGAAAGGTTGCGGATGGCTTCGGCTTCTTTGGCTATTTCTTCCCGTAAGGCGACAAATACCTCATATTCCAACTGATTTAAATCATCCCTGGCGGAGAGAATTCTGGCTTCTCGTTCTTTGAGTTCAGGGGTGATGTAGCGTTCTTCGTTGGTGAGGGTTTGCTTGCGGATGTAATTATTCGGTACTTGGTCAGCTTTGGCGCGAGAAATACTAATGTAGTAACCAAAGGTTTTATTAAATCCTACCTTGAGGGTGGGAATAGCTGTCCTGGCTCTTTCTTCTACTTCTAAATTAGCTATCCATTGCTGGTCTTTTTCTACTGTCGCCTTTCTTTCGTCTAATTGGGGATTGACTCCTGGACGAATGAGTCCGCCTTCTTTGAGATGTATGGGCGGAGATTCGACAATGTGGGCGTGGATATTTTGGGCTAGTTCTTCTAAAATCGGCGGGACTTTTTGCAATGCTTTCAAAAAGGGGGAACTCGCATCAGCAACTAAGCGGGCTAATTCTGGTAAGCGGGAGAGAGAATCAGCTAAAGCGACTAAATCTCTGGCGTTCGCACTTCCTGAAGTGGTGCGACCTGTGAGGCGTTCTAAGTCGTAAATTTGCCGTAATAATTGCCGTAAATCCTGACGTAGAGGTGTATTTTCGGCTAATTCTTGAATGGTATCTTGTCGGGCGCGAATACCTTTGATATCTAGTAGGGGTTGGAGTAACCACCGCCGTAAAGACCGGCTACCCATTGCGGTGCTAGTTCTATCTAAAGCCCACAACAGCGAACCATGAAAAGTCCCATCGCGGACGGTTTGGGTAATTTCTAAGTTGCGGCGGGTTTGGTGGTCAACAATTAAATAGTCGGTGATGGTGTAGGTTCTGAGTCTTTGTAGGGAAATGGGGCTTTCCTTTTGGGTATCTTCCACATATTCCAATAAACCACCAGCCGCCCTCACCGCCAAGGGGAGATGGTCACAACCCAAACCTTCGAGCGATCGCACTTTAAATATCTGCAATAATTTACTTCTGGCTTCACCTTGAGAAAAGGGGACTTGCGATCGCAAACTATAACAAAATGATGGTGGTAAACATTCTGGTAAATAGGGCGAAGTTTCTCCAGGACGCAGCAAACTACCCAAGTCAGGCGCGTTGGTGGGAACTAAGACTTCCGCCGGCTGCAAACGCATCAGTTCTTGGGTGAGATGTTCTAAATTACTATCTTGGGTGGTGAGAAATTCCCCCGTGGAGATATCTGCATAGGCTAAACCCCAGTGATTCCCCGCAATGACCACAGCCGCTAAGTAATTATTGCGACTAGATTTGAGCATACCTTCTTCTAATAATGTCCCAGGGGTAAGGATGCGTGTCACCTCCCGACGCACCAAACCCACCGCCTCGGAAGCATCTTCCACCTGGTCACAAATCACCACAGCATAGCCTTTCTCTACCAGTTGGGTGGTGTAGCGTTCCCATGCGTGGTGGGGTACGCCAGTCATCGCCACACGACCGATTTCACCCCCATGTTTACTGGTGAGGACTAATTCTAATTCTCTAGCTACTGTTACCGCATCTTGAAAAAACGTCTCAAAGAAATCTCCCACCCGATACAGCAACAGGGCGTGAGGATACTTATCTTTCACCTCAACATAGTGCTGATACATCTTACTTAGCTTACTGCGGTCTACCTGTCGCGTATCGGTATGGGGCGCAGTCGCAGGATTCGGTTCTGTTGGCTGGAGGTCAGAGTGAGAAACGGTCATAGGTTAGATGCTAGGAGTTACGCACAAAAAGCCACAAGATCCGATGATAACGTGATGTGAAAATTTCCGAGCGATCGCTCAAGGTTTTTTTATGATGTCTGGTCATGTGGTGAGTAGGCGATCGCAACTCTCTAAAATCTTCCCCCATAGTCACACTTTATGTCTAACCCTGTTTTGCCACTGAAAAATCACATCATTGGCCGCAGTGAATCTGAGTCTGGAGATATTCAATAAATATGCAGCTTGCTGACGGCAAAATCCGGCTGCAATATCTCTTAATTTAACGGACATCTTTTTGTCATAAACTTGCCATACCTCTGTCAATATCCTGTGTAATTCTAATATTTAAGATTGAATAACTCACCTCAATCTATTTTAGCAAAAAGAGTGAAATCAATCACGAGTTTGTCAGCACAAACTCTTCCTCACAATGTCACAAAATTTTGATCACTAGAGAGAACCAAAAATATGAATAGCAAACTATTAGCTTTAATTTCTGTTATCAGCATTGCCGCTACCGTTCCTGCTTACGCTGCTACTCCTACTCCCGTAACTAAGAATAATACTGTTTCCCATGCGGTACAAAATACCAAACCCAGTGCCACTATGCAGGCTCATAAAGTAGAGCCTAAAGCTAATGCTAAACATCCTGCAAATCAAGTAGCTAACCGTCCTAATATCCTCAGAATCGGCAGCAGAGGAGAAGCAGTTAAAACCGCCCAGAATCTCCTCAAGCGCAAAGGCTTTTACACTGCCAATGTCAATGGTGTTTTTGATAAAAATACCCGGTTAGCAGTGGTTAAATTCCAGAAGAAAGAAGGCTTGAGAGCCGATGGCGTGATTGGACACAAAACTTTAGCTGCTTTGCAATAACCCCAAATTCTTCTCACGAATATCATCATCCCTTTGAGTTTTGCGTATAGTATGATTGCGGTGGTTACTTGTTTTTCATTAAATAAGTAACCTTTTGTAATCACATGGATAATTATATTAATCCGAGTTGATTGATTCTCGGTCAAATAATTATTAAAGCTTGCTGTTGTATTCAGGTGTGTTAATGTTTATTTTGCACACCTTTTATTAATTTTTTGAGAGGTTATACAAGGTTACTTTTTGATTTTAGCTGCTGTCTTGGGGTAATTTCCTAACCATTCAGACCGAGGATTAATCTCAAATAAAGTTGTTTCTACCATCGAGAGCAGCAGATTTTTGCGGCGCATGGTCTGCCGACGAAAATTTGCTGCGTCCTGTTCTATCTTTTCTAAAAACGCTACAGAAGTATCTCTACAGGAATAGATATTTAAATCATGGCAGATTTGCTCTCTAAATTTTAAATGTTCTTGAAATAATACAGGCAATTTTAGATGAGGATGATATCGTCTAATCTCTTGGGGATGTCGCCAAATGTAAGGTATACCATCCAAATTGTTAACTTCTCTATTAATTTCAGCTAGTATCCAATCCTGCTCTAAAACACTAAACAGACAAAAGTGTCGTGTAATCACACTACCTGTTACCTGAAAAATTTGACCGATTTCTGCAAAGCAATACTTTTGTGGATGTGCAAAACATCTTGAAAATCCCAAAGCTAACGGGACATCATGGTCAATCAAATGGACAAAACCCAAGGATTCTAAAATAGTAGTTTCCTCTGTCAAAGAAGCTACATCTAACCAAGGGTAATCCTTTGGTGATACTTTGTTAAACTGCACATGATCTACTAGTGGTCGGAGTAATTGCGCTTTGAGATAGGACAAAAACCACAACAAAGGAGATATGGCGACAGCGACAAGTATCACCAGACCCAAAAAATCCGGTAAATCAAACAAATTCCGCCACTTCCAGCCATTAATAGCTAAAACACACACACATAAAACTAAACCCGAAAGCAGATTGAAAACTACCAACTGCCAAAAATTCTTGATGCCTGCACTCAGTTGCATTGCTGTCTCTCTTGGTATACTGTGTACCCAGTTAGAATACCCAGGACAGTAGCTACAATTTTTCAAGGCAATATTTTAGCCTTGCCACGCTGATACGGTGCGTTACAAAAGTTCTGAGACAGATAAAAACTCAGAAATCCTTATCAAGTCAGGATTCCTCAATTGCGTAAAGCCTGCGGCATAGCTACGCTTAGAGCGTAGCGGGATGCTAGTCAATTGCGAATTGCGAATTGCGAATTGGTCTGAATATTTACTTTATAAATAGGCTTTGGGAAAAACTTGTGAGCATTTGAATTAATTCCTCGGATAAGTCAACAGCAGATCCTTGCTTTTGAAATAAAATACCTGCCAAGCCATAATATTCACCAGAGTAGAACGCCATATTATTGCTTCGCAATTCTTCTATGTGTCGTTTCACCTTTGGTTCTGAGCTATAGTAACCGAACTTTAAGGGTAAAATCACGAAATCGCTAATACTATATCCTTGTGCTAATGCTTGTTCAATCGTACCTATAGGATTAGAAAAGCTCGAAACTAAAACTACTACATTTTCATAGTCTAAAGCTAAAAGCTTATTAGTAATTTCTGAGCCATCTTTTCCACCTGAGAGTAATGGCATATAAATATCATTATCTGGTGCAGGTATATATGGGGGATTAGCTATCAGGTAGTTGGCTTGGGGTTGATCAGACTCAAATAAACATGAGTTATTAATTATATATTGCTCATGCAGATTATATTCATTGATTGCTGATATGGCAGCTTGCCAAGCAGTAGGATTTAACTCAAATCCATGTATAACGCCCTCAAATTTATTCTTCAACAATAAATTAATTACAGGACTGCCATCCCCTGAACCAAATTCCACAATGGAATCTGAATAATTACAATTACTAAAAACAAACTTTTCTATGCAGTTTGAGTAAAAATTAGATTCTTCAGGACAAAAAAATATTTGTTTGAGATTCTTAGTTGCAATTTTAGGTCGGGTAATACTCATGTTTATTTACTAGTATTAATTACATGATTGTTGATTTCAACGCTATTGCTTGATTTCTACAGGTTATTATTTTTGGCAAAAATTAAACAATCCTCTTGAATTTAGTGATTGTTTTTCACTAAAATATAGTCCTAATGTTGCCAGTAAAAATTATTTAAGATTTAATTTGTTCTGCTTGGCGGATGGAATTTACAACAGCTTTAGCCGCGCGATCGCTCATTAATTTCTCTTGGTCGTATCCTAGTAATAGTTCCCAAGCATCATCGGGATATAATTCTGCTAAAGGTAAGGCTACATCCTCTAGCATCCATTGTCCGTGGCGTTCATCTTCTTTAATATGTAGTTCCCAATAACCCATCGCTGCATTTGACAATTTCAATCTTTGTGCAGCTACAAGATAATTTTTATAAGCCGCAGGGCCAGCTACTTCAAAATAAGTCAATCCACCACTATAACGGAGGTAATAACGTCGCCTTTCGGTGAGTAAAAAATTATGGTTTGCACAAGCCAAAACTTCCCAAGGGACTAACTCGAAATATCCCTCTGGTTCAGTGTTCATCCCGAACTCATCGAGCATTTTGGCGAAAAAAGTTGAATGTTTGCGTGATAAACGGCCGTTACCGTATTCTTCCAGCAGTACCCGCACTAAGGTACATTGCACTTCATTGGCTGCACCGCCTAAAATGCGAGAAAGACGACTACCTTCAACTAAGCCATCAAAAGAAGCAATCGCTAACAAATGACAGTAGCCAGTTTTAGTCATTTCTTCCCGGATATATCGACTAGCTGGTGCTAACGGTGGTTCTAAATCCGCATTAGTACGCTCAATTAATGCTTGTTTAACATTTAAATCCTTTAATTCCGTCACATCAATTTGAGCCAGTTCCCATTTTTGCCAACTTGCTTCAATATGATTACGACATGAGGATAAATAAAGCGATCGCTCGTTAGTATACCGCCGTAAATCATCATACCAAAACAGATTTAGGCGATTAATCCAGTATAGTATCCGTTGCAAAAAACAATGTGCTGAGTTATCTTGAATATCATGCTGATAAGCTGCATCAATAGCCATTGCCACTGCTTGTTCAAAATCTCTGATAATGGCAACTTTTTTATCTAAGTTATTATCTAAATCCTCAGTTGCTAAAAGTTCTAAAAATTGCTTTTCCGCACGCTCATATTGAGTAAAACTTGTTTCCTGGACTTGTGTATCTTCTCTAGCAACCTCAGCGATTGGAAACATAATTAAATTGCTTTGCATGGAATCTTTAGTGATTTTGCCAAGGTGTCAAATTCATTCCACCCTTAATATTTAAGATTCCATACAAGTAACACTATCTACCTCTTTCTTCAGTTATAAAGTAAAGATTAAGTCTAGAGATCAGAAATTACTTTTTATCAAACATACTTACTCTTAAATTTGAAATTCTGCATCCTCCTTGGGAAAAATCAGGATAGATTCGGATAAGGGACTTCCAACTTAAAAAATATACTATCACTGTGTAGGTAGAGGGTCAGAAAGCAGAGAGAACTTCTGAGCGGAGAAGCATGGGGAAAAATAACAATATCTTCTCTTAGAAATTGGATAATTTGTTTTCTGGAAGTTCCACGTTACTCATCACTCACCACTTACCACTGTTCTAGTAACTTTTCCGACAATAAAATTAGGCTCAATGGCTCTAAACGCACATACCAAGGGAAAGGCTGATCTTTGATGAGTTCCCATTTCTCCTTAAACACTTCTGCTTGCAGGTGGTAATCCTGTAAATCATTTACTGGAGAATTTAATTTTAGAAACAGTGTAACGCGATGGGGTGTTTCACTGGTTCTGGCTAACCAGCAAGGAAAAGTATTAGTCGCGGTTGGGTCTAGAGTAAATTGGAGATGATGGGCGCGAATACCAATATGGGTGATTTCTGTGGGAATTGGTGCAATTATCTGCAACTTACAACCCCAATCAACCGCTTCCACTTCCTGGGATGATTGCACAATCACCTGAGAAAAGTTTTTACAGCCGGTGATTTGGGCGACGCTAACAGTAGCAGGACGCTCGAAAATATCGTATTTAGAACCATGATGCACGACTTGACCATGTTCCATCACCAAAAGATGCGGACAAACGCCGGTAAGCTTCTTCCATGTTGTGGGTGACAAATAAAGTCACACCTTGATATTGCGCTAAAGTTTCCGTCATTTGCTGTTCTAATTGGCTACGCAGATGTGTATCCAGTGCAGAAAAAGGTTCATCTAACAGTAAAGCCTCTGGTTGACTGGCTAAGGCTCTAGCTAGGGCGACTCGTTGTTGTTGTCCGCCGGATAGTTGATTTGGGTATCGTTCGCCTAATCCCTCCAACTGCATGGCGATGAGTAATTCCTCAATTTGTTGTCGTTCTTTCCCATTCGGTAGACCTTGGG
>NZ_PJIZ01000037.1 GCF_021596505.1 Nostoc sp. CMAA1605 | reverse complement strand
AACACTATGCTATAGCCGATTATGGTAATCAAGCTCGTCGTGTGCAGAGAGTCACTATTGTGGGTGATATTCCAGTTGGTATTGATGGTAAACAGAGTCAGGCTATCAAAGGAGATGCTTCGGCTTATAACAAGCGTCTAGCTGTAGCTGTTTAAGTTCTGTTTTAGGAATGCAGAGGTACGCAAAGTTTCAGGATTTAAGCAAGGATTGATGTTTTATGGTAAGAACTGTTTCGACAATGTTACCTTTGGGTACTTTAGCACCTAATTTTTATTTACCGGATGTGGTTTCTAGTAAGATAGTTAGTCTCTCAGATTTCGCTCACAAAAGGCCTTGTTAGTTATATTTTTAAGTCGTCATTGTCCTTTTGTACAACATATTAAGTTGGAATTAGCTCAACTAGGTAAGGACTATGCACAAAGTAACCTGGGAATAGTGGCGATTAGTGCTAATGATGTGAATAATCATCCCGATGATGCACCGGAATTTTTAAAAGTTTTTGCACAGGAATTAGATTTAAATTATCCTCTGCTATTTGACGAGACACAAAAGACGGCTAAAGATTTTTTTGCTGCTTGTACTCCTGACTTCTTTTTGTTTGATGAAAACCGCAAACTTGTCTATCGTGGACAGTTAGACGATAGCCGTCCACAAAATGGTATCCCTGTAACTGGCAAAGATTTGCGGGGTGCGATCGCATCTGTTTTAGCTGGTCGAGATGTAGACCGAGAGCAGAAACCCAGCATTGGTTGTAACATTAAATGGAAGCCAGGAAATGAACCTGTATATTTCCAAAATACAGCGATCGCAGTTTGAGAAATTCATGCTATTTACTGTTGCTGAATCAGAATGTTTCTCTAGTCTCCACCTTCCTCATCTGTAAATAAATATAGGTATATTGAGAAATATGCCTATATTTTTTATTGCTAGACAAAATCTTAATTTCTGATACTTAAATTCATCAAATTTAATTGTAATATTTCTCCTAATTTCTTATGGTGAAGCAAGTAAATTAGCTAATAACAATAATTAAGATAAGCACAAATTTATAGGTTTAAAAAATAAAATTAATCCTCCTAAAGTATGGCATTTGTAGATGATTCAGGAGTAAATTATGACAGGTAAACTAGAGAACAAGATAGCTATTGTTACTGGAGCTTCTTCGGGAATTGGAGAAGCTACAGCGATCGCTTTAGCCGCAGAAGGAGCAAAAGTAGTGATTGCAGCCAGAAGAGGCGATCGCTTGGCTGCATTAGCAAAACGCATCACTGAAAATGGTGGTGAAGCCTTACCTATTGTGACTGACGTTACAGACGAAACCCAAGCTAACAACCTCATCCACAAGACAAATGCAGAGTTAGGACGAGTAGATATTCTAGTTAACAATGCAGGTGTGGCGTTAACTGGTAATATTGCTGGCGGTAACACTGCCGACTGGCGGCGAATGTTTGATGTTAATGTTTTTGGTGTGCTTTATACTACTCATGCTGTTCTACCCATCTTCCAAGCTCAAGGTAGTGGTCACATCGTCAATATCTCATCAGTAGCTGGTCGCATAGCTCGCGCAGGTGTTGGGATATATAACGCCACTAAATGGGGAGTTAATGCTATCTCCGAAGCATTACGTCAGGAAGTGTTAAAAGATAACATCCGTGTCACGGTGATTGAGCCTGGTTTGGTGGAGACGGAAATCAATAATCATGTCACCGATCCTGTAGCGAAGAAAAATGTTGAAGAACGATTAAAAGCTATTACACCACTGCAAAGTGAAGATATCGCCAATGCGATCGCCTATGCAGTAACTCAGCCACCCCATGTGAATGTGAATGAAATTCTGATTCGACCGACTCAGCAAGAACGGTAAGATCAATTCAAAATTCGGTGTTATTTCTGAGTGGGATGATTTGTGTTTAAATTCATCCCACAATTAGGACTTTGTTAAAGCAATTCAAACCCCAGATTGTTCAAGGCTTCTCGCAGGCGATCGCGTCCCGATAGAGATTCAGGAAATGCTATGCGTTTAGCTGAATGTTCTGACCAATCACCACCAACATTCATCTGTTGAGAACTGTAAAATTGTTTCATGATTTGGTTATACAGTTCAATTTCCTGTTTTTGTGTTTCTAACTGATAAGTCTCCCGATGTAATACCGGCCGCTTGGGGTAAACGTGGTTTCACTTCTACATTAATAGATGAATCTGCATAACCCACACACAACCCAAACACCGCAACAACATGGGGTGGTAAATTCAAAACCTCTGCTACTGCTTCTGGACGATTACGTAATGCACCAATGTAGACTGTTCCCAAACCCAAAGATTCAGCAGCGATCGCCGCATTTTGTGCTGCTAATGTAGCATCAATAGCCGCCATCAAGAACATTTCCAGGTAATTCAAACCTTCATGGGGTAATCCTTGGTTTTCAGCAATGTGTGTTAATCTTGCCAAATCTGCTAACCACACCAAAAATAAAGGACACTGGCGAATATGTGCTTGGTTATTCGCCAACTGTGATAACTTCTCCTTGCGTGTCGTATCTTGAACAGCAACTACACTCCACGTCTGGAGATTAGAGGAAGTAGATGCTGATTGTGCAGATGCTATCAAAGTTTCCAGAGTGTTTGTTGGTAGAGGATCATTCAGGTAAGCGCGAATGGAACGGTGAGAGAGCAAATTAGATATTGTCTGGTTCCAAGGAATATCTGCATTAAATGCGTCTACACCATAGCGACGATGAAGCAAATCAGTAGGATTAGTCATAATTACAAATTATTAGATTTTAGGTGAAAAAGCGGCCTATTGCTCAGGTATTAACATCGATTCTTTAACGGTAAATAAAAAACTGAATATTAAACCACTAATAAACACTCCCAGCAATTTTATAGAAGGAATTGATAGTAAATAATTTTGACTGGCAAATCTCTTAGTTAACGGTTTTCGCCAATAGATCATCGTGTGCTGAAATAAAAATTCCAACATAGATTTTTACACTTGACTATGTAAAATATTAAGCTGATTAGTCCTAATGCTGTGTTAGCTAAGTTGATAATACATTAAAATCTACTATAAATCAGTAGACTTAGCGTATTTAATTATTTAATTAGGATATTATAGCCTTTTTTACCCTAGTGACGTACAAAGGACAATAATTAAACGCAGATGAACACAGATATAGCTTGCTTCCCGCAGGGTAAGCGGATAAATTTGTACTTCAGTAGACTAGGAAACGCTATAGCATTCTATCAAGACTTTAGTAAATAGGCTTTTCCGGCTACATTTAAATATAAGAACAAGGTGCTGATTGAGAAAGATAGGGTTTTTCCCAAAAGTGCGTCACTCCAAATAGAGTGTATAAATTAAATTAAGTATATTAAAAATTATTGTGGATTGTTCGTGATCATAAATAGGGATAAGTAGTATATCTGAATTGAAAAAGGGGTGTGAGGGAAAGACTTTTTCATGTCTTCTTGTATACGCGGTTCATGATGGCTACTTGTATCAGAAAAATTTATTAATCAAATTGTTATCAATTTTTGAAATTAGTATAGAATCAGTGAGACAACATAAGTAAATTTAGCAATATTTCGTTTTTCTAAAAAAAATCAACAAATTCTCAAAATCATTTCAAAGCGATTAAGGTGGTTTAGTTAGTTGAAGTCTGTTCTATAGCAAGATAAACTCAATTAATCTTATGACTGAATTACTAGAATTGGCAGCCTTAGATGAGCATCGCTTGAGTAATAGAAAACGTAGTGGTAACTATGAAGATGTACTTGTAGTTGGTAGACTAGTGCAAATTTCTTTAAAAACGCTAGCTCCACCACAAAGTACAGTCGTGATTTTTAAAACAACAGGAGAAATAGAATTATTGGGTGATCATCACCAAGTAATTGCTACACAAACTCCCTTGTTTCTCACACAAATTCCGCAAATTTATCTGCTAGCTAGAACATTTAGTGATCAAATTGCAGACCGGAGTTTACAAATTACTTTTCAAGATGATCATGGTAGTCTGCTCAAACAATTGCGGATTGATTTGACGGCAGTGCAAGTTTGTCTTGATGTTGATGCTGATAGAGACGGGATTATTGAAGCTAACAACCCCCATAAAAGTGATTGGGAATGGGGAAGTAATGGCCATGGTGCAGTTTTATTAGTGAATAGCGATCGCGATATCGTTTATTCTGATGGTCGGAGTGATAACGAAGCGAGTTTAATTCAAGGACTACTTGACCTGAAAGATTTTAGCTTCATGATTGTGCGTAAAGCTGGGCTGAGAAATTTACCGGCTGGATATGAACTAGAGTTATCAGTTAGTAAAGACACTACCCAGCGCATTCGCATTTATGACGAATTAGATCGAGACGGTTATGAGTTAATTGGCCCTGGTATTTCTAGAGCGAGAATCAGGGATACTGATCGGGATATTATTTTAGCGATTGAAGGGTTGAGTTATCCTGATTTTGATTTTGACGGCTTAGTTGAAATTAGTTTAAGTCTGGTCAAAGATGGTAAATCTGTGTATAGCGATCGCGTAGTATTTCGAGTTGCACCTTGGATCATGACTCCTAATACTTTATCGCCAATTACAGTCTTTGTTTCGCGGTTATCTACTGGCGAGAACAAAGAATTTATTGATGAACTGAGAAAAGTTGTTGCTCAAGCCAACGCTCAACTTGATATTATCCCCTATGAGTTTCATCAAGATGATCCCTGGGTGCAAGACGAGATTGAAATTGGTTACACTCAAGCCCCAGGACATCTACTTCCTGTCGTCTTTGATTCCCCACGCGATCGCGGACTCGCAGAATTTCCCAAACGCAGACTATTAGGGATTGACTTTGGTTATCTCACCCGTAAAAGTCGCTATTTAGCCACAAAATTAGACTCTTTTGGGAATTTAGAAGTTTCTCCGCCAGTGACAGTTAAAGGTGTTCACTATCCCTTGGGGCGCTTGATTTTCGGTGGGACTCGCAAGGATATTATCCCCGAACCACGGCGGATGTTAAGAGTATTGCGAGATTTTCTCTATGCTCAAAAAATTCAAGCACCCCTAGAAATCTTTTCAGACTGGCTAAGTGTAGGACATATTGATGAGTTTATGACCTTTGTCCCCGCACCTACCGATAAAGGATTTAAATTACTATTAGCCAGTCCCAACCAAGCTTATAACATTATCAAGCATCTGCGAGAGCAAGGTCATGGTCAATTATTCTTAAGAGAAGGCAAAAAACTCGACAGAAAACCAGCCGATATTACTATTGCAGATATTCTCGATAATCAAGATTTAACCAACCAAAATCAAACATATCAAGAACACATTCATTGGAATCGAGAAATCCTCAAACAAGAATTAGAATTAAGCGACGAAGATATTATTGAACTACCTGCTTTATTTAGAGATGATGGCAAGGGTAGAGCCGAAACTTTTTTACCAAACATGGTTAACATGATTGTCCTCAATCAGCACCTTGGTATTCCCAAACCATTCGGGCCGAAGTTGGATCATCAATGTCAATTTGAGGCTTATGTACGACAAGTTTTAGAACCGTTGGGTTTAGTTTGTCACTTCATCGATGATTGGGAACCCTACTTCCGCAAACGAGGTGAAATTCATTGCGGAACTAATACACGTCGCCAACCTTTTGCCCAAAAATGGTGGGAGATTGAGCCTACATTTTTGCCTTGAAACAAAGGGAGAATGGGGTGTGATACCAATTCGCAATTCGCAATTCGCAATTCGCAATTCGCAATTCGCAATTCGCAATGGGCTAAACGCCCCGCTTCCGCTAACGCAATGGACTAACGTCCCGCTACGCTAACGCAATTAAAAAACCTAGATGCAGCAAGATTTTCAAGGTTTAAATCTGTATCAGATTTTTCGTGAAATGGTGTGAGCGCAGAGTCAACACCCTATTCTAATGCCCATTCTGTTTGATTGGTATTTGAATGATCAACTCTGTGCCTGTGCCTAGTTTTGAGAAGCACTCTAATTTGCCACCATGCTTTTCGGTAATGATTTGGTAGCTGATAGCCATACCCATTCCCGTACCTTTACCTATGGGTTTGGTGGTAAAGAAGGGGTCAAAAATGCGGTTTTTCAATGGTTCAGGTATTCCTGTCCCATTATCAGCGATCGCAATTTCTACCCATTGATGATCGTTAGCAGATGTACGGATAGTAATTTGACTGGGATTAGCCTTTTTTTCCTCATGAGTGTGCTTGAGGTTGACTTCATCTAAGGCATCGATGGCGTTGACCAAAATATTCATGAACACTTGATTCAGTTGTCCAGGATAGCATTCTACTAGTGGTAGATTGCCATAGTCACGGATGACTTCAATTGCTGGCAATTCTGGTTGATTTTTTAGACGGTGTTGCAGAATTAACAGCGTACTTTCGATTCCTTCATGAATGTTCACTGCTTTAAATTCTGCCTCATCCATACGCGAAAAATTCCGCAATGAGAGGACAATGCTACGGATGCGATCAGTTCCCATTTTCATAGAAGATAACATCTTCTGCAAATCGTCGGTCAAAAATTCTAAATCAATTTCTTCAGCTAGAGCGTTTATTTCTGGGTCATCATCAGGATGACGTTCTTGGTACAGGTGAATCATCCTCAGCAAATCTTGAGTGTACTCATGAAGGTGAGTAATATTGCCATGAATAAAGTTCACTGGATTATTAATTTCATGGGCGACACCTGCCACTAACTGTCCCAAACTGGACATTTTTTCGCTTTGAATTACCTGGGCTTGGGTGCGTTGTAACTCACTTAAAGTTGTTTTGAGTTCAATAGTACGTTCTTCTACCCTGTCTTCTAGTTCTGTGTTACTAGCTTCAATGGCAGTAAAAAGTTCATTTAATTGCCCTGCCATATAATTAAAAGATTGGGCAAGGATGTTAAGTTCTTGAATATTACTGTGATCAACTGTTTGGTCTAATTTACCTGATGCGATCGCCTGACTTGCCAATTTGATTCGCAAAATCGGGCGGGTAATCCAGATGGATGTGAGATAACCGATGATAGTTGCTGTACCTAATGCCCCTAAGCAAAGCGAGATCGTAGTTTGTTTATTGGCATTGATGTTAGCCATAAAAGCTTTTTCTGGTAAACTTACCACCACCAGCCAATCTAATCCATATTGATCATGCCAGGGGGTAACATAGACAAAATGACGTTCTCCCCGCAATTTGAGTTCTAATTTCCGAGGCGCAGTAATTGACTCCAACCCATGTACTCGTTGTTGAATCTGTTTGGCAATTTCTTTGACTGCGGGATCTGGGCTGTCAGTAGCTTGCAAGCGTTGAATCTTCTGATTAACTATAGTGAATGGTTGCTCAGTGCTGGAATTGGCAATCAACATCCCATTGCGTTCCATAATGAAAACTTGTCCTGAGCGGCTAACATCCAACCGCCGTAAAAATTCACTCAGTTTCAACAGATGAATATCAGAACCAACCATTCCCAGCAATCGGTTTTGAGCATCATATATGGGACGACCTGTACTTGCTGTAATATAAGATTCCTGATTACTATTCCAAATGTAGATCCGTGACCAAATAGGTTTACCTGCTTTGATTGGTTCTGTGTACCAACTTTCATGAAAGTTATTGTAGTCGTAGGTGCTATTGACGCGAGTGCGATTGCCTTGGTCATCAGTAGCATAGTTTTTGGCGTTATTTGGTAACTTAGCTCCCCAATCATCAATCGTTACTGTTTTGCCATCGTAACGAGCCGCACCTGCGCCTTCACCTGTTGTCAGTCCAGTGCCGATGTAGGTTAGGTCATAGACTTGCATCAGTTTCCAAAAATGCTTGCCGAGAGTTTTGCGATCGCGCACATCCAATAATCCCATTGCGATCGCATCAGCATTAATTTGGTTAATCTTGTGGGGAATAGCCAGATAAGAGTTAAGGTGTTGCTCAACCATATCATTGGTTCGATCCATCAATTTATTAACCAATTCCTGCACTTCTTTTCGTCCATTTTTAAAGGACAAGTAGCCTACTAAACTCACTGCACCGAAAATTTGCAGCACAAACGGAACAATCAGCACCATCTGTAGTGGGAAGGCTGTAAATTTTCTGAGTTTATACTTTTTCATCTCTGTTTCCATTTGGAATCTTTGCCAATTCCCAAATACAGGCAATTCAAAACCATCAGCAAAGCTTGATAGCTACATGGTTAGTATTCCCAGTTACAGAATGCAAAATTCAAAACGGATCTAAAGATGTAGGAGTTTAAGGGTTTAAGTGTTTAACTGCAATACCATACTTGCTCAACACTCAACTTCCATTACGTCAAGTGCATAAACACCATTTTCAACAATTCCGCACGGGTGAATGGTTTAGTTAGATATCCTGACGCACCTACCAATCTAGCTTTGACTTTATCTACTATGCCTTTATAGCCTGTCACAAAAATAATCGGCGTATTTTTAAACATCGAATTATTACGGATAATTCTGCACAGTTCATAACCATCAATTCCTGCCATATTCAAATCTAATAAAATTAAGTCTGGTTTGTGCCTAATAATTGACATCGCCGCTTTTAAGGGGTCACTAATGGTAATGACAGTGAAGTTTTCCGTCTCTAAAAAATAACTAATTTCTTTTAAAATTGTGGGACTGTCATCTACAGATACGATTTTGTAGAGTTTTTCTGGAGTAACGGTAGCGGGAATTACTCTTTCAGGAGAAGAGTTCGTGTTATTTAGTTCTTTGTTGGTTGCTGTTGTAGCAGTGGAAATCTGCGATCGCTTGACAATAGCAACATTTTCGATCTCTACAATCGGGGTGATAGGCGTAGCATTGCTACTGAGTTCTACAACTGTCTCAACTAACTTTTTCTCTAACAATGCTGTTGTATATTCAGGAGTTTCTGGTAATTCTGTCACCATCTTGGGTAACTGATCAAATGGTGGATCTGGTTCATGTAAAATAATCTCCCCTGCAATGATGTAAGGGTATAAATATTGTGCTAGTTGCATTTCATCTTGATTCATAATCACAGCAAGATGACGCAGACTAAAACCCTTCATCCAGTAAGTTAATTGGGGTTGTAATTCGGGAGAACTTTTACCAGGGATTGTGTGACTTAGCAACAAATAGGGACGCTGATAATGAGAAGTAAATTTGGGTAAATAAGTCTGCCAATTTTGCAATCTCTTTTGACAACGTTCTATGACTCTTGTGGTATCTAAACGACAAATTACAGGTAACTTTTGTGATGAGTCACTTAATTCATAATTACCAGTATTAATGAGCAAAAATGACTCGATAACTTCTTTGACTAATTCCTGAATTAATACTGTAGCCTGTTGCTGATCTAAATATTTCTGGTTAATCAGCCATTGAATTGCTTGATAATCTTGTGGCTGAATGATATCAGTATCTTGCTGCTCATTAATTTGTTTGTATAAATCAGTTTCAAATAGCAAGCGTAACTGAACACGTACCTGTGGAGTGACTAAAGGAAATTGTTGACTGAGGCGACGCAAATGACGTTCTAATTTGTCAAAGGGTTCTACTGTATGAGTAGCATAGGTGATTGTGCCATTTTCTAGATAAATTGACCAAGTAACAAAGTTACTGACAACTTGTAAACAAGTGGTGTCTAAACAACTCGCTAGTTGTCTTAATAAACTCTGAGGACGTAGTGTGGTAAATGTACCAGAATGATTCATATTCAATAGGGAACAAACAAGGAATAGGGAATGGGGAATGGGGAATGGGGAATGGGGAATAGGAGGGAAATTTTCTAAGTTTTTGTCTGAGTAATTAGTAATAGTTTGTAAAAATGCTCACTGTCTTGACTATTCTTGTTTTGAAGTTATCTTAGCTACAACGAGTGTTTTGTCATGCTGATGGATATATTTAAAAAATTTTATTTCTATATAGAAAAATAAAAATCCCACACAAAATCTTTAAAAATTCATGTAGGCAAATGGGAAATATTTATTATATTCTATGTTTGCTCTATATAAATTTCGGTAGATAGATTAATGTCTCCAATGTGAACCATTCACTATTTTATCTACATCCTGATTAAGATTTCATTAAAGATGTAGAAATTGCGGTGCGAATGCTTTGTTGAATGAAGATTAGATCAGCTACCATCAAACATCTACCATGAATATTTTTGGCTTCCACTGTGGAAAATATATACTTTGAAAAAAGGAAAATAGAGCTTTGGACTATAACATAACACAAAACGTTATGAGTGATACATTAACCCTAGATGAAGTAGTAGAATTTGCAGAGAATCCAGAACCACGTTGTCCTTGTGTATTGTTACTTGATACATCTGGTTCAATGCAAGGTCATGCCATAGAAGCTCTTAACCAGGGCTTGCTGAGTTTGAAAGATGAATTAATCAAAAATTCCATAGCAGCCAGACGAGTAGAAATTGCGATCGTCACCTTTGATAGTCATATCAATGTAGTGCAAGATTTTGTCACCGCAGATCAATTTAATCCGCCGATTTTGACAGCCCAAGGATTAACTAGTATGGGTGCGGGTATTCATAAAGCCTTAGATATGGTGCAAGAGCGTAAATCTTTGTATCGCGCTCATGGTATTGCCTATTATCGCCCGTGGGTATTTATGATTACCGATGGAGAGCCACAAGGGGAACTAGATCATTTAGTTGAGCAAGCGGCAATTCGTTTGCAAGGAGATGAAGCAAATAAACGCGTAGCCTTTTTTAGCGTGGGTGTAGAAAACGCGAATATGATGCGCCTCAATCAAATCGCTGTCCGCACACCCTTAAAACTCAAAGGACTGAACTTTATTGAGATGTTTGTCTGGTTATCGGCTAGTATGTCGGCAGTTTCCCACTCACAGATAGATGAGCAAATCGCACTACCGCCAATTGGCTGGGGTTCTATCTAGAAAAGTCAAAAGGTAAAAGTCACAAGGCAAAAGGTAAAAGGTAAAAGGTAAAAGGCAAAAGGCAAAAGGTAAAAGGCAAAAGTAAAAAGAAATAATGCTTGATCATCAAACATGAAAATCTTTTTACCCTTACACCCTCATACCCTCACACCCCTATACCCCTACACCCTTACACCCTTACACCCTTACACCCCCTAAACCCCTACCCCCTTTCTAGCTAGATTGCGGCTTGACACTTTCACAGCTAGCTGACAGAACAAATATATGAAAACATCAAAACAGAACCCTCATTGGCAGGTAGTCGCCGCCTCTGTCTGTGGTACAAGCCACCTCAAAAATAAGCAGCTGTGTCAGGATGCCCACCACTGGCAACTATTGCCTGATAACGTGTTAGTAGCAGCCGCCGCAGATGGTGCGGGTTCTGCCAGCCAAGGGAAAGTCGGTGCGATGGTAGCTGTAGAAACAGCCATAGAAAACCTTTCGCTGAAAAATATAACTAAAGACTCCTTAGCTGAAGATGAAACAGTGCAATGGCTGTTAACTGATGCCTTACTAGCCGCGAAAAAAGCTGTGGAAGATGAAGCGGCGGCTTGTCAAAAACAGCCCCAGGATTTAGCAACTACCTTAATTATTGCGATCGCCTCCCCAGAAATGGTCGCAGTCGTACAAATTGGTGATGGTTTAGCAGTAGCAAAGGATCGCATGGGCAACTTACTAGCCCTCACCATCCCCAATAATGGCGAATATATTAACGAAACGACTTTTTTGACTTCACCAGGTGCTTTAGAGACAGCGCAAATGAGAGTGTGGCGCGAAGCCATAGTAAATATTGGAGTCCTCACCGATGGACTACAAATGCTGGCTTTGAATATGGTGGTTGGCGAACCTCACAAACCGTTCTTTTTCCCTTTATTCGATTTTGTGGAAAAAACAGAAGATAGAACGGAAGCAAAAGAACAGTTAGTGAAGTTTTTAGGCTCTGAGCGCATTACCCAACGTACTGATGACGACTTAACCCTGATTTTAGCTGCCCTTTTGTGAGGCAAGGGGCGAATCAATTCAAAATTCAAAATTCGTCTTGGAAAGTTTGCTCAACGGGGGAAACCCCCGCACGCAACTTTCCGCAAAATTCAAAATTAAGAACTTCTGAGTATCAGAATATCAATTGCGAATTGCGAATTGCGAATTGCGAATTGCGAATTGGGTAGGGAGAGTAGGAAAACAGAAACAATGCCCCATGCCCCATGCCCAATGCCCCATGCCCAATAAACCCTTAACCGTGATTGATCATGAAGGTACTACGTTATCTTCCCCAGGAAGAAATTCTCAGTCTTAGCGTCAGTTTGGGGCGCGGTGGTGAAGCTTGTATTTATGCTGTACCATCCGCAGGTGATTTAGTCGCTAAGGTTTATCACAAATCAACAGTCGCTCATGCCCATAAACTACGGGCGATGCTGACTAACCCACCGGAAAACCCAACGGCAAATCTGGGGCATATTTCCATTGCCTGGCCACAGGAATTATTGTGGGGGACAGATGACAGTAAAAGCATTGTGGGATTTTTAATGCCCCGCATTCGGGGAATGCGTCCCATCATTGACTTTTACAACCCCAGAACTCGCCGCCAACATTGTCCGTTGTTTAATTATCAGTATTTGCTGCGGACGGCGCGCAATTTAGCGGCGGCTTTTGCCGCTTTACATAATAGTGGTTACTGTGTGGGCGATGTCAATGAGTCGAATATTCTCGTCAGTGACACAGCCTTAGTCACCTTGGTAGATACAGATTCTTTCCAAGTGCGTGACTCAGAAAACGATATGGTGTATCGGTGTCCGGTGGGTAAACCGGAATTTACACCCCCAGAGTTACAGAATAAAATCTTTGCTCACCACGATCGCGATTTGAGTCATGATGTCTTTGGCTTAGGAGTGTTAATCTTCCAATTATTAATGGAAGGTACACATCCTTTCTCTGGGATTTACCAAGGCGTTGCTGAACCACCACCCTACGAAGCCAGAATTGCGGCTGGACATTTCACTTACAGTCAACAGCGCAAAGTCCCTTATCTGCCTACACCTATTGCCCCACCTTGGGAAATTCTGCATCCTCGATTGCAACAACTGTTTGTGCAGTGCTTTGAGGATGGACATTACGCCCCCCAACAGCGTCCTACGGCTCAAGCTTGGTTATCTGCCCTCGCAGAAGCGGAAGATTCTTTGACTGTTTGTAGCGCGAATCATCAGCATCGCTACAGCAATCACCTACATAGTTGTCCTTGGTGTGAACGGGCAGTCCGCTTGGGTGGTAGAGATCCTTTCCCCTCCGTGCAGGCGATAGAAAGAAAAGAACATTTACGTCCCCGTACCACCACCAAAAAAAGACGCTACTCTC
The DNA here is from genome assembly GCF_021596505.1 of Nostoc sp. CMAA1605. Lineage (GTDB taxonomy): Bacteria > Cyanobacteriota > Cyanobacteriia > Cyanobacteriales > Nostocaceae > Trichormus. The sequence continues at coordinate 52,131 of NZ_PJIZ01000037.1, read as the reverse complement.
CACCGACTCAACCTATTGGTTTACCATTGCCAGTCATGCCTTTATACCAAAGCAACTGGCCATCCACTAACCCTAGTGCTGCACCAAAACGCCGTCGTCTGAGAAAGCGACTATATCCCGTAGTCTGTTGCTTGTTGGGTTTTGGGGTATTGGGATACTTAGATGTGATGATGAAATTAACTCGTCCTTTGGTGTCGCGGAATCATTATGCCCAGCAAAGCTTAATTACACAGCCTAATGTTAATCCTCCTACCTTAAGTTTTGCTGATTATTACCAGCAAGGTCATGCAGCTTACCAAGTGCGAGACTATAAACAGGCGGCAGACAACTTTACCCAAGCCATCCAAAAAGAACCCAACAATAGCAAAGCCTACGTGAATCGGGGTAATGCTCGTTACAATCTCAAAGACTACGAAGGCGCGCTAGCAGACTACAGTGCCGCACTACAACTGAATCCCCAGGAAATTAAAGCCTTTGTCAATCGAGGCAATGCGCGCTATATGATGGCAGAATATAGCAACGACCCAGATAAGGAATATAAACTGGCGATCGCAGATTTTAACCAAGCTTTGATTCTCAACAACAAAGAAGCCGAAGCCTATATCAGAAGGGGGATTGTTTACTCCCAAATTGCTAAATACAGTAGCGACACGCTCCAAGAATATCAAGAAGCGATCGCAGATTTTGACCAAGCCTTGAAACTCAACGCCGCTAAATCCGAAGCTTACTTTCAACGTGGTTCTGTCCGCTATCAAATCGCCCAATACAGTAACAACTCTGTGCAACAATACCAACAGGCGATCGCTGACTTTGACCAAGCCTTAAAAATTAACGACAAACTCGCCAAAGTTTACCTAAAACGGGGCATGGTGCGCTACGAAATTGTGCAACTAACAGGTAATAAATCTGATCCCCAACACACCAAAGCCATCGAAGATTTACAACTAGCCGCCCAACTTTCTTTAGAACAAGAAGATACAGAAGTTTATCAACAAGCCCTCAGTAGTATCTGTATTGTCGAAGAAAGCAAATGTAATGCTTTATTCCAAGGTTCTGCTATGTTGGGATACATCAGCACTAGGCAGTAATACCAATTCGCAGTTCGCAGTTCGCAATGGGCTAAACGCCCCGCTTCCGCTAACGCAATGGACTTCTCTTTGAGACGCTAACGCGAACGTCCCGCTACGCTCTCAGCGCAGCTATGCCGCAGGCTTTACGCAATTAAGAAGTTCAGATGTCATCTGGGTTGCAAGCTTTGTTTGTGTATGTTGCTTAATTTTTGAGAATTGGTGTAATACCAATTCACTAAAATTCTGATACAGATCGAAACCCAGAAAACCTTGTCAAGTCAGGATTTATCAATTGCGAATTGCGAATTGCGAATTGCGAATTGCGAATTGTGAATTGGTATAACACTGGTTGTTATTAGTCTGCTAAACAAATTATGATAGGTATAGATACCCGACTTTTTCAAAAAGTTGGGTATCTGAATTGGTGATGATAAATTGAGGAAATAGAACCAAAATTGTTAAGTTATTGACACATTTGGGCATTGTAATAATAGTAATAATTTGCCCAAGCAATTATCAGTCATTGAGCTTATGACACCACCAGCACCAAAAGTCCCGGAAATTTCTGGCTACACCATCACAGAACAAATTTACCGGGGTTCACGTACTGCCGTGTATCGAGCAGTACGTGAAAGTCAGAAATTACCAGTTGTAATTAAGGTGCTACAACAAGAATATCCCACATTTGGCGAATTGGTACAATTTCGCAATCAATATGCGATCGCCAAAAATCTGCCCATCACAGGCATCATCCCACCCCTAAGTCTAGAACCCTATGGCAATAGCTACGCCCTGATCATGGCAGACTGGGGTGGGATCTCCCTAGAAACATATATCCAGCAACATTACTTAGACCTAGCAGACATTTTAGCCATAGCCATCCAATTGGCAGATATTCTCCACCAACTACACCTACATCGAGTCATCCACAAAGACATTAAACCCGCCAACATCCTCATTCATCCACAATCAAAACAAATTAAACTCATAGACCTAAGCATAGCCTCCCTACTGCCCAAAGAAACCCAGGAGATTCAAAACCCCAACACCCTAGAAGGCACTCTAGCCTATCTCGCCCCCGAACAAACCGGACGCATGAATCGCGGTATCGATTATCGCAGTGACTTTTATGCCCTGGGTGTCACCCTGTATCAACTACTCACAGGTCGCTTACCCTTTCTTACCGATGACCCCTTAGAATTAGTGCATTGTCACATTGCTAAAATTGTCACACCTGTCCATGTAGTAAATACTGATATACCGGAAATGCTGGGGGCAATTGTCGCCAAACTCATGGCTAAAAATGCCGAAGACCGTTATCAAAGTGCCTTGGGACTCAAGCATGATTTAGCAGAATGTTGCAGCCAGTGGAAAAAAACAGGGACAATTACCGCCTTTGAGTTGGGAAAAAGGGATTTATGCGATCGCTTCCTTATCCCCGAAAAACTCTACGGTAGAGAAACCGCAGTCCAAACCCTACTAGACGCTTTTGCACGGGTAGCCCAAGGCAGATCAGAAATGATGCTGGTGGCGGGGTTTTCCGGCATTGGTAAAACAGCCGTTGTCAATGAAGTACATAAGCCAATTGTCAAACAACGGGGTTACTTCATCAAAGGTAAATTTGACCAATTTAATCGCAACATTCCCTTCTCTGCCTTTGTGCAAGGCTTTCGAGACTTAGTTGGGCAACTGTTGAGTGAAAGCGATCGCCAATTGCAACACTGGAAAACCCAGATTCTCGCAGCCCTGGGAGAAAATGCCCAAGTGATTGTAGAACTGATTCCCGAACTCGAACGGATTATTGGCACCCAACCACCAGCACCGGAACTATCAGGAACCGCCGCCCAAAATCGGTTTAATTTGTTGTTTCACAGGTTTATTCAAGTCTTTACCGCCCCTGCACACCCTTTAGTGATGTTTGTCGATGATTTGCAATGGGCAGATTCCGCTTCGTTGCATTTGATTCGGGTGTTAATGTCTGAGTCACAAACGGGCTGTTTGTTGCTGTTAGGGGCATATCGGGATAATGAGGTGTTTGCCGCCCACCCGTTGATGTTGACTCTGAGTGGAATGGAGAAAGCTGGGGCAAAAATCAATACCATTACCCTAAAACCCCTAAATTTTACTAGTCTCAATCATCTGATTGCCGATACCCTTCATGCTGCCACATTCCTAGTGCAACCACTGACACACCTGGTGATGCAGAAAACCCAGGGGAATCCCTTCTTTGCGACCCAGTTTTTGAAGGCGTTACATCAAGACCGGTTAATTCACTTTGACGCGAATGCGGGGTATTGGCAGTGTGATATTGTGCAGGTGCAAGATGCGGCTTTAACTGATGATGTGGTCGCGTTAATGGTGCAGCAGTTGCAAAAGCTACCAACCGCTACCCAAGAGATTTTAAAACTGGCGGCTTGTATGGGCGGGCAGTTTGATTTAAATACATTGGCGATCGTTTCTCAGCAATCCCAGGCCGAGGTAGCTACAAAATTGTGGCAAGCATTACAGGCGGGGTTGATTCTCCCCCAAAGGGATTTGTATAAATTTTATTTGTCAGAAACTCAAGCAACACCCCACACTCAACAGGAAAACTGCAATTATCGCTTTCTCCACGATCGCGTCCAACAAGCTGCTTATTCTCTGATTCCAGAACAGGAGAAATCTCAAACTCATTTCCAGATTGGCAATTTATTCTTAAAGGCACAAAAAGACGAAAATAACCACATTACCGTTTTTGAAATTGTTAATCAGTTAAATATCGGTCGATTAGAGATCGTAGAACCCCATGCTATCTTCGAGTTAGCCCGACTTAATATTATCGCTGGAAAACAAGCAAAGAAATCTGCGGCTTACAGTTCGGCGATGAACTATTTTCAAACAGCATTATCACTATTAAGCTCCGAAATTTGGCAGCAAGATTACTCCCTGGCCGTAGACTTCTACACCCAAATGATCGAAGCCACATATGTACAAGGTGACTTCGCCGAAATGGAACGACTGGTCTTGGAGTTACAAAAGTGGGCTAGAAATAATTTAGATTTAGTCAGAGTGCGTGAGCTTCAGTTAGAAGCTCTTGTTGCCCAAGGCAAATTAGAAGAGTCTTTGAGATTGGGGTTGGAATTTCTGAGTCAGTTTGGCCTTACCTTCCCTCAAACACCGTCTTTAGAAGATTATGCGATCGCCCTGACGCGGACTAGGCAAACCATTGGCGATCGCACCTCCAGGGAATTAATTGACCTTCCCCTAGAAACTGACCCATTGGCGATCGCTGTTATGCGTTTTCTGTTTCAGGTAGGCACACCGGCTTATTTCTTTGCGCCTCACCTATATCCATTAATTGTATATCAGGGGGTAGAATCCTCTGTACGTCAAGGAATATCGCCTGCATCCGCTCTCTTTTTTACTGCCTATGGATTACTACATTGTGCAATTTTGCATGACTATGAAGCAGGTTATGAATTTGGTCAGCTTTCCCTAGAAATTTGTCAAAAATTAGCGGCTGAAGAAGACAAATCTCGGTTGTTGTTGATGAATGGTGTCGGTATCACTCATTGGAAAAGACATTTTCGGGAATGCCTGATGCAATTCCAATCTGCTTATGCCATCGGTTTAGAAACAGGAGACTCCTCTTCGGCTGGTTACTCTGCTTTGAACTGCTGTATGTTCCCTTATTTGATGGGTGAACCCCTATCAGATTTGGAAACTAAAATGGATTCCTATCAACAGGTTCTGCGACAAATAAATCAGGGTGGGATTCTTAACTATCAGAAAATTCATCATCAAGCGATTTTGAATCTGTTAGGAAAATCGTCCGATCCTTGCTTAATTAGTGGTGAAGTTTACGATGAAAAGAAAATGGTGTCTTTCTATCAATCCACGAATGACCACGCAGGATTAGCTTATATATTTATTAATAAGTTAATGCTCGCTTTCTGGTTTGAAAACTGGGAAGTAGCGATTCAATCTGCTGATGCAGCAATACAGTATTTAGGCGGAATAACTGGGAATCCCCTCAATGTCATTTATCGTTTTTATGATGCCCTCACTCGATTGGCATCCTATCAAGAAGAATACGAAGAACGCATTGACCAAGACCTAAAAGAAATGGCGACTTGGGCAAAAGCGGCTCCTATGAACTATCAGCATAAATTAGATTTAGTCATTGCCGAACAACATCGAGTCAAAAACCACAGAGTAGAAGCAATTGATTTTTATGATCGGGCAATTAAAGGAGCAAAAGACAACGGATTCATTCAAGAAGAAGCACTAGCCAACGAACTCGCCGCCAGATTCTATCTGAAATGGGAGAAAGAAAGAATTGCCGCAGGCTATATGCAAGAAGCCTACTACTGCTATGCCCATTGGGGAGCGAAAGCCAAAATTGCTGAGTTAGAAACCCGTTATCCCGATCTGCTCCGTCCCATCTTGCAACAGGCACAAACATCTACAAACATTTTGAGTACCCTAGCGACGATCTCCCCAACATCTGTCTCTGGTCATACCAACACCCGCAAGAGTTCCATTAGTACCAAAATTAACTACTCCCTGGATTTTGCCACCATCCTCAAAGCCTCACAAGCACTTTCTAGCACGATTCAATTTGATGAACTCCTACATCAACTCACCCAAATCATTCTGCAAAACTCAGGCGCAGATCGCTGTGCCTTGATGTTGCTGAGTGAGACTGGAGAATGGCAAGTACGAGCAATCGCTACTCCCAATGAAACAAAACTCTGTGCTGAACCACTCGCCAATCATCCTCATGTCCCCATCAAGCTGATTCAGTACGTCAAAAACACCCAAGAAGTGGTGGTGATTGACAACATGGAAACTACCTTACCTGTGATTGGTGACTATCTCAGACAACGGCAGCCCAAAAGCATACTATGTTTCCCCCTACTCCATCAAGGGCATTTAACTGGCATTTTATATCTCCATAATCAACTCACTTGCGGAGTATTTACCGCAGAGCGAATTTTAATTCTCAATTTCCTCTGTACCCAAGCTGCCATTTCTCTGGAAAATGCCCGACTCTATCAACAGTTGGAACACTCACTCCAAGATGCTCAACAAAAGTCTCAGGATTTAGCAGAAGTCCTAGCACTTTCGAATGGACAACAAAAAATTCTGGCATTGATTGCCCAAAGGGTTTCCCTCAACACTATTTTGGAAGAAACTGCTCGATCCATTGAAAGCCATGCTCGCCATCCAGCCTATTGTTCCTTTTTGCTGATTGATGCCGAAGGGCGATTACGTTATGGCGCAGCCCCCAGTTTGCCAGCAGCCTATAATGCCTTAGTTGATGGCATTAAAATTGGCCCAGAGGTCGGCTCTTGTGGGACTGCTGCCTATTGCAAAGCATCCGTCACCGTCACAGATATTGTTACCGACCCCTTTTGGGCTAATTATCAAGTCGCCTTAGACTTTGGTTTACGGGCTTGTACCTCCACGCCCATTTTAGGTGCAGAAGGACAGGTGCTGGCTACCCTGGCTATGTATCAGCCAGTTGCTGGTGAATTTACCCTGCACGATCGCCAACTCATGGAAGTTGCCACCTATCTTGCCCGTATTGCCATTGAACGCCATCAGGCAGATATCGAACTGCAAAATACTCAATTACAAGTGCTACAAAGCGAAAAAATGGCATCCCTGGGAAATCTGGTAGCTGGGGTTGCCCATGAAATCAACAACCCCATCGGTTTCCTCAATGGCAGCATTACCAATGGCCAAGATTACGTCCAAGATTTACTAGGACATTTAACGCTTTATCAACAGCACTATCCCAAACCAGTCAAGGCAATTCAAGATAATGCCACAGCTATCGACTTAGAATTTGTCTCCGAAGACTTACCAAAGTTACTCAATTCGATGAAAGGAGCAACAAATCGGATCACAGAGATCAGTAATAGCCTCCGTAGCTTCTCCCGTGCTGATAGCCAATACAAAATCTCTGCCAATCTCCATGAGGGACTCGATAGCACATTGTTAATTTTGAAATATCGCCTCAAAGCCAACGAACACCGTCCAGCAATTCAAGTTATACAAGAATTTGGCGATTTACCCACCATTGAATGCTTCCCTGGGCAGTTAAACCAAGTGTTTATGAATATCCTGGCCAATGCCATCGATATGTTTGACGAAATGGCGCAAACTAAATCCTTTCTAGAACTAGAAGCCAATCCCCAGATAATTACTATCCGTACTGAAGTTATATCAAACCAAGTATATATCCGTATCCGTGATAATGGCAAAGGCATGACCCAAGAGGTGCAAGAAAAAATATTTGACCATTTATTCACTACCAAAGCTGTAGGAAAAGGCACAGGATTGGGATTAGCGATCGCCCGCCAAATTGTCGTAGAAAAACATGGCGGTAGCTTAAGTGTACATTCTGAGTTAGGTAAAGGAACTGAGTTCACAATACAAATTCCGGGTAATTCCACGCTTGGAAGTGCTGAGTGCTGAGTGCTGAGTGCTGAGTGCTGAGTAATGAGTAATGAGTAATGAGTGCTGAGTAATGAGTAATGAGTGCTGTTAGCAGTAGCGTGGCGTTTAGTTATTGCTGTTAGCGGAAGCGGAGCGTTGAGCAGCGTGCTTCAAGAAAAGTAAATACTACCTTGTCTCCCTTGTCTCCCTTGTCTCAATCCCCAGTCCCCAGTCCCCAATCCCCAATCCCCAGTCCCCAATCCCCAGTCCCCAGTCCCCAACTCCCAATCCCCAATCCCCAGTCCCCAAGAATCACTACGCCAAATTGCACTCGGATCAACGACTTTTAAAATAATTCTTATTCACTAAGCTTTTACAGATTATATAAGTTTATTTATCCTTTCTTTATACAACTACTACAAATAACAGTTAAATTATGTACGGAGAAAACTACAGAGGTAAGTGAATTTTTCTCCCATCCAAGTGCATCCTCTTCATCCTGATAAATTTATCGTCATCACTGAACAATGATTCTTTGATGATCAAAGACTTCAGACTTTCTGCAAAGTCAATCAAAAATCAAACATCTCTACATCAAAATTATTCAACCTAAAAATCTCCGAGGTAGTTGCATGAAAGCAGTAATTTTAGCCGGAGGTCTGGGAACTCGCCTGAGTGAAGAAACTAGCATCAGACCTAAACCAATGGTGGAAATTGGTGGTAAACCAATTCTCTGGCATATTATGAAAACCTATTCAGCCCACGGTATTAATGATTTTATCATTTGCTGTGGTTATAAAGGTTACATCATCAAAGAGTATTTTGCTAACTACTTTTTGCATATGTCTGATGTAACTTTTGATATGCGTTTTAATCAGATGAATGTCCATTCTGGTTATGCTGAACCTTGGCGCGTCACTTTAGTAAATACAGGTGACAACACCATGACAGGTGGACGCTTAAAGCGTGTGAGAGAACATATTGGTAATGAAACTTTTTGCTTTACCTACGGTGATGGTGTGAGTAATGTTAATATCACTGAATTAATTAAATTCCACCAACAACAAAAGTCATTAGGAACATTGACAGCCGTACAGCCAGCAGGCCGTTTTGGTGCAATTTCTCTAGGACAAGAACAAACTAAAATCACCAGTTTCCGCGAAAAACAAGATGGTGATGGAGCTTGGATTAATGGTGGTTACTTCGTATTAGAACCAGCAGTTATTGATTTTATTGCTGATGACAACACTGTTTGGGAGAAAGAACCATTAGAAAAGTTAGCAGATTTAGACCAGTTATCTGCTTTTAAACATAATGGTTTTTGGCAACCAATGGATACATTAAGAGATAAAAATTATCTAGAAGAACTCTGGAATAATAACCAAGCCCCTTGGAAAGTATGGGGATAAATGCAAAAGTAAAAAGTAAAAAGTAAAAATCCGAGGATTGATGCTGATCAAGTTATAATATCTGACTTATACACAGTTAAAGTCAAAAGAAAAATATTATTTCTTGTTTTGCCTTTTGCCTTTTACCTTTTGCCTTATTAAGAGTAATACCAATGTACGATTTTGTAATTGTCGGTGGGGGAATAGTTGGGCTATCCACAGGGATGGCTTTAGGTAAACGTTACCCCCAAGCGCGAATTTTAGTATTAGAAAAAGAAAGCCAATGGGCATTTCATCAAACTGGCAATAATAGCGGTGTAATTCACTCTGGTATTTACTATAAACCAGGGAGTTTTAAAGCGCAGTTTTGCCGTGATGGTAGAGACTCAATGGTGGCATTTTGCCAAGAATATGGCATTGATCATGACATTTGTGGCAAAGTTATTGTAGCAACAGATGAGGAAGAATTACCACGTTTAGAAAATCTCTACAAACGTGGGTTAGATAACGGGATTAAAGTCCAAAAAATCACCTCAGAAGAAGTTAGAGAAATCGAACCTCATGTAAGTTGTGTGGGTGGAATTCGCGTTTTTTCCACAGGCATTGTTAATTACAAACAAGTTTGTTTAAAATACGCCGAATTAATTCAACAGCAAGGTGGGGAATTACGCCTGAATACCAAAGTGCTGAAAATTGTTCCCAGTGGTAAAAATTATGTGCTGGAAACCAATCAAGGCCGCTTTGAAACCCATTTTGTGATCAATTGTGCCGGATTGCATAGCGATCGCATTGCTAAATTAGGTGGAGTCAACCCCAAAGCGAAAATCGTTCCCTTCCGGGGTGAATATTACGAACTCACCCCTGAAAAACGGTACTTGGTAAAAACCCTAATTTACCCAGTTCCCAACCCCGATTTTCCCTTTTTGGGCGTTCACTTCACCAAAATGATTGATGGTAGCGTTCATGCAGGGCCGAACGCCGTTTTAAGTCTCAAGCGGGAAGGCTACTATAAAACCGACTTCGACTTGAAAGACTTCGCCGAGGTGATGACTTACCCTGGTTTTTGGAAACTCGCCGCCAAACACGCTGACGAAGGTATTCAAGAAATCATTCGTTCCTTCAGTAAAGCCGCCTTTACCAGAAGTCTGCAAAAACTGATTCCTGAAGTCCAGTCCCAAGATTTAGTCCCCACCCATGCAGGGGTACGCGCCCAAGCCTTGATGGATGATGGCAAACTAGTAGATGACTTTTTGATTGTACCTGGTCAAAATGCCATCCATGTTTGCAATGCTCCCTCACCTGCTGCCACTTCTTCCCTAGAAATTGGCAAAGCGATCGCCGCACAAGTCACCCAACACGCAGATATCCCAGCAACAGTAGGTAGTATTTAAGGAACAGGGGATAGGGAAAGCAGGGGAGGTTGATAAGAGGCAGGGGGCAGGGGGCAAGGGGAACTAAAAGTACGATTAAATGCCATTTTGGCAGACAAATGGGGAGAATTACATCCAAAATGGAATCAGATGCCGAGCAGAAATGTTGATTCCTTGAGGAAGGATAGTCATACCAATTCAAAATTCAAAATTAAGAAATCCATATTTGACAAGGGTTTCTAGATTTGGATCTGTTTCATGATTTTCGTGAATTGGTATCAGGTTCGTAGTAAGGACTTCAGTCCTTATTAGAGGACTAAAGTCCTCTCTACAAACCTTGAATTATCTACACGGTTCTACTTAGTTAATTCATCTACCACACTAAATATAGGATTTCTAGTTGATTTTTAAACGGATATGTAGGGGAGGCAAATGACAGTGTGGATTTTCCTCCTGCAATATTGCCGTTTTGCTAGCAGCGAGAGTACAGCAGATACCACAAAGGCATTTAGTGCGTGCGTTACGGCTTACGCCTCACACACCCTACATATACTTAGATTTCTTCTCCAAATTAAGTCGGATTCCTATAACTCCAATAATTCATACAAGAGAATTTCACGCAAATGAAAATTTTAGTAACTGGAACTGAAGGCTATTTAGGTTGTTTATTACCCCCTTTATTAACTGCACGGGGACACGAAGTTATTGGGGTAGACACTGGTTTCTATAAAGTTGGTTGGCTATACAACGGTACTCCAATCACAGCCAAAACCCTCAACAAAGATATTCGTCATATCAACCCCGAAGACTTAGAAGGTGTGGAAGCTATCGTCCATATGGCGGAGTTATCCAACGATCCCACCGGACAACTAGCACCCAACATTACCTACGACATCAATCATTTAGGTTCTGTACGTCTAGCGAATTTGGCGAAAACAATGGGTGTTCGTCGCTTCGTCTATATGTCTTCTTGTAGCGTCTATGGTGTAGCTACAGAAGGCGATGTTACAGAAGAATCTCCCATCAACCCCCAAACAGCCTACGCAGAGTGCAAAACTCTAGTGGAAAGGGATGTTACACTCCTTGCGGATGATGATTTCTCTCCCACTTTCATGCGGAACGCCACAGCTTTTGGTGCTTCTCCTAGAATGCGTTTTGACATCGTATTGAACAACTTAGCCGGCTTGGCTTGGACTACTAAGGAAATTAAAATGACCAGTGATGGTACGCCTTGGCGGCCATTAGTTCATGCTTTGGATATTTGCAAAGCCATAGTTTGCGTCCTAGAAGCACCCCGCGACATTATTCACAACCAAATCTTTAACGTCGGTGACACAGCTAATAACTACCGCGTTAAAGAAATCGCTGAAATCATCGCTGATACCTTCCCTGGTTGTAAATTATCTTTTGGTGATAACGGCGCAGATAACCGTAGCTACCGCGTATCTTTTGATAAGATTAACAGCATTTTACCTGGTTTTAAGTGTGATTGGGATGCCCAAAAAGGTGCTAGACAATTGTTTGATTTGTTTAGTCAAATCGATATGACTGAAGACACATTTTTGTTTAGAGGATTCACCCGCTTAAAACAACTAGAGTATTTAATTCGGACTGAACAAATCAACCAAGATTTTTTCTGGAATAGCAAGTAATAAATAATCCCGGCAATTAGTGTGTTCCCATTTGTTTAGATCCCTGACTGCTAGAAGTAGTCAGGGGTCTTACAACCTAGCCAAATTAAATAATTTTTGGAAATTTGTATGAATAAAATATTGACCATTGCCATTCCTACTTATAACCGGGCTGAGTTGCTAGATCAACAATTAACATGGTTAGCATCCGCTATTCAAGGTTGTGAATCAGAATGTGAAATTTTAATTTCTGACAATTGTTCTACTGATCATACGCCAGAAATCATTAAGAAATGGCAAACTTATTTTCACAATACTAGTTTCCATGCTAACAGAAATAGTGAAAATCTGGGAGTCATGAGAAACATTGCTTATTGTATTCAAGCTGCTACCAGCAAATATGTTTGGACAATTAGCGATGATGATAAAATCGATATCAAAACAATATCTTATCTAGTTCAAACATTAAATAATTCCCTAGATTTAGCATTGCTAATTTTAAATTTTTCCTGTCGTCATCAAATTACAGGTGAGTTAGTATATCAAAAATGTTATGAGTTTGATGGGGAAGAAATAGAGGTAGAAGGTAGAGACGTATTTGAAGATTGTATCAAAGCCAATCGCTCTGGTGTACAGTTAATGTCAGCCCAAGTATACAGAACTGATTTAGCACAGCGTAGTTTACAAACATGGGTAGATGGTGTAAACAACTTAGATTACCAAGTTTATATTACGGGATTTTGTGCTTTTCATGGTAACGCCAAAATCACTAAAGATGTTTATCTAGAAAATGCTTTTGGAGCTAGTCATTGGATGGTAAAACCCAAATTACTGCTCAAAATGCAATATACCTATTCACCAGAAATAAATGTCAAACTTAAAGAAATAGGCTATTCAGAGAGCTTTTGTAGAAACTTGATTGTTAATCATTTTACTCATAATAATTGGCGAGTTTTATTAGGAGCTTTAAGAAGATGGCCTGTCTTAGCATTGACGACCATAATCCCTTACTTTGGTTTAGTAAGTATATCTATTTTAGAAACTGTGCTTGTATCTAAAGAAGGAGCAACGCAAGAAATTATCAATAATCATAGCAACAACAGACGTTACCTGATTAAAACCAAGTAGCATAATGAAGGATTCCAATGATGTTAAATGCCATCAAAGATAAAATAGAAGCACTGAATTCAGAAGTTGACTATAGAATCCGAATCTGGCGATATACTGCCAAATTACCAACTATAGAAGAACGCGATCGCCGGATGGTTAATGCTCTTAAACATGAAGGAATTTGCATTGCTTCCCTCGCAGAATTAGGGTTTGACTCAACAACGCAATTGCTGAATGCAGCCCATACTATCTTACCCAGTATGGGACAAGGTAACTATAAAGATTCAGACCAAAATCCCCCAGAAATTTATACAGTTACCCATATACCCGATTTTTATAACTGGGGAAGCGAACCTAGATTATTGAAAATTTTGGAAAATTATGTTGGTCTTCCCATAGCTTATCATGGTGTACAAATTCGCAAAGACTTTGTTAATACCAATCAATTCAGTACAATGTTATGGCATAGAGATTCAGAAGACCGCCATATCATCAAGCTGATTATTTACTTAAATGACGTGGAAGAAAAACACGGGCCTTTTGAATATGTTCCAGCACATTTGACATCTATCAACAGTCTGAATTTCTATCGACTTTACAGCAAATTATATAATTCAGGCATCAATGATGAAGAATTAAATAAAATTGTGCCTAAATCTGCCTGGAGGTCATGTACTGGCGCAGCAGGTACAGTAATTATAGCTGATACCCAAAGGCTTTTACATCACGGTACAGTCCGTACACAAGAGCGTTCAACTCTATTCTTTGCCTACACTACTAACCCTGCGAAAAGACCAGGACTTTGTACTCAATATTGGGATGATACCTTTCCCAAACCAAATTATTAAGAAAGTTCCTGTTGAGCCTTGCGATTTCTGTAGATACTAAGTGATTAGTAATTATTTCTTATACGCAAAACACATGATTTTTACCAATACATCTCTCAAAGACGCGTTTATTATTGACTTAGAAGAAAAGCCAGACCACCGTGGTTTTTTTGCTCGGACATTCTGCGCCCAAGAATTTATCAATCACGGGTTAAAGCCAGCAGTTGCTCAATGTAACCTTTCTTATAACTATAAAAAAGGCACATTGCGAGGAATGCACTATCAGCTAAAACCCGCAGCAGAAACTAAATTAATACGCTGTATTAAAGGTGCTATTTATGACGTAATTATTGATATGCGTCCCGAATCACCAACATTTTTATCACACATTGGTGTGGAATTAACTGCCGATAATCGTCGAGCTTTGTATGTGCCAGAAATGTTTGCTCATGGTTATCAAGCCTTAACTGATGACGCTGAAGTTGTCTATCAAGTTGGTGAATTTTATACACCTGGATACGAGAAAGGTCTGCGTTATGATGACCCATTCTTTAATATTCAATGGCCTTTAGAAGTCACCGTGATTTCTGAAAAAGATGCTAACTGGCCACTATTAGAAACTATACCCATTGGTAGTCCTGACCCAGTGGAAGCGGTTTGTTAGAAATGGGGCATTGGGCATTGGGAATTGGGCATGGGGCATTGGGCAGTTATGATTCCCCTATACCCTTACACCCCTACACCCCCACACCCCCTAATGTTTACGTATTAAATATAGGAATTAACGAAAATGATTATTATCGATCGCGCTTTAGAAGTTCGTGCTGCTGCTGGTAATCCCGTCAAAGTGGGAATGATTGGTGCTGGTTTTATGGGTCGCGGAATTGCTAACCAAATTATCAATTCTGTTCCTGGGATGGAGTTGGTGGCTATCTTCAACCGGAGTATTGACCAAGCCCAACGCGCTTATCAAGAAGCGGGAATTGAAGAGATTGAAGTTGTCAATAGTGTGGGCGAATTAGAAGCGGCGATCGCTCAAGGTAAATATGCCATCACTGAAGATGCTAAACTCATCTGTCAGGCAGAGGGTATTGATGCCATCATCGAAGTGACTGGTGCTGTGGAATTTGGCGCGCATATCGTCATGGAAGCGATCGCCCATCGCAAACATATTATTATGATGAATGCCGAACTTGACGGTACTATCGGCTGTATTCTCAAAGTCTACGCTGATAAAGCTGGTGTGATTCTCTCCGCTTGTGATGGCGACCAACCAGGGGTAGAAATGAATCTCTACCGCTTCGTGAAAAGTATTGGTTTGACTCCTTTATTGTGCGGTAACATCAAAGGTTTGCAAGACCCCTACCGCAACCCCACCACCCAAGAAGCCTTCGCTAAACGTTGGGGACAAAAAGCCCACATGGTCACAAGCTTCGCCGATGGTTCCAAAATATCATTCGAGCAGGCGATCGTTGCTAACGCCACAGGGATGAAAGTAGCTAGACGCGGGATGTTGGGCTATGACTTCACAGGTCATGTAGACGAAATGACCAATATGTACGATGTTGACCAACTTAAAGAACTAGGCGGAATCGTTGACTATGTCGTTGGTACAAAACCCGGCCCTGGCGTATTCGTCTTCGCTACCCACGACGACCCCAAACAACGCCACTATCTCAACCTCTACAAACTCGGTGAAGGCCCTCTTTACAGTTTCTACACCCCTTACCACCTCTGTCATTTTGAAGTTCCCTTGTCTGTAGCCCGTGCAGTCTTATTCCAAGATGCAGTCATGGCTCCTTTAGGCGCGCCGATGGTGGACGTAGTGGCCACTGCAAAAATTGACCTAAAGGCCGGAGAAACTTTAGACGGCATCGGCTATTATATGACCTACGGACAATGTGAGAATTCCGATATTGTCCAACAACAAAACCTCCTACCAATGGGTTTAGCAGAAGGGTGTCGCCTCAAACGAGATATTTCCAAAGATCAAGTCCTCACCTACGATGATATAGAACTACCCACAGGCAGACTTTGCGACCAACTCAGAGCCGAACAAAACAAATATTTTGCCCCTGAAAAAGTTCTGGTGACAGTGGGATAGTATCAATTTAAAATTCAAAATTCAAAATTCAAAATTCAAAATTAAGAATTAAGAATTTAAGACAGATACTTGATTTTGCAATGTTGGTTGAATTTTGAATAATTGATGTCAAAATATTTGGCTTAAATACCTAAAAAACAGCCCCCTTCCACAAGGGGGCTTGAGGGTATCTTATTATTTTATTTCGCATATAGTGCTTAGTTTCGACTAATGACTAATGACTAATGACTATTGACTGTTGACTATTGACTAAAACTTATGAAAATTGCCCTAGTACATGATTATTTAACCCAACGTGGCGGCGCAGAACGAGTATTTGAATTACTCTGTAAACGCTATCCAGAAGCAGATATTTTTACATCTTTATATGACCCTGAAAAAACTATTGATGTTGGCGATCGCCTAGTTAATACGACTTACTTACAAAAAATTCCTGGTGCTACTAAATATTTCCGCTTAATTGCTCCCTTATACTTTCCAGCTTTTCGGGCTTTAGATTTACAAGACTACGATTTAATTATTAGTAGTAGTACCAGCTTTGCGAAAGCTGTCAGAAAAAGACCAGATGCTAAACATATTTGCTTTTGTCACAATGTCACCCGCTTTTTGTGGGATACGGAAACTTATTTACGAGAATACAGTGATTATCGCTATTTCGCGCCTTTAATTACCAAAGTATTCCAAGCAATGCGCGATATTGATCTGAAATATGCTCAAGAACCAGATATTTACATAGCTAATTCCACAACTGTTGCTCAACGAATTCAAAAAATTTATGGCAAACCAGCCATCATGGTGAATTATCCCATTGATACGAGCAACTTTATTTTCTCAGATACCAAAGATGAATATTATTTAGCCTCGGCACGCATGATTAGTTACAAGCGACTCGACGTTATTGTTGAAGCTTTTAACTGGTTGGGATGGCCGCTATTTATTTCCGGCGACGGCCCAGAAAGAAAGCGATTAGAAGCGAAGGCATTGAGTAATATTAAATTCTTAGGTCATGTGAGTGATAGCCAGCGTAAAGACTTATTTTCTAAAGCTAAATCAGTGATAGTTGCAGCTTTAGAGGACTATGGTTTAGTACCGGTAGAAGCTAATGCTAGTGGAACACCAGTAATTGCCTATGGTGCTGGTGGTGTATTAGATACACAAATCCACGGAAAAACAGGAGTTTTCTTTAAAAGACAAACACCCGAATCATTACAAACAGCATTATTAGAGTCCGGAGGAATCTCTTGGAATTATGAAAATATTCGTAATCATGCTGTGAATAATTTTTCCGAACAGGTCTTTTTTAGCAAAGTTGAACGAGTTATTGCCCAAGCTTGTATTTAAAAAAGGAACAGAGAATAGGGAATGGGGAATGGGGAATCGGGAATATGAAACCCAGAGAAATTGAAGCAGAAGAAGTCAATTCTTCCCTAATCCCCCCAATCAATGAACCATTTCCAATGCCCAATACCCCATTCCCAATGCCCCATTCCCAATTCCTAGCCATTCACAAATAAGGATAATAAACGTGGTTCAAACTAGTCTCAGCACCAATATTGTCAATTCCAATCAAGATACAGAACCCAGTTATGGACAAATTCTGGCGGTATTTATTCGCAGATTTCCTTGGTTTGTGGGAGTCTTTATCATTACAATTGCGATCGCAGCTTTTGTCACCGCTAGAACTAAGCCTACGTTTAAAAGCTCAATGCAGCTATTGGTAGAACCCAACTATCAAGGTAAAAATGATACAACTAGACCTGAGAATCAGTTTCTTGAACCTGATGTGCAGATAGATACTGCTACACAACTGAATTTGATGCAAAGTTCAGGATTGATTCAAAAGGCAGTTGATAAACTAAAATCTGAATATCCAGATATTACGGTAGCTGACCTCAAAAGTACCTTGGCTTTGGAGCAACTCAGAACTAAAGAAGATAATCTAGCTACCAAAATTTTCCAAGTAGAGTACACAGATAACGACCCAGAAAAGACTCAAAAAGTTTTGAGTGCAATTCGTCAAGTGTATGTGGAATACAATAAACAGCAACAGGATACTCGTCTGCAAAAGGGTTTGCAAGTTATCCGAGAACAGTTGAGCAAAGCCAGCGAAGAAGTGAATGCGGCTGAGTCTAACTTACAAAGATTTCGCAGAAACCAAAATTTAATCGACCCTGAAGCACAAGCCAAAGCCTTAGAAGACTCTTTGAATAATATTGAGCAAGAACGCCGCACTACTCGCTCTCAATATCAAGAGGCTATTGCTAAACAAAAATCTCTAGAAGAACAATTAAACCGTTCTCCCCAAAATGCTCTAGTGGCTTCTCGTCTGAGTCAATCCACCCGCTATCAAGGTTTACTCAACGAAATTCAAAAAACAGAATTGTTGTTAGCTCAAGAACGCTTACGTTTCACTGATGAAACCCCCAGTGTTCAAAAGCTGAAAGAACAACTGCAAAGCCAAAAAGAATTATTGCAACAAGAAGTAGGCAGAACTTTAGGTGTGAAGTCTGCTAGTGTGATGAGGTCTGGAGAACCACTTCTAGAACAGGGTCAGTTTGGTGAAATTGATTTAACTCTGGCTAGCCAACTCGTAGAAACCCAGACAATCATAGTTGCATTAACTGCCCGTGATCAAACTCTGGCACAAAAAGAAAATCAGATACGCCAAGAAATTAAACGCTTCCCGCCTCTTTTGGCTTATTACAACCGCATTAAACCACAGTTGCAATTCAGTCGAGAAAGGTTAGAGCAATTGTTGCGTGCAGAACAACAGTTGCGTCAAGAACTAGCCAAGGGTGGATTTAACTGGGAAGTTGTGGAAGAACCCCAAGCTGGGATGAAGTTAGGCCCCAATCTCCAGCAAAATCTATTGTTAGGTGCGGTAGTGGGGTTAATGTTGGGTGGTATTGCAGCTTTCATTCGAGAAGCATCTGATGATTCTGTTCACACTACGGCTGAATTGGAGAAACAAGCGGCGTTACCTTTGTTGGGAACTACACCTAAACTACCACCAGCTAAAACCAGAGAATCTGTAATTAAGTTGCCATTTGGTAAGCCAGAAACGCCTGCACCTTGGACAGTAGAGGTTTTACAATCTCCTCCCCGTTGGGAATCCTTGGATTTGATTTACAAAAACATCGAACTTTTAAATTCCGTTGCTAGTTTAAAGTCTTTGATGATTTCCTCACCTGTGGTAGACGAGGGTAAATCAGGTTTTGCTTTAGGTTTAGCAATGAGTGCAGCTAGGCTACACAAACGGGTATTGTTGATTGATGCCAACTTACGCCAGCCTAGTTTACATGAACAGTTAAATCTGCCGAATGAGCAAGGACTCTCCACTATTTTGTCTAGTGAGATTACTTTACCGCATCAAATAGGAACTCATTCAGTTGGTTCAACTTACATTGATATTTTGACAGCCGGCCCCAGACCTACTGATCCCGCCAATTTGCTGAGTTCTCCCCGCATGGCGGAACTGATGCACGCCTTTGAGGAGAACTATGATTTGGTGATTATCGACGCACCACCCGTTCTGGGTTTAGTAGATGCCATGTTAACTGCTTCTTCTTGTCGGAGTGTGGTGTTAGTCGCAAGTATGGGTAAGGTGACACGTACCCAAATCGCGGAAGCGACAGCCATGTTAAGCCGATTAAACCTGATTGGAATTGTTGCTAATGGGGTGGCTAACTCTGGTAGTACATATGTACAGTACGCCAGGGAGAATCGATTTGCTTTACATCAAGGGGTGGAGAAGTAGAAGAAGGCAAGGGGGCAGGGAGCAGGGGGCAGGGGAGATATTTAACCTAGTTCCTAATCCCCAATCCCCAGTCCCTATTTTTATTGTGCGATCGCAGCAAATGAAAGACAGGCGATCGCACATTTTTTTATGCGTTTTATTTCTATAAATAGCCCCAATTTTATATTAAAAATTATTGGAATACTTGACTTTTTTATCTGTAATTATTAAACTTTTTTAGTGTAATAAATTAACTATTATTGTTAGCAAATAATTAAGTATATTTATATCACCTTTATATTAAACTAGAAAAACACTGTCTATTTAAAGAGTAAATAAAGAATTCCTTCTGGCGTATAGTCATTTCTACAGAGTCTTATATCCTAGAGATTGAAATTGATTTTAGGTGAATCAAAGACAATACTGAACTAGCTTGATCAATTTTTTCAACTAAGTAAATAGATAGCCAAAAATCAAATTAATAACAAAAGATAAAGTCTGGCACTGAATTTACGGCTCTCTAAATCTCTCCAACATCCCTAATTTAAATTCGAGAGTTCAACATTTCACTGTCAAATTTATCATGATGTTTAGTGCTATTTATCTATTTAGTATTTCAGTTACCATAAATTGCCCAACAGCACTATCAAACAAATTAGATAATAGCTGTTTATACAATTGTTACCAGGATGTTTTTCAAGGCAATATCTACAACTTTGACCAAAAATGCTAATTATCCTCAAAGTCTTTGGCATTGATAGTCTTTGATGTTACCGCAGTGATTTACTTTGTATAAATCCAAAGACCTATGACCAGCACAATAGTTCCAAACCTTGATCATTACTATCCTCCCACACCTCAACAACTGGCTTCTTGCTCCTCTCACTACACATTGCAATGGCGGCGGGGTCAGCTTTTAGTGAACTCTGCTAAAACATTAGCACAGCTATATTTACCCTCTTTTGATAATCAACAATTGCTAGTCGAGTGTTTAAAACATTCGCCAGTTAATTTGGTGAGTATAGATGCAAAACTCGGCACAGATATGTTAGAGTTTTGGGCTGAAGCTTGTCAGCAAGCTCATAAACCGATATTTTTGCGCGTTGCTGATGGTTCAAGACTATTCAAAAGAACTAGCCAAGGAGCAATATGGCTGCAAGTTATAGATAGATTAATTGCAGGCTTATTACTGCTGTCATTATTTCCAGTCATGGCAGTGTTATTCATGCTCATACAACTTTATTCACCACAATCATTATTTAGTCGTGAGTGGTGTGTAGGGGAAAAAGGCAAACTATTTCAACTAATTAGATTTTCTACCAATAGTCAGAAAAATAGTCAGTTGGGGTACTGGTTACGCCAATCTGGCTTAGAAAATCTCCCAATATTATGGAATGTCATTCGGGGTGATATTAGTTTAATTTTCACCCGTTGCTGGACTTTAGAAGATGCGGTACGAATCAGTTTATCTAGACCAGAACAGCTAAGTACGCTACCAATTGTCACAAATTCATGGGAAGTTAAAACAGAGTCGTAAATAGTGCATTTTCAGAGTATAACTCTTTAATTTACTTTATCCTGAGAGTTAACCAGGATGTAAGAAATACTAAATTAATAGGGTTTTATACAGTCAAAATTCTGCACAAATCTAGTTTTAACTACGGTTCGATGGACTGTTAAATATTGACAGTCCATCAATCTCCTAAATCCAGCCAGATTTTAACAGTGAACAGTGAATAGTATTGGTGTCTCTTATAAATTCTCAAATATACACCGTTAGGACTGATAACTGACAACTGTTGTAACCATATTTTTTCTAGACAAGTAATCACTAAATTAAAATGCCTAAACAACCGATTAATTTATTGAGAGCCAATAAATTTTGGCAAAACAATTATTTGATTTTGCGAGAGTTAAAGCATTTTCGCAAAATAGCTATTTTAGCCGTTATATTTTCCTTTCTAGCTGCCAGCTTTGAAGGTGTTAGTATTGGATTTCTCCTGTCATTTTTACAAAATCTGACTAATCCTAATCAACCAATGCACACGGGTATTGCTTGGGTTGATGTAGTTTTAGTCTCTGATATTGTGCCGATTAGCCCTATATATCGCATATCTATATTAATTTTGTTGAGTACCTGGATGCGTGCTACCTTCAATTACTTTGCCGGCATCTACACCGAATCGGCTCAACTTAATTTAGCAGATCGCTTGCATAAGCAAATCTTTGAACAATTGCAGGCGATGAGGTTGAGTTATTTTACTCAAACCCGTTCTGGAGAACTCATTAATACAATTACTACAGAGATTGAAAGAATCAAACAGGCTTTTAGTGGAGCGGCTTTCGTTTTTACTAGATTCCTCACAGTTTGTGTTTATTTCATTGTGATGTTTTTAATATCATGGCAACTTTCTTTGGTTTCTGTTCTCATCTTTGCACTGCTAGCCGTAGGACTATCTACATTAAATAAACGCGTCAGAGAAACCAGTTTTGGTATTTCACAAGCTAACTCTCAATTTACAGCTACGGCTGTTGAACTTATTAACGGGATTCGTACAATTCACGCTTTTGGTACACAAGAATTTGAAAGACAGCGTTTTTATAGAGCTAGTACCAATCAACTGAATGCTGCTATTAAGGTTGTCTTAGCGTGGACAATGGTGAAGCCGATAGCAGAAGGCATCGCCACAACAGTGTTAATTAGTTTGATTGTGATTTCTTTCACAACTTTTACATTACCAGTTGCTTCATTATTGACATTTTTCTTTGTTCTAGTTAGAGTCATTCCTAACATTCAAGATGTCAATGGTACTATGGCTTTCTTGAGTACATTGCAAGGCTCGGCAGAGAAGATTAAAGAGATTTTGCAAACTCAGAATAAACCTTATCTCCAAAATGGCAAAATTAAATTTTCAGGTTTAAAACGCTCAATAGATTTAGTATCTGTAGATTTTGGTTATACTGCCGATAATTTAGTGCTGAATAATATTACCTTGACTATTGAACGTGGTCGTACAACCGCACTAGTAGGAGCTTCTGGAGCAGGTAAAACTACATTAGCTGATTTAATTCCCCGATTTTACGATCCCACCGAAGGCCATATTTTAGTCGATGGTATTGATTTACAGAAATTGGATATTTATTCCTTCCGTCAAAAAATGGCTGTAGTTAGTCAAGACACATTTATTTTCAACACTTCGGTACGAGAAAATATTGCTTACGGGACATCAGGAGCGAGTCAAGCACAAATTCGTGAAGCGGCTCAACTAGCAAACGCCTTAGAATTTATCGAAGAAATGCCAGAAGGATTCGATACTAAATTAGGCGATCGCGGTGTACGCTTATCGGGAGGACAAAGACAAAGACTAGCAATAGCTCGTGCATTACTCAGAGATCCCGAAATCCTCATCCTCGATGAAGCTACCAGTGCTTTAGATTCAGTATCCGAGCGATTGATTCAAGAGTCTTTAGAAAAACTAGCTGTGGGTAGAACCGTAATTGCGATCGCTCATCGACTATCAACTATTGCGAAAGCTGATAAAGTCGTAGTTCTCGAACAAGGAAAAATAATAGAACAAGGCGGCTATCAAGAATTACTAGAACTCAAAGGAAAGTTGTGGAAATACCACCAAATGCAAAATCAAACTAGTCAATCTTGAAATATACAGGGGTGTAATACCAATTCAAAATTCAAAATTCAAAATTAATAAATCTCTATCCTACACGGGTTTCTAGATTTGGATTTATTTCAGAATTTTGGTGAATTGGTATACAAGAAATTTCACCCCATTCCCCATTCCCTATTCCCTATTCCCTATTCCCCATTCCCCATTCCCTATTCCCGATCATAAATATTACTATGAAAGTTTCCGTCATTATTTCTAACTATAACTACGCTCGTTATCTTCCCAAAACAGTTGATTCTGTTTTAGCTCAAACCTATTCCAACATCGAAATCATTATTGTCGATGACGGTTCTAAAGATGATAGTCGCGATGTGATCACCAAACTGCAAGCAAAAGCACCAAATCAAATCAAAACTATTTTCCAACCCAATCAAGGACAAGGTGGTGCTTTTAACGCAGGATTTCAAGCCGCTAGTGGTGATATCATCGCCTTTTTAGATGCTGATGATATTTGGAAACCTGAAAAAGTGCAGCGCATTGTTGAGATATTCAACACATCAGATGTAGTAGGTGTCATGCACCACTTGGATATTATTGATGCTGATGACAAGTACGTGAATAATGCTTCTACTCAGGGGCCAAAGTTGAGTGAGGATTTAGCTAAAGTAGTCTTAAATACTGGTAATGCTTGGTGTTTTCCTCCGACTTCTGGACTTTCCTATCGGCGGGAAGCATTAGCAAAAGTGTTCCCTATTGACCCGATTAAATGGCGGATTTGGGCTGATGGTTGCATAATTTACTGCACTGCTTTTTTAGGTAAGATTAAAACACTACACGAAAATTTAGGTAGTTACCGCATTCATGGCGCGAACAATCACATCGGTCAAGGGGTAGCCACCAAAGAACAGGAAGCAAAAGCACAAGCAGGAATTGAACAAACCAACCGCTACATTAACGAATTTTTGGAACGGATTAATTATCCTACCAGAGTTGACCTATCCCGTAATCTTCAGTATCGCCGCACTAAGTATTACCAGCAAGGTAAATGGAATAGTCGTGAAGTTTGGGCTATTTCCCGTTTAATTTTGGGTTGGTCTTTCTACTCCTGGCAAGAACGTGTGTATTATCTAGCTCGGTTTTTGTCCAAGAGTGGAAAATTTTTGGCTCGTCCTGCTGTTAATACGGAAAGTACAACAATTTAGTAGTAAATGTAATTGGCAATTATTAAGGTTATGAATTTACCACATCCTCATTGTCCGACGATCGCACCAGTTCCAGCAGGAGTTACACGTCCACTGTGGTCAGTGATGATTCCTACTTACAATTGTGCAGAATATCTGCGTGAAACTTTAGCTAGTGTGTTAGCGCAAGATCCTGGCCCCGATATCATGCAAATTGCAGTGATTGATAATTGTTCCACACAAGATGATCCCGCAGCCGTAGTTGCGGAACTAGGTCAAGGTCGTGTGGAATTCTATCGTCAACCTACCAATGTCGGTGCGGTTAATAACTCTCATACTTGTTTAGAATTAGCACGCGGTCACTTGATTCATCTTCTGCATAGTGATGACTGTGTGCGCGATGGTTTTTATTCAAGAATGGCGCAAGCTTTCCAAGAAAATCCGCAACTTGGTGCTGCCTTTTGTCGCAGTGTATATATTGATGAGCATAGCAATTGGCAAGGACTTTCTTGTTTAGAGTTACCAGAAAGTGGGATTCTTCCTAGCCGTTGGATAGAGCGCATTGCCGAACTATGTTGTATTTCCGTCCCATCAGTTGCAGTAGTACGCCGTGAAGTGTATGAACAACTAGGAGGATATGACCGACGCTGTGGTTTGAGTGGCGACTGGGAAATGTGGGTGAGAGTGTTCGCCAATTACCCCATGTGGTTTGAGGTGGAACCTTTAACGTTATGGCGTAGACACTTTTTGTCTGTTACCCAACTCAACGCTAAAAGTAAAACTTTCATTCAAGAAACCTTTGATACTGTAGAGATTATTTTTCAATCTTATTTACCCTCTATTATCAATGGCAAAGTTCATAAAAAAGCCAAGCAAAACTGTGCTTTCTTATCTTTAGAAGCGGCTTTAGCATTGTTTGCTCAAGACAAGATACCGCAAGCGATCGCTCAATTGCAAATAGCACTTCAGTATCGTGCTTCCTTCAAAGTGATTAAATCTGCTATGAGAATCATGGCTTGGGAGGGAATGCGATCGCTATTACGCAAAATATCAAGGAATTCAAAATATCAAACAACAGCTAATTCCGCAGCCCTCAACTACCTGAAATCATCTTAAAAAAACTCATATCCAACTTTTTATTCTGAAAAAATGAGTCCATACAATAATGATATTCCTATCATTTCACCAGTTCCACAGGGAGTTAAACGTCCACTGTGGTCAGTGATGATTCCTACTTACAATTGTGCAGAATATCTGCGTGAAACTTTAGCTAGCGTATTAGCGCAAGATCCCGGCCCCGATATTATGCAAATTATGGTTGTGGATGATCATTCCCTAGAAGATGATCCAGAGGCTGTAGTAGCAGAAATAGGAAAAGGTCGTGTTGAGTTTTATCGCCAACCACAGAATGTCGGTATTACCAAAAATTTTCAAACCTGCTTAGAACTGGCACGGGGTGAATTAATTCATCAGCTACATGGCGATGATTTAGTACGCGATGGATTCTATCAAAAGATGGCTCCAGCCTTTCAGCAGCATCCAGAAATTGGCGCGGCTTTTTGTCGTAATGTTTTTATTGATGAATATAATCATTGGCAAAATTTGTCTGATTTAGAACAGAAACAGAGTGGTATTTTACCCAGTCATTGGTTAAATCAGATTGCTGGTGTTTGTTGTATTCAAACACCTTCAATAGTGGTACGTCGCGCAGTCTACGAAAATTTGGGAGGCTTTAATCATCGCTTAAAATGTGGTGAAGACTGGGAAATGTGGGTAAGAATTGCAGCTAATTACCCCATTTGGTATGAAATTGAAGCCTTGGCACTTTATCGAGTGCGTTCCTATTCTCAGACTAGACGAAATGTCATCAATGGTCATTACATCCAGAATTTGTACAAAGCTATAGAAATTTTTGCAGACTATTTACCTAACACTGTACCTGCAAGAGTTATCCAACAAGCAAAAATCAATTGTGCTTACTTCGCTCTAGAAACAGCACAAGGCTTGTTCACAAGAGGTGATATAGGTAGAGCGATAGCACAAATTAAATTAGCTCTTCAGTTCGCTCCTCAAGGGAAAATCATCATATCAGCAAGTAAAGTTATTCTTTGGTATGGGACATTATTACTATTATCAACTTTAGCTCTTGTCCCGTCAAAAATATCACGGATTCTTGCCAAAATTCATCCCATAGCAGTACAAGGCTGGAAGTCATCATAAATTACAACTAATTCGTGGCATCGTTATTATTTGCTTGTAAAAACGCAATCCGGCAAAAATAATTATTCAAAATTATGGCTATAGATACTAACTCCCCAACTCCCTTGGTGAGCGTCATCACACCTACTTATAATCGTCCAGATTACTTAAAAGCAGCCTTAACAAGTGCTGTCAGACAAACCTATCGCCATATTGAAATTATTGTTTCTGATAACTGTAGTCCTGAAAATCCCCAAGCTATTGTCGAGTCTTTTAACGATCCTCGGATTCGTTTTTCTCGCAATACAACAAACTTGGGGATGTTTGGAAACACCATCAAAGCTTTCAAAATGGCGCGGGGAAAATATATCGCTAGTTTGTTAGATGATGATATGTGGGAAGCAGACTTTTTAGAAAAGCTTGTCCCACCATTGGAGGCTAACCCAAATTTGGCTTTAGCTTTTTGTGATCATTACGTCATTGATGCACAAGGCAATATAGATGATGGGATGACTCAAGAATGTTCCCAGTTTTATAAGCGATCGCATCTGGCTAAAGGCATATATCAACCCTTTTATCGTCTCGCTTTAATAGATAGATCCGTCTCTTCAGCCACAGCTGCGGTGATTCGTCGGGATGTGATTGATTGGGATGCCATTCCGGCTGAAGTTGGGGGTTCATGGGATATATATTTGAACTATCTTTGTTGTCGTTCTGGATTAGGAGCTTATTTTTATCCAGAAAAACTGACGCGTTATCGTGTCCATGAACAAACAGACACAATGCTGAGTGGTAAACGCAACCCCCAAGCCAAAATCCGCAAAGCACAAGCCGATATGTTCTGCTATGAGCAATTTATGGCAGATGAAAGACTAAAAGAATTTCAACCCTATTTTCAACAGCAATGGGCCCATGTCAGCACCACGTTAGGCATAGGTTTAATACGTAATCAACAGCTAGAAGCTGCTCGCCCTTACTTTTGGCGTTCCCTCAAAGAGAGTCTAAAACTCAGAACCCTAGCCGGACTAATGCTGAGTTTTACACCCCCTGCGATCGCATCTAAATTTTAGTCATTAGTCAATAGTCAACAGTCAATAGTTAATAGTCAACAGTCAACAGTCATTAGTCATTAGTCAATAGTCATTAGTCCCCAATCCCCTAGTAGGTAATTAAAATGCGAATATCTGCTTGCATCACAACTAGAAATCGTCCGCAGGATTTGGAAAATTGTTTGCGATCGCTGTGGAATTCTGATGTCAAACCGCACTCTGTTGTGGTGTCTGATGATTCACCGGATATAGAAGTACAGCAACAAAATTATCGGATTGTTCAACAATATCCCCAAACGATTTATATTACTGGGCCTCGGATTGGTGTTTGTGCTAATCGTAACAATGCAGTAAATGCCATTTCTGTGTCTGAAACTGACTTTGTGGCATTTATTGATGATGATATTTATGTTGATTCCGACTTTCTAGCTGGTGCGATCGCGCGATATCAGCAAATGTCATCAGAACAGCAAAATAACACTATTCTTTCCGGTGTCAGTCGCTGTTCCGATGGCGGTCAGATGGTTTCTGGCAAGTTGTCTTTTCGAGGATATTTCTGTGCTAGCGATATTCCCGAAACTGTAGCAATTCATGCGTCTATTTTCCCTCGTCAGTTTCTTGAACAAGAACAGTGGGACGAAAATATATTTTTTGGTTATGAAGATGCAGAACTTTGTTTAAGAGCCTTAAAAAGAGGCTACAAAATTCTCCATTGTCCAGAATTACAAGTATTTCATGCCGGAGCAAATGGTAAAAGCTCTTTGATGGTATCTGACATTGGTAAGTTAACTAACTACGAAATTTCTATAGAAGCTGCCAGATTATATGTTGGTATAAAACGTTATAAAAATTTATTCCCTAATGCCTTAAAGCTAGCGGTTTTCTGTTTTGTATATGTCGTACACATGACCGCATATCTATGGAAACGAGGCTCACTACAAGCCTGGCCAGAAATTATTCGTCGTTCTCATGTTCAAAGATTATGGCAACCGTTTGGGGTTTAGAGTGGGGAGTGCTGAGTGCTGAGTGCTGAGTGCTGAGTGCTGAGTGCTGAGTGCTGAGTTGTGAGTGCTGAGTTGTGAGTTAGAAAATAAATTCTCCCTTGTCTACCTTGTCTCCCCAGTCCCCAATCCCCAATCCCCAGTCCCCAGCGAAGCACTGAGCTTGTCGAAGTGTCCCCAATCCCCAGTCCCCAGCGAAGCACTGAGCTTGTCGAAGTGTCCCCAATCCCCAGTCCCCATCCCCTATTAATCCTATATTTCACAGGGTAATTAATTGTGAAAGTATGTATTGTTACACATAATGTTATTAAAGGTGATGGTCAAGGACGAGTAAACTATGAAGTGGCTTTAGAAGCTATTCGTCGTGGTCATCACGTTACTTTATTAGCTAGTCAAGTAGCGGCTGAATTACAACAACATCCCCAAGTTAATTGGGTGGCTATTCCGGTGGAAGGATGGCCGACGGAATTATTGCGTAATTTTATCTTTGCTTTTGTCAGTACAAACTGGTTGCGTCAACATCGCCATGAGATTGATGTAGTTAAAATCAATGGTGCAATTACTCATGAACGTGGTGATGTCAATGCAGCACATTTTGTCCATAGTTCCTGGTTGAAATTCTCGTCTGGAAAGGCTGCACACAAGTCACGCCGAATTTTTTATAACTTTTACCAGTGGTTATATACAGCTTTAAATGCACATTGGGAAAAACGAGCTTTTCGTCAGGCGCGGGTTGTGGTGGCGGTTTCTAAGAAGGTGGCGCAGGATTTGCAAGCCATTGGTGTATTGCCAAAAAATATTCGAGTCATTGTCAACGGTGTGGATTTAGAGGAATTTGCACCAGGAAAGATTAACCGTCAGCAATGGAATCTACCAATAGATGTTCCTCTGGCGTTGTTTGCTGGTGATATCAGACTTGCTCGCAAAAATCTAGATACAGTTCTCAAAGCTTTAGTCAAAGTTCCTGATTTACATCTGGCGGTAGCTGGAATTACGGAAGGTAGTCCCTATCTGGAGTTAGCCACAGCGTTGGGATTGCAGGAGCGAGTCCATTTTCTGGGACTACGTCGTGATATTCCCGACTTGATGAAAGCTGTTGATTTTTTCGTGTTTCCCTCTCGGTATGAGCCATTTGGTTTAGTAGTAATTGAGGCAATGGCTTCTGGGTTGCCCGTGATTACCGCTAGTAGTACAGGTGCAGCCGATTTAGTAAAACCTGAATCTGGCATGGTTTTGGCAGACTCAGACGATGTTGAAGGTTTAGCCAAAGCGATGTTGACTTTGAGTAGCGATCGCCTGCTGAGACAAACAATGGGTACAACCGCCAGAGCGATCGCCACTCAACACAGTTGGACAAACATGGCTAAGTGCTATGTGGATTTATTCGAGGAGTTAAAGCAGTGATGAAAATCACCGTCATCATCCCTACTTAC
The DNA here is from genome assembly GCF_021596505.1 of Nostoc sp. CMAA1605. Classification (GTDB taxonomy): domain Bacteria; phylum Cyanobacteriota; class Cyanobacteriia; order Cyanobacteriales; family Nostocaceae; genus Trichormus. The sequence continues at coordinate 21,980 of NZ_PJIZ01000037.1, read as the reverse complement.
CGCCGTACCAAAGACCTAGAACGCTGTTTAAATGCTTTACATAAACAAATACGTCCAGCCGATGAGGTAGTATTAGTAGTCCGTGATTCAGACCAAGAAACTTGGCAGTTTCTCACCACTTTTGACCCTCTGCTGTTACCATTACGCGCCACTACAGTCACTATTCCTGGTGTAGTGGCAGCGATGAATGCTGGTTTAAATGTTGCCCAAGGAGACATTGTCGCCTTTACCGATGATGATGCCGCCCCGCATACTAATTGGCTAGCACAAATTGAAACTCATTTCCTGTCAGATGAGCGCGTGGGCGGAGTCGGCGGCAGGGATTGGGTATATCACGGAAAACATTTAGAAGATGGAGCTTGTCCAGTTGTGGGACAAGTCCATTGGTTTGGACGCATCATTGGTAATCACCATCAAGGTATCGGCGCACCCCGTGAGGTAGATGTTCTCAAGGGTGTTAACATGAGCTTTCGCCGCCAAGCCATTCAACAATTGCACTTTGACCGACGGATGTTAGGTACAGGCGCGCAAGTTCACTTTGAAGTAGCCTTTTGTCTCGCCCTCAAGCGCGCCGGCTGGAAACTCATTTATGATCCTCAAGTCGGAGTGAATCATTATCCCGCCCAAAGATTTGACGAAGATCAGCGCAATCAATTCAATGCTCTTGCTGTAGTTAATGCCGTACACAACGAAACCTTAGCATTACTAGAACATTTATCGCCCACACAAAGATTAGCGTTTTTGTTCTGGGCTGGATTAGTCGGAACAAGGGACGCTATGGGTTTAATTCAATGGTTACGTTTTCTCCCCAGCGAAGGCCTGTTAGCAGGAAAAAAACTACTAGCTTCCTGGCGTGGTCGCTGGCAAGGTTGGCAAACGTGGCAATTCAAAAGGGAATGGGGAATGGGGCATAGGGCATAGGGCATAGGGCATGGGGAATGGGGAATGGGGACTGGGGACTGGGAAAGGGAGCAGGGGAGAAGAACTAATGACTATTGACTATTGACTATTGACTAATGACTAATGACTAACCGGAGATTTTAAGTGGTTCAAATACATACACTTCCTAATAGTCCACCGAGAAAACAGTTTGTGTTCGGCAAACAACCGCCGTTAGCTTGGGCAGCTATATTATCTTTCATTTTGTTTTCCGCAGTCTGTATTTTTGCTGGTGCGGCGGGTATTCTTCGCACGGCTTATGTGATCATGTCTTTTGCTGTCGGTATTTTTTTATATCTGCGATACCCTTTACTTTATACAGGTTTTACTTGGTGGATTTGGTTTGTTACTCCCTTCGTGGCTCGTTTGGTCGATTATAGAAGTGGTTGGGACGCAACGCGTTTTATGTTGGTGTCACAATATTTAGTGACGTTATTAACTTTACATACTTTTTTAAAAGAACTGCCAAGGTCACTGCGCCAAGGCAGTTTACCTTTTGTCTTGGCATTTTTAGGTGTGTTTTACGGCTTTCTGATTGGCGTGATTAAAACATCACCTTTTACTGCGGCACGGGGTCTTTTAGATTGGTTAACACCTATTACTTTTGGTTTTTATCTATTTATTAATTGGCGAGATTATCCCTCATACCGTCGTACTATCGAGAGGACTTTTCTTTGGGGTGTATTAGTCACAGGTATTTATGGGGTGATACAGTTTTTAGTTGCGCCTGAGTGGGATTTATTCTGGTTAACTAGTACAAAATTGACTAGTATGGGTGATCCTGAGCCTTTAAAATTAAGGGTTTGGAGTACGATGGCATCTCCTGCACCCTATGCCGCTATGATGATGGCAGGTTTGGTATTGTTATTTAGTAATAAAAATTTTCTCCGTATTCCTGCTTCTGCAATTGGTTATTTGGCTTTCTTACTCACAACAGTACGTACATTGTGGGGTGGTTGGTTAATAGCATTTCTTACTTTTTTAACTGCCTTAAAAGCTCATTTGCAAATGCGACTGTTCATAACTATTTTGATCATGGCACTGTGTATAGTTCCACTAACACAAATCAAAGAATTCTCCGAACCTATTACTACTAGATTTGAAACTTTTTCTCAGTTAGATAAAGATGACAGTGCTAAGGTCAGACAAAAAATATATGAAGATGGTTTAAATAGTGCTTTAACTAATGGTTTAGGTAACGGTGTCGGCAATACTTTTATTGTGAATAAAAAAGGTATTTTAGAACCGATTGTGATTGATAGTGGCATTTTAGATATGTTTTTCACATTAGGTTGGTTTGGCGGTGTATTTTACTTAGTCGCAATATTTATGGCGTTTGCGGGATCTTTTCAATATTCGGAATATCGGTTTGATACTTTTATGGCTGCATCTAGAGCAATTAGTGTGGGTATGTTATCAACGTTGTTAGGAAATAGTGGAATGTTAGGGATGCCTGGGATGGTACTTTGGGGCTTTATTGCTCTTGCAATGGCAGGACACAAATATCATGTAAATTCTCGATTCGATTAGTTAGGGATCAGTAATGAGTGCTGAGTAATGAGTAATGAGTGCTGAGTGCTGAGTGCTGAGTAATGACTAATGACTAATGACTAATGACTATTGAGTAATGACTAATGACTATTGACTATTGACTATTGACTAATCACAACCATCCCCGTAACCAATAAACGAAGCTACCAACATATTCTTTAAGGGCATTAGTAAATTGGTGTAGATTGTCAGTGTCTGGTAATAAGTTGAGGATAGCGGCTTTGGGGCTGCTGGTGAGTTCTTGGAGTTCGCCTTGGCTGACGAGAAAGTCTGTTGGTGCGGGAATAGCATCAATACCTTGACGCTGAAAAATTTTCAACGATCGCGGCATATGTAAGGCGGAAGTAACTAACAGTATTTGCCGAATACCGCGAGATTCAAGAATTTTTTTGACGTTGACGGCATTTTGATAAGTATTGAGGGAATCTGGTTCTTGAATTAATGCTTCGCTGGGAATCCCGATAGATGTCAGGAGAGTTACCATATCTGCTGATTCTGATGAACCACTCCCCCGCCAATCAATTCTTCCACCACTGAGGATAATTAGAGGAGCCTTTTTTTGACGGTATAGTTGAGCCGCATAAATCACGCGATCGCCCTGTTCACTCAAATCAACTGTCGGACGTGGAGGAAAGGCTGATTTAGTTGCACCACCTAATACTACAATTGCTTCTGCTGTAGGTAATTGGGCTGAGGGAATATTTTGCCATTCTAGCGATCGCACCAAATATTTAGAAACCCAAGCATTACCGCACAATAATAATAAAATTAACGCCCAAGAAATAGCGATCGCTGCAACACGCGGTCGTTTCTTCAGATTAAATAAAGCAAATACTAAACTGACACAAGCCAGTCCCAACGGATAAAATAATAACGGTAATAACTTAGAAAGATATAAAAACATAACAGGGCATAAGTTATAGGAGAGAGGACACAAAGAAGCAGAGAAGATTCCCAATACCTAGTCCCCAGTCCCCAGCGAAGCACTGAGCTTGTCGAAGTGTCCCCAATCCCTACTTACCCCAAAACTTAAAACTAAAACTACCAGGTACGCGACGATAACGACGGCTAGCTCTCCTTTTTTGCTGTCTGGTAATTCTACTGGTAGACTGTTGCTGTTGACCTTCCACATCTTCTACAACTTCTACTGGTAATTGTGTTTGAGTTTGTTCCTTACTTCTCCACCAAGCGATCGTCCAACCCCCAGCCAAAGCACCAATACCGCCAAGTATGATGCTCATGAGTGCTGGATAGCCTAACCAACTAAATCCTAGTAAGAAAAATAACCAATATTTTAATCCAGCATCAATCCCATCAGCCGAGGGTACTGTGGGGGGTTGGGGACTAGTTTTAGTAGTATTAGTAAACCAACCCAACATAAACCAACCCAGAATACCCAAGAAAATACTTAAGGTAATTGTTGTTCCTGTCGAGTTCAAAATAAATGCGATGAAGGCCCCAAAGAGAAATTGAGATATAGACTCAGGGGAAAAATTGAATAAGTTTTTGTTTTGTGACATGGGGAAAATAGGGGTGTAGGGGTCTAAGGGTGTAAGGGGGTGGGGGTGTATAAAAGTTTTTACCTCTTGTCCCTTGCGCTTTCAATTTTGGATTGAGAATTTTACATTTTAAACTGTATGATTCAATCCAAAATCCAAAATTCTTCCACCCCCTGCCTCATCCTCAAAATATTTACTTTATACTACTGAATTTTGGTAATTGTGTTTGCGGTGGTTGGGTTGTATCCCAAATTTGTACGTAGGGTTTTTCGGTGTCGGTAAAGGCTTCTGTTTGCTTGAGTTGTGAGGCTAATAAGTCTACTGTGGCATCAGCAATATCACCAGTACGGTTAGCTAGGCGTTCTTTGACAACTTCTAAGGGGGCTGTGCAGTAAATAATTTGCAGGGGTAGTTGGTGTTTTTGGGCTTGGGCGATCGCTTCTTGTCTCAGTTCTTGTTTATCATACTTAGCATCTAAAATTACGGTGTAACCTTGATTAGCTAGTATAATCCCCAAATTCAATAACCGTGCATAAGTTTTGTGTGTCATTTCGGGGGTATATAAATCATTACCTCCCCGTTCATGCAGAGGAATTCCCCCTAAGTGTTTTCTAACTGCATCAGAACGAATATGAATCGCGCCTGTTTGTCGTGCTAAATATTTAGCTGTTGTGCTTTTTCCCGAACCAGATAAACCTGAAGTTAAAATCAGTTTTCCTTGTTTGGGTTGAGTATATTCCCAAGCTAGTTTGTAGTATTGGGCTGCTGTTTTCCTGGCTTCTTCTTTGACGCTAGCTGGTACACTGGGGTCATCTAACAAAAATGATGTCACCTTGGCTCGGACATAGGATTGACGATTTACATATATTGGTAATACTTCTAATCCTTCCCAATCACCAGTCTCTTCTAAATAAGTATTAAGATAAGCATTACTTAAATCAGGACGCTGCTGTGCTTCTAAATCCATGACGGCATAAGCAACATCAAACATGACATCCACAAAGCGGAATGGTTCGTTAAACTCGATACAATCAAACAACAAAATTTTATCTTGCCACAGACAAATATTTCTCAGGTGTAAGTCGCCATGACATTCCCGAATATAGTCATTTTGGATGCGGCGTTGAAATAACTCTTGTTTTTCGGCAAAAAAACGGTCGGTGTAGGCTTTAGTTTCGTCAAACTGTGTCTGAGTTTGTGGCCCACCAATATATTTTTCGGTTTGCTGGTAATTTTCATCAAATGCGGCTCTAACTTGAGCAACTTCCCCAAAACTCCGAATATAGTCATTCGTCTCGGTTTTGGCGTGGTATTGTGCCACAACCCGTCCTAATTCTTCTAAATGGGTTTCGTCTAACTTCCCTTCAGCAAATAGTGAACTAAGTAGAGTATCTTGGGGAAACTGACGCATTTTAACTGCATATTCTACAGGCTCACCTGTCCCCGCTAGAATATACTGCTCATCTTGCAACGTGATCGGTAACACTTCTAAATAGAGTTCCCCCGCGCCCCGTTGATTTAACCGCAATTCTTCCTGACAAAAATGCTGGCGTTTCTCTAGGGTGGAGAAATCTAAAAAACCGAAATTGACTGTTTTTTTCAATTTATAGGCATAGTCCCCAGTCAGCAACACATAGGAAACGTGGGTTTGAATGAGTTGAATCGATTCTTGTACAGGATGGGGGTAGAACCCTGGCTGCAACATTTGCTCAATTAAAGCGGGAAGAGTGACTTCGGTCATAGGAATTTAGAATTAATCTGAGTTCGGGATTAGCTAAAACCTTGATTATGGTACTATTTTTAGCCTGATGAAAGTCTGAATTCTTCGCTCTATTGTGCAAATTTTCGTTCTTATCCCAATTCTCTAGGAAGTTGCAGCAAGTAAATGATGTAGAGAAGTTGCATACAACGTCTCTACAGTGCAGAATCAAGTGCATCTTCAATTAAAAAAGGAGCGTTGCTGATTGAGAATATGAATTTTCTCACGCAAAGGCGCATTCGCGTAGCGTCTCGTAGAGAAGACGCAAAGGTGCAAAGAAAAACAAGGGTAATTTTTGCATTTCATACTTTGATTCAGCAACGCCAAAAAAGGTATTACCTACCTGCCCTCAACACCTGTTCATCCGTTAGTTTTAAACCTGGAAAGGTGAAAGAGACGATGTTTTGAGTACCTCGAAACTGTTGAATTTCATATTCTTCGTTTACTAGGGTACAGATAGAGAGGGTGGGTTGTTTGGGTTTGCCAATGTGTCGAGTACCACCACTACCTACATAGTCTGCAATCCAATATTCGGGAATACCTAAAACCGAGTAGTCTTCTACTTTACGGGCATAGTCATTTTGCCAGTTACTACTGACAACTTCTACCACCAACTTAATTGAACTACCAAGGGTCAGAATCGATTGTTCAGACCACAGTGGTTCTTTGGTAAGTTCATTTCTATCAACAACTGCAACGTCAGGGCGAAATGCTGTCATACCGATGTTAGAAGGGCGCAATAGTCCTCGCTGAAGAACAAACCAAGGTAAGCCTGCGCTGTCAATCTGAACGCAAATCTTGGTGGTAATGAAAGCCGCAACCTCTTCATGCAGTCCTGTTGGTTCCAAGTCAAATACTTCTCCATCGATCAGTTCATAGCGGCGATCGCTACCATAAAGGGTGAGAAACTCTTCAAAACTGAGGGGCTTTTGTTGTTTTGCTTGGTCTATCGTTGTAGTCATAGGTCAACTTCGCCCAATTAATGACTTCAGTCTACCAGATGGAATATTGTGACCCTTGTAGTTAACAGTGAGTCAACTTAGATAGGTTTTTGTAAATGTCTGTGAAAAAACTGTGTTAGCTCACGCCATGAATCTTCTGCGGCTGACAGGTTATAAGAAGAACGCTCATTGCAGAAAAAGCCATGATCAGCATCAGGATAAACTTGCAGTTTGTATTCTTTGCCAAGTTCTTGGAAACGAGTTTCGATTTGCTGAACACGTTCCAGGGGAATAAATGGATCAATACCACCATGAAATAAGTAAATAGGTACTGTGATGTTGGTGATTGCTTCTATCCATTCATCTAGAACCATGCCATAGAAGGGAGCTACAGCTGCTATTTTGTCTGAAAATTTGCAAGCAGTAAGAAAGGACAAACCACCACCCAAGCAAAATCCGGTCACTCCGATTCTCTCTGGGAATACATCTGGCTGTGACTTTACATAAGCGATCGCAGCTCCAATATCCTCCTCTACTGGTTTCCCAAAGTCCATGCGGTACATCATCGCCATCGCTTGCTCAACCTCTGCATACCCAAATTTATTGTTTGGCAACTCACGATAATACAAATCTGGCGTAAGAACTACGTAGCCTTCATTAGCAATTCGGGCTGCTACGTCTTGAATATGGGAAGTTAAGCCAAATGCTTCCATCAGGAGAATCACTGCTGGCTTTTGCCCAAATTCAGCAGGCTTATACAAAAACCCAGGCATTTGTCCATCAGGCGTAGAAATTTTCACCTCTGTCTTAACGATTTGCATTTGATTACCCCTACTTGTTGGATTTACGTACTATCGTTAGATGCGAGATTGAGAGTTATACCAATTTTAGACTTTACAAAAAAGTGCGTGGGTGAGTTTCCCGAAGGGTTCTAATTACTCAAATATTTGAAAAACAAAAAACCAGGGCTAAAACCCTGGTTTTATTAGCAATTATGACAGAATTTCAAATGCTCTTGCTTTTGTCTACTTGCTGTTAGCTGTAGCGCAAAAACTAATGTGGTAAGGAGTACCTTTAGCTGGATGTACCTGAACTTCTTTCAGTACAGTTTTACCAGTCCATTGCAATTCGGGAATGGAGAGTTCAATCTCTGTTTTTTCTACGGCAGCAGATTTTAGTAGACGTTCTACAACCTTAGCATCAACTACTAAAGAGATAGATTCTCTACCTTTGTGACCGTATAAGTTAGCGGGGATTAATCCAGAACGACGTAATGCGTTGGGTTTGCTACCTTCTGGTCTGGTTTTAGATTCAACAGTCAAAGCCATATCAGTTATCAGTTATCAGGTGTTAGTCATTAGTCATTAGTCATTAGTCATTAGTCATTAGTCATTGGTCATTGGTCATTAGTAAAAAACTTTAGACCTTTGACTTTTAACTTCTGACTCAGCACTCAGCACTCACCACCGGCTAAACGCCGCGCTACCGCTAACAGCACCGGCTAAACGCCGCGCTACCGCTAACAGCACTCACTACGCACTCAGCAAGGAAGCGGGAGTCCCATCAGGGTGGAGTAGGGCGCGTTTTGGCCCGTGAATTGGGTCTTCTACGATAATAGTTTGATCACGACTTGCGCCTAGTGAGACGATCGCGATCGGGACTTCCATTAATTCTGCTAGGAATTTCAGGTAGTCCAATGCTTGCGGTGGCAAGTCTTCTAGGCTGCGGCATTCGCTGGTGGGTACTTGCCAGCCTGGTAAGGTTTTGTAAACGGGGCGACACTGGGCAAACTTTCTCGCGCTAGTGGGGAAGTTTTCACAGTGTTCACCGTCTATTTCGTAGGCGACACAAACTTTGATTTCCTCTAATTCGTCGAGGACATCTAGTTTGGTAATCGCCATACAGTCCATGCCGTTGATTCTCACGGCATAACGACCGATAACAGCATCAAACCAACCACAACGGCGTTTGCGTCCGGTGGTTGTGCCGAATTCTGCGCCGCGATCGCACAGGTGTTCTCCTAATTCCCCTTCCAATTCGGTAGGAAATGGGCCTTCACCAACTCTTGTGGTGTAAGCTTTAGAAACACCAATTACGCGGTCTATCATTGTCGGGCCTAACCCTGTGCCGACACAAGCCCCTCCCGCCACCGGGTTGGAGGATGTCACATAGGGATAAGTTCCGTGGTCTAAGTCCAACAGCGTCCCTTGCGCCCCTTCAAATAAGATGTTGCGCCGCTTTTGTACTGCATCGTATATCTTAAATGAAGTATCAACGACGTAAGGTCGCAGACGTTCTGCATAACCTAGATACTCTTCGATCACCTGTTGCGGATCTAACGGTGGTATGTTATACAGCTTTTCTAAAATAACGTTCTTATAATTAATCGTCCATTCCAACTGGTCGCGCAGGGCTTTTTCGTCCATCAAGTCTAGTATTCTAATCCCTGTACGCTCTGATTTGTCAGCGTAGGTAGGGCCAATCCCTCGACCAGTCGTGCCGATTTTATGGCTTCCCCGTCTTTCTTCTGATGCCTTATCGATTAATCGATGGTAGGGCATCGTGACATGGGCTGTCTCCGAAATGAGCAGATTTTTCGTAGAAATATTTAAACTTTCTAATTGGTCGAGTTCTTTTATTAAAACTTGTGGATCGATGACTGTCCCACAGCCAATCACGCACTCTGTGTCTGGATATAAAATACCAGAGGGAATCAAGTGCAGTTTGAAGGTCTGACCCTTGACTACAATTGTGTGTCCAGCATTCACACCCCCTTGGTAACGTACTACCACATCTGCGGATCTGCTGAGTAAGTCAGTTATTTTACCTTTCCCTTCATCGCCCCATTGGGCCCTATCACAATGACGTTAGCCAAGCTTTTATTATTGAGGTAAAGTTTCCACAAAGAACCATTATCAACATATTCTGCAATATTTGTCAATACTTATTGGGAATGGGGCATAGGGCATGGGGCATTGGATATGACTTACTGTCTACCTTGTCTCTCCCTGCCCCCAGTCCCCAGTCCCCAATCCCCAAACCTAGATAAATTTACACAATCTTCCTAGAAGTACACATTCTTTCCTCCGTATATTTGTTAATATTATTGAAATTTTATAGACAAATTATCACTATGGCTTTATATGCAGAATTGCATCGACACTTGGGGGGTTCTGTTGTTCCCCGTGTCTTGTGGCGTTATTTTGAGCGACATTCATCAGAGTTAATTTCTCGGTTTAGCAGTTATTCAGATTTTGAAGATTTTTACACTCGTCCACGCAATACTCTAGATGAATACTTAGAACTGCATACTTTAGTGGAAAGTGTGCAAACAGCAGAGACTTTACCGTACTTTATTTATCGCTTGGTGCGTGGTGCTTATATTTTCGAGAATTTGGCTTATCTGGAATTGCGTTATACTCCGTATTTACGGACACCAGAACATTTAAGTCAATCACAGAGAATTGACAAGATGACGGAAATTGTGGAAGTGGTCGGTAAAGCTAGCCATTTACCGGAATATCCTATTGTGACCAGTCAAATTCTGTGTATGCACTCGCGGCTACCCTATGAGGTAAATAAAGCGATTGTTGATTTAGCGGCACATAATAGACAATATGTTTGTGCTGTAGATGTGGCTGGTGGCGATAGTCATTATAGCGATCGCCTGCAAGAATTGATTAGTCTGTATGATTATGCGCGATCGCTAGGAATTAACACAACTGGACATCTTTACGAAACTACTGATGGCTGCTACCCAGAATTGTTACCTTATCTAATGCGGATTGGTCACGGTATCCAAATTCCTTTGTTATATCCAGAATTATTACCAGAAGTAGCAAGACTCGGACAATGTTTAGAAGTTTGTCCCACAACTTACCTCAAAACTGGGACTTTGCAGGATATTCGCCAATTAAAGTTAGTTTTTGACCGATGTTTTGAGGCTGGCGTAGATATAGCTATCTGTACTGATAATGCTGGCTTGCACAATGTCCGTTTACCTTTTGAGTATGAAAACCTCTTAACTTACGACATTATCAATTTTGAGCAGCTACAAGCCTGTCAAGATGCTGCTTTTCGTCACGCCTTTGCCTGGCCTTACGGTCAACGTCCAGCATATTTATTGAATGGTTTATTAAAACCAGAACGCGCTACCGCTTTAGCCTGATGCTACTCCCGCATGAGTAATGAGTGCTGAGTGCTGAGTGCTGAGTAATGAGTGCTGAGTGCTGAGTAATAAGTGCTGAGTGCTGAGTAATAAGTGCTGAGTGCTGAGTAATGAGTGCTGAGTGCTGAGTAATAAGTGCTGAGTAATAAGTGCTGAGTGTTGACTAATGACTGTTGACTAATGACTAATGACTAATGACTATTGCTAAACTAAGTATGTCCCCAAGAACCAATTACTATGCTAAAGCGTTCTAAGTTCGAGACAACCCAGTCTCAGATTATGCACCGTGCCGAGGATTTAATTAGTGCAGCTTCCAATCGCTATCGCATTACGGTTCAGGTGGCAAATCGTGCCAAGCGTCGGCGTTATGAAGAATTTGAAAGTGCCGAAGATGCGATGATGAAACCTGTGCTAAGGGCAATTATTGAAATGTCTGATGAACTGACACAACCAGAAATCATCGGCGAATTGTGAAACTAGTGCTGAGTTGAAAGTGCGGAGTGCTGAGTGTAAAACTAACAGCTTTGTGCTTTCACCTCAGAATATTTATTTAAATGAGCTAGCAAAGGTTTTTCTCAATATCAATATCAATTCTCAGAATCAAATTTGTGCAGTTTAAATTATTAGCTTTGGCAAAGTCCGCCGTAGGTATCACTGCCTTAAATCTCAGCATCATTTTAGGGACTTCTGCAATCAGCATATTACCCCAATCACCAGCCGAGGCGCAAAGAATTACCCCTAGCGATGTGTGGCAGTTAGTCTATCAGCAATTGCCTGATTTACCTAAAGAAAACCAATATATCAGCCAATCATCGGGTAAAGTGGCAGAAAATAGCACCTTAATTAGTCGTTTGATTAGATATCACATTTATATTAAAGAACGCGCCCCCAATTATCGACTTGATTGGAAGCTAACTTTGGCTGATTATCTGGACGCTAATGAAATCATGTATGACAACACTTACCCAGGTAATGATACTTTAAAGCAAAATCCCTTAGAAGGCGATCGCGCCGCCATTAAACGCCTGACTCGCAGCCAAAGAGATGCCCTTGCTCAAGTCCTCACTAATATTTTTAACCCCAATCCCCAATCCCCAGTCCCTAACCCCTAATCCTCATGGAACGTTTAATTAAAAGCGGTGAAGGCTGGCGTATTGGCTGGAATCCCCATGCTAGTGAATTTCAAGGGTTAGTAGGAACTGATGACTGGGCAATTGAGTTAACCTCATCTGAGTTGGATGATTTTTGCCGTCTGTTAGCCAAGCTAGCCGACACTATGAAACAACTCACCGCCGAATTAATGGACGAGGAAAAAATAGCCTGTGAAGCCGAAAGCGATTTATTGTGGATGGAGGTAGAAGGCTATCCCCATGAATACAGTCTACGCTTCATCCTCAACGCAGGTAGGTGTGCTGAAGGTCAATGGTCAGCCTTTGCTGTTCCTGGTTTGTTGCAAGCTGCTGCAACTCTCAAAGTTTTTTAAGTTTTCCCCTTGACTATTCTATAATTTGAGGATACGATAGTAAATCGTGACCGGGGCGTAGCGCAGCTTGGTAGCGCGCCACTTTGGGGTAGTGGAGGTCGTGGGTTCGAATCCCGCCGCTCCGATTAATAAAATCCCTACTCCTGCTAATCTCAAGCATAAGATTAGCAGGTTTTCTAACTGGTTGGTATGTGAAGGATTCTATTAGGCTTATCGCGTAAATACTTTGAGTCATACCAATTCACTAGAATTATCCAACAGTTCCAAATTCAGAAAATCTTGCTGTATATGGAACTTTTTAATAAGTGAATTTAGAACTGTTAAGCTCATCAGCATTCAAGTTGCATCAATTCAGGGATAAGGGATACACCACTTCGTGGAAACCTTAGAGTTATGGTTACTAGAAGCTACTCACTCTGCAAAAAAGAATGAAAATTAGCTGATAACTTTGTGTCTGATGAAATGAGAAAATGGATAGATTTCTGGAAATTCTATCTTACTGAAGATACTGCAATAATGCAAAATTTTTAACTATGGCTCAGGTCTGACTTGAACAGACGACCCCAGGCTTATGAGTCCCGTGCTCTAACCAACTGAGCTACTGAGCCGTGTTTTTCACACATTTATTATCATAGCAGACTAATCTTCTTTTGACTAGTCTTATTTTGAAGAAAAAACAAGAGATATGCCCACTGCTTTTTGTTAGCTTCGTTGACAGATCCACATTACACCTGCCTGAAAAATGGGTGTATGGGTATGAGGGTGTAAGGGGAAGACACTGTAATATCCCTCTCTTCATCATTGGATTGCTAAGTCTAGACTCTTGCTTCGATTCCCCGCCACAGATATTCCTTCCCATTAATAAAAAAAAGGTTTGGCTGATGACCAAACCTCTCTTTAAATCCAGTGCATAACAACATCCCGGATTAATCTACCTATAATTTCTATCTCTTAGCATCTTCCCAGGGGATGTGTGCAAATACCTAAAAACCTGATATTACATTATTTAGGTATTAACTAATACATTTAAATTATCTGCTATTTTGGTTGGTAAACTCTTTCGTGTGTCTATGTTTTATGAATTCATTCGTAGTGACAGGAATTCGATATAATCCCTGAACTTACTGGGGAAAACAGAGAGAAGTTAAAATCAGAAATTTTTCAATTATGTAAAAATTGTCAGGCTATGAAGAATAGAAATAATAGCCGTAAAGATAGAGAACTTACATATATGCTTTTATTATGAAACTTGAATTTCTTCTCAACCATGAATATTCGCTGTGAAATCCCTTCAGATTATCAAGCCATCAATGAAGTCAACCGACTAGCATTTGCGGGAGAAAATGAGGTGAAGATTATCGAAGCAATTCGCCACTCGGATTTTTATATCCCCGCGCTTTCTCTGGTGGCTGAAGTCAATAACCAGATAGTAGGACATATTATTTTAAGTTATATTCATTTGATAGGGGAAGAGCAACTAAAAGTATTAGCTTTAGCACCTTTAGCTGTACATCCACAATTTCAGAAACAAGGAATTGGTAGCAAATTAGTAACCGTGGCTTTAACTAAAGCAGCAGAAACACAAGAAGCGTTAGTGATAGTGTTAGGTCATCCTGATTTTTATCAAAGGTTTGGTTTTGAGCCATCGGTAAATTATGGGATTGAATCTCCGTTTCCGGTTGCTCAAGAATTTTTCATGGTCAAACCACTAAAAAAATATGACCAAAATTATCGCGGTAAGGTTGTTTATCCACCTGCTTTTAGTCAGGATGGTGAATTTTAACTATTAACTTTATTTGCTTTGTTTTTACCTTTTAACTTAGGATAAACAATACGTTTGTGGTGAAATTGTTGCCAAACTTCTACAAATATTTCGGCGATTTGTGTCATTTCTTCCCGTGTTAAGCCGGAATCAATGAGTTGATTATCTTGCCATCTGGCGCGCAGAATATTATTTAGCATGGTTAAGGCTTGTTCAGGGTTGACATCCTTGAGCGATCGCAATGCGGCTTCGCAAGCATCTGCTAACATGACAATTCCCGTTTCCCTTGATTGGGGAATTGGCCCAGCATAGCGAAAATCGGCTTCATTCACCACAATACTGGGGTCAGCCTGCGCCATTTGTTCGGCTTGATGATAAAAATAGGCAATCAGCATTGTCCCTTGATGTTCGGGAATAAACGCTTGAATTGCTGTGGGTAACAGATGTTTCTTCGCCATCACTAACCCTTCACTGACGTGCTTTTTGATGATTTCTGCACTCTTCCAAGGGTCTTTGATTTCAGTTTCATGTTTATTCGGCCCGCCCATTTGATTTTCAATAAATCCTAAAGGGTCGTGCATTTTGCCAATATCATGGTAGAGTGTTCCAGCTCTAACTAATTCCACGTTACATCCGAGTTTTTTCGCCGCCGCTTCTGCTAAGGTGGCTACTGATAAGGTGTGCTGAAATGTTCCTGGTGTTTCTGTAGCGAGGCGTTTGAGTAAAGGACGATTGGGATTGGCTAATTCTGCTAGCCGAATGGGGGTAACTAAATCAAATAGTTTTTCTAAATAGGGACTTAAGCCTAAAGCCACAATACTCCAAGCTAGACCCGATAAAGCAAATAATCCAGCCTCTTGCAAGACAACATACCAACCTGCACCAAAGGCTGCACCTATGAGGATTTTAATCACTAAGTAAACACCACCTTGAGCAGCTGCGATCGCCACACCTAAAAGTGCTAACTCTTCACGCGATCGCAGTTTTTGAGCGATACAACTACCCAAAATTCCACCCACAGCACCCGCCAATAAAGTCATTGCGCTGACTTCTAAGCTGATGGGTAATAACAGCAGCAGTAACACAATCACTGTCACACCCAAACTAGGGCCATAAAAGCTTCCCAACAATAACCCCACACCCCCCCAGGTAGTGTAAGGTAAACCCATCGCTAATAATCCTGGTGTACTCAAAGTTAATAGTAAAACTAACAGGCGATCGCGTTGGCGCAATTGATATTTAATTCGCTTTTCCGCCAGAACAAATATGCCGATTGCTCCCGTCACTAAACCGCCTAATTTCAGTAATTCCAGCCAATTATTTTCCCGCCGAATGAGTTGATAATGCTCTAAAATTTCAAAATTCCGTTCTGTGATCAAGTCTCCTTTGTTGACAATAATCTGATTTTGCTTCACTTCAACGAATACAGGCGTAACATCAGATGCGGCTTTTTGCGCTTTTTCTTGAGTTTGTTCTTGATCTACTTTTAAATTAGGCTCTAAGACGGCTAGTAAGAGTTTATTCGCCAAGGATTCGCCGTTTCTAGGAACAAAAGCTTGTACTTGTAAACTGACAGCACTACTGACAATACTATCTGGTAAACCTGGGGGAATACCTTGAGTCAAAATGCGTTCCGCACTTTGATAAATTCCCGATTGGGTTCTTGTCCATTCATCATCTGATAATTGCAACAGAGCTGTTTCGTTATAGATTGTCTCTGAGGCGATGTTATTGCTTTTTAATTGCTCATTAGCTTGCGTGTATGCTTGACGCGCTTCCGCAATTTGTGTCATCACTGAGGGAATGTTTTTTTCCCCAATTGTGACTCGATAAGCTAAAAGTTCAGCTAAAGCTAACGTCAGTTCACTTTTACCCAGAATATTAACCCTTTGATCGCCTGAAACTGGTTGATTTGAGTTGAGAGGTGTGGAATTACTGCTAGGTGCTTGTTTGCCAACATTTTGTCGGAAACGACGACTTAAACTTTGTGGACTAGTGTTTTTCATCGCCGCCAGCAAAACTTGCCATTCTGAGTCAGAACATGAACGGAGATAATCCTGAGTTGAGAGAGATAACACGGAAGTATCGTAAAAAGGGAAAGAACCCGCAATTTTACGAATGGCGTTGCCTTCATCTAGTAATTTTTGTAAATTTTGGTTGATTTTTTCGGTAATTTCTGAATCTACCATCAATACTGGTATAGATTCCTTACTCGCATTTTTACGTTTCTCTGCTGTTTTTTGGCGATCCTCAATCTTGTCTCCATAGGAAGCTCTAATTGTCTGTGGTGCGAGAGTTCCTACTTTTAATTGAGGTTGATTATATAGTTTGTGACCCATTACACCAGTCAAGGATACAACAGCGATCGCTAAAACTAAACAGGAACGCTGTTTATGTATCCAACCCCAGATTATTGCATCCACCCGACTACGATTCTTGACCGATTTTGTCATTGCTCTCAGGTCAACTTTACGTTTTTGCCTGTCACCGTTTTTGATATTTTCTAGCAAATTTCGGAGGATATGCGGAAAAATCAATTTATTTCCTTCATTTCCAGGTTTTTTATGTTGGTGACTCACCTTAGCTAGTAATATTCTCCTACGGCTAAATAGTCTATACCTCCGCCGCCAATGGGTCAACTGTCGATTCCAGACCTGCAAAAATCGCTGTTTTTTCATTGGGGGATTGGGGACTGGGGATTGGGGATTGGGGATTGGGGATTGGGGATTGGGGATTGGGGACTGGGGATTGGGGATTGGGGATTGGGGATTGGGGATTGGGGATTGGGGATTGGGGACTGGGGACTGGGGATTGGGGACTGGGGATTGGGGATTGGGGATTGGGTACTGGGAAACAAGGTAGATTTTTTACTTATGCCATATGCCCAATGCCATATGCCCCATGCCCCATGCCCTATGCCCAAATCATAAATGATGACTTAACGCGCCTTGATGACGCGGGGAGCTGCGTAGACGCAAGGGGTAAAATTTTCTTCCTGTGGGAATTCTGGGAGGTTTAATCCAGGGTTTAATCCGGATTTATACACTCCCGACCATGCGATCGCAAGTGCATCAGCTAATTCTAGCATTGGCGAAATTTGGCTGAATTCTCTGGTTAGTGAAACCCTCCAAGATGCAGGAATACTTACACTACTGTTATACACTCCAGATAAGACAGCAGCAATAATACTGATGTCTTGAGAATTAATCACGGCGTTGTGTTTCCAGATTTGCTGATGGTGAATTGTTCTGGAAAGCGTTAAACGAAAATCTTCCAGGGTGCTGAGAAAGTAATAAAATGCTAAAGCTACTCCCTCTGAGAGTTGTACTTGACTATTTAGCTCACACTGTAATATTTCTAACCCAGCTTTTTTTGTTAACAAATTATTTACTTTTAATAAGTTTTGTGGGAGTGGGGTAGTTGTCTCACCAATAAAAGCAATGATTTGGGGGATGAGGGTTTGGGGATGAAGCTTTTCTGTTAATGATTGAGCGATCGCGTATCCTATAGCAAGGGTACTATCTCTGACCTCTGGATTAATATCGCAATTTTTTAAGATTTGCAGTAAATTTTGGTGCAGTTTTACCGGATTTTCGTGACAAAACAGAGAAAGAGAAATTGTAGCGAAAATTATTTTGGCTGGTTCTAAATCGGTAAACTTTTTTTGATATATCTCTAACCAATTATCTAAATCAAATTTTCCTAATTCCACCAAACTAGTAGCACCAGGAACTAGACTTTCAGCAAAGTTACTAACTGCTGGATGCTGTGGGTGACTACTTTTAGCTAAAGTTTCTCCTAATAAACCCCCTAAAAAAGCACCCCTAAACCGACTCCCTAGTAAATAGCGCATGGTTGAAATGAGTAAAAAGTTAAAAGCAAGTTCTTCTACCTTTCTACTTTTAACCTTTTATAGCCGTAGTCACAAAGATGAATCCCACCGTCTAAACCTAACTACTCATTACTCATTAACTCATTACTCATTACTCAGCACTCACAACTCAGCACTCACAACTCAGCACTTCAAATGATGCACCAAAGCCTGTAAACCCAAAAGGTAACTTTGCACACCAAAGCCACTAATTTGTCCAATAACGACTGGAGCTATATAAGAGTGATGGCGGAATTCTTCTCGACGATAAATATTACTGAGATGCACTTCTACTGCCGGTATATTCACGCCGGCGATCGCATCCCTCAACGCCACACTAGTATGAGTGTAAGCCCCAGCGTTAATCAGAATTCCTTGGTGTTTTCCTAGTGCATCATGAATTGCATCTACTAACACACCTTCATGGTTTGACTGTAAAGGAAAAATAACAGCCTGTAAATTTAGTGCTGCTTCAGTCAGTAGACGATTAATTTCAGACAAAGTGGTAGAACCATAAACGCCTGGTTCTCTTTGTCCCAGCAAATTCAGGTTTGGCCCGTGCAGCACCAAAATACTTAGAGGTTGTACTGTCAATGATTGTACCTTCGGGCTATTAACGACGACGCGATCGCTCATCTACAGGGATCGGAATCAGTTCTGGTTCCGGCTCTGCTTCAGGGCCTAGTAGGGCTTCAATTAGCTTGCGCGCCAATTCTTTTAGCTTTTCCAGTACCTTATCTATATAGTCCATTAAATTGACTGCTCCTGAGATACTACCTCAATTTTGATTAACAGCTACGCAAAAACTGGCGTAATTTTGCACCTCTGGCTGATAACCGGGCTGATACACACTTTCGTATTCCGGGCATAAGCCAATCTTAAAAATTTAGTGTTGTTATCTCCCTTACTTTTTAGAGTATCACATTCATCACTTATCGAACGTCGAGAGTTATTAGTCAATTGTCAGTGGTTGATAGTAAATAGTCAATGGGGCATGGGGCATTGATTAGGGCTATGAGAAGGGAACACAAGAGAGCCACTTTTGACTATTGACTGTTGACTGTTGACAATTGACTAACTCTTCACCTCTTTTTTCTTGCTGGCTGTAGTTGATTTAGTCGTTGATTTAGCTGTTGTTGACTTAGATTTCGTGGTGGTGGATTTAGTTGTTTTGCGGCTAGATTTGCTAGTTGAGGCTTTGGCGGCTAATAGTTCCAAAGCTTGAGCTAGGGTGACATCTTCGACTGATACACCTTCTGGTAGTCCGACGTTAGTTTTGCCATGCTTGATGTAGGGGCCATAGGGGCCATCGTAGATATTCACGGCTGCATCGTCGTCTGGATGTGTACCCAATTCCCGTAAAGCGGCTTTGGACTTGCTACTGCTAGCACCACGGGTTTTTTTCTGTTCTGATAACAATTCCAACGCCCGTTCTAGAGTAATTGTCAAAACATCATCACCTGCTTTTAGGGAACGGTAATCTTTGCCTTCTTTCCCTTGGTCATGGACAATATAGGGGCCAAATCTCCCTAAACTGGCTTGGATTTTACAGCCTGTTTCTGGATGCACTCCTAAATGACGGGGGAGTGATAACAAACCAATGGCTGTTTCCAGGGAAATGTTTTCTGGAGTGACACCTTTGGGTAAAGATGCTTGCTTGGGTTTGGGGTTTTCGTCAGACTTGTCGCCTAACTGGACATAAGGCCCATAAGCACCGATTTTGACGTAAATTGGTTCACCGGTTTCGGGATGACGGCCTAGTTGGTCTGGCCCGGCGGTTTTTTGGCGTAGCAGAGTTTCGACTTGTTTGGGGTCTAGGTCGGCTGGGGTCAAGTCTTTGGGAATTGAGGCGGTAATTACACCATCACCGTTATCCATTTCAATGTAAGGGCCGTATTTCCCAATGCGGACTTTGACGGCTAGATTTTCTAGTTCGACGGTTCTGGCTTTATTCGCGTCAATTTGGCTGTCTTGTTCTTTGACCAAGGTTTCTAGACCTTTATCGCCTAGATAAAATTCCCGTAGGTAGGGTAGCCAATTGGCCTCGCCTTCGGCGATGTCGTCTAAGGTTTGCTCCATTTTGGAGGTGAAGCTGGGGTCAACGATATCAGGGAAATGTTTTTCTAAGAGGTCGGTGACGGCGAAGGCTGTAAAGGTGGGAATTAGGGCATTATTTACCAGTTGGGCGTAACCTTTATCGATAATTGTGCCGATAATGCTGGCGTAGGTACTAGGGCGACCAATCCCTTCACTTTCTAAGGTTTTGACTAGGGTAGCTTCGGTGTATCTGGCTGGTGGTTGGGTTTCGTGGTCAACGGTGTCTATATTTTTACAATGGGGATGATCCCCAACTTTTAACCCAGGTAAAATGACCTCTTGGTCTTCTAATGCGGCTTCGGGGTCGTCGGAACCTTCCACGTAGGCGCGCAGATAGCCAGGAAAATCAATGCGCTTACCGGAAGAACGGAAACCTGCATCTTCCACCTGTAACTGGACGGTAATTTGGGTTTGGCGGGAATCAGCCATTTGACAGGCGACGGTACGCTTCCAAATCAGGTCATACAGGGCTAATTCCCGACCGCTTAATCCGGTTTCTTGGGGGGTACGGAAACTGCTACCAGCCGGACGAATGGCTTCGTGGGCTTCCTGCGCGCCTTTGGATTTGGTGGTGTATTGCCGAGGTTGGGGGCTGAGATAGTCTTTGCCGTATAGTTTTTCTACACAATCACGAGCAGCTGCGATCGCCTGTTCGGATAAATGTACCGAGTCTGTACGCATATAGGTAATATACCCTTGCTCATACAAACTCTGGGCGACGCGCATGGTGTCCCGTGCCGAAAGCCGCAATTTCCGGTTGGATTCTTGCTGCAATGTGGATGTGGTAAACGGTGGCGCGGGTTTACGGGTGACTGGGCGTTCTTCCACTTCCGAGACTGTCCAGGGTTTACCAGTCAGCCGTTCCTTGAGCGCAATAGCATCTGACTCAGATAGCAGCACTACATTGCGTCCGGCGGCGATTTGTCCTGTGGATGGGTCAAAATCACTCCCCGTGGCGACTTTTGTGCCTGCTAGGGTCACTAACAGGGCGTTAAAGGGGGCTTTATTCTGCTCTAGGTATGCCTTTAAATCCCAGTATGTACCTTCCCTGAAAGCGCGGCGTTGACGTTCCTTAGTCACCAACAACCGCACAGCCACAGACTGCACCCGTCCGGCGGATAGTCCCCAGGCAATTTTTTTCCATAACAGAGGTGAGAGGGTGTAGCCGACTAATCGGTCTAAAATCCGCCGAGTTTCTTGGGCGCGGACTAACTGCTCATCAATAGTGCGGCAGTTTTTCAAAGCCTTTTTAATCGCGTCTTGGGTGATTTCATGGAAAACCATCCGCTTAGTCGGGATTTTGGGCTTGAGTAGTTGGTATAAATGCCAACTAATGCTTTCACCTTCTCGGTCTTCGTCAGTTGCCAGGATCAGTTCAGTTGCTTCTTTTAAAGCGTCCTTTAGCTGAGTGACAATTTTCTTTTTGTCTTTGGGGACAACGTATACAGGTTCAAAGTCTGCGTCCACATTTACCCCCAGCTGCGCCCATGCTTCCCCTTTGACAGCCGTAGGAATTTCACTAGCCGACTGGGGTAGGTCACGCACATGACCCATTGACGCTTCTACCCGATAGTCTCTTGGTAGGTAGTTGCGGATGGTGCGAGCTTTGGTTGGAGATTCGACAATGACGAGAGTTGACATGGAAATTTCAATAAAAAAATAGCTATGAAGCTAAACAGTCAAATTGAAGTAATTTCAGCGAAATGTCAAGGGGGCATTGGGAATTGGGCATGGGGAATTGGGCATTGGGCATTGGGGTTAAATTTCCTCTGCTCCTTATTCCCCTGTTTCTACTCCCTACTCACTACTCCCCACGATGCTTTGTCAGCTATTTCTAATCTTTAACTTATCAATGGCACAATTGGCGACTACTGTTTTCAAAATACATCATGGGTTGAATTGTGCGATCG
>NZ_PJIZ01000036.1 GCF_021596505.1 Nostoc sp. CMAA1605 | reverse complement strand
GATGACTATGTAGGACTTGGAGACCCCAATAAACTCTCTCAACTCGATGCTAAAGGAGATTTAACCTTAGAAACATGGGTTCGTCCCGCACAATTAGCGGAAAATAGTCGTGTAATTTATCACAATTCTGCACAATCTCAATACACATTAGGAATTCAGTCCAAAAAGATTAATGGCCTCTCAGCCTTTGAATTTGATGGCGTAGATGACCGCATCGAACTTCCACCCGCCTGTTTTCCCACAGGGAACGAAATTACCATCAGCTTCTGGGCATTCGGTGGAGCCCAAACTGCCCAATACACACTTTGTCCTGGAAGCACTAGATGCGAATAACGGAAGGCTGCTCACAATTCACCTCCCTTGGAGTAATAGCATGATCACCTTTGACTGTGGCGGCAGTGGAGGTAATTTCGACCGAATCGAAAAAACAGCCCAAGCTTCTGAGTTCAAAGGGAGTTGGTCTCATTGGGCATTTACCAAAAACGCTGTCACCGGGGAGATGAAAATTTACCTCAACGGGAAGTTATGGCACAGTGGAACGGGAAAAACCCGCACTCTCACAAGAGCGACCAAAGTCTGTTTAGGGTCAGCGAATTCGGGAAGTTTGTACTATAACGGTAGCCTCGATGAAATTCAGATTTGGAATAAAGTACGCTCTGAAGCAGAGATTCAACGCGACATGAGTCGGCGACTCACAGGTAATGAAGCAGGTTTAGTGGCCTATTGGCAATTTACAGGCGGCATTGCCAAAGATTATTCTCCGAATGGATATAACGGCAAGATATATGGGCAACCTTCCCTGGTGGCTTCCGTAATTCAAGAAAGCCAAATTTACAGCTTTGCAGGCGTTGGCAACCTGTTCCAAAAATCCAAAGCAGCTGTTCCTATGGCGCAGTGGCATCATTTATCCGCCGTATATAACCAATCTTACGCCTTGCAATTTCAGGGCAATGGCTTTTTAGAATGTGACCACAATCCCACTTTAGATTTAGACCGAGACTTGACACTAGAAATCTTTTTGCAAGTGAATACATTGAGTCAACGTCAAGGGTTGTTGACTAAAGGAAAACTGGAAGATGGAACTGATCAGAATGTGCCTTATTCCCTTTATATTGACACCGATGGCAAAATTGCCTTTGCCTTTGAAGACAAACAGGGAAAAAGCTATATCTATAAATCCACTGAAGTGCTACGAACGGGTCAGTTTTACAAAATTGCAGTTACCCGCCAACATCAAACAGAAGTCAAGAATCAAGGAACTGCTGATCTTCCCAATGTCATCGTCAATCAGTGGGCTGATATTCGCTTTTATGTCAACCAAAAAGCCGCAGGTTATGAAATTTATAAAGGCGCGGACTTAGACCGTAATTCACAAAAATTGGAAATCGGGAAAACCTATCAAAGCGCACAACCGAATTACTTGCAAGGAGTAATTAGTGAAATTCGCCTTTGGAATAGTGTAGTAGATATAGCCAATTTGGGAATCAAGATTAATGGTCAAGAAAAAGGGCTAGTGGCTTGGTGGCGTTTAGAAGAGAATGAAGGTAATATTGCCTCCGACTCGAAAGGAGAAAGTCATGCGGTGATTATTGCAGCCCAATGGGTGAAAAATCCCGATCCTCAAGGCTCTAGTTTAATTCTTTACCAAAATGGCATTCCTGTACCTGTAGAAACTTTCACACCTCAAAGCAGCTGGGGCGGACAACAATTCACCTTAGGGGGAATTATTCAAAATATCGGTAATTTTGTCCCAAACAATGGCTTACTGGTGTGTCTTACCGGAGAGAGTTACAAGGGAGGCGATCGCTGGGATGATTTATCCAGTTGCGGCAACCACGCCAGCAAAGCCTCTAACAGCGTGATGCCTACCGTTTATTCCGTGAGCGACAACAACGGCAAGAACTTCAAAGTCATGCGCTTTAACAGCAGTTGTGGTATGACTTTCCCCGACTCCCTGAATCTGCAAAAGCCTTTCACCGTCATTATTGTAGACCGCTACTATGGCAGTGCCAAAGGCCGCACCCTCCAAAGCCGTGATAATAACTGGTTGTTAGGGAAATGGAACGGTAAGAATGGCTGTTATATGGAAGGTTGGATCAATAGTTATGATGCAACCCTCAACACCTTTACCATCAGTACCGCTACCCTCGAAGGGACTAGCCCTAACTGGTATGTGGATGGAGTCCTCAAAGGAAACACTGGGGGCAGTGCTGCTCCTGGTAAGTTAGGCTTGTGTAAAGGTGGGTTAAACGTTGAAGCAAGTGATGCCGATATTGCCGCCGTTCTGATTTGGGATCGCGTCCTCTCTGAAACCGAACGACAAAAGGTAGAAAAATGGCTGGGCGAACAGTATGGAATTCCGGTCAATCATGCTGTGAACATTAGTGATTGTTTAGAACCTTTTGCCGGAATTATGGAAGAAGTTCGGATTTGGAAAGTCGCCCGCACCCAAGAACAAATTCAAGACAATTTGTTTAGTCGCATTAAAGGAGAAAAACAAGACCTGATTGCCAATTACACTTTTGATTTAGAAAGTCAGACTGACCTTTTAGATCAATCTCTAATTGGTAATCATTTAACTTTGGGTTTAAAGGATGCTAAACCAACATCTGTTTTGTCCACGGCTCCCATTAGTGAAGACACAGCCATTATTCGTTCTGCTCTAGCAGGGGTGAAAACTCAGTTTCACGATACGATTCATAGCAGTCCTGGGGTACAAGAGTATTCCGATTTGCAGTACGACATAGAAGGTAATTTAATCGGTATCCAAAAACGCTGTTATGGCTATATCAAAAATGGCCAATGGCACTTGTTGACAGGCTATAAAGTCGGTAACTTAATTACCGAATGGATTGGACAAGTTCAAGCTGCTCCCCAAATTATTGGCTATATTGAGGGTGCGCCTCCTGTACCTAGTGAAAACCTTACGGGAACAAGTATGGCACTTGACCCTGGGGTACTAAGTCACTACAACGCTAGTGCGATTCAGTTGGTTGAATCTGATACGGTCAAATATATCTACTCGTCTTCTAAAGAGAGTGGCTTTGATATGTCCATTGCGATGGAAACATCACTGGGTTTGTCTAAAGAAGTCAGTGTGGGTTTGGGTGTTGAGGAAGAAATTTTAGAAATAGAAGGAGGCGTGCGCTTAAAAAGTGCCTTTAGTTCTGGACAAGGCACAATCAGTGAAGCTAACGTGAGTTATGGCTACAACACAACTAAAGTGAGTCGTTTGCAAGCTTGGGGAAATTGGGAGAAAATTGGCTCAGAAATTAACTCCTATGTCGGTCGTCGTTATATTCCCGCCAATGTCGGGTTAGCCTTAGTCCAATCGGACACCATGGATGTGTTTGCCCTGCGGTTAGCCCACAATAATGCCTTAGTGTCTTATCGATTTTTACCTAATCCAGATATTCCTAAAGATTGGAATATTATTACTTTCCCCATGAATCCCACTTATACTAAGCAGGGAACTCTGGATGGAAAGGTTGGTTTAAAAGAAGATGGTAGTGTTCAACCTGATCCTCACTATCCTAATGCCGCAACCTATGGGCAGTGGAGTTACTTTAAACCCATTGAAGCATACGGTATAAAAAAACGCATTGAACGAGAACGACAAGAGTTAGCGACCTATTACGATCAGTATTCGACCTTCCAAAATGTAAGTTATCAAGCAACTGGTTCTTTGAACGATTTACCCAATAAAAACAGAACAACTCGGAATTTGGCAAATACCTATGTTTGGACTGCGGATGGCGGGTTTTTCTCCGAGTCTACGGATGTGCTGGAAGCTACGACAGAAACGACAACAGGTTTCTATTCTTTTGAAGGTATGACTGGCGGTGCGTTCGATATTTCACTCAGCATTGGGTCTTTGTCCTTGGGCTTTGAATTGGATGCCATGTTTGGTGGTCATTTGTCCACCACAAAGGCGAAGGGACGAGAGACGGAAAAATCTTTCACTCTGGAAGTTGAAGTCGAAGGGGAACGAGATATCCAACTCTATGCCACTACAGATGTGCTGAAAGCTAAATATGAGGGACTTTATAATATCCGCGAAGGAGGCGTTTATAACCAAAATGGCAAACCAGTAAAACAACCAGGGAAAGTGGATGCTTACCGCTTTATGACGTTCTATCTTGAACCGACAACCGAAAACTTTGAAGACTTTTTCGGAAAAGTCGTCGATCCAATTTGGTTGGAACAAAGTAGCGATCCTAATGCGATCGCACTACGCCAAGCCAATCAAGGTGATAAAAAGCCCTCCTGTTGGCGAGTCTTTCACCGTGTCACCTTTGTCAGTCGCATCCTACCAGAGATAGCTGCCCAAAATGCGCCTCCCTTAGAAAAAGCAATTAGGGCTGCCAATATTGAGAGTAATTGGGAGTTGATTAAGAAGCTTGAACCCTTTGTTCAAACCAAAACTCAGGATTATGTTACTTTTGCTGATGCGGTGCGGAACGCGATCGCGATTTATCTTCCTGAACTCCAAGGTTATGAAGAAGCCATCATTCAATATATGGCACTATATTTTGGTCTTGATCAAGTGATTTAAACATATAGGAATGTGACTTGATTATTGAAATGATTGGCGTAGATAGGGAACAGGGAACAAGGAACAGGAAAAGTAGATTCACCAAATAATTAGCGATCGCTAACTTCCAACCATACCAAATCATACATGACCCTTCCTGTTCAGGAGGGGTTTTTCAATAGGATGAGAATTTACTGACTCAGTAACAAAAAATAAAGCTTGATTGAACTTTCACTCTATGATACCTATAATTCTTTTAAATAACGGTATCCCGCTCAAGATACCGTAAAAAAGGAGTAATACGGATGAGCAAGTCGCAGCATCGAGCGCAATTAAGCCATGACTTAATTGTGAAAACGCAGATTTATGTTGTGCGAGTTTTGCAGATTTTGCAGATATCTTCCCAACATATAGTTAGGTGGTTAAAGGTTAGCAGGCTCCATAGCTTTATCGGACTTGTTGTAGTTGGAGCTATTTTCAGTGTAGCGATCGCATCCTGTTCTGGAAATCAAGCTTTTAGTCAGCCTGCTGATATTAAGCTGAGACTCGTTTCTTTCTCTGTGACAAAAGCTGCTCATGATCAAATTATTCCTAAATTTGTGGACAAGTGGAAGCAAGAACACAATCAAAATGTCATTTTTGAGCAGAGTTATGGGGGTTCTGGGACACAAACTGCTGATGTGATTGCAGGTAAACAAGCAGCAGATATCGTACACTTAGCTTTGCCTTTAGATGTCAATAAAATTCAACAAGCAGGCTTAATTAAATCGGGTTGGGAAAACAGATCGCCGAGAAATGGTATTGTGAGTAAATCTGTAGCGGCGATTGTAACTCGTGAAGGCAACCCCAAAGGGATTAAAAATTGGGCGGACTTAGCAAAGAATGACGTAACATTAATTGCAGCTAACCCCAAAACTTCTGGTATTGCTATCTGGGAATTTTTAGCTTTGTGGGGATCAGTGACTCTCACAGGTGGCGATGAAACGACAGCATTAGATTACGTCACGAAAGTCTATAAAAACACTCCAATTCTCACAAAAGACGCTCGTGAAGCTAGTGATTTATTTTTTCAACAAAATCAAGGTGATGTTTTAATAAACTATGAAAATGAAATAGTCTTGGCAGAAAAAAGCGGCTCAAAACTGCCTTACATAGTACCGTCTGTCAATATTTCTATTGACAATCCTGTTGCTATAGTTG
Organism: Nostoc sp. CMAA1605; assembly: GCF_021596505.1. Taxonomy (GTDB): domain Bacteria; phylum Cyanobacteriota; class Cyanobacteriia; order Cyanobacteriales; family Nostocaceae; genus Trichormus. The sequence goes on along the minus strand of NZ_PJIZ01000036.1, from coordinate 57,620 downwards.
ATAAAAATGTTGATCAACATAGAACCAGAAAAGTTGCAGAAGCATTTGTTGATTTCTTGTATTCCACAGAAGCACAACGGGAGTTTGCTAAGTTGCAGTATCGTCCCGTCAACCCAACTGTAACTCAAGAAGTAGTATCTCAATTTCCTCCGGTTAATACTCTATTTACATCTCAAGATTTAGGAGGTTGGGAACTAATTCAGCAGAAGTTTTTTGCTAACGGGGGGGTTTTCGATCAGGTACAGGCTGCCAAAAAGTCATAATTAATTTCCAGTTAATTGGCAATCATGAGAGATTGTATCAGAATCATATTTGATTTCTGTGAATCTAGTTATGCTTCTGTTTCCTAACTGCACCAGCAATTTCAATAATCAAGTTGGATTCCTATATGAGCTTTTATCGCCTCTTGAAGAATAGTATTTATCCTGCAACTTTAATGCTCATTATTAGCAGCATCACAGGTTGTAACAGTGGAAAAGAATTACAAAATCAAGTTAGTATTGATGGTGCAGCCGTAGGTTTTCCCATTTCCTTAGCAGTTGCAGAAGAGTACAGTAAAGTTAAACCTGATGCACAAGTGAGTGTTGCTTCTAGTGGGACTGGTGGTGGTATCAGTAAGTTTTGTAATGGTGATATTGATATAGTTGGGGCTTCTCGTACTATTAGAGATGAAGAAATTAAAAAATGTCAAAGTAAGAAGATTGACTTTATTGAATTACCTATCGGATTAGATGGTATTGCTGTGATTGCTAACCGTCAAAACAACTTTGCTAAATGTCTCACAATTAAGGAATTAGACAAAATTTGGAGTGCTAAATCAGACGGAAAAATTTTGACTTGGAATCAAGTTAATCCCAAGTTTCCTAATGAAAAACTCAAGCTATATGCTCCAGCTTCCGACACCGGAACATTTGATTATCTCACTCAAGCTGTAACTGGTAAAGCTAAGAATGGCAGGACAGATTACACCCCTAGTCATAATCAAAACCTACTTGTACAAGGGGTAGCAGGTGATGCGACCGCTCTAGGTTATGTAGGCATATCTTACTACATTCAAAACCAAGATAAGCTGAATTTAGTAGCGGTAGAAAGTCCTAATGGAAAATGTGAAAAACCTATTCCTGTGGATAATGTGATTAAAAATATCTACACACCTTTATCTCGTCCTTTATTCATCTACGTCAGTAAAAAATCCTTAGATACTAAGCCAGCAGTGAAAGAATTTGTCGAATTTTATCTAGAAAATTCTTGGAAATGGGTAGATAGCGTTGGTTATGTAGCTTTACCTGATGAGGCTTACATCAAAGTCAAACAGAAATTTGCTAGTGGTGAAACTGGGACAAAATTTAAAAAAGCGAAACCAGGTCAACCAATTACTAATTTTATTTAACTAAAATCTTGATAACTGAGATTGTTTATGCAAAATACAAATCTTCCAGATGATTCCTACCAACGATTGAGACGTTCTTTAGAGAAAAATGCTTCAGAAGATATCTCAGAGAAAATTGTAGCAGCAATTTTGTTTGCTTGTGCTTTAGTCTCTGTCCTAACTACTACAGGGATTGTCGTAATTATCTTTCAAGAGACATGGGGATTTTTCCAAGAAGTTTCTTTAGCGCAATTTTTCCTAGATACTAAGTGGACACCATTATTTGCTGATAGACATTTTGGGGTTTGGCCGTTAATTAACGGTACATTTTTAACGACAGCGATCGCAATGGCGGTGGCGATTCCTTTGGGTTTATCTTCAGCTATTTATTTAAGCGAATATGCTCAACCAAAGGTCGCTGCAATTTTGCGTCCAGCCGTAGAACTTTTAGCAGGAATACCAACAGTAGTTTATGGTTATTTTGCCCTTTTATTCATCACACCCTTACTCAGAAATGTCATTCCACTAGAACTATTTAACGCCTTAAGTGCAGGCTTAATGATGGGAGTGATGATTACTCCTACTGTCGGTTCTATTAGCTTAGATGCGATTAAAGCTGTGCCAATTTCTTTGCGAGAAGGTGCTTATGCTTTAGGTATTACCAAACTAGAAGCTATTTTTAAAGTTGTGCTTCCAGCCGCACTTTCTGGAATCATTGCTTCCATCATTCTCGGAATTTCTCGCGCAGTCGGTGAGACAATGACTGTTGTGATTGCGGCGGGACAACAGCCAAGACTGACTATTAACTTTGCAGAGTCGGTAGAAACCATGACAGCTTACATGGCGCAAATTTCTGGCGGAGATAGTCCACGGGGAAGTTTAAATTTCAAAACATTATATGCTGTAGGCGCGCTATTGTTTTTAATTACCCTAGCTTTAAATATTGTCAGTTATTGGGTTGCTAACCGTTTTAAAGAAAAATACGACTAAGAGATTATGACTATTACTTATAAACCAGATGATTATCTAGATTCAACACCAGAATTTACTGATAATATTGAGCAGCGAGAAACACTAGGTAAAGTCTTTGAAATCCTGTTTTTATTGGGATTGTTAATTGGGATATTTATTTTAGCATTGCTACTTTTTGATATCTTCCAAGATGGACTAGCTAGATTTCTTTCCCCTGGGTTTTTAACTGAAACTCCCTCGCGCTTCCCCGACCAAGGTGGTATACGTCCGGCGATTATCAGCAGTATTTTGTTAGGAATTGTGGTAATTGCGGTGACAGTTCCCATCGGTGTCGGAGCAGCTTTATATCTAGAAGAGTACGCGCCTAGAAATTGGTGGACAGCAATTATTGAGATTAATATCAGTAATTTGGCGGGAGTCCCTTCCATTGTCTATGGACTTTTGGGTTTAGGTGTTTTTAACTATTTATTAGGTTTTGGCCCTGCTTTAATTTCTGGTGCTTTGACTTTATCTTTACTATCTTTACCAGTAATTATTGTGACATCTAGAGAAGCGATTCGCGCCGTTCCTAATTCCTTGCGATATGCGTCTTATGGATTGGGGATTACTAAATGGCGAACGATTCGGAGTCATGTTATACCCTATGCTGTTCCTGGAATTTTGACAGGGGTAATTATTTCTATATCTCGCGCCATTGGTGATGCGGCTTCCTTAATTGTTGTGGGTGCGGTGGGTTTTCTTACATTTAATCCTGGTTTATTCCAGAGATTTATGGCTTTACCTATCCAAATTTATAGTTACATTACTCGTCCAGAACCAGGTTTTGCCAATGCAGCAGCAGCAACAATTATTGCGTTATTAGTTTTGATTTTAACTTTAAATGGTGTAGCGATTTATATTAGACAACGCTTCACAATCAATTAGTTGAGCGAGTCATCCTTGGGTATTTAGATTTCTTGGGAGAATACACAAAATGTTATACAGCAACAATAGAAATCCATTAGATACAGCCACCATCAATCAACAGGATAATTATGTATTCCATGTGGAAGGTGTGAAAGTATATTATGGAGGATTTTTAGCATTACTAGATGTCTATTTACAAATTCCAGAAAAACAAATTATTGCGTTTATTGGCCCTTCTGGATGTGGGAAAAGTACCTTGCTACGTTGCTTCAACCGCATGAATGATTTGATTCCAGGAGCTAGAGTAGAGGGGAGATTAAATTATCGCGATCGCAACATTTACGATCCTAAGATTAATTCCGTCAAATTACGTCGCCAAGTGGGAATGGTATTTCAAAGACCGAATCCTTTCCCCAAATCAATCTACGAAAATATAGCCTTTGGGCCGCGTGCTAATGGTTATAAAGGAAATCTAGATGACTTGGTAGAAGATTCCCTCAGACGCGCCGCCATTTGGGATGAAGTCAAAGACAAACTCAAAGAAAAAGGTACAGCTTTGTCAGGTGGACAACAGCAACGACTCTGCATTGCTAGAGCGATCGCCATGAAACCAGATGTATTATTAATGGATGAACCATGCTCCGCACTTGATCCTATTTCCAGTCGTCAAGTAGAAGAACTCTGTTTAGAACTCAAACAGCAATACACCATTATCATGGTCACTCACAATATGCAGCAGGCTTCCAGAGTCGCAGATTTTACAGCCTTCTTCAACACAGAAATTGACGAACACAGCAAACGCCGAGGGAAATTAGTCGAATTTAGTCCCACAGTGCAGATGTTCAGTTCTCCCCAAACCAAAGAAGCAGAAGACTATATCAGTGGACGTTTTGGTTAGTACGGGCGGGTTTAACTAAACGTGAGTTCGATAAATTCGGAAGCACTCCTCTCCAAACCTCTCCCCGACGCGGGGAGAGGCTTAAAACCCTGATTATTTGGTACTCAGTTATAGATTTTCAGCCCCTTCCCTACAAGGGAAGGGGTTGGGGTTAGGTTCCGTCGAATTCAAGTTAACCAAAATATCTGTTTGACAACGTGAATATCTCAAAGAACCCTCCCCTACCGACTAATGACTAATGACTATTGACTATTGACCATTCCCTCTCATCTCCCCCCAACCACAAATATTCACGTTACCATCAAAAAAACGCATCTCTGGTAAATCTGTGAAAAAGCGAGTTACTCTGACATTTCCTAAACGCGCCATCCAAATGCCGGTAACTTATGTATTGGCGAAAGATTTTAATGTAGCCGCTAATATTATCCGCGCTCAGGTGGCTCCAAATCAAATTGGTAAGTTAGTAGTTGAGTTATTGGGAGATATTGATCAATTAGACGCTGCAATCGAGTGGATGCGATCGCGTCATATCAGTGTTTCCTCTACCTTGGGGGAAATTATCATTGATGAGGATGTCTGTGTTCACTGTGGTTTGTGTACTGGGGTTTGTCCTACAGAAGCCCTCACCCTGAACCCAGAAACCTATAAACTGACATTTACGCGATCGCGTTGTATTGTCTGTGAACAGTGTATTCCCACTTGTCCCGTCCAGGCAATTTCTACTAATCTTTAACCCAGACGCAACACATCGGCTAACACACCACTTTCATCTACTAAGCGACTGTCCGCAGGAGAGTCATAAACTACTAATAAAGAAGGTTCATTAGTAATCTCTGAAAATAAAGTAATCCCTTCAGCCCGATCACAACGATTTCCATGCGGAATTTCTTGCACAAACTCAGGATTATTCATCACATTTTCCTGCAAATTCACGCCATTTTTTAGCCTATAAACTTGCACAGTTCCATCTAAATCCATAGTTGGCCCTGCTAAAATTAACAAGTCCTCACCATCCCAACCCAAATCTCTAATTCCCAAACCATTCAACCACACAAAATGCTTTTTATATTTTTGTTTTTCCGCGCCAATTTTACGTAATTTTAAAATACCAGGCAAAGAATCTTCTACCTCAAGTTCTAAAATTATTGCCCAACCCCGCAATACAGGGCCACGTAAACCTAAAAAAACTCTTCCTTGATTAACAGCTAAACCTTCAATATCAAAACCATTATCCTTTCCAGGAATTTGCGCCTGGATAAAAGCACCCAAATGCTCGTCATCAGCCAAAGCTGCCATTAACACATTTGTATCTTTTGTTAGCTCTAATTTGGCGGCATTTAACTGGATTTCTGGTTTTTTGGGATGTGGGCAAGACTGTAATAACTGACCGTCTACCAAAGGAATTCTCCCTAAAATATAACGATTTTGCTCTGATTCAATCTTTGCTAATCTAGAGATATTCTTTGAGTCACTATTTTCAGGTTTAGTTTTCTTCCGTTTATAGCTATGTGAGCCAGTAAACCATAAATAATGACCATCACAAGCTAAACCTTCAATATCAATTTCCTCATCTTCTGGTCTTGGTAAAGTTATATACTCAGCCACACGAAATTGTTGATGTTCAGCAAATTTATCTGGTTCAACTAAAGATAAACGCTCAATTGTTGTAGTTTCATCAGAACCAAACCACAGATATTTTTTGTCAGTCATTCTGACTGCTGACAAGTCTTTTCTATGCTCTTGAAAACTTGCCTGAAATGAAAGTAAAATATTCTTAATAAAAAGTGAATTAGTCATATTTCCAGAAACTCTTGAAAACTCTTGTGACTTAATTTTATTCCCTATTCCCCGTTCACCGTTGCCTATCCCCTGTATTTCTTCGGAATATTCAGCAACTTCATACCCAATAGGTAAAGAGCGAATATTCCTGAATTCTTGATAGACTAAGGAAAATTGAGGAAGCGCAAATGGCAAAAGCAACTGGGGTTAAAAATGAAACAGAAACAGCCGCATCAGAATCATCTGCTGTTCCTGAGACTGAAGAAGTGGTAACAAATGAAGATACACCAGCATCAGTAGAAGATGCACAAGATATTGATGACATCTTGAATTCCCTCAAAAGCTTACTGAGTGCTTTAGAAAAACTACAAAAAGTCAGACAAGATGTAGGAGACATCAAACCCCTAATTGGGCGGATGCTAGACGGAGAAATAATTACTGGCGAAGAACTAGAACAATTAAAATCTGGTGTCAACAGTTTATCTCGCCTAGTTCGTGCTTACAGCGACCATCAAACCGCACTCACAAAAGCACAAGCCGCCAGAAACTTGTTAGATCAAGTATTGAAAGCGTGAAACAAGGGAACAGGGAACAGGGAATAGGGAATAGGGAATAGAAAATATAAGAAAAACCCCATAACTAATAACTAATGACTAATGACTATTGACTATTGACTATTTCCTCACCACAAACTGAGTCACCATCGCCATTCCACGCCAACCTAAAAATTTACCGATGGGTTCAGCCCTTTGAATGGCTATGCGAGTGAAATTGCCACCTACTTTTTCATACCATTGATATAAAGTTTGCTCTCCTTCTAAAGTGACGACGTTAGCAACTAAAACCCCGCCTGGTTGTAAGGCTTGCCAACAAATGTCAAATAAACCTGCTGCTGTAACTCCACCACCAATAAAAATAGCATCGGGTGTAGGTAAGTCTTTGAGGGCTGATGGTGCTTTCCCTGAGATGATTTGTAAATTGGGAGTACCTAAAGCGGCGGCGTTGTCAGCAATATATTGTAGTCTAGTGGCATTTTGTTCAATGGCGATCGCCTGACATCGGTGATGAGTCCGCATCCATTCTATAGATATTGAACCACAACCCGCGCCTACATCCCAAAGTAATTGTCCTGGCGTGGGTGCAAGGGTAGAAAGAGTAATTGCCCTGACTTCCCGTTTGGTTAACTGTCCGTCATGGTGATAAGCATCGTCAGGTAAACCTGGTAGTCTAGATAAAGGCATTACCCCATCATTAGCAATACAATTAACAGCGATCGCATTTAAATCTGCAATTTCATTTTCCTGCCAAGTGGCAACTTCGCCTGTAATTATTCTTTCATGAACACCCCCCATCCTTTCCAAAACAGTCATTTGACTCTGCCCAAAACCTCGCTGTGTCAAGATTTGCGCCACTATTTCCGGTGTATCTTTCCCTGCGCTTAACATTAACAACCGCGCCCCAGGATAAATGTAAGATTGCAGCATAGCCGGAGGACGACCGCATAAACTCAAAGTTTCTACTTCCGTCAAAGACCATCCTAATCTGGCACAAGCGAGACTAAAAGCTGATGGTGCAGGAATAATCGTCATTTCTGCAATAGGAATGTGACGCAGCAAAGTAACACCAATTCCATAACACAGAGGATCACCACTAGCTAACACACACACCGACTTACCCCGATGCTGGATAATGGTGTCTATAGAACGACTAATAGGCGAAGACCAAGAGATTTTCTGACGTTGGTCATCAGTTGGTAACATTGCCAAATGACGATCGCCTCCCACAATTATCTCAGCTTGAGCGACAATAGAACGAGCGATCGCACCCAATCCCCTTAAACCATCCTCACCAATACCGATAATAGCCAGCCATTTCTGTTGCATAAATTAATAAATTTGAAATAAGCACTAGTCTTTTTTGCTATAGCTTTAAAAGACTTTTGGTAGTAAATTAAAACTTTCGATACATCGAATTTAAAAATAAAATAAGGTCGTTACGCTCCGGTTCTATCCATGAATCTAGTATTTTTTTAACAATCTCTTTTGTATCGTTAGTGTTTACTTCCAACAAGCCAGCAATCCCTAAAAAAGAGATAGAAACTATACCAATTGTCTTAGTATTTCTATTTTTAGCGTCATATATTTCGTTGAGAACTTTCTTGATCAGTTCCTCATTTCCCCCTGAACGTCGTGCAAGTACAAACAAGGCGCGTCCTCTCTCCAAAAGTAACCCATTTTCCAGTATTTCTAATAATTTTGGAGTTGCGAATTGGTAAAACTCATCATTTGGTAAAAGACATTTTTCTTCCATTATTTATAATTTTTACTTTGGTATTAATCTAATTGATAAAATTAACAAAATTATAGTAACCATATTGTACATTAGCTAGCTAATCATGGTAGACTAGTCAGTCTTGGGTTGGGAAACTCTGGTGAGATTCCGGGACTGTGCCGCAGCTGTAATGAAAAGGCAAAAGTAAAAAGGTAAAGGGCAAAAGAAAGAATATTGACTTTTAGCTTTTTAGTTTTTGACTTTTTGAGTCAGAATGCCAAAACCAAGAGTTTAGTATCTACTCCCTGCGTCGCACAGGGAAGGAGTTGGAGTCTTGTTAGCCGGAAGTACACCTTGTCCTGGGTTATTTTATGCCACACCAGCCCAAGATGGAATTTTATCTAGGATCAGAATACCAGGTGGGATAATTAACAGTAAACAATGTCAGGCGATCGCAGATATCGCTGACAAATATGGTGGTGGTTACGTCGATGTTACCAACCGCGCCAACTTCCAAATCAGAGAAATCCATCAAGGGATAGATGTACAAACCCTGGAACAACTCCAGCAATTAGGCATCGGTTCGCACAACGCCAGTGTAGACCAAATCCGCAATATTATGACCAGTCCCACAGCAGGGATTGATCCCCAAGAACTCATTGATACCCGTCCCTTCGTCGAAAGCTGGGATAAATACATTACAACACACCCCACCTTATCAGAACTCTCCCCTAAATTCAGCGTTTGTTTTGATGGTGGTGGCTCAGTTTCAGTGTGCGATCGCCCCAACGATATCACATTAGCCGCCATCACCATAGACAATAAAATCTACTTCCGCCTCTACATTACCGCCGGTGCAAAAGGTCAACCACCCACCGCCACCGACATTATCTTACACCCAGACCAAACCCTAAAAGTCCTAGCCATCTTAACAGATATCTATCTTTCTCTTTGCGTTTCTGCGCCTCCGCGTGAGAAAACCCATCCCCATACGCAACGCAAACCCAGACTCAGACAAATCATTAACTATATAGGCTTAGATAACTATCTTCGAGAAGTTGAACAAAAACTACCATTTCCGTTGCAGAGAATTGACCTAACCCCCCTACCCCCTTCCCTACGAGGTAAGGGGGAGTTAGAGACTATTTTCTCCCCTCTCCTCGTAGGAGAGGGGTCGGGGGAGAGGTCAAAACCCCCATATCACCACATCGGTATCCATCCGCAACGCCAACCAGGGTTATATTACATCGGCTTAGTTTTACCTCTAGGTCGCCTAGAAACCCAACAACTGCGAGGTTTAGCTAAATTATCTGCAAAATACGGTGACGGAACGCTCCGCCTCACCCCTTGGCAGAATGTACTATTAACAGACATACCCCAACATCAACTTACTGATGTTCAAACAGAAATTACTGATTTAAAATTAGATGCCTCACCCACTAACATTAAAAGTGCCTTGGTAGCCTGTTCTGGTAATCAGGGATGTGCATCAGCAGCCACAGACACCAAAACTCACGCCCTAGCTGTAGCAGAATATCTACAATCTCGCATCACCCTAGAAAATCCTGTTAATATCCACTTGAGCGGCTGTGACAAATCCTGCGCCCAGCACACTCAAAGTGATATTGCTTTACTCGGTGTGAGTGAGGAACGCTATCAAGTGTATGTGGGAACAGGTGAAAACAACCAAAAATTCGGACGCGAACTCTATCAGGATGTGAGTTTTACCGACCTACCCGCCTTGATGGAGAAAATTTTAAACGTGTATAAAAACCAACGGTTAAATTCCGCCGAATCCTTTGGGGAATTTGCCAACCGCCACACACCCAACCAACTCTACCAATTACTTTCTCGTCCTTCCATGCCCGACTACATCCGCGATGCTAATGAAATCTACCGTAATTCCTTCGCCATCATTCGGGCAGAAGCCAATCTAGATATTCTGCCGACGGATGTAGCAAAAGTGGCAGTGCGTCTGATTCATGCCTGTGGAATGACGGATATAGTGACAGATATAGGATATTCCACCACGGCGGTCAACTCAGCGAGGAAAGCAATAGCAGCAGGCGCACCGATTTTGTGTGATTGTCGGATGGTAGCTGATGGGGTGACGAGAAAACGCTTACCAGCTAATAACGAGGTAATTTGCACTCTCAATGAGCCGGAAGTCCCAGAATTAGCGAAAAAGCTAGGAAATACTAGGTCGGCGGCGGCGTTGGAACTCTGGAAACCTTACCTAGAAGGGTCAGTCGTCGCCATTGGTAACGCACCCACAGCCTTATTTAGATTACTAGAAATGTTAGATACAGGATGCCCCAAACCGGCGGTAATTTTAGGTTTCCCAGTGGGTTTTGTGGGTGCAGCCGAATCCAAAGCTGCATTAGCCGCAGATAGCCGCAATGTACCATTTTTAACTTTACATGGTCGGCGCGGAGGGAGTGCGATCGCCGCCGCCGCAGTTAACGCCCTGGCCACGGAGGAAGAATAATATGACAGCCAAAGGTCGTCTCTACGGAATTGGTGTAGGGCCAGGAGATCCTGAATTATTAACCCTGAAAGCATTGCGGTTATTACGTGCAGCCCCCGTAGTCGCCTATCAATCAGCCACAGACAAAGAAAGTATAGCCAGGGGAATTGTTGCCCAGTATCTCACAGGCGAACAAATCGAGGTCGCCTATCATCTCCCCCGCGCCTTAGAACCAGAGACAGCCAAAGAAATTTACGACCAAGAAGTTGCACCCATCGCTGCACATTTAGCCGCCGGACGAGATGTCGTAGTGTTGTGTGAAGGCGACCCGTTTTTTTACGGTTCATTTATGTATGTATTTACACGCCTATCAGAACAGTACCAAACGGAAGTCGTCCCTGGAGTTTCTTCATTAATGGCCTGTCCGGTGTCCTTGGGTGTACCGTTCACCTATTACAACGATGTCCTCACTGTTTTACCTGCACCTCTCCCAGCTGAAGAACTCACATCACGATTGCTGACCACCGATGCCGCAGCTATTATGAAACTCGGCCGCCATTTTCCTAAAGTACGCGATATTCTGCATCAATTAGGACTAGCATCACGGGCATTGTATATTGAACGCGCCACCATGACCCAGCAAAGGATTGTCCCCTTAGACGAGGTGAATCCGGCGGAGGTACCTTATTTTGCGATGATTGTCATACCGACTAAAAATCGACTGTAGAGAGTTAGTTTAATATCTACAAATTAGTTAGTTTATTTGTACTATATATTGATAATTAGTGGTTATTATAGTATGTATACACGCTAATATGAGATTTGTTGAATATACTGGTGAGTTTAATTTAGTTTGCGGGTCTAGCCTATGAGTAATTGTCTAGATGTGGCTCGCTACTTTATTGTTAGAGCCTACGAGGATGGTATAGAAGCCGATATGACAAATATGAAGGTTCAAAAGCTTCTGTACTATTCACAAAGTATACATTTAGCATTGTTTGATCAGCCCTTGTTTAATGAGGAAATTCAGGCGTGGCGATACGGGCCTGTTTGTCCTCCTGCTTATAGGTTTTACAGTGAATTTGAAGCTCAACAGTTACCCATACCAGAAAAAGAATTTTTATCACAAATTCCTGATGGGCAGAAAGAGGTTTTAGCAGAAGTTTGGGAATATTTTGGCGGGTATCATGCTTATCGACTTAGTGGTATGACCCATTTAGAATTTCCGTGGATAAAAGCACGCAAGGGTTTAGCATTAGATGCTAGTTCCACTGAGCCGATTTTGCTAGAAGATATGAAAGCATTAGGATGTCAAAAATTAGATTTAATAGAGCGTGAAAATCCTGCTTATCAAGCTGTAATGTCTAGAGTGTTAGAGGACGCTTGTAATTCAGAATCTTCAACTCGTATCACGAAAGGAGAAGTGCATGACTGGCTCAACTCCCTTCTCGATTGAGAAATCTGATAACTTCCAACGTTCTTTTAAAAAAATCGCTAAATTTCATGGTGCTGCTTTTGTGGAAATGCTGTCCCAAACATTAGAGGACTTGATTGAAGATCCATATCCCCAAAACTCACGTCAAGAACCTCTACCTGGAAAAATTCAGCTACCAGGAGAATGGACATTTCACAAGTTAGAATTGAGATTTTCTAAAGGTGCTTCAGGACAAATTAGATTGATGTATTTGGTGAATTCTCTTACCCATACAATTAAACTTGTTTGGATTTATAGTCATGAGCAGTTTAAGAAACGTCCTGCTGATACAGATTTAAAGAGTGTGATTCAGGAAATCATCGATTGTTAGTAAATGCTAACTGAATTAGCAGCAAATCATCCCCCACAATATTTATCAATAAACTTTTCTGTAATGGTGCAGAGATACTCATCAAGATGGGCTAAGGTTTGTTGAGCGATCGCCTGGGGGACACCACCATAGTAAGCTTGAGCAATACCACCTGTAATGCAAGCAATGGTGTCACTATCGCCACCCAGAGAAACCGCATTGCGAATCGCATCTTCAAAGCTAGTGGATTCTAGAAAGGCGATAATGGCTTGGGGGACAGAACCAGGACAACTAGCATCATATTGATATGCGGGGCGAATTTGGTCTAGGGTGGCTTCGAGGTTATAACCAAAGTTAGCCTGAATGTAGGATTTAATCGCCGTTTGATGATAACCCTGACGCGCCAAAAAAATAGCTGCGGCGGTAGCTTGCGCGCCTTTAATCCCTTCAGGATGATTATGGGTGACTTCTGCACTGCGTTTAGCTTCCCTTAACACAGTCTCTAAATCATCGAAAGCAAAACCAATAGGACTAACACGCATAGCTGCACCATTGCCAAAACTGTTGTATGGTTGGCGACTGTGAGACTTAGCCCAATTGCTGAAGTTGCGACCGTAGCCTGCATATTGGTAACGATGGTAATACCAATGAAGTTGCTCAATATACAGACTACTGGGGGGAAATTGGGCAGTATGGAGAATGATATCTGCAACCGCCACAGTCAACACCGTGTCATCTGTGAAGCGGGACTGTCTACCAAATAAAGGAAAATCTTTAGTTTTTAGACCATTACCTTCATAGACTGAACCAATAATATCACCAGCGATCGCACCCAGCATAATCCCTAACTGTATTGTAATATTAAGCGAGTTTTTCCAGTCAGAATCAGGCTTTGTATGGAATTGTTCCAGTATAAATTCGTTCTGACAACTCACCTAATTGTGCCATCAACGTGATAGTATATTTTTTCAATTTTGCATTCTGAACTTTGTAGGTGCAAGCCTTTTCTCTGAGACATGATGCGAATCAGCAGGGCTTTTTGCATTGGTATTAACTTCCTCCCTGACAGCCGGAATAATGACTGTAAATGTTGTTCCCACATTCAATTCACTAGTGACTTTAATCTCGCCGCCGTGAACATCGACGCACTTTTTGACAATAGATAAACCTAAACCCGTCCCTGGAGTTTTACCAACATTAAGTCCTCGGTAGAACGGTGTGAATAATTTAGCCATATCTTGAGATGTTAACCCAATACCCTGGTCAATAATTTGAAATTCGATGTGGTTTGGCTGACATTGTAAGGCCAAGGTGACAGTGCTGTCTGCTGGTGAATACTTGATGGCATTTTCGAGCAAATTCGTCAGGATGTGTTGCAATAAATGGGGGTCAGCACTGTACATTATATTTTTTGCTGTCTCACCCTCCAATCTCAATACCAGTCTATTGGCGGTGGGTGAGTAAAACTCTAAATCTGCTATGAGACTAGAACAAAAATAGTGAATATCTATCAGTGTGGGTTGACAATGAAACTGTTCTTGCTCTAACTGACCGACAACTAAAACATCTGTGATCAGTTTTGCCATATGCTTAATAGCTTGTTTACTCCGTCCAATGTGAGCTAGTTTCTGTTCAGGAGTGAGGGAACTTGGCTCTTCCAAGAGTTCTAAACTCATCAGTAAAGAACTTAAGGGGTTGCGAAATTCATGGGACACAATGGAAACAAATTGTGATTTGAGTTCATTGAGGCGTTTTTCTTGAGCTAAGGCTTGCTGGATGGCTTGTTCAGCGCGATGATTAGCTAGAGCCACCTGGATGGCAATACTTAAATCCTGCTCCTCGAATGGTTTGACAATGTAACCATAAGGATGGACTGCGATCGCCTCTTTTAATGTAGACTCATCAGCGTGGGCGGTGAGAAACACTACAGGTATGTTGAATTGTTGTAATATATAACGGGCTGCGACAATCCCTGTGGTGTTACCTTGCAAATAAATATCCATTAACACCAAATCTGGTTGGTTGATCGCCACCAGTTCTAAAGCTTTGTGTGCCGAATTGGCAGTTCCAGCGATTCTGTAACCTAATCTTTGAAGATGTTGTTTGATATCTAGGGCAATCACCCATTCATCTTCAACAATCAAAATACTAGAATTGGAAACTGTCTGTGCCATACTACGACCTTCTTTGAAAGCGAATCTTAAATTCACTGCCTCGTTGCCGATTTAACTGAATTTCACCACCAATTTGTTCTGTTAGTCCATATACTAGTTGCATTCCTAGTGATGTAGTACACTGAAAATCAAAATCGGCAGGAATGCCAATACCGTCATCTTTTACTACCAAGCAATAATAGTCAGTCTCATCCTCTAGCCAGAATTGTAGGGTGATTTCACCTTTTTGCTGGGGAAAAGCATACTTGAGGGCATTAGATACTAATTCATTGATGATTAAGCCACAGGGAACAGCTGTATCTAAGTCTAGTTCTAAATTGGCTACTTCTAATGTGACCTGGATCTCTGAATCAACAGTAGTGTAGGATTGCACTAAATTTCCCACTAGTTCTGGAACATAAAAAGCAAAATTAATGCGCGATAGATTTTTAGAACGATAAAGTCGTTCATGGATTAATGCCATTGTTTTGACTCGACGCTGACTTTCGGTGAGTAACTTCAGGACAGCTGGATCTTTGATGCTATTGGTCTGTAGGCTTAATAAGCTAGAAACCATCTGCATATTATTTTTGACTCGGTGATACACTTCCCGCAACAACACCTCCTTTTCTTTTAAAGAAGTACGAATTTTTTCCTCAATTTCTTTGCGTTCTTGTAGTTCGGTTTGCAGTTGTCCATAAAGTTCTGATTGTTGAATTGCAATTGCTAATTGATTCCCTATCTGTTCTAGCAATTCAATTTCCCAAGCTTCCCAATTACGGGGGGCAGTATTTTGGTAAATTGCTAACAAGCCCCACAGAGTATCTCCGCAAATAATCGGGGCGATCGCGTAAGCCCTGACTTGAAATTTTTCTAGAACCGCGATATGACAATCTTGATGTCCCACGGTGTAAATATCACCCACAGCAAAGGTTTCATGATTTTTATACCTGCCTCCTTGGGTTTGTTGTAAATAACTATCTTCCCAAACCTCTTGAAAGTCTGCACCTACAAGCTTTTTCCACCCCTTACTAACGGACTCAACAATAAAACTCCCACTCCAATCGGGATGAAAACGATAAACAGCCGCCCGATTGACACTCAATGTATGCCTCACTTCGGTGACAGTAGTGGTGAGAATGGCATCTAAATCTAAAAATTGGCGAATTTCTTGGGTAATTAACCTCAATAACCTTTCTTTTCTGGCTTGTTGTTGTCTAGCGGCTTCTGCTTGTTTGCGTTCTGTAATATCGCTACCAGTGGTGAGAAAACAGGGAATGCCGTCTACATGAATACATTCGGCCGATGCTAAAAAGGTGCGGATTTCTCCAGTTTTGGTGCAGACGGCACATTCAAAATCACATACACTACCCTTAGCTAATATTTGCTGACGAATCATTCCCTCATAGGCTGGATCAGCGAAAAAAGTGAAGTCCTCTGGCTGTTGAGTGATTAATTGTTCACGGGAGTAGCCGAAAAGCTGACAAAATGCTTCATTGACTTCAATAAAGCGTTGATCTAGCAAAGACATAATCACGATGGGATAGGGTGAGGCGTGAAAAATTTGCTCGAATCTGGCTTCGGCTTGCTGGAGTTGTTGCGTGCGTTCTGCAACTCGTTGTTCGAGTTCTTGGTTGAGTTTTTGTAAGGCGGCTTCGGCTTGTTGACGTTCCCTGAGTTCTTGCTGCACCTGTTGATAGAGTTGTGCTTGCTGAACTGCGATCGCCAATTGATCAGCAACTTTCCTTGATAGTTCTACTTCTTCATCTTTCCAGGGACTTTCACTTTCTGGTTTGGTGAGTGATAGACTACCCCAAACTTTACCGTTAACGCTAATGGGTGTTAATAGCCACACCTGAGTAAATTTCTGGGCTAGTTGTTTGTGGATGGGATCATTAATTTCATCTACGCCATTAATTCGCACTACTTGCTGTTGTTTAAGTTGGGCTGCGTAGAGATTTCCCTGATCTGGAATTTCTAAACCTATGCTATCTGGTATAGATTCATCTAAACGATGAACTGCTAGAACTTTCCAAATCTGCTGTTCTGGTAAATACTGAATAATGGAAGTCCGATTGACTGCTAATAATTGTGTGACTTCTGCTGTAGCTGTGGAAAAAATCGTCTGTAAATCCAGGGAACTGCGAATAATTTGCACTACTCGATTTAAAGCTTGTGCTTGCTGTGCTTGACGTTTTAAGGCTTGTGCTGCTGCTTTGCGATCTGTGACATCCCGTGAAATACATAATATCGATTCAATCGTGTTGTCATGGCTCAACTCTGGGGCGATCGCCGTTTCAAAGTTACGTCTGCCGTTAAGTGTCTCAAATTCAAATTCAATAATCTGTTTTTTCCCAGTTGTGAGCAAGGTTTGGGCGGCTTTTTCCCAAGCTTGTACAATTGCTGCTGATATGCCTAAATCACGGCAAGTTTTACCCAAAAAGGCCCTTGTTGGCATCCCAGTAATTTTTGTCACGGACGGACTAACATACAGATGCCGTAGTTGTGTATCGAAGCGTGTAATAATGTCAGGGGAATTTTCTACTAAGGTTTGATATGGTTGTTGTGATTTTTGCCAGGCTGTTGTTGTAGCTGGAGAATCATCCAGAGAAATTTTCTGTCTAGCCTGTTCAATTGCTTGTAATAATTTGTCAATTTGATGGGGAGATTTGATCACATAATCATCTAACCCTGCTTTCATGGCAGCCACTATAGTCTCGACATGATCACAATCTGCAAACATAATCACAGGACAAGCCTGATGATGCTCTTTTATAGTTTGTAGCACATCGATTCCGGTTGTCCAGGGTAAATTTTTATCAGTGATGACTAAATCAAAGTTACCATTAGCGATCGCCTGAGCTAAATTTTCTGCATTCAAAATTTCCTCAATTTCACATTCTGGTAATTTCTGGGAGAGTGCTGTGATTATCCAAGCACTCTCTTCAGGTTGAGAGTTAATTAACAAAATTCTTGGCAACAGGCTATCTCGGCTCATATCAACCCCTTTGGGAAAGTAAAAATTCACGCATACCCTACGGGATGTTGCTGCAAAATTCCCTATTCAATAGGCTACTAATTCATTTAGGAAAAAACTCAATTAACTTCTGCATCTGATTTAGAGAAAAAATCTCAGCATATATAGTATACGTAGTGGTTTGGCTAGTCTGAAATATTACATTATTCATATCCTGTAGGATGGGCTGATTGCCCGTCCAGTGCAGGTAACTTCTTCCTCAAGATAGATTAATTAATCATCAAAATCCTGATTTATCAAGAAATTAAGATATGCCATTTGCTCTATCAACTAAAATAAATTTATTAGTATATTTTTGTATAGTATTGTCAGATAAATACATATTTAGAGATAAATCGATAAATATAATTGCCAGATGATTTCTAATAGCAAAGTGCTATCTTAAGGGCAAACTCATTTGCTCACATGAGAGGAAAATGCTATGACTGCCACACTCATAGAAAGTAATTCTCTTGAGTCGTTATTGGGGAATGAAGCCGAAAATTTGCTCAACTATACAGCCAAAGTCTCTAAAGATTTACTGCATTTACCAGGGCCGGACTTTATAGACCGAGTTTGGTTAAATAGCGATCGCCACCCCCAAGTTTTGCGTAATCTCCAGCAGCTTTATGCTAGTGGGCGATTAGCAAATACTGGTTATCTCTCAATTTTGCCAGTAGATCAAGGGATTGAACACTCAGCCGGTGCTTCTTTTGCAGCCAATCCCATTTATTTTGACCCAGAAAATATTATCAAATTAGCGATCGCCGCAGGTTGTAATGCTGTAGCTACAACTTTAGGAGTATTAGGGAGTGTATCGCGTAAATATGCTCACAAAATTCCTTTTATCGCCAAAATTAACCATAACGAATTGTTGACGGTTCCGAATCAATTTGACCAAGTATTATTTGCTGATGTCGAACAAGCTTGGAATTTAGGTGCAGTCGCCATTGGTGCAACTATTTACTTTGGTTCAGAACAATCAACTAGACAAATCCAAGAAATCAGTCAAGCTTTTAAATATGCCCATGAATTGGGGATGGTAACTATTCTCTGGTGTTATTTGCGAAATAATGCTTTTAAACAAGATAAAGATTATCACGTTGCAGCTGATCTTACAGGACAAGCTAATCATTTAGGTGTGACCATTGAAGCTGACATCATTAAACAGAAACTGCCAGAAAATAATCATGGTTATGAAGCAGTAGCTAAAGCCACAGGTCAAAGTTACGGCAAAATCGACCAGCGAGTATACACAGAATTAACCAGTGACCATCCCATCGATTTAACCCGTTATCAAGTATTAAATTGCTACTGCGGACGTGCAGGTTTAATTAACTCTGGTGGTGCTTCAGGCAAAAATGACTTTGCCGAAGCTGTGCGTACAGCCGTGATTAATAAACGTGCTGGAGGTACAGGTTTAATTTCAGGAAGAAAGACTTTTCAACGACCTTTTGAAGAAGGGGTGAAACTTTTTCACGCTATTCAGGATGTTTATTTATCGCCAGAGATCACAATAGCGTGATTAAAGGTAAAAGGCAAAAGGTAAAAGGTAAAAGGTAATTTTTTCTTCAGTACATTTTATGTAATACCAATTCTCTATAAAGTTTCGCCAAATAAATGATGTAGAGACTTTGTATGCAACGTCTCTACATTACTACCTAAAAAGACATATAATCTCTTGTCTTTTGCCTTTTGCCTTTTGCCTTTTTAATCCCTGTCCCAAGAAAGACGTTAGCAAGATTGAAAATTATCTAACTTTGTGTAAGAACAGAATGGGGATTTTTTCAATGTTGACAATCAAAAATAAACTCAATCATTGGCGGCATAATATCATCTTAGGGATACTAATCGGGTTAATTTGGCTGCTGGGTTTACCTACAAACTCGGCTGCTGCTGCTGGTTACTATTCAGCCAGAGAACACAAAGCAGAATTAGCTACACCTTATTACACCCATCAACAACGCCGCATAGGATATACAGAGCCTACTAGCCCCTACTACAAAGCCAAAAACAGAAAACACATCACCAGAAGCAGCGATGATTATCTTGAGAGTGGTAAGCCAAGCCGAGAAGTTAATCCTCAAGAATTAGGTAGGATTAGACAACAAAAACATTCTATGTCTAGCCAATAAAATTACTAGAAAAGAATGTACCAAATCTTACAACAATGCAGTGAAAGTTATCTCCTTTTGTCTTTTGTTGCTACTATCAATTCTCAGACATTCAGTAACAGGCGCGAAATCGGAAACTTGATCTTTTTTTACTAGTCTCTATTTTTGAGACAAATTCTGGGATATCCTAAGAGAAGTGAAAGATTTGCCAAATAGAGTAAGAATGAAGCTGGCAGCAAGAGTAAGTCAGGTAACACCTTCACTCACCTTAGCGATCGCCGCGAAAGCTAAGGCGATGAAGGCAGAGGGTATAGACGTTTGTAGTTTTAGTGCTGGTGAACCGGATTTTGATACCCCAGCGCACATTAAAGCAGCCGCAGCTAAAGCTTTGGAATCAGGTAAAACCAAGTATGGCCCAGCCGCAGGTGAACCAAAGTTAAGAGAAGCGATCGCCCACAAGCTGCAATCAGATAATGGTCTAAACTACAAAGCCGAGAATGTGATTGTCACCAATGGCGGTAAACATTCTCTTTATAACCTCATGGCAGCATTAATTGACCCTGGTGATGAGGTAATTATCCCTGCACCCTACTGGCTCAGTTACCCAGAAATGGTGACATTAGTAGGCGGGAAACCTGTAATTATCCAAACAGATGCTGCTACAGGCTATAAAATTACCCCTGAGCAATTAAAACAAGCTATTACCCCCAAAACAAAGCTATTTATCCTCAATTCCCCTTCTAACCCCACAGGGATGGTGTATACACCAGAGGAAATCAAAGCTTTAGCAAAGGTAATAGTTGATGCAGATATATATGTAGTATCTGATGAGATTTATGAAAAAATTCTCTACGATGGTGCAGAACATATCAGCATCGGTTCTTTAGGTGAGGAAATTTTTCAGCGCACCTTGATTAGTAATGGATTTGCCAAAGCTTACTCCATGACTGGTTGGCGACTGGGTTATTTAGCGGGGCCAGTGGAAATTATCAAAGCCGCTAGCACCATCCAAGGGCATAGTACATCAAATGTCTGTACCTTTGCTCAATATGGGGCGATCGCCGCTTTAGAAAGTTCCCAAGACTGTGTCGCAGAAATGCTTCAAGCCTTCGCTAAACGAAGACAAGTGATGTTAGACAGACTCAACGCCATTCCCGGCTTGAGTTGTCCCACACCAGACGGCGCGTTTTACCTGTTCCCCGACATCAGCAAAACTGGTTTAAAATCCCTGGAATTCTGTGATGCGCTGATTGAAGCCCATCAAGTAGCTGTAATTCCTGGAATTGCCTTTGGTGCTGATAACAACATTCGCCTTTCCTATGCCACCGATTTAAACACCATTGAAAAGGGCATGGATAGGTTAGAAAAGTTTGTGCTTTCTCGGATTTAGTTAATCATTAATCATTTCTCATTTTCTATTTTTTGACTGAGAAATCTAGGTTGAAAGTTTTAGCTTTCAACCTTTTTTATTTGAAATTTGGAATTAGGAGTAAAGCGACATGACTCTAAACAGTTGCCACAACTTCCCCAATTTTTGTAATATCGTAGCCACCCAGAATTTCTAATTGTGAGTGAACCATCCGATGACCCAAGGTACTCAACAACTGTTGTATGGGTGCTTCTTCTAAATACTCCTTGAGAATGACTAAATCGTATCTTGATTGATGTAAAGGCACAAATCCTAAACCAAAAGTTGTCGCTACAGATGCTGTACTAATACCTGCATCTACCAACCCTAACGCCACAGCTTGAGCAACATCTTGATGGCTAGTAGCAATCTGCTCAAATCCTTTCACGGCAGTAAATGGTATCTGTTCTTGTTGTAGTTGTTGTTCTAGGAGCATTCGACTACCAGCACCAATTTCACGATTAACAATAGTTGCTTTTGCCGCTACTACATCACTGAGGGTTTTAAAACCCTTGGGATTACCCGATGGTACTATCAACCCTTCTTCCCATAAACCCAGAGTAATTAAAACCGCTTCCCTTCCTGCCAAAACTTCACGGGCAAACGGTACATTATGTTCCCCTGTTTTGGGATCATATAGGTGCATTCCCGCAATGTGTGCTTCACCTCTACATAGACTTTGCAGGGCATCTATACTGTTGGCAAAGGTAAAATGTACTCGTAACTGTGGATGCCAGCGTTCCGTAGCTCTTGCCCAGAGTGCAATTACAGGGGAGCAACCAGCGATGACAACTGTGTTGTGCAGTGTTGCTAAATTATCATCTAACAGCCTTAAGACTACCTTATCATTACCTGTTTGGCTTAAACCCTCTGCATCAGCCGGAATCATATCTTGGCGAAACGCATCTTTACCTAATAAGGGGTAAGCTATCCATTGTCCTCCTACCCTGGCTAAACTTAGGCGGAGAGATTGATTTTTGGGTACAGGTTTTGCAAGTATGGCTTCAATTTGCGGTAAATCTTGGTCTAACCAGAATAGATCCTCCACTTGACAACCGAGTGCCTTAGCTATACGAAGTGCGATCGCTACTGAAGGAGCATATTGTCCTGACTCTACACCACTAATTGTCTGCCGCGTCACACCAGCAATGTTGGCTAAATCTTGCTGGCTCATCCCTAAGCGCGTTCTAATGGACTTTAAGTTATTGAGGAGGCCGCTATCCTGCTTCATTGGCTATTTCTTTGTACTTTTACACAAAGCCGTGGCGAATTTACCCGTCTTTCATCTATTATCTAACAGCCTTTTGTTTTTTTGATGATTCATATGTCAAGATTAATATACAAATCGCTAGTTTACTTGCGCTTCATCAAGAAACAGTATGAGCGGACATAATATGCTACGAAAAGCCAACATCCAAGGTGTATTTTGAATACATACCTTAGATGCTGGCTTCGGAGAATTTCTCTCAATCTGAGAATGGGTGTGCTGGAAACGCGGAGTTTATTTTGCCGATGTCAAGAAATTTTAATTGCCTCAATAATGCTCACCTCGGATTGAGTTGGGATAATTTGTGTAATTTTGAATCCTGCGGCTTGAAATAGCTTGTGAAATTCCTCTTCAGTACGGATGCGTCCGCCTGGACACATGACTAACATATTTACGTCTATAAATTTACTGCCGTAAAATTCGTTACCTGGAGGAATGACAAAGTCGATTACCAACAATCTGCTTTGTGGTTTCATGGCTTGATGACAGCGTTGGAGAATAGTGAGCGATCGCTCATTGTCCCAGTCTTGGATAATATGCTTGAGAATATACGCATCTGCTGCTGTGGGAATCTCCTCAAAGAAGCTTCCGCCGATAAATTCGCAGCGATTCCTCAAAGCTAAATCCCAGGAATTTTTAGCACGCTCAACGACATCTGGACGGTCAAATAGTATCCCTGTTATACTGGGGTAGGCTTGGAGAATTGTCGCTAGGGAAAGACCTTTGCCACCACCAATATCAGCTAATTTATTAATAGAGGAAAAATCATAAGCCTCTAATACTAAAGTATTTTCCTCTTCCGACTCTGCCATTGCGCGATCGAAAATTTCACCTTGGGTAGAATCTCGGTCATTATACTCAAACAAATCCATGCCATACAAACGCTCAAAGGCACTGTCTCCAGTTTGTAAACTGTACATCAAATCGCCCCAAGCTTTGTAATAATGCTCCTCACCCCGTAAAATTGCCATAGCTCGCACTGATTCAGGGTGATTAGTTTGCAAATTATCTGCTAGTGGAGTTAAGGCAAAATAACGTGGTTTAATCTCTGCAAAAATGCCCACACTAGCTAAGGCTCGTAAGATGCGATATAAGGCATCACTATGGGTGTCAGTCGCTTTTGCCAACGTATCACAGTGTTGCGCGCCGTCTTTGAGTAAATCTGCAATCCCCAGTTTAGCCACTACGTAAACACACCGCGACATCCAGTAGGCGTGTATCCATTCCATTGCTGTCATTTGAAATGGTGTATTGCTGGGTGCATAGATAGATTCTGATACAGTCATGATTAACCTCTTTACTAATTTTTTAATTCCAATTCTTGGAGTTGAATAGCATCACAAACCCTGTCTGGGAGAATCTTCGCTAAAAGCATGAGAAAATCTAGCATTAGTTTTTCGTTAGATACGAAATAGCGAGTTTTCGGTTTCTTGACTTCTAAGGCTTTTTGAATCACATTTGCGACTTCTTCCGGTGGTACTCCCATACGATTTGATTTGATTAACTGCTCCAAGGAAAACTTGTAAATATCACCGTACATAGCTCTAGCTGTAGGTGACATATTCGCTAATTTTTTTTGTAAACTTGCTTCTACTTTATCTGGAGCATTGGAAGCAATTGAGCCTGGTTCAATTAAAATTACTTCAATTCCCCAAGGATGTAATTCCATTCTTAAAGAATCATTTAATGCTTCTAAGGCAAACTTAGAAGCACACAAGGCTGAAAAAAATGGTGACGATATTTTGCCAGAAACTGAGCCAATATTAATAATCCTGCCTTTGGCTTGGCGAATCATTGGTAAAAAGGCTTGGGTAACAGCTACTTGTCCAATGACATTAACTTCAAATTGCCATCTTAGTTCATCGATGTCTAAATATTCTAATGGCCCATCTACTAGTATACCGGCATTATTTACTAACCCAATTAATCCTTTATCACTAATAGCTGATGCCACAATTTCTGCGGCAGCTTTAATCTGTTCTTTTTTGGTGACATCAAGAATTACTGGTGTTAAATTACCAGATGAATTTAACTTGAGCAATTCAGCATCTTTTGTTTGACGAACTCCGGCAAATACTTGATAGCCTTGTTTATCTAATAATAGCGCAGTTGCTCGTCCAACTCCTGTAGATGCTCCTGTAATTACTACAGCACCTTTACTTTTTTGATTCATCGATTTTTCTAGTTCTTTTCTGCGGTGTTGAAAGTCTATTGCTCAAATAAATAGTAGGGTGTGTTACGGCATTGTGAAGATTGAGGTATAAGCGACAGTATAAATTGCCGTAACGCACCATAATCATGCGGTGCGTTGCGCGTTGCTTTAACGCACCCTACAATTTCTGAATGCCAAGTTTTTTAAACTCTAAGCCAGTGATTAATAAAGAAATTAAAACCACCAAAATATCGGTTAACAACATTCCATAATATACACCTCTAACACCAAAATATGAAGACAATATCAATACAAATGGAATCAGAAAAAAAAGGGTTTTGGAGAAAATTAATAAACCTGCTGCTTTACCATTGCCAATTGACTGAAATAAAGTAACGCTACAAAATCCTAAAGGTAGAATTAGCAGGAGGAAATTGACTATTTGAAAATTAAATAAATCATCACCACTAAAATTAACTGTTGGTAATAAAATTCTCAAAAACGTTGCTGGCAACAATTGTAAAGGCAACCAAATTAATCCTAAACACAGTGTTGCACCAATACTAAATGTGAAAAATGCTTGCTTGAGGCGGTGATAGTTTTTAGCTCCATAATTTATGCCAATTATAGGCTGTAACGCTTGCACAAATCCTTCTACTGGGATAAATGCTAACGCATATATTCTCAGGGTTGCTCCGGCAACAGCAATATCGTGTTCAGTGCCATATTGAGCAATAGATTTATAAATTACAGACTGTTCTACTAAGCTAATAATTTCCATTAAGAGGGCGGTTAATCCTACGGATAAAATTGCTGGTAGTAAATCTATGGCTAAAGTTAAATTTTTAGGATTAACAGGAATCGAGCTTTTATTAGAAAGGAAATAGCTAATATTTAAAATACTATAAACTATCATAGAAATAACTGTAGAAAATGCTACTCCTCCAATTCCTAAATTAAAGACACTAATAAATATAGGATTGAGAATAGCGTCGAGGATAGCAAATATTCCGGCGAAAATCATAGCAAGGCGGATTTTGCCTTCGGATTTAATTAATTGACTGGAAGCAACTGCTAAAATATAAAATACTGAACCTGATGTGTAGATTCTAAAATACTCTGCTCCTGCTGCGGCTACTTCTCCACTCCCGCCCATAAAGGCGATTAATTTATCACTAAAAAAGTAACCTAAAAGGGTGATAAAAAAAGCAATAATCACGCTCATAATGACTAAAGTGCCAAAAATTCTCGACTTAGTTTTGGTATCTTCTGAACCAATCGCCCGACTGAGAACTGAGGCTGAACCTACTCCTACTAAATGAGCGCAACCAATCACTAAAGAAGTAAGTGGTACGGCTAAAGATATGGCGGCTAATGCTGTTTCACCAATGAGTTGTCCGGCAAATAGGGCATCTAAAAAGCTATTAAAGCCAAGCAATAGCATTCCTAAAATGCCGGGGACAGTGAATTTTATCATCAATGTAATTAGATTACCATTGAGTATTTCATGAGTAACTGGTGATTGTGTTTCTGTTGTCATAATTTGCCGCTCATGCTTCAAGCAATATGCAATATGGGGGGTTTGTGATTACAAATAATCAGGTATTTGTAATTTGGATAAGTAGCACAGGATAAATAATTAAAGGCTTGTAGTGTGAAATTTAGTTCACAAAAAAGGACTAAAGTCCTTACTACGAACTGAATTTTAGTATTTTTAGGTTAAGTTACATGGTTTGATCTGTTCAAGTCGTTCCATTTAATTCTCTAAAATAGATACTTAATCTCACTAAAAATGCACAGCCTCTTGTGGTGATTGTTGATGTTGCTGAATGTTGCATAATACCATTTTTAATTTACTGGCTGGGGGATAGTTTGCACCTTGGGGTTGTGGTTTTTCTCGCTTTGTATGGGTTAGGGCTAATTGATAACGAGAAAGAATTTTTGCTAATACTAATTTCATTTCAAACGTAGCTAAAGCTTCTCCAGGACAACGCCTAGCACCGCCACCAAAGGGCATAAATTCGTAGGGAGAGTATTGTTTTTCTAGAAAACGTTCTGGTTGAAATTGCTGTGGTTGTGGATATAATTCTGGGTTTTGATGTGTTAAATAAATACAACCGATGATGATTGCGCCTGGAGTTAAGTTATAGCCCATGAGATTAGTTGTTGATTCTACTATCCGGGGAAATGTGACGAATTGAGTGGGATAAATCCGCAATATTTCATTACAGACGGCATTGAGATAAGGAAGTTCAACAATGCTCATGGGGTTGGGATATTCACCCAATTTAGTGATTTCTTGACGCAATTTTTCGCGGACTTGTGGTTCACGATGAAGCCAGTATAATGCCCAAGTAATGGCTGTTGCAGAAGCATCTCGTCCACCGAATAATAATGAAGGAAATAAATCGCGTATTTCTTCATTTGTTAATAATTCGCCTGTTTCGTTGCGGGCAAATATTAACTCGGAAAGGACATCATTAGCATTGGGGTTTGGTTGCTGACGACGATCGCTAATTTCCGCGTAAATCAGGTTGTCAAATTGTCGCCATAGATAACGAAAGTAACCCCAAGGACTCCACCGCCCTAAGTCTTGTTGTAAAAAGGGGAAGGATAGGGGGATTTCGACAAAGGGCGATCGCGCATAATTCATTAAATTAGTTAGCAGTTGCTTGAGTTGTTCGTAGCGATCGCCTGTATGTAAGCCGAATAAAGTATTTAAAATTACCTCTAGGGTGATTTTTTGCATGGTGGGGTAGGCTAAAAAAGATTTCCCCAGGGGTAGCTGATTCATGACTTTTTCGGTGACATCACAAATTTGCTGTCCGTAGGCTTTTATCTTATTACCGTGTAAAGGAGACATCAGTAGTTTGCGTCTTTTTCTATGGCGTATACCATCGAGTAGAAGTAGTCCGTTTTTCCCTACCAATGGGGCTGATTCGGCGTTTAATTCTCCAGAGGCGATGATTTCTGTTGTATTGGTGAAAATCTGCTTCATCCCTTGGGGATTACCGACAAAGATTAAGGGTGTAGATTCAGACATGATGGTGAAAGTGTCACCATAGCGTTGATTCATTTGATCGAGAAAACGCAGAGGATCGGCTGTAAATTGCATTCTCAGCAGCCAAGCTGGGAGTTTTGGGCCTTGGGGGAGGTTCATAGTATTTTTAAACGCAGAGGGGTGAAGAGGTTTCCGCAGATGGGCGCGGGGTTTTGGCTGAGATGTGCATTTTGACACCACTGGCGGGATAGCACATTAAACCTTCAAATTTGGGTTGTTCTGGTTGTTTTTTGACTAGGGTGAGTTCATAGTTGGAGAGGATAGTGGCTAGGATGAGTTTCATTTCAAAGATGGCTAAGGCTGCACCAATACAGACACGAGTACCGCCACCAAAGGGGAAAAATTCGTAAGGGGTGTATTGTTTTTCTAGAAAACGTTCTGGTTGGAATTGTTTAGGATTTGGGTATAAATCTGGACGTTGATGTGTGAGATAAATACAACCCATGATGAGTGTTCCTGGGGCTAAGTCATAACCCATGAGTTCAATTGGGGATTCGACGCGGCGGGGAAATGTGAATAATTGTGCCGGATAAATACGTAGGACTTCGTTACAAACAGCACTGAGATAAGGCAGTTGGGCGATGCTCATGGGATCGGGTGAGTCGCCAAGAGTAGCTAGTTCTTGTAGCAGCTGTTCGCGGACTTGAGGCTGGCGATAAACCCAATACAATAACCAAGTGATAGCTACGGCGGAAGCGTCTTGAGCGGCGAATAAGGGTGAGAGTAACAAATCACGGATTTCTTCATCTGTCATCAGTTCACCCATCTCATCACGGGCAAATATTAACTCGGATAGGATATCGCTGCGGGAGGTGTCTGCTTGTTGGCGGCGTTCTTGCACTTCGGCGTAAAGCAGCTCAAAAATTTCTTGACGGAGGTGTAGGAGATATCCCCAAGGACTCCACTTTCCTAAATCTTTTTGCAGAAAGGGTAGAAAAGAGGTAGTTTGCATGATGGGCGATCGCATACTCTTAAGTATGGTGGGAAGTAGGTACTTGAGTTTTTCGTAACGTTCTCCCTCTTGTAAGCCCAAGACAACTTTCATGCTGACTTGCAAGGTAATATCTTCAATTGTGGGATAGGCGGTGAAGGTTTTTTTGGCTAAATATTCATCTATTACTTGCTTTGTCAGGTGGCAAATTAGCTTTCCTTGAGCCTGCATTTTGACACCATGAAAAGCTGGCATCATTAATTTACGTCGATGTTTGTGGCGTAGTCCATCGAGTTGTAATATACCTTGATTGCCGGTGATTAATGCTGCTTCTGCGTTTAATTCACCGGGTGTTTTAATATCTTTTGTATTGGTAAAAATTTGTTTAATGGCTTGAGGTTCGCTCACAAATACTATAGGTGTTTCACCAAAGTTAATGATGAAAATGTTGCCATATTTTTTGGCGATAGCATCCAGGTGGTTTAGGGGGTTGTTGGCTATTTTAATAATGTTTAGCCAGAGAGGAATGTTTACTTCGGGTATTTTCATGTTTAATTTCACGCAGAGACGCAGAAGCGCAGAGGTGCAAAGGTACAGAGAGGATTGTTTAGAGTTTTTGAGTGTGACGGAGAGATGTTTTTAAGTGATTGGCTAGTTCTTGGATGTAAGGTTCATTAAATATAGAGAAATGATTGCCGGGAATTTCTATCATGTTGATGGGTTGGGAAGAATATTTACCCCAACCTAATAAGGGATCATCTGTATGGAATTCGTGAGTTTCAAAGTCGTGGGTAATGATTTTGCTGGCTTTGAATAATGTAATTTCTTGGGGATAAATCTGTGGAATATAATTCCGCATGGCTTGGATATGGGTTTTGAATAGCTGATAACTTTGTAGATGTTGTGCCATTTCTGTATCGCTAATTTTGAGGTTAGCTTTGCTGAATAAGAAATGAAATTGTTCATCTAGCGGTAAATCTCGTAGTTCATTATAGGAAACGGCAAATTCTATATTGAACCAGTTTTTGATAGCTTCAGCTAAACGCAGGACTAATTTAGCATCATCGTCTTTGTCTGGCTGGATGATAGTTTTGGGCAATATTGCGTCAATGACTGCAAGTAAATCAACTGTTTCATTTTGTCTTTGTAGTTGTTGTGCCATTTCAAAAGCAATGATACCTCCGTAACACCAACCTCCTAAAAGATAAGGGCCATGAGGCTGGACTTGACGAACTTCTTTGAGGTAATAAGCTGCGGTTTCTTCTACAGAGAGAGGATTAAATTCTTGTTGATGAGGGGTTTGTTCTAGAGCGTAAAATGGTTGTTCTCTACCTAATTTTTTGGATAGAATAAGGTAGTTGTTGACATCTCCTCCGGCTGCGTGGACACAGAAGAAAGGACGATATTCACCAGCAGATTGAATGGCTACTAAAGGAGAATTTGCACCTAAGCTTGCTGGTTGACTGACAATTTTGGCGAGTTTTTCAATTGTAGGATTTTCAAAGAGGATAGATAGCTGAGGTTATGTCCAAATAGCTCATAAATTTGGGCAATTAAGCGCACAGCTAAAAATGAATGTCCTCCTAGTTCAAAAAAGTTATCTGTAATGCCAATGGGACTAGTGTTAAGTAACTGTTCCCAAATTTTTACTAGGGCTAATTCTGTAAAAGTGTTAGCTGCAACGGAAGATTTATTAACAATTGTGGGAATTACTTCATAAGATAGGAGTGCTTGCTTGTCTACTTTACCATTAGGTGTTAGGGGAATTTCATCTAATAATATAAAAGCTGAGGGTAGCATAAAACTTGGTAGTTTCTGCTGTAAATATGCTTGTAGTGACGGGATGATATCTTTTTGTGGTGTAGCTACATAAGCAATTAAATATTTATCGCTTTGAGCATCATCATAAGAGATGACAACAGCATTTTTACAGACGGATATTGAGCGATCGCAGTGGCAATTTCACCTAATTCTATACGAAAACCTCGAATTTTAATTTGGTCATCATTACGACCGAGATAGTCTAATTGACCGTTATTTTGATAGCGTACTAAGTCACTAGTTTTGAAAAGTTTAGTTCCTATTAAAAATGGGTTATCAATAAATCTTTCTTGTGTCAGTTCTGGACGATGTAAATAACTCCTAGCTAGTCCATCGCCACCAATATATAATTCTCCAGCTACACCAATGGGAACAAGTTGTAAATTGCTATCTAAAATATATGCTTGTGTATTATCTATAGGTTTACCGATGGGAACTGTGGAGGATGTTTCACTTAATAAACTTGTGTCGTAATAAGTGACATTTGCAGATACTTCTGAAGAACCATAAAGATTAATTAATTTGGCATTTGGTAATAATGTCTGAAAAGTTTTGACTAAATCAATAGTTAGTGCTTCTCCACTGGTAATCCAAAGTTGGAGATGAGATAAATTTTGTGTGAGATGTGGGTAATTATCTAGGAGTAGGCGCAATAATGAAGGGACAAGCACGAGGCGCGAAACTTGGTAGTTAGTGAGAGTTTCGAGGAAAATTTGGGGGTCTTTGGCGATCGCATCGGGGATAATAACGCTAGGAACACCTTGCAGTAAGGGTGCAAAAATTTCCCAGACTGAATCAACAAAACTAATCGCTGTTTTCTGACAACAAATTTCCCCAGTTGCGAAAGGATAGGTTTTCCATAGCCAGTGTAAACCGTTAACTGTACCACGATGGGTTCCCAGCACACCTTTAGGCGTTCCCGTTGAACCGGAGGTGTAAATTACATAGGCGAGGTTATGTGCTTCAGATGCGCTGCGGGGGTTTTCTCGACTTTCCTGTTGAATATTATCCCAGTCTGTATCTAATGCGATCGTTGTAAGACGGGTGCTTTGCACCATCGCTTTTACTTCTCCCCAACAATGCTTTAATGATGTGTGGCTAATCATCAATGCCGCTTGAGAATCAGCCAACATAAATTGCAGGCGTTCCACGGGATAATTAGGGTCTAGGGGTAAATAAGCACCGCCAGCTTTTAAAATCGCTAGAATCGCTATGATCATATCTACAGAGCGTTCTAGACATATAGCCACCAGAGTTTCGGTTGTGACTCCTAATTTGATTAAATAATGAGCAAGTTGATTTACTTTTTGGTTGAGTTGTTGATAAGTTAGATTTTCTGGCTGACTAATTAATGCTAAAGCATCAGGAAAAGACTCGACTTGCTGCTCAAATAATTGATGTAAAGTAGCGTGATGCGGATAATCAGATTGAGTATAATTCCACTCTAATAATTGCTTTTTCTCTGGAGTTGTGAGTAATGGCAATTCGGAAATGCTTTGATGAGGATTGATGATAATACTTATGAGTAAATTTTGGAAATTATCAATCAATCTTTGAATTGTCACTGCATCAAATAAATCTGTATTGTATTCCCAAAATCCAGTTAATACCTCTTCTGCTTCCGAGATGGACACAGTAATATCAAATTCCGATGTACCGTGATCAATTTCTAAATTACGCACAGTTAACCCAGCCACTTCTTCCACTGGCGTTGGTGCATTTTGGAGAATAAACATTACCTGAAACAAAGGATTCCGGCTTAAATCTCGCTCAGGTTGCAATTCTTCAACTAACTTTTCAAAAGGTAAATCTTGATGTGCATAAGCATTGAGAGTTACATCTTTTACTCGACTTAAAAGTTCTCGGAAAGTAGGATTACCACTTAAGTTATTCCGCAGAACTAAGTTATTTACAAATAAACCAAGTAACCCTTCTAATTCGGCGCGGTTACGGTTAGCAATGGCGGAACCTACTAAAATATCTTCTTGGGAAGTGTAGCGATATAGTAATGTATTAAACGCCGCTAGCAGCGTCATAAATAAAGTGCAGCCTGCTTGCTGACTTAATTCGGTTAATGCTGCGGTTAATTCTTTTGATAAAGTAAAGTATTGTTTCGCACCGTGAAATGTTGCAACCGGCGGACGGGGATAATCTGTAGGTAACTGGAGTATTGGCAGTTTACCAGCTAATTGTTGCTTCCAGTAATTAAGTTGAGTGTTTAGCAGTTCTCCTTGCAGGCGATCGCGTTGCCAAATGCTAAAATCTGCATATTGAATCGGCAGTTCTGCTAAAGGAGAGGGTTTCCCGTTAGAAAAAGCCGCATATAGCGTTGCTAATTCTTGGGCAAACACACCCATAGACCAGCCATCTGTAATTATATGATGTATGGTTAAAAGTAATATATTTTCTACTTCACTCAAGCGCAGTAAAGTTGCTCTGAATAATGGTGTAGCAGCTAAATCAAAAGGTTTTTGTGCTTCTTTGATAGCAATTTGTTGAACTTCTGTTTCCCAGTCTTGATTAGCTAAATGCTCAATATTAATAATAGGTATTTCCCAAGTTATTTGAGGTAAAACTATCTGTATTGGCTGTTCCTCTCCTGATACAAAGATTGTTCGCCATGCTTCATGTCGTCTGAGGATTTCGTTGAGGCTTTGCTGAAGTGCTGATACATTCAGTAAGCCTGTTAGGTGTAAAGCACTGGTGACATGATAGAAAGAACTACCGTGATAAAGTTGGTGAATAAACCAAAGTCTTTGTTGCGAAAAAGATAATGGTATGGGTTGAGAGTTTTGGCGTTTGGGAATGGCTTCGGTTTTAAATTTACCTTGTTTCCATTTTTCTAATAGGGCTTTTTTGGCTGGGGAGAGGGTGGAGTTGTCCATAGTTTTTATTTAACACACGGGTATTAAGTAGTGAGAATAGTTTGGACTTCTTCTTCTGATAATTCGGTGAGTTTTTCTAGCAGTAGTTCTTCAATTATTTCTGCTTGTTTGGCGATAGTTAAGGCTTGTAATAACAGTTCGCGGAGTGGTAATTCTACAGGGAAATTTGCTTGTAGGCGAGAAGCAAGTTGAGTAGCTATTAGAGAGTCTCCACCTAATTCAAAGAAGTTATCATAAATGCCAATTTGTTGAATTCCTAAAACTTCTTGCCAGACTTTGGCAATTTGTGATTCTAATTCGTTAGTGGGAGCAATGTAAGTATTGCCAATGTGGGGACGGGAATAAGATATATTTGCTTCTTGTAATTTCGTTTCTGTGAAGTTGGCTGAGTTAGAAAAAACTTGGTTTTCTTCTGGTGATTCAAATGATGGTATTTTTGCTTCAATCCAATAACGTTGACGCTCAAAAGGATAAGTAGGTAAGGGAATACGATAAGGTTGTGCGTGGCTATAAAATTCTGACCAATTTATATCTATTCCTGCTAGCCATAGCTGACCTAATGTATTTAATATAAAAGCAATATCTGGTTGTTGTTCTTGGGGATGGCGCAGAGAAGTTACAACTAATTGTTTAGCATTAGGTGTTAAATGCTGCTTTGTTAATGTACTTAATGTCCGTCCGGCTCCTACTTCTATAAAGATACCTTCTGATTGTTTTAATAACTCAGATATACCTTGTGAAAATCTCACACAAGAGCGTAGATGTTGACTCCAATAATGGGGATTCGTAGCTTCATTGGCTTGAATCCAAGTACCAGTAAGATTAGAAATGAAGGGAATTTTGGGCGGTTTGGGGTTAGCTTTTTTTACTTGTTCAGTAAACGCCGCTAACATTGGCTCCATCATCTGCGAATGGAAGGCGTGAGATGTATGTAACAGACGAGAATTGATGTTTTTAGAAGCTAAATAGTTTTGTAAAGTCTCAACAACTTCTGTCTTTCCAGAAACAACACAGGCGGATGGACTATTAATTGCAGCTAGAGAAAGTTCTTCACCTAAAAATTGTTTTACATCTGCTTCTGGTAGTGATACAGCCAGCATACTTCCAGGTGGCTGTTGCTGCATCATTTTTCCTCTCACCGCAACTAAAGTTAAAGCATCTTCTAAACTGAATACACCAGCTAAAGTAGCGGCTACATACTCACCAATACTATGACCTATCATGGACGTGGGTAACACACCCCAAGACATCCATAACTTGGCTAAGGCGTATTCAATGGTGAATAATGCAGGTTGAGCCAGAGATGTTTGTTGCAGTTGGGCGGAAGCTGTTTGTATTTGTTGTTCGCTAGGATATATTATTTGACGTATATCTAACCCCAAGTGCTGTTTAAGAATATCTGCACAAATATCTACTTGTTCTTGAAAAATTGGCTCAACTTCATACAGTTCTCGCGCCATATTTACATATTGCGTTCCCTGTCCTGAGAACATAAATATAACGGGACGTTTGCTCGGTTTCTGGTAGTAGCTGTAAACTCGTTCTGAGTCTAAATTTGTTAATACTTTGATTGCATCTTCAATATCACGACAAACAACCATCCGCCGATAGTCAAAAGCCCGCCGCCCAACACTGAGGGTATAAGCCACGTCAGCCAAATTTAATTCAGGATGCTGTTGTAAATGTGTAGCCAAATTAGTTGTTACTTGCTCAAGTGCTTGCTCACTTTTAGCCGATAAAGGTAACAAAAAATATTTATTTTTGAATTTTGAATTTTGAATTTTGAATTGTATTGCTTCCTCCAAAATCACATGAGCATTAGTTCCACCAATACCAAAGGAACTAACCCCAGCCCGGCGCGGTGTACCGTTACTTTGCCATTCTGAAAGAGTGGTATTGATATAAAAGGGGCTATTAGCAAAATCTATTTGGGGATTAGGAGTTTGAAAGTGTAAATTGGGAGGTATTTGTTGATGTTTAAGGGCTTGAACAGTTTTAATTAAACCAGCCACACCCGCAGCCGTATTCAGGTGTCCAATATTTGTTTTTGTGGAAGCAACAGCACAAAAACCTTTTTTATCAGTGCTATCACGAAAAGCTTGTGTGAGAGCCTTTATTTCAATGGGATCTCCTAATACAGTACCCGTTCCATGAGTTTCAATATAAGAAATCGTTTCTGGTTCCACATCAGCTAATGCTAATGCTTCTAAAATTACTGCTGTTTGACCTTCTACACTAGGTGCTGTATAACCTACTTTTAAAGAGCCATCATTATTAATTGCTGAAGCTTTAATTATGGCATGAATGTAATCGCGATCGCGCACAGCATCTTCTAATCGCTTCAGCACGACTACACCCAAACCGTTACCGAAAATAGTACCACTAGCATGAGCATCAAAGGCGCGACAGTGACCATCATTTGATAAAATTCCCCCTTGTTCATAGTAGTAGCCAGATTTTTGGGGTAAATGTACAGATACACCACCAGCCAAAGCCATATCACTTTCGCCATTGAGCAAACTTTGACAAGCAAAATGCACCGCAACTAATGATGTCGAACAAGCAGTTTGAACATTAACACTTGGCCCTTTTAAATTTAATTTATAAGAAATTTGTGTAGGTAAATGGTCTTTATCATTCCCAACAAACATTTGAAATGATTCGACTGAGTTTAACGCATCCCAATGAGGATAAAAGTTAGAAAATAAATTATGTAATAAATAAGAACTTAAAGCAGCACCAGCAAACAAACCTATTTGTCCAGGATAAGTTTCAGAATTGTAGCCAGCATTTTCTAATGCTTCCCAAACACATTCTATAAATAATCTATGTTGTGGATCTATTAATTCTGCTTCTTTAGGGGTGAAACCAAAAAAATTAGCATCAAATAATTCGATATCTTCTAATACACCAAATGCTTTGACATAATTAGGATCATTAAGTGATTTTGGCTTGATACCGGCTGATAGCAATTCCTCATCAGTAAAGAAAGTAATTGACTCTACACCATCTCGTAAATTTTGCCAAAAAATATCAACATTCTTAGCACCAGGAAAACGCCCAGCCATGCCAATTATTGCTATTGCAGCATCATCGATGCTGGGAAATTTATTTTCAGGATTCATCGAAGTAAATTTTAGAGAAGTCTGTAAACAGTTATCACGCCAGAGTCACGCATCTTAAATTTCTGGCGGTGCGTTAGGACTATTGTTAATAACGCACCCTACAAAACTACAAAACTTAAAACCTTACCAATGAAAAATGGCAACCTTCTTCAGCTAGTTCTTAGAATATACTTTTACGAAAAACGTATATTATTCTTGAATCTGCTAAACCAGATATTTCAGCATCCTGTGTAACATCATTGACCAAAACTTTTGTAAAGCCCACTTTTTCTAGAACAGACTGCACCTCTGTCCGAGAATAAGCTTTAGCTGTACAATTTACATCCTTTCGATGCCAGCTACCATCGAGCAATTGAAATGTCACATAATGACTTTGCCATAACTTACTTTTTGGGTCGTAAATTGAACGTTGTAGCCACGTATAGTCATCGCCAAAATCACCACTACATTCCTCAACTAAATTATTATCTTCTCTCACTAATTCTCCTTCGCTCAAATCGAAGCCAAACCAACCATTTGGCAATAGCGAATCATATACTTTTTGAAAAGCCTTTGTTAAGTCTTCAATACTCAACATATAGTTGAATACTGTACTCGATGAAACAACTGCATGAAAAGTAGGTGGCATTTCAAAAGAGCGTATATCACTCTGAATAAATTCGCCACTGGGTGCATTCTTGCGAGCATAACGCAACATTTCGTCTGATAAATCAACCCCAGTTACTTGATAACCTTTAGCAATCAGTTTATTGACTAATTGACCCTGACCGCAACCAACATCTAAAATACGAGCATTTTCAGGCAAGTATTCTAATATATGTTTTCCCAAAAATTCCAGCCAAAGTTCGCTGCTATTATCTTGTGGATATGCAAAAGCCCAGTTGTTGTAAAGATTTAGGGCATTATCTTCTATGATGGGACTTGCTAAATACATAAAAATCGCTCCAAGTTAATTTTATTCAAAACTGTAATTTTTTTCATCTTCTAAGCGAGAAATTTCTGAGGCAATCTGGATCTGATCCTGCAAAACCGCATCAATATCATCTTCAGTTGTCAATGGATTTGCTAATACTGCCCGTAGTGCCACAATGGAAATTTCTTGACTAAAGCAATTGCTAGTTTTCATTGTCCGCGAGATAAAAGTTCGTCCCGCTTGACGTTGACTTTTTTGCAGATACTCATTAAACTTATTAATAAATAAATTGTCAATCTCCGTCAATTGCTTTTTAGCTACAAGCTCTCTTAAGTTTTCAGGAATATAGCGATAAAGAAGCAAATTAGTATCAGGTTCTGCTAGTAACTCAAACTCAGACATTGAACGAACTTTATTAGCCATATATTGAGTTTTTCTAATACCTTCATCAATTAAAAATTCATATCCTTTACTACCAATTAAATTCAGCCCAGCGTGTAAGAATAACGCCATAGCAGGACGAGAACCTTCCAAAGCGCGTTTACCTAAATCGAAAGATCCCTTACGCATGGTATAGCTGGCTTGTTTCTCAATTGATTGTGCCATTTGCGGTTCACGCAGAAATAGCATCCCAATTCCCATTGGTAGATAAAGTTGTTTATGTCCATCAATGGTGACGGAATTAGCTTGTTCAATACCTGCAAGTTTATAGCGATGTTTTTGAGAAAAAACTAAAGGCCCTCCCCAAGCAGCATCTACATGAAAATGCACATTAGCTTCTTGGGCAATTTCGGCAATATCTAAGAGTGAATCTACACCGCCTGAATCTGTAGTACCAGCAATACCAATAATGGCAATTATACACAAGTTTTGCTCACGACATTTAGCTACAGCTTGACGTAGCGATCGCACTCTCACCCGATTGTTACTATCAACCGGAATTTTAATTAAACCCCGATTTCCAATACCTAACAAATCTGCCGCTTTATCAAAAGAAAAGTGCATTAATTCCGAGCCAATAATGGCTGCACCTTTATAACCATAAAAATTTAATGCTGCGGTTAAACCTTCCTTTTCAACACCTAAAAAATCATCCTTCGCACCCAAAACAGCATTCCGAGCGCACCACATAGCCGTAATGTTTGCCGTTGTCCCACCAGATGTCAAAATACCCAGTGTACTTTGACTATTTTGAAT
The DNA here is from genome assembly GCF_021596505.1 of Nostoc sp. CMAA1605. Classification (GTDB taxonomy): domain Bacteria; phylum Cyanobacteriota; class Cyanobacteriia; order Cyanobacteriales; family Nostocaceae; genus Trichormus. The sequence goes on along the minus strand of NZ_PJIZ01000036.1, from coordinate 19,131 downwards.
ATGTTCAGCGTAAAAATTATCAGATAAATTATATATTTGTCGATGCAACATTGCTAAGGCTTGACGCTCGTAAAAACTGAGAGATTTTGCTGTCTCAATTTTCACTGAATTTTGATTCATCGCCGTCATCAACTTAGCTAACGGTTGCACAAAATATGGCAATGCCGAAGTCATGTGACCAATAAATCTTGGTGAAGCAGTATGAATTGAATGAGCAATCACATTATCAGCTAAATATTCCAAATAGCTAGTAAACTCAGCAGGATGACTCGGTACTTTACTATCACCAAACTTTGCCACCAATGAATCTAAATCAATATCACTACTAGCATCATCTGCCCCAATAAACTTATCAGATATTTCATCAACATACTCATCTATATTGTCTGAATGAGACAGACTAAATAATTGCCTAATGTGTTCTTCAACATCAGAATGCAATCTTTCCTCAGTCTCAAACAAGTAACTTTGTTTTAGCATTTCGGGTTTACTTAACGTCATCGTCCTATATTCCTAAATCTTTACTACTCCACCAAAAAAACTCCTACTCCTCCCCTTTGCGCCTTTGCGCCTTTGCGTGAGCTTTCCTTCTAATTTCCTTACGTCGCTGTAGAGATACCGACATTCCCACAGACAATTCTGAACCCTGCTCCTGACTAAAAAACCGAGCTAACTGACTAATAGTTGGATATTGAAACATTTCAACCAAAGCAAACTCTCGTTGAAATACTTCTTGCAGCTTGCTATGAACCTGAATTAAAAGTAAAGAATGCCCACCAAGTTCAAAGAAATTATCATGTATACCCACCTCATTCAGCCGCAAAACTTCTCCCCAAATCTCAGCAATAGTTCTTTCCGCCTCAGTTTGCGGAAGTTGTAATTGCTGTTCTAACTGCGGACGCACACCCTCTAGACTTGGCAACGATTGATAGTCTACTTTACCATTTGGTAGGAGTGGTAAAGTTTCTAAACTTACGAAAACCGAAGGCAGCATATATTCTGGTAACTTCTCTTTTAGTAAGTTCTGTAAATCGCTAATAATTACTTCTTTATCTTCAGAAACTACATAAGCAATTAACTGCTGTTGTTCTTCCTTCACCACCACAACAGCTTCTTGAATTTTAGGAGATTCGCGTAATATCGCGGCAATTTCTTCTAGTTCTACACGAAAACCCCGCAACTTAACTTGGTTGTCAATTCGTCCTAGAAACTCCAAGTTACCATCAGCTAAATAACGTGCTAAATCTCCTGTTTTATAAAGCGTTATTCCGGCTTTTGAGATAAATCTATTTGCAGTCAGTTCTGGTTGATGAATATAACCTCTAGCCAAACCTACACCACTGACATATACTTCACCAGTTACGGCAATAGGAACAGGTTGCAGATATTTATCTAATAGATAAATTTGGGTATTAGCGATCGCTCTCCCAATTGCCACCCGTTCAGGCAGTGGCTCTGGAGGAGTTATACTGTAACAAGTAACGTCTGCCGAAACTTCAGAAGAACCGTACAGATTTAACAGGGTACTATCTGGTAATGTCTGGCGAAACTGCTGTAACAAGTCAATTGATAACGCCTCACCACTCGTTACCCAAAGTTTCAATTTTGGTAATCTTGCTTGTAAGTCGCGGCTATCTAACAGCACCCGCAACAACGAAGGAACTAGCACCAGTCGGGTGACATGATGTTGAGCCAGGGTTGCAATAAATTGCTGTGGATCTTTGACAGTGCGATCGCCTATAATTACCGTCTTCACCCCTTGCAGTAAAGCCCCAAAAATCTCCCAAACTGAATCTACAAAGTTTAAGGATGTTTTCTGACAACAAACTTCTCCCTCTGTAAACGGATAAGTCTCCCACATCCAATGAAAACGATTGACAGCACCTTGATGTAAACCCAGAACTCCTTTAGGTTTACCAGTAGAACCAGAAGTGTAGATTACATAAGCCAAATTCTCGGCTGTAGTCCCACTCACCGGATTTTCTTGACTAGTCTGAGCAATCTGATGCCACTCAGTATCTATGCACACAACCGTCATATTGTCAAATCTATCAACAAATGACTCATGACAAATGACAAATGACACCCCCGCATCCGCTAACATAAACGCTAGTCGCTGCTGTGGATACGCCGGGTCTAAAGGTAAATATGCACCACCAGCCTTGAGAATCCCCAACAGCCCAACTATCATATCTAGGGAACGTTCTACACATATTCCCACCAAGACTTCTTTACCTACACCCAATGAGCGCAAATAATGCGCCAGTTGATTCGCACGCTGATTTAACTCTTTGTATGTTAGAGACGCGATATATCCCGTCTCTACATCTTCGCAAACCACAGCCACAGCATCCGGTGTCCGTTCTACTTGGGCTACAAATAACTCATGAATGCACTCTTGGGGATATGCAGATTGAGTATCATTCCATTTTGCTAACAGCGTTTTTTCCGCTTCACTTAATAAAGGTAATTCCCAAAGTTGCTGCTGAGAATCGCTGACAATTCCTGCTAGTAATATTTGCAAATGCTGTGCCATTCGCTGTATCGTATCAGCCTCAAACAAATCGGTACTATATTCAAAAGTCCCGACAATTCCCGCAGCCGTTTCTTCCATGAACAAAGTCAAATCAAACTTAGCAGTCCCGTTGTCATTTTCCAGCAAACTCAAATTCAAACCCGACAATTCTATCTCTGACATCGGTGCATTTTGCAGCACAAACATCACTTGAAATAGGGGCGTATAACTCAAAGAACGCTGTGGTTGTAATTCTTCCACCAGCACATCAAAGGGTAAATCTTGGTGAGAATAAGCCCCTAAAGCTACCTCACGCACTCGTGCCAATAATTCCTCAAATGTAAAATTACCTGCTAACTTAGTTCGCAACACTAAAGTATTAACAAAAAAGCCAATTAATCCTTCTATCTCCGCACGGTTGCGGTTAGCAATAGGAGAACCGACCACAATATCTTCATTACCTGTGTAGCGATATAGCAAAGTTTTAAAACCTGCCAGCAATGTCATAAACAAGGTGCATCCCTGTTCCTGGCTGAAACTTTTTAATGCAGCAGTTTGTTCAGCAGAAATTTCAAAATTACAGTAAGCACCCCGAAAAGTTTGCACAGCAGGTCTTGTATAGTCTGTAGGTAATTCAAGCAGTGCAGGTGCGCCCTCTAAATGCTGTCGCCAGTAAGCAAGCTGCGACGCTAAAACATCCCCTACTAACCAGCTTCGTTGCCAAGCAGCAAAGTCTGCATACTGAATTGGTAATGCTGGTAAATTGGGGATTTGCCCAGTACAAAAAGCTTGATAAAGTGTAGAAAGTTCCTGCACAAATACACCTATTGACCAACCATCAGAGGCAATATGATGCAATGTCAATAATAGTAAATATTCTTGTTCATCTAAGCGTAATAACTTCGCCCGTAGCATCAAGTCTGTTTGCAGATTAAAAGGCTGTTGTGCTTCTGTTTGTGTCAGTTGTTCAATTTGAATTGCTTGTAAATCAGTCGCTAAATTACTCAAATCAATTATCGGCAAAGAAAAATTGACTTCTGATGCAATGATTTGCACTGGTTTTCCCGCCACTGTCTGAAAATTGGTGCGTAAAACTTCATGACGACGCACAATTTCCGAGAAACTTTGCTGTAATGCTTGTATATTCAGTTCACCTTGCAAGCGAAAAGCCGCACATAAATTATTAAAGGGGCTATTTGGTTGCAGTTGAGTCAGGAACCACAAGCGTTGTTGAGCAAAAGATAAGATTAATTCCCCATCTCTAGAAACGCGCTCAATAGAAGGAGCATCTAAACCAATTCCCGCCTTAATAATTGTGTCAATAACTGTTGCTAAACCGGCAATTGTTGGTTGTTCAAATAAACGACGTAGAGGCAATTCTACCTCAAACGCCTGTCGCACTTTAGAAATCACACGAGTCGCTAATAGGGAATGTCCCCCCAATTCAAAGAAGTTGTCGTGAATACCTACTTTTTCTAAACTTAAAACTTCCGCCCAAATTCCCATCAGTATTTCTTGAATGGGAGTAGAAGCAGCAACAAAAGTCTTTTCGCTCTGAAGTTGCGTAAAGTCAGGCGCAGGTAAGGCGCGGCGGTCTACTTTACCACTGGGGGCTAATGGTAAATCATCCAACAACATGAAGGCTGATGGCATCATGTGTTGTGGTAATCTTTGTTTGAGTATTTGCCGGAGTTCTGACACTAAATCTGCTGAACTTTCAGGTTGAGGAACTATGTAAGCTACCAAACGCTTGTCACCATTATCTTCTCGCACGATAACTACAGTTTCTCGTACAGAAGAATGCTGACGCAGCATTGCTTCTATTTCTTCTAGTTCCACCCGAAAACCGCGAATCTTGACTTGGTTATCTATGCGTCCCAAAAACTCAATATTACCATCAGGTAGCCATCTACCTAAATCTCCAGTTTTATACATTAAATCTGGATTACCTGCTGGTAATTTTTTTGTAGGACTGGGGAAAGGGTTAGGAATAAAACTTGATTTTGTTTTCTCTGGATTTTGCCAGTAACCATCTCCTACACCAATTCCTGATACACATATTTCTCCCGGAAATCCGATGGGAACTAACCGCATTTCTCGGTCAAGAATATAGATATTTAAGTTAGTTAAGGACTGACCAATAGAAACAGTGCGTTGGTTTTCTGGTAGAGGTTTATCAATAATAAATTGAGTAATATCGTCCGCAGCTTCAGTAGGGCCATAAGCATCAGCTATTCTAATTGTAGGATACAAACTCAACCATTGATTAACTCGTTTGACAGAAACAGGTTCACCAACTACCATCATCCACTTTAAATCAGGTAACTGTCTTTGGTCTTCTGGGAGTTGGCAAATATAATCTATTAATCCTCCAAACACTGCGGGAACTAATTCCACAACAGTAATGCTTTTTTCTTGGAGAACTTTAAATAATTTGTCGGGAATAAAACCTGATTCAATATCTACTATAACTGTTTTACCACCAATCAAAAGCGGAGCTAAAAATTGCCAGACAGAAATATCAGTAGAAGAAGGCGCACTTTGTAAAAAAGCAAAATCTGCTGTTAACTCTAGTTCATCAAACTGAGCATATATATGATTAATTGCCCCGTCGTGTCTGACTATTGCGCCTTTTGGCAATCCAGTAGAACCAGATGTATATAACATATAAGCTGGATCTGTACCTGTATTGCTAGTACTCAAATTCTCAGTAGATAAATGCTGAAAATGTAGTTGATTATATATATTGATATCAGTTAATGCAGTAGAATTTTCTGCATTGTCTAAACAAACTAAAGATTTTAAATGTAGGTTATTTCCTACTAACTCTGTAAACATATCTAAACAGGAAGAATCTGTCAAAATGATTTTGACTTCACTGTTAGATACCATATATTTAATTCTATCAGTTGGATACTGGCTATCAATTGGTAGATATGCTCCACCAGCTTTATAAATAGCAAGTATCCCAATTAAAAAATTAATGTCTCGCTCTTTGAGGATACCAACAATTTCACCTTTTTTGATGCCTATATGTTGGAGTAATTTAGCTAGTTGGTTGGCTTTGGCATTTAATTGTTGATAAATTAGCTGGCTATCTGCATCCTCAACAGCAATTCGATTGGGTGTAGCTTGAGCTTGCTGGGCAAATAATTGATCGATTGTTTGCGTGATTGGATATTGTTTAGTTTTATAATTAAATTTTTCTAATAGCTGGTGCTGTTCTTCTATGGTTAAGAAAGATATATCGCTGATTTTAGTGTGAGGATTGCTGACTACACACTCAAGAACATTCAAATAAGATTTAATCAAACATTTTATAGCATCTTCTCGAAATAGATGCTCATTGTAATCTATTCTACCCAATAATAAATTATCTATACATTTGAATGATAAAGTGACATCATTGCTGATATTCGTAATGTCATTTTGATGATGAATATTTTCTAAGAGAACAATAATGTCACAAAAAGGATAACGATTTTGCTGATTGGGTAAATTTAAGAGTTGCGTTAATTCATCAAGGGGATAATTTTGATGGCAATAGGCGTTAATAGTTGTGGCTTTAACGTGGAGCAGTAAATCTTTAAATGTTTGATTTTTATCAACGTTAATCCGTAGGGGTAAAACTTGAGTTAAATTGCTATCAATTTCTGGGAAGCAGTAAGCTGGAGAAGCAATAATATTATCAGTATTGCCAGTATATTTTTGCATTAATACACTGAATGCAGACAACAAAATTAAATATGTTGATAAATACGAATTATTGCTGAGTGTGAGAATAGCTTCTGACAGGTAAGGAGATAATTGGAAACTAACTGATTTATGCTTACCAGTGTAAATTGCAGGTCTAACATAGTCTGTAATTAAATTTGTCTCTGGTAATTCATCAGATAATTGATTCAACCAATAAATTTTCTGTGTAAATAAATCTTCAGATGTAATTGTCGGTTTACTTTGAATCGCAACCATTATCTGTTACCTTGTTACAAAATACTTGATGGATATCACGCAGAGGCGCAAAGACGCAGAGAGAATGAGAGTTTTATTTAAGCTAGGCAATCATCAAAGGCTTGTTTGATAATGGAACAGCCTTGCTCTAATATAGGCATTTCAATTGTTAAAGGTGGCAAGATTTTAATGACGGTGTTATTTCTGCCGGCTTTTTCAATTATTAATCCTAGTTCAAAACAGCGAGAGGTGATATTTCTTGCTAAACTGGTATTACCTAAATCGGTAATATCAATACCCCAAATTAAGCCTAGTCCTCTTATTTTTATTCTCTCACTACTTGAGGCTATTTGCTCAATTAAGAAATTATTTAGGAAAGTTTCTTTGATTTTAACTTCTTTTTCTAGGTTGACGATTTCTCGATATTCCAGTGCAGCAGTACCACCAACAAAGGCTAGTTGATTACCTCGAAAAGTACCATTGTGTTCGCCGGGTTCCCAAATATCTAATTCTGGTTTCAACAATAATAACGACATCGGGAAACCATAGCCACCGATAGATTTTGACAGGACTACCATATCGGGAATAATATTGGCTCTTTCAAAAGAGAAGAATGGCCCAGTTCTCCCGCAACCTACTTGAATGTCATCACAGATTAATAAAATATCATGGCGATCGCACAAATTTCTCAGTCTTTGCATCCATTCTATAGGTGCGACAATTACACCACCTTCTGCTTGCACTGTTTCAAAGATAATGGCGGCTGGTTTTTCAACTCCAGAATTGACATCATTGAGAACTGACTCGATAAATTCTATCGTGTCAAAGCTTTCCATAAAGCCGAAGGGATAGGGCATGAATGCAACATTACTTGATGTACCATAAGCCCCAGCTTTAATATCACGATTACCACTAATGGATAAGCTACCCAAGGTCATACCATGATAGCCGCCCATGAATGAGAATATCCCTGGTCTTTTTTTCACCTTTCTAGCTAACTTTAATGCAGCTTCCACAGCATTTGTCCCTGTAGGGCCGCAAAACTGAAGTCGGTAGTCTAAATTTTTGGGGGTTAATACTGTTTCCGTGAACTTCGAGATAAACTGTTCTTTGGCAGATGTATGCAAGTCTAAACCATGTGCGATCGCATCTGCATCTAGGTATGATATCACCTTTTGTTTAATGTAGTCGTTATTATGCCCATAATTTAACGCCCCCGCACCTGCTAAAAAGTCAATATAAGCCTCTCCTGATTCTGAATAGATAAAAGCACCCTTGGCTCGATGAAATAAAGTTGGAAAGCTTCTGCAATAACTCCTGACATTAGATTCTCTTGTTTCAAAGATATTCATTTACTTTTCCTTAGTGCGTAATCAGATGCAACTTGCTTACTTACGAAACGTAATTGAGATAAGTTTTATAAAACCTAAATATTACTTGTGGCGGTACTTTAAAAATCAATCCTAGTGCCAATATCAAGTTGTAATAAACATTCTTTAATGGCATCCCTTTAGCACTAGCAGCTAGACCTTGTAATACACTAGATTGTGTGTGCCAATCAATATTAAAAGAAATGGATTTATCCCAACTTCTTACATGATGCAGTGTCCCAGGAGGCATATATAAAATATCTCCAGGATTCACAATTACCTGAATAGGTTTGGCATTTTGATAAAGTGGATATTGCTCTAAATCTGGTTTTTCGGGGTCAACCTTAAACCAACGCCAATTATAGCGATAACAATATTGAGCATCTTCCTTGAGAAACAGAGTAAATTGTTTCCGCCCAGAAATTTGAAAAAACAGATTATTTGTGAGTAGACAGTCAAAATGTAGCGGTGTCAAACTCCGAGATGGTCCGATAAAAAACTGGCAATAACGCCACCACTTATAACTATACCATTTTGGCAAGTATTCTAAAAAAAATGGTTTAACATCTTTAACAAGTTCAGGAATTAAACTAAATAAAGGTAAGTCATGACAATAAGGAGGTAGAACTTGCTGCTCTCCCTGTTCATATTGATCTAAAACATCTGCATATTCTTGAAAAGTAAAATTTTCAACTTCAATTTTACCATTATGAAAATGTTTAGCATATATTTTCAACCCAGGAGCAAGTGATTGAAAATAAGGCAACGACCATTTAGTAAAAGCATCCCAATTTTGAATTACACCAGAAATAACCACTGGTCGAGATTTATTGACATACTCTGATAAAAACTCCTCACCTGAAAGTTGATCACGACGGTCAATTTCTAAATCAATAGTCAACATACTTTTTTCTATTTTATTAACTCTCTAACTCTCCTACTCTGCGCCTCTGCGTCTCTGCGTGAGATTAATCTTTAATTACACACCGCCAATTCAAAATTAAATGTTGCCTCTTGCTCCAACATCAAGCCGATATCTCGCACCTTTTCTGTCAGTAACGATAAATCTTTCACCCGCACTTCAGGATTTATGGCAATATTTTCCAGTAATATCTCAAAATGCCTGAGTATGGCATTAATTGTGCCACTATCAAAACTGCGGAAATCGTAGCTAATGCCAATACGTAACTGTGAACCAGGATAGCCAACTAAGTTAATAGAATAGTTAGTTTTGTAAAGATTCAAACTCAGTTCTATACTTTGTTCCCGCTCTTGTGATTCCTGGAGAATATCATCTACTGGTTGATTTTCAAATACAAAAATACTATCAAATAAAGGCGAACCAGGTGGTAATTCACTCCAACGTTGGATATCTACTAGTGAAGTATATTCATACTGCCTAATTTCCACTAATTGTTCTTGAAATTGTTGCAACCAAGGTAATAAATACTGATTTGGCTCTACTTTAACTCTCACAGGTAAGGTATTAATTAACATACCTACCATCGACTCAGAACCTTTTAAATCTACGGGACGGCCAGAAACAGTACAACCATAGACAATTTCAGTTTGACAAGTGTAGCGGCTAAGAAGCAGAACCCAAACAGCTTGAGCAATAACATTAATAGTTATACGATGCTGTCGTGCTATAGATTGTAATTTAGCTGTGGTTGCTTTTGAGAGTTTTATTTGTGGTTCATCATATCGTGCTTCTGGATTATATAAGTTATCTACATACAAATTTTTTAGTGGCGTAGATGCTTTTAATCCTTTCAGCATCCGTCGCCAAAACTCTTCCGCCTGTGATGAATCTTGTCGTCGCAACCAAGCAATATAATCTCGAAAAACACTACCTTTTCCTAAGTCAATATTTTGACCTTGACTATAAGCTATGTATAACTCAATAACCTCTTTAATGACTAACGGTGATGACCAACCGTCCACAGTAATCATGTGTGAACTCCAAATAAATTGGTAGGTATGGTCATCAAAGCGAATTAAAGTTACTCGCATTAAAGGAGCTTGGGATAAATCAAAGCCTTGCTCTCTATCTTGGACTAAAAAATCATCCAAACGTTTTTGCTGTTCTGTTGCGTCTATTCCTCGCCAATCAAGTTGTTTTATGGGTAATTCGACATGGCGGTATACAACTTGTAGAGGTTTGTCGATATCTTCCCAATAGAAACCAGTACGTAACATGGTATGTCGAGCTACGACTTCTTGCCAAGCACGTTCAAAAGCAGCAAAATTTAACCTATTTCGCACCTTAAACGTAAAGCCTAATTGCGAAAAATAAAGTGTCACTTCCGAACCATAGACACAGTGAAACAGAATACCGTGCTGTAGGGGCGACAGTTCGTAAATATCTTCAATATTTTCTGTATTCATATTACTTTTGATTTACCTTTGCGATTGAGTTTTGCCAAGAACTGATCTAGACCTTTTTGGCTTAAATCTAGTTCAGGGAAATCAGAAGGAGTGTAATTTTTTTCTTGAGTAGATTGGCAATGAGTAATAATTTCTTTCAAAGACTTGACAAACTCTTGGGCTAAATTTTCGATAGTGGAATAACGATAGATGTTTTCGCTAAATGCCCAATCAAATTGCAGTTGATTATTAACCACTAAGCCGTTGATTTCTAATAAGCTACTTCTTTGATTGCGAGGACTGCTCATTAAGCCACTGGAGTTCTGCACAAATCGGAATAGCGATGAGTGAGAAAATGTCTGGTCAAATTGTCCTAAATAATTGAAGACTACTTCCGGTTCTTGATAGTTTTTTAATCCATTATCGTGAGTCAAATAACGCAGAATACCGTAACTAATTCCACGATTGGGAATAGCTCGTAATTGCTCTTTAATTGTTTTTAATGCTTCCCCAGGATGAGATGCTTTTCCTAAATCCAAAAGTACAGGAAAGATAGATGTAAACCAGCCGACGGTGCGCGATAAATCTAAATCCTCAATAATGTCTTCTCGTCCATGACTTTCTAGTGCTACTAATAAAGAGTGTGTACCTGTCCATTGAGCAAAAGCTTGTACTAACGCGGTGAGTAACACATCATTGATTTGGGTGTTATAAGCTTGTGGTACTTCTTGAAGTAAGGCTTGAGTTTGTTGTACAGTGAGAGCGATCGCAATCTTCCTCTCAGAAGCTACTATATTCTCACCATCAATAAAATCCACTGGTAATTTTTGCTGTTGACACTGGGTTAACCAATAATCTCTCTCTTTTTGCAGGTTAACAGATTGGGCATATTCATACAGATGTTCTGACCAATATTTAAAAGAAGTTGTTTTCGCTGGTAACTGTAATTTTTTGCCTTGGTTTAGTTGTTGATAAGCTGTTTGCAAATCTTCTAATAAAACTCGCCAAGAGAAAGTATCTACAGCTAAATGATGAATAATTAGTAATAAGCGACTTGGCTGTTGTATGCCAAAGTTGTAGACAGCAAACCTCGTTAGTGTTCCCACTGATAAATCAAGATTGGTTTGTAATTCAGCCGCAGATGTCTGAAAAGCTTGTTCTTGTTCTGTCTTTGTTAGTCGTGAAAAGTCAAAACGCTGCAAAGAAATAGGTGTATGAATATCAGAGAGAACCTGCTGCAAACCCAACTCTGTTTTTTCAAACCTTAGCCGCAAAGCATCATGATGTAATAGTAACTGTTGTAATGCCTGCTCTAATAAGTCTAAGTCCAGAGCTTGTGGCATTTCCAGCGAAATTGTCTGATTCCAGTGATGGGGATTTAAGAAATTCTGCTCAAAAAACCAATGTTGAATAGGTGTTAGGGATACTTTACCTGTGACAAGTCCCTGTTCAATCTGGATTGCTGGTTTCAAAACTGCTACATTTGCTAACTGAGCAATAGTTTGATGCTGAAATAATTGTTTAGTTGTCAGCTTCAGACCTGCTTGGTTAGCTTTAGCAATAATTTGAATAGCAATAATTGAATCGCCGCCTAACTCAAAAAAGTTATCATGAATCCCCACTTGTGCCACATTGAGAAATTCCGCCCAGATTTCACAAAGGGTAATTTCGGCAAAACTGCGCGGTGCGACAAATGCTTTGTCTAATTCTGGTCTACTGGTGTCGGGTGCTGGTAAACTTTGCTTATTGACTTTACCATTAGGCAAAAGCGGCAGTGCCTCTAGCATCACAAAAGCCGATGGCAGCATGTAATTAGGCAAATGTGCTGTGAGGAAGTTTCTTAGTTCACTTGCAAGATTTTGCGCCTGTTTGTGCGGCACAACATAAGCTACCAAACGTTGAAAACCTGTATCATCACGCAGGATAACTACTACTTGTCGCACTTGGGGATGTTTACTCAAAACCGCTTCAATTTCGCCTAATTCAATGCGGAAGCCACGCAGTTTTACCTGATTATCAATTCGCCCCAGAAACTCAATGTTACCATCACTTAAATAACGTCCCAAGTCGCCAGTTTTGTATAGGCGATCGCATTCCCTCCCGCCTCGTTGAAAAGGGTTGGATATAAACTTTTGAGCAGTCAATAATGGGTTGTTGAGATAGCCTGGTGCTAAACCAACACCGCCAATATACAATTCACCTGGTACATTTAATGGCACAGGTTGGAGATTAGCATCTAGCAAATAAATTTCTGTATTTTGTACTGGTCTGCCTATAGGTGTATTTTGGTGACAAGTCGATTCAGCAGAAACAGTATATAAAGTAGCGCAAATTGTAGTTTCTGATGGCCCATAACCATTGATAATTTGCAAACCAGGAATTAATTTACTAATAGATTGTAGTAATTGTTCAGCAATGGGTTCCACCCCTACAAGTAATCTTTTTAAAGTCAGTTTGTGAGATTTTTCCTGTAACCAATCAGCTAAATCTTTCAGCATGAAAGGCGGAATGTACGCACTATGAATTTGCTGCAACTCTAACCACTCAAACAATGTGATTGCTTCATAGCGCATACTTTCGGTAGTTAGATGTAATTCTCCCCCTACCAATAAAGCTGAAAAAGTTTCATAAACTGAGACATCAAAACTAATGCTCGTCCATAAACTACACTTATTACCTTGAGCAAGCGGCTGTTTAATTTGAAAATCTGTCAGTAAATTAGTTACGCCTTGATGTGTGCAACCCACACCTTTAGGTTGACCTGTGGAACCAGATGTGTAGATAACATAAGCCAGATTTTTTGGTGTTGTATCTGTCACCAGATTTTCTGGACTTTGTTGGCTAATAATTGACCAGTTTGTGTTTAAATAAACTACATTTAATGGATGCTCAGGTAAAGCGATCGCTAAATTTTCTGTTGTCAACAATAGCGATGTCTGAGAATCAGATAACATCTGAGTTAAACGCTCTTTTGGGTAAGTGGGGTCAAGTGGTATGTATGCACCACCAGCCTTGAGAATCCCCAATAACCCCACAATCATTTCTAAAGAACGCTCAAAACAAATAGCCACTGGTACATCCGGTTTCACACCCAATGTCTGTAAATAATGTGCTAGTTGATTAGCACGGATGTTTAACTCTTTGTAAGTTAGTTTCTGCTCGCCAAATACTACCGCAACAGCATCAGGTATTTGTTCTACTTGCACTTCAAACAATTGATGCAGACAAGTTTTCGGATACTCAGCTTGAGTCTGGTTCCACTCTACTAGTAACTGATGGCGTTCTGCTTCAGTCAACAAAGGTAATTCTGAAATAGACTGCTCTTGATTGTTCACAATTCCCCAGAGTAAAGTCTGGAAATGTCCCATCATTCGGGTAATTGTGTCTGCATCAAACAAGTCTGTATTGTATTCAAACTTCGCCAATAACCCTTGCGTCGTTTCCCGCATTGACACAGATAAATCAAACTTAGCCGTCGCCAAGGGTATTTCCCAAAAGCTGAGAGTGAGTCCTGAAAGCTGTACCTCTTGTTTGGGTGCATTTTCTAAGACAAACATCACCTGAAACAATGGTGTATGAGACAAATCCCGCGTTGGCTGTAATTTTGCTACCAACTGATCAAATGGTAAATCTTGGTGATTGTATGCTTCCCACGCGACATTCTGCACTCGCTGTAACAACTCCCGAAAAGTCGGATTCCCCGATAAGTCGGTACGCATCACCAGAGTGTTAAGAAAATAACCAATTAGCGATTCTAATTCGCGGCTGTGACGATTAGCAATGGTCGTACCGACGCAGATATCATCTTGGTTGGTATAACGATACAGGAGCGTATTAAATGCTGCCAGCAGGGTCATAAATAAAGTTACCCCTGACTGCTGACTGAGGTGTTTCAGCTTGCTAGTTAAGTCTTGGTTGAGTTCTAAGGTGATGATATTTCCCTGGAAACTTTGCACCGCTAATCTTGGGCGACTGGGTAATTGTAAGACAGGTGGTGTATCACTAAGTTTCTGTTCCCAGTAGCGGAGTTGTTCTGGTAATAATTGTTGCAACTTGTGATGCTGCCAATAAGCAAAGTCCGCATACTGAATGGGTAACTCTGGTAGAGGGGACGGCTTACCAAGAGAGAAAGCCTCATAGATTGCTGCTAGTTCTTGGATGAAAATTGTACTTGACCAAGCATCAGCGATCGCATGATGAATGACAAACAATAATACATATTCTGTTGGCGCAAGTTTCACTAGAGTAACTCGCAGCAATGGCCCCTCTGCTAAATTAAAGGGACGTTGGGATTGAGCCATAGCAAACTGCTGGAGTTCTTGCCATTGTAAGGTTTCTACCGCCAGCGTGAAATTTGGTTCTGGGGCTATGGCTTGGAAGGCTTGCCCATTGATAGTTTTAAATGTAGTCCGCAGAATTTCGTGCCGTCTAATTATTTCCGTCAGTGCTTGCTCAAGAATTGTTACCTGTAATACGCCTTGCAACTTAATCGCAAATAATTGATTGTAAGCCGTACTACCGCCTTCTAATTCATCGATAAACCATAGTCCTTGTTGCCCAAAAGACAAAGGTAAATGTTGATTGCGGGGAACTGGTTTGATTGTTTCTTGAGTAGAACTAGTATGAAGAAACTGAATTATTTCGGCTTTCCGTGCAGTTATCTCGGCTTGTAATTCGGCTGTAAGTACGTCTTTTGGGGCATTACAGCGCAGGCGTTCTCCATCTAACCATAGCCTGATATCTAAATTACTCAATTCAGACAAAAACTCTGCAATTAATTTCATAGTTCAACCTCCACGCGATTATCTAATGCTTCATTAATCGGGGCTTGGAGTTTTTGCGTTGTTTGCTGAATCTCGTCAATTGATTTTGCCAAGCTAGATAAAGTTGGTGCTTGCAGTAAATTCTGCACAGGTAAATTAACTTGAAATTTTTCGCGCATTCGAGCAATAACCTGCGTTGCTTGTAAAGAATCTCCCCCTAATTCAAAGAAGTTATCGTTAATCCCCACTTTCTCAACTCGCAATACCTCTTGCCAAATACCAGCAATGATTTGCTCAGTTTCCGTTTGCGGTGTGACGTAATTGGTTTTGAATTGCGTCCGCAGATTTTGTAATTGAGGTAATGCTTGACGATTAACTTTACCATTCGCTGTCAGTGGCAGAGCATCAAGGAGGATAAATTCGCTAGGAATCATGTAATCAGGCAATTTTTGCTGTAAAAAGCTCTTGATTTCTTGCTTTTTAAACTTCTGTACAGATGCAGATCCCCGCGCCATAAACGTATACACAGCCAAAAAGTCAGCGATCGAGCCTGGCTGATTAAATACTGTGCAATCTGTAAATCCTTGCGCCAGTAAAACTTCTTGCCATTGCTGTGGCGACAGCAGAGGATTAGACCGTAGTGCAGTATCTTCAAAGCGGTCAAAACCTTGCTGCAACCCCATAAATAGTTCCCAGAAGGGATGCAGTTTTGTTGGTTCCACAAACAGCAACAAACCATTAGGGGCTAAGAGCGATCGCACATTTTCCAGAGATTCTTGGATATTGCGCGTAGCATGAATTACACCACCAGCAATAATCACATCAAAACTGTGGAGTTCATAGCCTTGTTCTTGGGGTGACTGTTCCAAGTTAAATAAAGCAGTTTCTAAGAAAGGATAGTGACCAAAATCTTGCTGTCCTAACTGCAAGAAATACTGAGATATATCTGTATAAACGTAAGTAGTTTTTTCTGGTGGCAAAACTGGTAATACTTCCCTAGTCACAGCCCCAGTTCCCGCCCCAATTTCTAAAATTCGCAGGTTAGTTGTTGACTGCCAAGACTGGGCAAGGTGATGTAAAATTTCCCGAATGACTAAACTACCTGCTTTAAATTCTTTACGATACAGGGCGGGGATTTCATCTGTAGCAATAATTTGAGCCGAGTGAATATTTTCTGTGAGAATTGCTGCTAGATTTTTAGCTGAATTCACCAACAATTCGACTGTATTTTGGTTGTAGTCGAGGATAGCTGCGGCTTCTGATAAAATCTTGGCTAACAATTCTGTAGGGAAGCTATTAGGCAGAAGTCGAGTATTAACAAACTTGTCACCATCTACTTGCAACCATCCCAAATCGACCAAGAAAGATAAAGCGCGACTCAGCCATTTACGATAGCGGGGTTTAACCTGGCCTCGCTGCATCAATTCATCCAGAGAGTATGCCTCATGGAGTTGGGTATAAACGCCAAACTGATGAAAGGCGATACTCACAGCATAGGTATAAAGTGGGTCGAGATGTTGTTGCCAAAAAGCAGCAAACACTTCTGGTTTCACAGCATCTAAGTTTTGTTGGGCGATTTTTGTTCCCTTCTCCAGAAGATTCTGCCATAACTGTTGTGTTTCATTACTATCTGCCATTTCTAGTTCAAATAGCGTTTCTGCTTGCTGTTGTGGCACTATACAGGCAATAATTTGTTGATGAGATTGTTCGGCTCCTGGAATTGTCACAGCGATCGCATCTTTTACCCCTGGATGCTGTTTGATAGCGGCTTCAATTTCACCTAATTCGATGCGATAACCCCTGATTTTGACCTGGAAATCTGCCCGTCCTAAAAATTCAATATTACCATCGGGTAAATAACGACCAAGGTCGCCTGTGCAATATATCCGTTCTTGGGTGCGGGGATGGGTAATGAATTTAGCCGCCGTTTTTTCCGCATCACGCCAATAACCTTGCGCCACCTGCACGCCAGCACAATACATTTGACCTGGAACCCAAACGGGACAATCTTCTAAAGCTTCATTCAAAATGTAGTATTTGGCATTAGCCATCGGTTTCCCATAGGGAATACTCTTCCAATTCGGGTCAACCTCTGTAATTAAATAACCAATATTCCAAATGGTCGTTTCTGTAGGGCCGCCAATACTCAATATTTGTACTTCTGGTACTAAAGCTTTGAGACTGTCAGGGAGAGACACCGGCAACCAATCACCACCCATAATTACCAAACGCAAGCTATCAGGGATAACTACAGATTGACTCTCGGCATATTCCACTAACATTTGCATCATGGCGGGGACGGAATTCCACAACGTCACTTTCTCCCGCACCATCAACTCAGCCCAGTGCGCCGGATCTTTCACACCGCAAGCATCAGGGATCACAATTGCGCCACCTGCACACAACAAACCAAAAATGTCATATACAGACAAGTCATGGTTTAACGCCGTCACCGCTAAAATTCTATCTTGGCAACCAATATTGAAGCGTTGGTTAGTGTGGACAACAACGTTAACAACATTGCAATGGCTAATCATTACCCCTTTGGGTAAGCCTGTAGAACCAGAGGTGTAAATAACGTAGGCTAAATCATCAGGGGTTTGTGCTGGTTGTAGCGGTTCCTTACTTTCTTTGGCGAGTTCTTGTGTATCTATGCACAGACGTTGAAGTCCTGAAGGCCAATCTAGTTTCTCATCCAACCAAGATTGAGTCAGCACAATTTTGACTTCACTGTTTGCTAACAGATAATCTCGGCGTTGTTGTGGCAAGTTTGGATCTATCGGCACATACGCCGCACCAGAGGCTAAAATCCCCATAACAGCCACAATTTGCTCCCATCCCTTATCCATAACTACGCCTATCAATTGGTTGGGAGTAGCCCCCAGTCGCCGCAGTTGATGACCTAGTTGGTTAGAGAGTGTGTATAACTCTTGGTAAGTTAAGGTGCGTTGAGAGGAAATTACGGCGGGTGCTGTTCCACGCTGCTGTGCTTGAGTAGCAAACATTGTATGCAGCATTGCGTCGGGAGTAGGCGCAGTTGTGGAATTAATACTATGACGTTGTGCTAATTGTGGAGGCGGAATTAGTTGTCTATTAGTTTCTAACCAAGCTGATTCGGAATTAGCTAGTTGTTTGAGTAAACCAAAATAAGACTCAAACATATCGCCAATTAGTCCTTCTGGGAATAGTTCTTCCACCACATCCCAGTTACAAGTCAAAGTTTCCTTTTCTTCCCAAACTTGAATATCCATCCAAGCTTGAGAAGCTTGACTGATACCGTAAACCAACTCACCAAAATGGCTAAAGGTTAAAGTTTCTTGTCCCAGGGAACTAAAGCCGAGAGTGCTAGTAAAGACAATTGGCATAGCACTGGGTGCTGTACCTTGTCGGCGTGCTAGTTCCCGTGTGACGCGCACACCACTGATGTAGCGATGTTCTAAATCTTGCAGTAGTTGTTGTTGCAGACGGCGCGATCGCTCTCTAAATGCTTCTGTCCTAGAATTATCTACAGCTAACAGTGTGACAGAGGTAAAGTCCCCTAAAATATCGTTGACTTGGGGATGCAACGGTAAGCGGTTAAATAAAGCTAAATTTAAGGTAAATCGCGGGCTTTTACTCCAAAGAGTCAATATTTCCGCAAAAGCAGCTAGTAAAACCCCAGAAGGAGTTAACCCAGCATTTGCCGCACGTTGCTTTAACTGCTGCCATTCTGTCGGTTCTAACCGCCCTTCATAACGCTTGTTTTGGTGGTGTTTGATTTCCTTGGGACTCTTCGCCAGTGGTAAATCTGGGGCTGGTGGTAACTCATCGAGACGATTAAACCAATAGGCTTGCGATCGCTTGTATAATTCTGTCTCTTGCAGTTTTTGTTCTGCTAAAACATAATCGCGGAAGGAAATTTCTAAGGGTGGTAATGGCTCCTCTGGATGCTGGTAAAGTTGAAACCATTCATCAAATAGGCGAAACAGACTCCAAGCGTCAAATATTTGCAAGTCAAAACTAACGTGTAACCGAAAACTCTCTTGAGCTAAACGTGTGACTCTAAACTCAAATAAAGGCCAGCGATCGCTCGGAATCACTTGATGAGACATTCGCTGACGTACTGCATCTAGTTCTGCATTAGTAATGTCTTCTGTTTTGCCTCTTAAATCTAAAACTTCTAGCG
>NZ_PJIZ01000035.1 GCF_021596505.1 Nostoc sp. CMAA1605 | reverse complement strand
ATAGGCAGTGCTACGCGGGTAATGAATGCAGGGCTGGCTTGTCCAGACTGGCCACTTTGCTACGAGAACTAGTACCAGCCAAGCAAATGAATCTCCAAGTTTTCTTGGAATGGTTTCACCGTCTAGATGCCAGTTTAATTGGAGTGAGTGCGATCGCCTTATGTGGTTTATCCTGGTGGCATCGTCGCGCCCTACCTAGTTGGCTACCTTGGCGGGGACATTTGCTCTATTTCTCATCGTCTTTCAAGGGATTTTAGGCGGACTTACCGTCACAGAATTATTACGCTTTGATATCGTCACAGCCCACTTAGGACAGCGTTACTGTTTTTCACTACCCTTTAATTATTGGCATTGCGCTTACTCCCTACCAAGGAACAGGTAACGTCGGGAAACTGCCGTGGGTGGGTTTGACAGCCGCGATTTTTGTGTATGCACAAAGTCTTTTAGGTGCATTAGTCGGTTCTCGTTGGGCTTTACACCAGTGCTTTGGGGGTTCTCAACTTTGCGATGTGATGTACACCCATATTTTTGGACTAGTACCGCCCACCGTCGCCACCTTAGCAGTAGTGTTAATTTCCTGGCGGACACCAGCACTACACCCAGCTTTGCGAAGACTCGCGAATATGTCCGGTGTGCTGTTAGTCTTACAACTCGTCTTGGGAGTCGCCACTTTCCGATTACATCTGCAAGTCGAACCTCTGACAGTCTCTCACCAAGCCGTAGGCGCGGCACTTTTAGGTTCTTTAGTAGCCTTTACAGTCCTCGCCCTCCGCGACTGGGCTGAAAATCGAGAAATCGAAGCCAAAATTTAGGGGGTGATAGGTGATAGGCGACAGGTTAGAGATTAGTTATTTCATAAGTCACACAACAAGGACATAAAAATTGCTCTATACCCTTATACCCCTATACCCTTACACCCTTATACCCCCACTCTCTATGTTGATAATGAACTGCTGAAAACAAAAAACTATGAAACAGTGGGGAGGAAGGTATCTTAGCAAGTTAGAAGCGTTTCCTCCTTCCCATCATCACTTGCAAACCTTACCTCTACAACTGAAGCTCAAACTCTACCGTCTTCTTGCCTTTTTGACTCGTAACCAATTCACCAAAATTCTGCAACATATCCAAAATTCAAAAACCTTTGCGAATTGCGAATTGCGAATTGCGAATTGCGAATTGGTATCAACTCTCTACATGGCAGTAGTAAAGGCAAGGATTATCAATCTAGAGCAAGGGCTGCACATAAGTTCTTGAAAAAAAAGGAATTACAGTCAAAATGATCGAGACTAATGTCTCTCGCCACCACGAAACTTTTCTTCAGGTAGTTCAAAGCTATTATCAGCTAACTAAACCTAGAATTATCCCATTGCTCTTAATTACTACTGCCGGCAGTATGTGGATTGCAGCAAAAGGCGAAGTAGACCCTTTATTGTTATTAGTTACCCTCGCTGGCGGAACTTTAGCGGCTGCTAGCGCGCAGACCATTAATTGTATCTACGATCGCGATATTGATTATGAAATGGAGAGGACGCGTCATCGTCCTATGCCTTCTGGGAGAGTTCAACCCCGTGACGCGTTGATTTTTGCGATCGCTCTGGCTATCCTGTCTTTTACACTCCTTTCTGTATTCGCCAATCTCCTCGCTGCTTCCTTAGCATTATCTGGCATTATCTTTTACGTTTTGGTCTATACTCACTGGTTAAAACGTCATAGTACCCAAAACATCGTTATTGGCGGCGCGGCTGGAGCAATTCCCGCCTTAGTTGGCTGGGCAGCCGTTACAGGCACTTTAAGCTGGGCTGCATGGTTAATTTTTGCGATCGTCTTTTTGTGGACTCCTCCCCATTTCTGGGCGTTGGCGTTGATGATTCGCGATGACTACGCCAAGGTGGGAATTCCCATGTTACCTGTCGTGGAAGGGGCAGCAGTTACCGTGAAGCAAATTTGGTACTACACCTTAATTACAGTCTTCTCAACGCTGTTACTGGTTTATCCCCTCCACGCTAGCGGCATTATTTACGCTGCTTTCGCCGCCGGTTTAGGCGGTTTATTTATCCGCAAATCTTGGTGTTTGTTACAAAACCCTGAAGACCGTACTACAGCTAGAGATGTGTTTCTCTTCTCCATCTCTTACATGATGCTGTTGTGTTTAGCGATGGTGATTGATAGTCTGCCCATTACCCATCATCTGATTAGTGCTGTGATTAATTTCATGGCTTAGAACGGTTTGCGATCGCGTTGGCTTTGAGGGGCGCGATCGCATTGTTCATGAATCGGAAAAACTGAAAATAATCAATAACAAATATTATTTTTGCTTTCAATATTGACGTTCTAATAGCCGCTTTTCTACTGTGTTTATCTTATGCAATTTCACTACCGATGGACGCATTAAACCTGCTTGTTGCCATTCGATAATTTCAACATCAAAAGCAGTGTGAGTGATTTGGCTAGTAATCCGCGACACAATCACATCATCATCTCCGGTATCTAAAATTAATAAAACCGGGCGAAGTTTGAATGTTACTGCATCAGAAAATGGAAGTTTGAGTAAAATGACTGAGCCAGATTGATAATTTTGCATTGCTTACATCGTGTCGTAGATAGCATCATCTTCGCTGTAACCTTTTAATAATTGTTCGGCTGCAAGACGTTGCCAAGCGGCTTCTTCTTGTTCCGCTTCTGTGGGTTCAGTGACGAGAATAATTACTTTTACCTGCTGATTATTTGCTAATTGTTGTAAAACAGCATTCGGTAATTCTATTTTGCCTTCAGTGGTGACATTGGCAGGAAATTCGTATGCTTTAGACATATTGTGTTTATTGTTCGCTAGTTCTAATACTATTTAGACGCTGTAATTGCCAAACTAGCTGCGTCGCCAAATTTTGATATTTCCGCTATAGTCTCCAGCCGCTAGCCAATTGCCATCGGGGCTAAAGGCGACACAAGTAACCTGGTTAAAATGATTAAGGGTGAAAATTTCTCTACCCGTTGCCACTTCCCACAGTTTGATAGTCCCGTCCCAACTACCACTGGCTAGCATTTGCCCATCACTACTGAAAGTGATGGAATCAACAATACTGCGATGGCCAGTGAGGGTGCGAATTTCTCTCCCTGTTGCGACATCCCACAATTTGATAGTTTTGGCACTACCACTAGCTAGTATTTGCCCATCACTACTAAAAGTGAAGGAGCTCACATTAGAATGATTAAGAGTGTGAATTCTCCTCCCTGTTGCCACTTCCCATACTCTGATAGTGTGTCCCGTAATATTAGCCAGAATTTGCCCATTACTACTAAAAGCAACGGAATAGATACAGGTGACAAGAAGCCAATCAAAACGAATACTGAGAGTGCGAATTTCTTTGTCTGTTGCCAAATCCCACAATCTGATAGGGTTAAACTCCTCAGCAATAGCCAGCATTTGTCCATTACTACTGAAAGCAACAGAGGAAACGTGCTTGGAACGAGTAGTAAGAGTGCGAATTACTCTACCAGTTTCCACATCCCAGAGGTTGATAGTTTCGTAACCGCAAGCAATAGCCAGCATTCGCCCATCGCTATTGACAGCGATAGATTCAAAATAACTAAATAAACTTTGACTTTGATTTATAAGAGTGCGAATTTCTCCACCTGTTGCCAAGTCCCACAGTTTGATAGTATTGTCCCAACTAGCACTAGCTAGCATTTTCCCATCGCTACTGAAAGCAACATATTTAATAGATTTGGAATGGCTGCTAAGAGTGTGAAATACTCTACCTGTTGCCAAATCCCACAGTTTAATATAAGTACAAGAATCATAGTGTCTGCCACTATAGTTCCAACTCCTAGTAGCCAGAATTTGCATATTATGACTGAAAGCTACAAAACTAACCGAGTCGGAATGATCTTTGAAAGTGGAAATTTCTTGGCCTGTTGCTAATTCCCACAGTTTGATAGTTTTGTACTGACTACTACTAACTAGAATTTTCCCATCACTACTAAAAGTAATGGAGTCAATCGAGTCGGTATGCCCTTTGAGTGTACGAATTTCTCTGCCTGTTGCCACATTCCACAGCTTGATAGTGTTATCCAGACTAGCACTAGCCAAAATCTGTCCGTCGTGACTGAAGATTGCACGATTAACTGACTCGGTATGACCTGTGAGGGTACAAATTTCTCTCCCTGTTGCCACATCCCACAATTTGATAGTTTTGTCACTACTAATAGCCAACATTCGGCCATCATGACTTAAGTCAGCATACCTAATCAAGCCAGAATAACCAGTAAAATTGAAACTGCTAATTTCTTTACCTGTTGCTACTTCCCACAGTTTAAAATACCTGTCAGTAAGTATTCGTCCATCGCTACTGAAGGTTAGAGAATAGCCAGAATAGTCAGTGAGGGTACGAATTACTTCGCCTGTTGCCACGTCCCACAACTTGATAGTTTTGTCCGAACTACCACTAGCTAACATTTGCCCATCGCTACTGAAGACTACAGAATTAACCGATTCGGAATGACCAGTGAGGGTGCAAATTTCTCTGCCTGTTGCCACGTCCCACAATTTGATAGTTTTGTCGGAACTACCACTAGCTAGAATTTTCCCATCACTACTGAAGACTATAGAACTAACCTCGTTGAGATGACCGATGTCAGGATAACGTTCTGAAGGAAGAGTACGGATCATTTGACCTGTAGTTGATGACAACAAGTGAATAAAACGATATACTGTGATTGCTAAAATATCTGCCTTGGGACTAAAAACTATTCGTCCATAACTTTTTGGGATGATGTGGGCGCATTCCCAGTTGTTTGGTTTAAGTAATCCCAACAAATCCAAAAATTCCTGCACCGACTTGGGACGCAACTTGTAATCTAGCTCCATCCCCTTCATAACTGCCTTATTTACTCTGTCACTAACGCTGGAATTTAAATTTTTCGGTGGTTGCAGAGTATATTGCGATCTTCCTGGTACTGAAATAGGTGGCTCTCCAGTTAGTAAAGAATATAATGTGGCAGCTAAGGCGTAAACATCAATATATTCACCGCGTTCTGCCACCCTTACATACTGTTCTGGTGGCGCATAAGCAGGAGTCAACCCTTGTGTATGGTCTATAACTTCATCAGGAATGAATTGTTTAGCAAGACCAAAGTCAATCAGTACGGCTTCTGGCTTACCTGCACGGATCATAATATTACCGGGCTTTAAATCTCTATGCAGCAAGCCTTTCTCGTGAACCAGTATCAAAGCATCGCAATTTGTCGAATATATTCTAGTGCTTCTGCTTCTGGTAATGCTCCCTTTTGGGTTATCCGCTTACCTAAATCTTCCCCTTCGATGTACTCCATTGCCATGCAGGGTAAGTCACCATCATCAAATACATTTTCCACTTCTACGATGTGGGGATGGCGACATAAAGCCAGGCGTAATGCTTCTTCTTTAAAGTCTTGCTTGAGTTTACTTTGATGCGGTATCCAAGTAGGATTATTCAGTATTTCTTCACGCAGAGTTTTAATTACCCGCAGTTGACCCTGTTTATTTTTGGCTAGGTAAGTGATACCAATTCCACCCTCACCCAATTTTTTCTCGATTATGTAGCGTCCACCAAATAACTGCTTCCCTGGATTCCACACCATAGGTCAAACCGTAGTTTTACTGATATTCTATTCTGGCATAGGCAAAACATTTATCAGTTATGAACACTCTTGATCCTGATCACTGTTGACTGTGTACTGATTTCACCCAGACCTAGAAAATAACCAAAGTATTAAGCTAGTTCCTAAAACACAAATAATTCCCGCACTCCTGCTAGGGGTTTATTGTTCTTCCCAGTCCACCATTCCGAGACTTTCCCTGTATAAGTTACTAGTTGGGCTGTATCTATAGTAGCGATCGCCCAGACTAAAGCTGAATGTAATCCCCAGGCTATACCTAAATTATGGCTGCGATCGCATATCCTCGCTAACACTAGCATCATCCCCAGTAACCATAATCCTGGTATTTGGGGGAGTGTTTCCTGTTGTTCCCAGACTAAATGCAAGAGTGCGAAAATCACGCTAGAAATTACCGCCGCTACCCACACAGAATAATCTTGCTCTAATTCCGTTAATAAAAAACCCCGAAATACTAGCTCTTCTATCCCACCTACTAATAACGCTATTAATAAAATAGATGGTAATATAGATGCTATTTGCTTGATATTTAACTCTTTAAAGACACACCAACCCAACCAAAATTGACAGGTATAGGAAATAAATAGACTGAATACTCCTAACCCAAAACCTAGTGCTAAAGCACCTAACATGGACAAATTAGCCACAACTCCGTAGTCGGAGAAAGAACTATTAGTTAACCTAATCACGCCCCAAACTATCAAGGGTGCTAATAGATAGAGTGAGACAATTAACGGTAATTTCTGTTCTGGTTGTAAAGGTTTTATTGGTTGCCAATGTAGTAATCTGAGTAAGACTAGGGCAATTGGTAGCCAACACCCCAACCAAGCCATAAAAAATGCCATCACCACAACTATTACTGGTGCATCTTGTAGCGATGTCAGTAAATTGCTGATGGATGGTACGGAGAAATTGGTCATACTAAACAAAAAAATCACGATAGATTTCTTGCAAAATGAATGTCTTGTTGATTAATCAAGACTTTACCAAAACTGGTAACATCTGCAAGGGGTCTAATCGTGATTTTTATATTAGATAAGTTTATCTAATTAGGAATACGATACTTTCGCTGGTTTTAGGGATAAGTTACCAAGTATTCCTCAGAAACTCACCCCAAATAGCAGAAAATTTATTCTTCGTCTTCTACATCTTCGTCAGCATCTTCAACATCTATGTCAGAAGCCAGCTTTTTATCGCTTTCACCCAATTGAATCAAGTGAATATGCTTGTAACCTAGTCGGATTTCAAATTCGTCACCAGCCTTCAAACCCATCGCCTTGGTGTAGGTAGCACCAATGACAATTTGACCGTTTTGATGAACACTAACACGATATGTCGGTTCACGACCACGGCCATCTTTTGGTGCTTCTGGACTCAGAGGAATTCCTCTAGCCGATAGCAAAGCATCATAGAAATCGGTGAGGTTGACACGGACTTGGTTATTCTTTGTAACAGTATAGTAGCCACACTGCTTGGCTCTTTCTCTTCTAGGTAAATTAGAAAGTTCTTTGACTTTCGCTAGCAGTGCTTTTCCAGTTAAAGGCGCAGTTGCAGTTTCACTCATTATGGTCAAATTTTCCTTACTCTCTCCAAACTGATAAATTATGTTGTCCTTTGCCAGTATTTGATTTTTTAGCATCTATACAAAGCTACTGGGGACTTTAAGTTTTAGGGTGAATTCCTGCTGATATTATCCTCAAGTACCTCTATTGTGGATGACCACAACAGATGAGAGTCCACGAGTTACACAGGCATTATTTTCGGTGATTTTACGGCATTTTCAACCATTATTCATCATCGGAAAGGCAATTATTTTCTCGTTTGGTCTAACCATTACAAATAAGTTGTAGACCAAAGAAATTGCTGATTTTCCTCTGACGGTGCTTCCTTCATAGCTCTTGAGTTGTCAGGGTTTACCTCTACTTCCTCTTAAACTATGGACAGCATGGGATTGGAATATGGTTTTACGGACATACACCCTTTTGTCCTACCTGTCGAGACATGAAATTTCTGTCTCTAGATTACGAAGAAACTCAGCAGTGTTAGCTGTAGTTGTACAGCTGTTGATTCTGAATTTTGTGACTTCGTAATTTTATATTAAATACTAGCATGGACTAATAATAGCAAAATAATTGTTTATTTTTTAATTTAATTTAAAAGTAAAGTTTTATCTAAATCCCCTAGCTCCTCGCAACAAAAAGCGGCTAGGATTTTTTGTAGGGTTCATCAGGAAGAGTGAGTTTTGCTGTATAGCTTTTATAAAAATTAATCTAAATTTAGATGAGTAGTTTTGAAGGGTAAGTTATATCCTTTAGCTTACTTGATTCAAGCCAGATCAAAAGCCATGAGTATTAACCTCCTAGTTTATTGTGTCGAGAGCAGAAGGGCTAGTGTTTTATGTACGTCTGTCTATGGGAAGAATAAATTTTCTGACATTTGCTGAAGACTACACGCGACTTCGTGGATGTTTATTCTTAGCTTTGCGGCTTCCATGCAACCAAAAACATAAAATTGAGCGATGTGTACAGGGATTTTACAACCATTGCCATTTGTAGATGTTGGCATCAAGATGTGTGAATAAGTTGCAGAGCATTTATTGTAGGTAGACAGACAATATAGAGGATAAACCTATATTCATTCCTGGTAAACCCCCTTGACACGGATAATTTTAGATTGCGTGCTGACGTAGCTTACCCAAGACAAAAGTTCTGGAGGCAAGTTTTCTTCCCTAGAAAAATTTTTCCTAGAGATTTGTGATTGGGGATGCAAGTGCTGCTGTTAATGCTTGAGTGTTTGTCAGCAACATAAATCGGTCTGATGGTGCTGCTGTCATCAAAGATGATCATAGTTATATTTAAACTAGATTCAGTCTCTCTTGAACAATTAGCCTATTAATGCTAGTCCCAGAATTAAGGGTAACAATATATATAGCTGATTTTTTGTCACCACTAGCCTTGATTTTGTCAATTTGTAGTTCGGGATTTTGATTTTAGATGGTTTTTTGGTACTTTTGGTAATCCTACTGCAAAAGTCAGGTATTAGCGTCCTACTTGTTGGCAGCAGGAATCTAAAATACACGTTGGGCTGGATTAGCTACAAAGATTGTCAATCTAAAATCACAAATCCGGCTGAAAAATTTTTCTGGGATGGACAACCCACACCAGAAATTTTATCCCGTCAGGCTACGGGAACAAAAATCCCTAAATTAATTGATTTAAGTTTTTGAGGCTGATGCACTAAATTAAAAATTTCGGTGAGAACTCATGAAGGTTAATTTTAAAATCATTCGACAACAGTATAGTTCCCCTGCCATAGTCCAAAATTACATTTTAGAGACAGAACCTGGTAGTACGATTTTGGATTGCCTGAATCGGATTAAATGGGAGCAGGATGGTACTTTAGCCTTTCGCAAAAATTGCCGCAATACCATTTGTGGTAGTTGTGCGATGCGAATTAATGGACGCTCCGCCTTAGCTTGTAAGGAAAATGTCGGCAGTGAACTAGCAAGATTACCACAACAAAGCGATGGAATTCCAGAAATTAGCATCGCACCAATGGGAAATATGCCGGTGATTAAAGATTTAGTCGTGGATATGAATAGTTTCTGGGAAAATTTAGAAACTGTTGCACCCTATGTTAGTACCGCCGCTAGACAAGTCCCAGAAAGAGAATTTTTACAAACACCACAAGAGCGATCGCAACTAGATCAAACTGGTAACTGTATTATGTGCGGTGCTTGCTACTCAGAATGCAATGCACGGGAAGTCAATCCCGATTTTGTAGGGCCTCATGCTCTGGCTAAAGCCTACCGCATGGTTGCTGACTCCCGCGATACAGATACAGCCAATCGCCTAGAAAATTACAACGAAGGGACTAAAGGCGTGTGGGGATGTACCCGATGTCTCTACTGCGATGCAGTTTGTCCAATGGAAGTTTCCCCCCTAGAACAAATCACCAAAATTAAACAAGAAATTCTCTCCCACAAACAAGCGAGTGATAGTCGCTCAATTCGCCATCGTAAGGTATTAGTAGAACTAGTCAAAGCAGGCGGCTGGATTGATGAAAGACAATTTGGTTTGCAAGTTGTGGGTAACTACTTCCAAGACTTAAGAGGATTACTAAGCATCGCACCTTTAGGTTTACGTATGCTCATCAAAGGCAAATTCCCCCTCTCCTTTGAACCCTCCGAAGGAGTAGAAGAAGTGCGATCGCTCATTACAGCAGTGAAGGCGGAAGATTAGGGGATTGGGGACTGGGGATTGGGGACAAGGGAGACAAGGTAGACAAGGTAGACAAGGTAGACAAGGTAGAATTGATTTCCTAACTCATTACTCATTACTCATTACTCAGCACTCAGCACTCATTACTCTCCTTCCCTGAGTGCTGAATGCAACTTTAAACGCTGTATGTACGTCTTGATTAATTGTTCCCTGCAAGAATTGTCTCACCGAATTTATGATTGACAGGAAAGGCTGGATGGCAAATTATCATCTTTGGCGGCGACGCTGGTTTTATCCGTTGATTTCGGTAGTGGTGGCTATTAGTTTGTGTATCACTACACCTTTACCTGGTAGAGCCATAGATTTATTACCTCTATTGTTCCAAGGGGCGCAAGTGCTACAACTATCGAATATATCTGATCGTCAGGAAGTAGAACTGGGCGCGCAAATGAATCAGCAATTACGTAGTGAAGTCAAACTCAATCGTGATCCGCAAATTAATCGCTATGTAGAAGATATTGGCAGGCGGATAGTAGCAAGTAGCGATCGCCCTAGACTTCCTGCCACATTTCAGGTAGTAGAAGATAAAGCTATCAACGCGTTTGCAACTGCGGGTGGTTTTGTTTACGTCAACACGGGCTTAATCAAAGCCGCAGAAAATGAAGCGGAACTCGCTAGCGTCATCTCCCATGAATGGGGTCATATTAGTGGTAAACATTTAGTTAAACAGATGCAGCAAAGAGCATTAGCCAGTGGTGTAGCCACAGCTGCGGGTTTAGAACGCAATACCGCCGTGGGAATTGGTGTAGAACTAGCACTCAATCGTCCCCGCAGTCGTCAAGATGAATTTGATGCTGATAAGCGGGGCTTAAGAACTCTCATCCGGGCTGGTTATGCTCCCAGTGGGATGGTAAGCTTTATGCGAAAATTGCTCAAAAGTGGCAGTTCTGCCCCAACATTTTTAAGTACACACCCAGCCACAAGCGATCGCATCAGTGCTTTACAAGCTGCTATTGATCGTCAACCCAGCAATGGACGTGACGGATTAGACACCGCAAGTTATCGTGACAATATCCGTAGTGTTTTGTAGTCTAGTCAATAGTCAATAGTCAATAGTCATTAGGGAACAGGGAACAGGGAACAGGGAACAGTTTTTCTCATCTCTTCCCTTGTCCCCAGTCCCCAGTCCCCAGTCCCCAATCCCCAATCCTTCTTTAATTTTGAATTTTGAATTTTGAATTTTGAATTGATCAGTCCCCAACCCCTAAACTCGTTGCTGATGGCGACGAGCTATGATTTTTTCCGGTTCAACTTTTACTACTGCTTCTGATAGGGGTAGTTTCCGTGAACAGTTAGTAAAAACGTTAGTTTGATAAATTAAATTGTTTGTCATATCAAATCCAGTCAACCAACCGCTACGGGGATGGTATGCGCCAGTGTCTATATCTAACCATCCCCTACCTTGGGCTAATTGGCCGGGATTCACTCCAGGGAAAGTAAAAGTAATGGTGTGACCTACAACAATTAGTTTATTAGTAAAGTATGGCTGGTCTATGCTGTGAAATTCGTCTCTAATCCAGCAAAATTGTTCTGCGGATTGTTCTCGGATGGCTTTTTTGGGATCAACGCCAGCATGAGTCAGCCAAATATGTCCTAAATCAATATAGGTAGGTAAACTCTTAAGCCAGTGTATGTGTTCTAGGGAAACGGTAGCATCTGGGTAACTGGTAATAGTTGCTTGTCCTCCACTATGTAACCATGCTTGCATTAAAGCTACTGGGACATTTTCACCAGTCAAGATATTTAATAACATCTGCTCGTGGTTGCCCAATAGACATTTGTAGTTGTTGTCTTTGACAAAATCAATTACTTGTGAACTTTGGGGGCCACGATCAATCAAGTCTCCCAAAAAATATACTTCGTCTTCAGTAGCAGGAGCGATCGCTTCTAACAAATTGATTAGTCCTTCATAGTAACCATGCACATCCCCAATCACTATTTGACGCTTCCTAATTCCGCTCATCTGATCTTCGCTACCATAAACTAGCTGAGTACGTTTGTTACAGTCTAAGCTGTCAGATTTCCGTAACCACAGGTAAAAACTACTTGACAAATATAAATTTATTGTATTTTTTACGACTCCCGTCTGCATCGGCCAAACAGAGCATCTTAACGAAATTTTCAGCCACCGCCAGCCGGAAATAGAAAATGCAAATGTTAATTTGCCCGTGATTTGCTGGCTGTGAGTAATTTACCGCAACCTATTTTAGAATTGATGCAGTTGTTTTATTGGTAACTCCTTATTGCGCTATGGCAGATCAGTTTTCTCCCGAAGTTAGCTCACGCATTTGCAGCCACATGAATGAGGATCATGCTAATGCTGTGCTACTTTACGCTCAGTTTTTTGGCGGAGTCTTGGAAGCAACAGCCGCACAAATGCAAGCTATTGATGCTCAAGGTATGGACTTAATTGCACAAGTCAATGACGAGAATTTGCCTGTTCGCATTCCGTTTGATCATGTTTTAGCTGATTCGGAAGATGCCCATCATACTTTGATTGCGATGGTAAAGCAAGCACGCAGTTAAAGCATTTGGTGTGATCGGATTGGCACAAAACACAAGTTTTGTCACAGGGATTGCTTGAGCAATTAGCGGGAATAGAAAAGAAACTTTAAGATTTAGTGAAGCGTCAAAACTGTAGCTAGTATCTATCCTAATTAATTCTCTCTGGGATTTGTTAGGGAAAATGCTGGAGATAATTTAAGATAGCAGTCAAAATTCCCCATCTTTCATCACTATGTTACCCCGCTATAAATTTTCTTTATCAAAAATGCGTTGTCTTGGATTAACTTTAGTATTGCAGGCTACAGTATTGGCTGCTTTAGCTCTACCCAAACAACTACAACCAGCTACAGCACAAACACCAACAGGAAATCGTCCCCTGACTATTCGCTCTGACATCCAAGAATACGACGCAAAAAACCAAGTGATTACGGCTCGTGGGAATGTCCAAATGTTGTATCCTGCTCGCCAAATTCAAGCTACAGCCGCACAAGCCCAATACTTCAGCAAAGAACGCCGGATTGATTTCAGTGGTAACGTCTACATTTTGCAACAAGGTGGTAATAGTATCCGCGCCGAAAAGGTGACATATTTAATTGATGAAGGGCGTTTTGTGGCCTTACCTCAATCGAGTCGTCAAGTAGAGTCTATTTATATGGTGGAAGACTCACAATTAGACACAAGGAATAATACACCAGCCCCCAAAACACCAGCACTCAAACCAGCTAATTAGCATCAACCACTCACACAGTCCGCAAATAGTGAAAATTGTTTTAGAAAATATTCACAAATCTTACGGCAAGCGACTCATTGTCAATCGCGTCAATCTTTCTGTATCTCAGGGTGAGATTGTCGGTTTACTAGGCCCCAATGGAGCCGGTAAAACGACAACATTCTACATTGCTACAGGTTTAGAAAAACCCAATCAGGGAAAAGTCTGGTTAGATAGTTTAGAGATTACTGGATTGCCAATGCACAAAAGAGCGCGATTAGGCATTGGCTATCTAGCACAAGAAGCGAGTGTTTTTCGTCAACTGTCAGTCCATGATAATATCCGGTTAGTTCTAGAGCAAACTAACGTACCGCGACGGGAATGGCCAAAGCGCATAGCCACACTTTTACATGAATTCCGCTTAGAAAAAGTAGCAAAAAGCAAAGGAATTCAACTTTCCGGTGGAGAGAGAAGACGTACCGAATTAGCTAGAGCCTTAGCAGCCGGAAGAGAAGGCCCCAAATTTTTACTATTAGATGAACCCTTTGCAGGCGTTGATCCGATCGCAGTGCATGAAATTCAACATATTGTCGCACAACTACGCGATCGCGGCATGGGCATCTTAATCACAGATCATAACGTCCGAGAAACCCTAGCCATCACAGACCGCGCCTACATCATGCGTGAAGGGCAAATTCTCGCCTACGGTACAGCCGAAGAACTATACAACAATCCCCTCGTGCGGCAGTATTACTTAGGTGATAATTTCCAGGTTTAGGGACAAGGGAGACAAGGGAGACAAGGTAGGAGATGAGAAAAACTTTTCCCTGTTCTCTAATAACTAATGACTAATGACTAATGACTAATGACTATTGACTATTGACTAAAAACCTATGGTATCCAAACAGTTTACGCCTTTTTACAGCCTGAAATCTTTGCTGCCTTTTACGATTATGGATCGTTACTTGGCTAGTGAACTGCTACCAACTTTTTTGTTTGGAGTGGGGGCTTTTTCGTCAATTGGTGTCACTGTTGATGCAGTATTTGATTTGGTACGTAGAGTTGTAGAATCTGGTCTACCAGTTAATGTTGCTGTTCAGGTTTTTCTATTAAAACTGCCGGCTTTCATTGTTTTAGCTTTCCCTATGTCTACACTGTTGGCGACTTTGATGGCTTATAGTCGTCTTTCTAGTGAAAGTGAATTAATTGCTTTGCGGGGTTGTGGAGTCAGTGTTTATCGGATGGTGTTGACGGCGGTAATATTGAGCTTTGTGGTAACTGGGATGACTTTTGTATTTAATGAGCAAATCGCACCAGCAGCCAATTACCAAGCTACTCTCACCTTAAACGCAGCCATTAAATCAGATAAACCAACACTTAAACAGCAGAATATCTTTTATCCTGAATATCGAGATGTTTTAGAGTCGGACGGGACTAAAAATAAGATATTGACACGCCTATTTTATGCTGACCAGTTTGATGGTAGACAGATGAAAGGCTTAACTATTATTGATCGCTCCACAGAAGGTTTAAATCAAATTGTGGTTGCAGAATCAGCCCAGTGGAATGGCTCACAAAGTGTCTGGGATTTTTATAACGGTACCATCTACCTAGTTGCCCCCGATCGCTCTTACCGCAATATCTTAAGATTTGAAAAGCAACAATTAAAGCTTCCCCGCACACCTTTAAGCTTGGTAGAAAGAAGCCGCGACTATGGCGAGATGAACATTTCCGAAGCATTGGAACAATTAACAGTAGAGAGATTGGGAGGCGATCGCCAAAAAATCCGTAAACTAGAAGTACGAATTCAACAAAAAATCGCCCTACCTTTCGTCTGTGTAGTGTTCGGCTTAGTCGGTGCAGCTATGGGAACTATTCCCCAACGCACAGGACGAGGTACAAGTTTCGGTATTAGCGTAATTGTTATATTCTCTTATTACCTACTCAGCTTTATTACCGGCGCACTAGGACAAGCTGGAGTATTTTCTCCCTTTATAGGTGCTTGGTTGCCTAACTTTATTTTCTTGGGGATAGGTACATTTTTATTAATACGTGTTGCTCAAAGGTAGAGTATGGCGGGACAATGGACGATGGGCATGGGGCATGGGGCATGGTGAAAGCAGAGGCAGCAGGGTAGACAAGGTAGACTAAGTATTAATAACTGATGACTAATGACTAATGACTATTGACTATTGACCATGAAAAACAATCATTATCCTCCGGCTTACTTACGCTATCTGAAAGCGCGACTAATGAATTTGGGGCGACCTAGTTTTTGGGGAACTGCCATATTTTTATCTGTGGTTGGGCTACTAATTCATGAGTATTGGGCAAACCCAGATATATTTGGTGCGCGCAATGATGCTGCTTTGAACTCTTCCGATCCTTTGGGGGCTTCACTGTCACGGGAAGATAGAGCGATCGCAGCAGATATTGATAATTTACCATTATTGTTTGGTAACAATCCACCACCAGGTTTACCCACGCAAACTGTTACTAACTCTCAAGAAAATAAAAATAGCAATTCATTGTTGGATGCTCTTAAACAAAAATCGGCTCCTCAAACACCTAATCCTGTTCCTAATAATCTCAATGCCATAGCACCACCTCAAACCCAAAATCTATTCGTATCAGAAGCAGAAACTTTATTACGCTTTGGCGCAACTGATAATAATCGTTTATTAGGTCTTAAGTCTTTGGATTTTTCGACTAATTCAGCAGATACTACATCAAATTCTGCGGCAACAGCAGCCAAAACCGTTAATAAAAATAACCAAAATACGAATTCAACCAATAATTTATCAACGAATATTAATTCAATTAACAATCAAAATATATCTGGCTTAAATGGGACAAACCCATCAAATACTAACTCTCTAAATGGTAATGATGACAATAGATTAGTCCAAAATTCACCTAATCTCATTTATCCTAACCAAACTTTATCACCCACTAGTATTATCAATCCCCAAGTCAATTACACTCGCTTACCTGGATATAATAATTTCAACAATCAACAAGGCTTTTCACCAAGTACGCGCGTAAATTCTCCTACTAACTATCTGCAACCAAACACAATTAATCCCCCGTCTGGAATTTACAATATACCCAACAGCCAGTCCCTACCATCTAGCACAGGGTTAAATACTAGACCAGGGTACGTCCAACCAACAAGCACAAATAGTCAACCAGGTTTCTCTACCAACTTTAATAACAATCAGGTTGTACAGAATCAGGTTCCACAAACAACGCAAGTAATTACGGGAACATCACCAATTATCGGCCCCTATACTATTCGCAATTCCCGCCAGAATTTTAACGTCAAAGTTGAGCCATTAGTCCCTCATAATTACGGCAATTCTATATGGCAGCAACCTAATCAAGTTCCCCAGCCAGACTTACCCTACACCCCATATACTAATCAATTCCAAGGTCAATATAGAAACAGATAACTGTTGAGTTAACAAAAATGTCATTGGCTCTAGTCCTAGCTCACTTTTACCTAGACAAATACTTTACATTCCAATACTCCCAGCAAACACTAACCCCATACCAGACGAAGAATATCTTGTGCTACCAGGAGACCTTTTACTTTTGATGATTAAAATTTATACAAAAGTTAGTACAAGAAAATAAGTATTTTGTTTGGCTCTCCCAGACTTGGGTTGATAAATTAACACTAAAAAAGGGCTAAAATGATTGATATAACAAAGTTTCGCTAAAATCAAATCCAGGATTTAATAAAAATTAACTTTACTACTCTTGAATCCCAGACTATGTAAGGATTTAACCTGATATTAAGTATTAATTTGTTATATAGGAATCATATTTGATTTCTGAAAAGAACTAAGAGATAATACGGAGGGTGATATCTGTCTAACAGGGAACAATGATAAACCAGCATATACAAACCGCGATGCCTGGGGCGGGCGTAGCTATCGCAGAACTACAAAAATTTATAGATGATCGGCCAGATGCGCGTGAGGTGAGGAAAGCATTGGCAGTCAAACTGGTTTATCAAGGCTACAAATATGAGGAAATTCAAACAATTTTAGATGTGTCACTTGGTTCGATAACAAGCTGGAAACAAGCCTACGAAGAGTATGGAATTTCGGGACTGTGCCTGAACCACAAGGGAAGAAAAAGCTACTTAAGTGTTCAACAACGAGAAGAGGTCTTAAGTTGGTTGCAAACAAAGGAATGTTGGGAGCTTGGGGAACTTGAATATAAATTGGCTTTTGAATACGATGTAACTTATGAGTCAAAACGCAGCTATTATGACTTATTTGATGCAGCAGGAATTAGTTGGAAGAAAACGACAAAACTGAATCCAAAAGCCGAGAAAGAAGCTGTGGCAGTAAAAAAAACAGATTGAGACATCGTTGGCAAGCCGCAGAAAAGAAATAGAAGCAGGTTTATTGAGAGTATTGTTGATAGATGAGTGTTATCTATATGTGGGGAGACTTGAGTGGGTATGTCTGGGGTAAAACTGACTAAGAAATAGCAGTTCCGGTTGTCAATGAGCGAGACAAACAGACGTACTACGAAGTAGTTGACTATCTCAAAGGTGAATTACTTATTAAAGCCTATGATGCAGGTAATTCAGACAATACGATTGATTATTTACGTTATTTATTAGACCAGTCACCTCACCAACAATTACTGATTTTTTGGGATAGTGCTTCTTCTCATCATTCCCATCTTGTCCAAGACTTTTTAACTGAGGTAAACCTTGGTTTACCGGAAGAACAATGGCAAATTCACTGCGTCCGTTTTGCTCCTAATTGCCCATCACAAAATCCGATTGAGGATATTTGGTTACAAGCTAAAACTTGGGTGCGGCGTTTTTGTGCTTTAATTCCTTCGTTTTCTCATCTCAAATGGATGTTCGAGTGGTTTATTCGACACACTACCTTTGATTTTGTCACCCTTCAAATGTACGGAGCTTTTTCAGAAATCAAATACTAGTCCTATAGCTAGTCTAGGAGAGCCTTTTGTTTTACGAATAAAAAACAATTGGAAACTAGAATTTCAAGAGTCAACTGGATTAACTAAGGTTGGTTCTTCTGATGATGCTCAAGCTTATAGGGTGGTAAATTTTTGTGATAAGACAACCAAAACTGAGTTTCGGTTAGTGACGAATTTACCTGGGGTTGGAGAAGCATCTGTTAGTGATGATGAAATCAGGGATATTTATCGATTGCGTTGGGGTGTTGAACTGCTATGGAAGTTTTTAAAAATGCACTTAAAGCTGGACAAACTAATTACTAAAAACGTCAATGGCATCACCATATAAATTCATGTGAGCTTGATAGCCTATCTCATCTTACAGCTTTTATCTATTCCCGAACAATGGGGAAATAAACTATTAGATAAAC
Organism: Nostoc sp. CMAA1605; assembly: GCF_021596505.1. Classification (GTDB taxonomy): domain Bacteria; phylum Cyanobacteriota; class Cyanobacteriia; order Cyanobacteriales; family Nostocaceae; genus Trichormus. Next base: position 29,884 of record NZ_PJIZ01000035.1, on the reverse strand, counting down.
TTCGCTATCTCCAAGCTTGTATGTGTCAGAAAATCAGTTATGTTCATTGGTTTAAGGAGATGATGTCATGCTGACAATTTTAGGCTTTTCAGGACTAGTTTAATTGAAATTGTAATGTTTTGTATCAGCATTCAACATTTCTGACAAAGATGGTAATATGTCTATGTAAATTTACGAGGCTAATCGAAATGTGATTGGACTTTACCCAATCGTACTTCTACTTAGATCGCGAATTCGCATACCAAAACAATAGAGCAAAATACAATCATAAGTTTCATACCCGAACAAGTAAGTGCTGCTCTAGAGTTAAACCGACAAAAACGCTGCCATTAATATCCTAAATCAAGGATTGGAACTGATTAAAAATACCGATAGACTGTCGGTAATTCACGCTTTTGGAGAGTTTGTTCCCTGCTCAAAGAAGGTAAATTCTGTAATCTGAAAATTAATTTCCTGGTATTAAAAGTTATGAAACCATATCTTCCACAGAATGATCCTGAACCTACACAACGCAAGAATTTGCTGGAGCGCAAACAAGGAGAGTATGAATTTGATCACAATTTTTTAGTGCCTATGGCAATGATAAAAAATGTACCCTCTGTTGAAAATTTTTCTACTAAGTATATTGCTGAACGTACGTTAGAGACGGCAGAACTTCCTCTAAATATGTTAGCCGTTAAAACCCGTTCTTTATGGGACCCTTTAGATGAATTGCAAGACTATGAAGACTATTTTCCTGTTTTGCCTAAACCTAATGTCATCAAAACATACCAAACTGATAACTCTTTCTGTGAACAACGGCTTTGTGGTGCAAATCCTTTAGTTTTACGCCAAATTCAGCAGATGCCAGATGGCTTTGCCTTTACCATTTCAGAACTGCAAGAAAAGTTTGGTGACTCTATCGACTTATTAGAAAGACTTAGGACTGGAAATATATATGTAGCTGATTACAGAGCGCTTGCATTTGTTAAAGGAGGAACTTATGAAAGAGGTAAGAAGTATTTACCCACTCCCATAGCATTCTTTTGTTGGCGTAGTTCTGGTTTTAGTGATCGCGGTCAACTAGTACCGATTGCTATCCAAATCAATCCCACAGATGGTAAACAGAGTCAGTTAATCACACCTTTTGATGACCCTTTGGTCTGGTTTCATGCCAAGCTTTGTGTTCAAATTGCTGATGCTAACCATCATGAAATGAGTAGCCATTTGTGTCGAACTCACTTTGTAATGGAACCCTTCGCCATTGTCACAGCCCGTCAAATAGCGGATAACCATCCGCTCAATTTATTGCTTAAACCCCACTTCCGTTTCATGTTAACTAATAATGAATTAGGTCGTCAGCGCCTAGTTAATAGAGGTGGGCCTGTTGACGAATTGCTAGCGGGAACTTTGCAAGAATCATTGCAAATTGTCGTCAACGCATATAAAGAATGGAGCTTAGATCAGTTTTCTTTCCCCACCGAACTCAAAAATCGGGGGATGGATAATTCAGACGAACTACCTCACTATCCATATCGAGACGATGGCTTACTATTGTGGAATGCCATTAAAAAGTTTGTGTCTGAATACTTGAAACTATACTATAAAACTCCCCAAGATTTAACAGCAGACTTTGAATTACAATCTTGGGCGCAGGAATTAGTTTCCCAATCAGGCGGTCGGGTCAAGGGCGTTAGCAACCGCATTACAACATTAGACCAATTAATTGATATTGCTACTGCGGTCATTTTCACCTGTGGGCCACAACACGCTGCTGTTAATTACTCACAATATGAGTATATGACTTTCATTCCCAATATGCCCCTCGCTGCTTATAAACAAATAACATCAGAAGGAACTATCCCTGACCGTAAAAGCCTACTATCATTTCTCCCACCGTCAAAGCAAACTGCTGATCAATTATCGATTTTATTCTTCTTGTCCGCCTACCGTTATGACAGATTGGGGTACTATGACGATAAGTTTTTAGACCCGGAAGCACAGGAGGTTTTAGTTAGATTTCAGCAGGAATTGAACGAAGCAGAACGGCAAATTGAGTTGAACAATAAAAGCCGTTTAATAAATTACGACTATCTGAAACCAAGGCTTGTTACTAATAGCATCAGCATATAAGTAGCCATCATGAACTGCGTACACAAGAAAACATGAAAAAGTCTTTCCCTTACACCCCTTTTTCAAGCTAGAACAGGGTAAATATTTGTAGTTCTGATTAGGTAGGGGGCAATGGTTCGACTGCGCTCACCAACCAGGGGGCATATAAGCCTTATAGCTCTTAGACCTTGTTGATAATACCTGATGGGGCGACAAGCAAGGCTGAAAACGAGACAGTGTAAAGAATGTGGCGATTTATGATAAAAAAGATACTCCTAAGAAACACATTGCGTTAAGTGTTGACTGTTAACTACGTTTTTTCCACAATTAGCTGATGTGTGAAATTTGTGGTTGTGAGTAGAGTGAATGCAAACTTATCAAATTAGGCCGTATCATCAAATACCTATTAGGGAATGTGGTGAACGGCTAGCGGAGATTCCTGTAGAAATGTTTGCGGTGGAATCTCCCCATCCTTATGAAAAATTGGGTGCGAGTTATGGGGATTATTCTCCTTATTATCTCCGTCAGAGTGTGGTGGAAAATTTAATTCAAGCTCAGAGTTACCTGCAATTACTGCGTCCTCACTGGCGCATTCAGATATTTGATGGTTATCGTCCGGTAGCTGTACAACAGTTTATGGTAGATTACAGTTTTGCTACTGCCCTACAGGAAAGAGGCTTAACTGAAGTCGAGTTAACACCCCAGCAGCGTCAAGAGATTTGGGAAGCGGTGTATGAAATTTGGGCTGTCCCCAGTATGGATGAAAAAACGCCGCCTCCTCATAGTACAGGTGGGGCAGTAGATATTACATTGGTGGATGAAACTGGACAAGTGATTGATATGGGTTCGCCCATCGATGAAATGTCAGTGCGATCGCATCCCGATTACTATGCTCATCAGGATCATCCCCATGCTCATTACTATCATGCCCATCGTCAGTTATTGTGTGAGGTCATGTTGAAAGCTGGTTTTCAACGTAACCCCAAGGAATGGTGGCATTTCTGTTATGGTGATCAAATGTGGGCTTGGCTGAATCATCAATCTATGGCGATATATGGAAGGATTCAGTAGGGGTGTAGGGGTGTAGGGGTGTAGGGGTGTGTGGGTGTGGGGGTGTGGGGGTGTAGGGGACGAGGTAGACAGGGTAGACAAGGGGGACAAGGTAGACAAGAGTGATACAGAGAATTTTTACCCCAATCCCCAATCCCCAATCCCCAACCTAAGCATCTTGGGGGTTAATCTGCATCATTTGCCAAGTGGTATATGTCCCGATGGGACTCCAAAGTAAATAGGGGACTAATAATAATGCTGCCCAACCAGAAACAGTTAAAACTGTAATTGCCAAAATAATACAAATAGTGAACCCTGTACCACCGATGAGTGTACCTACTTGGAGGCTACGAAGCTTGAACATCACTGGTGTATAGGCAATGGTGACAATTTCTAGTAGCAGGTATAAACCCATGAGTACCCAAGTTGTATTGGCATTGGGGTTACATTCCCAAATAATATAAGCTGACCATGCACCGCAGATAAAGACAACAGTCCAGATTATGGGAATTGCAGCTTCAAAGGTTAGCCATCGGGGTCTTTGTAAGCGTTTGAACCACTGACGATCGCTCGGTGTAATCAAGTTTGCGGCTAAAGCCACTACAAGAACTATACCCCCAATCACCATCCAAGATTTAATCATTGCCCTTTATTCCTAGCGATCGCCAACTATGCTTTCAATATCTGTTATTCTTCCCCGATCATGTCAATTTAATGCCTAATTACTCATCAATCCTAAGTTTGAGATATTTTGTTTGCCTAATTTTATGCCTGTAGAAGTGATATCGGCTATGTCTGTGGGTGGGGGTAAAGACTAGACGGTAAAAATATCCTAGTGTTGGGGAAGTAGGTAATTGAGTAATATGCAAGCCGAAACAGAAACGCGATCGCTAGTACATAGTTCACTGCATGGAATTGCCAAGACGATTAATCTTACTGGCTGGATAACTTTTTGGGTGCAACTAGCACTAGTTGTGGTTTCTGGATTAGTGCTACTATTTGCTTCTACCGGACGCAGATTTGCTACTCAACAAAATACAGGCATCGGGATTGGGATATTCTGGGCTATTTGTGCAGTTGTGGCCTTATTGTTTAGTGTGTATTGGAATTTCCGTTATACTCGCATCGCCAAGCGACTAGACAATCCCAACCCAGCTTTACATCCGACTAAGGCAGATACCATCAGAATTATTGAAATAGGAGTTTTAGCAGGTTTAATAGGGATGTTACTCGCTCTTGTGGGTGCTGGTGCAACGTTAGGAGTTTTAGTTGCCAAATCCATCTCCCAACCGCCAGGGGTAGCAATTGTTGACCCCAATAAAATTATCCGCGCTTTGGATGTGTTCGTGATGGTAGCAAATATTAATGGTATTGCTGCTCACTTTATTGGGACTGTCGCTTCAATGTGGTTATTGCAAAAATTAAGGTGATTGGAAATAGGGCATGGGGAATTGGGCATTGGGCATTGGGAATAAAAATTTTTTCATTTCTACCTTGTCTACCTTGTCTACCTTGTCTCCCCTACACCCCTATCCCTTTTCTACAAATTCTCGACACAATTGCCGAAAGCGATCGCCCCTCACTTCAAAATTGGGAAATTGATCAAAGCTGGCGCAGGCTGGTGATAGTAATACTACTGCTGCTTGGTGTTGTTTGGCTAACTCTGCACCTCTGGGTACAGCATTTTCCATTGTTTCCACAATTTCATAATTGTTATAACCAACTTCTTGCAGCCGTTGGGCAAAGGCTGGTGCCGCCGCGCCAATCAGTAAGACAGCCGCCGCTTTGGCTTGTATACTAGCTAACCACGCTGTATCGTCTCCTGGTTTAGCTTCACCCCCAGCAATTAACACCACTGGACTACTCACAGATGCTAGTCCTACGTCTGCTGCATCGTAATTGGTGGCTTTGCTGTCGTTAATAAAATCAATGCCTTCCCAAGTGCAGATATGCTCTAAACGGTGGGGAACTCCAGGGAATTCTCGCACGGCTTTGTCGATGGCTGTGGGTGCGATGCCTGCTAATCTCGCTACACCTACAGACATGAGTAAGTTTTGTAGGTTATGCGCTCCCACCATCCGCAAAGCAGAGGCTATAATAATTCTTTCCGGTTGAGAGTCGGCTTGTAACTGTTCTACTACCCAACCATCCTCAATATAAAAACCTTTTTTCCCAATCAGAAAGTCTTTACCCTTGACACTTGTCCAGTAAGCATCCGGCCAATCACTGATACCTACTTTACTTAAATAAGCATCATCACCGTTCACAACTTGTAATTGCGACTGACGTAACAGCTTGGCTTTGATGTTGTAATAATTTTCTAGAGTTTTGTGACGGGCTAGGTGATCTGGGGTAAAAGTCGTCCAGACGCTAATGTGAGGAGCTAGGGATGCAGAAGATTCGATTTGATAGCTGCTCATTTCCCCAATTATCCAATCGGGTAATTTCTTGGCTAACGCTACTTCACAAGCCGCGTAGCCAATGTTACCGCAAGCTGGCGCATCAAATCCTGCCGCTTGAAAGATGGCTGCAATCAGGGCTGTGGTGGTAGTTTTACCGTTAGTGCCTGTGATTCCCACCCAAGGCAGCTTGTATAAATTGCGCCAAGCCAATTCCATTTCGCCAATTGTTTCTATGCCCAATTCTCGCGCCTTGACTAACACTGGTATGTCCCAAGGCACACCCGGACTAACGACAATTAAATTGGGTAAATCAGCACCATCTAATTCTAATGAATACCCTAGTTTAACTGTGATTTGTTCCTTGGCGAGTTCTTGTTGTTGACTGAGGAGGGTTTCGGAGGTATTGCGGTCACTCAGCATCACCTCCCAACCTTCCCGTTTCAACAATCTCGCCGCAGCAATACCGGACTTTCCTAATCCAATGACATGGGCTTTGGACATAGACTGTGGCAGAGTTCCCTGGTTAAGCACTCATTATGTTATCGCTAATTGGCAAAAATTAACACCATATTTTATTGCTTTATAATACGGATTTTTCAAATTTAGGGGTATGGGGGTAGGCTGTTGACTCTGTGGCTTTTTAAGAGATCAAAATTCATACACAATTTATGTTCCGTCATTCCGGGCGATATTTACTGGTAGTTGCTATTTATTTCAAAAACTGGTTGATAACAATACCTGTTTCAGTTTTAAGGAACTACCTGCCAGTTAGACCACTGCTGGCTAACTCCTTCTACGAAATAACTTGTGTAGACTCGCCCATCCTCATCATTCACAAATAAATCAAGTCTTCCTGGGTTACGGGCTACAGCACTTACAGGAGTACCCGGAGGGAATTCACCAGCAATTGGTAGCCAGTGATCAATGCCAGACCACTTATTAACTTTTTCTGTCCACCAACTGGTATAGACTCGCCCATCGTAACCAACCACAAATAAGTCAATTATTTCTGGTTTACGGGCTACAGCACTTACAGGCGCACCGGGAGGGAATTCACCACCAATTTGTTGCCAGTCATCGTTGATGCCAGACCAATTGCTACCTCCGTCTATAGAATAACTTGTATAAACTTTCTTATTATTACCAACCACAAATAAGTCAATTATTCCTGGTTTACGGGCTACAGCACTTACAGGCGAACCGGGAGGGAAGAAACCACCAATTTGTCGCCAGTTACCGCTAACTTCTTTTGTATAGACTCGTCCATCCTGACGAACTATAAATCGGTCAGATATTTCTGGTGTACTGGATATGGATGGAGTGGAGATAGAGTTCTCTGGTGAAGGCTTAGGACTTGGTTGTGTGGGGCTAGGGTTGGATGAACTAACAGTAGAGTTCTCTAGTGAAAACTTAGGACTTGGTAATGTTATGTTAGGGCTAAGTGTAATGACTGTAGGTTTCTCTGGTGAAGGCTTAGAGGTTGTTAGTGTAGAGTATAGCTTAAACCCTCCTAACCCAATTATTAAAAAAATAATACCACCTGTAACTAATTTAGCAAGTTGATTAAAGGGATTAGCGGTGACACTAGAAACAGAGCTAGACAATGGAGAATTTCGTTGTTTATTATTTGGATGATTCTTTCTAAACTGCTGGTTACAGTTAAGTTTTACGGCAATTCCATTTAAAAAAAGACTATACGTCCCTTTATTAAAAATAGGTTCTAGTTCTTTACAACAAAGCTTGCAAAGAGCTTCTTTATCGCCTATGTCATTTAAATACCTAATGAGGAGTAGAAAAAAGTCAGAATCCGAAGTATGTCTTAAAAACGAAAGCTGCTTGGGGTTGATTCCAATGCTCAAACATAGTGCTTCTCGTGTTCTTGATTGCTGGCTAAGGAGCAAAAGATTTATTAATGTATCTATATCAGATTCATCTAAAAAGTTTTGTTGGGACATACTTTTAATTTCTTGTATTATTACAATTTATTTTTGATTTAATATTTGCCAAATTAGTTGAATACTTACCTTGTTTAAACACAAGTTCAAGTACAGAGCAGATTTTACAAATTGCTTGTTTGTTACCTATACTATGCAAATAGGTAACTAGCTCTAAGGCAAAGTCAGCATCGGTAGATTGCCTTAAAAATCCAAGCTGACTTGGTTCAATTCCAATTTTTAGACAAAGAGCTTTTCGTGCTGAATATTCTGCACGTCCACTACGTATTAAGAGGTCTGTGAGTATTTCTATGTCAGAGTCGTTTAATTCCTGATCTAACTCTGAAGCAGGTTTATTTAGGACTACAGGTTGGTCTTTAGACTCATCAAAACGTTTCTTCTTTAGAGTAGGAGTTAGTTGCTCTGAAAAACCTGACAACCGAATTTCAGCACAACCAGACTTATAAGCAAATTCAACAGTCCCTCCAGATCCTAAAGCATAATAAAAACCCTCAGCAAATTTAATTGCCACTTTATCTCCAATCGCTTTTTTCATGCCAATTACATAGCTAATATGTTCAGTGATTGCCTCTGCTTGTATCTCTGAATAACAGCCATTAAGAACGACACACTCAACTTGATCTGCAAACAGTTCAAACAGTCCTGCTAGGGCTTCTCCATTGACTAACTTCACCTGTCCAGCCTCATCTTCAAATACCAAACCTTCATCCCCTGTGCCATGCCCAGAAAAATGAACAATTTGTGGATTGATATCTAGCATTGCCCGTTGGATATCTCTGACACGAACTGCCCACTTCTGTTCTAAGACAAACTGCTCACGATGTTTGGCTTGTTTCAATGCAGCATCAATCTCACGCACTTCCTCATCCAAACGCAAAGGTGTTGTGCCTCTAGGATTTGCTGCCAAAATTAAAATTTTTTTCATTATTAAAAATAATAAGCTTTTATATGGGCTTTAGTATAAATAAAGCATACTATTTTTCAGAATGTTTGGTAACGTTGTGCTTCGTCAACAACTTCTGTGGGCTAATAATCGCCGTCTTCAACGCAAATTTGTATCTCTTGCTCCCACCACATAAGAGTCCTATATTAAGAAATAGTCGGAGTATCCTGGAGGTCTAGATGAATGTACAACTTGTTAATTCTTTAGTAGAAGTGGTACTAAACCTCTCCCCCGAAGAGCAAAAACTCTTTCAAGAAAAGCTTAGTAACAAGCATTCAACGTTACCACCTAGTAAACCTCAAACCTCATCCGAGAGATTATTACTTTGGCAAAAGTGGATAGATACAGCACCAAAAAGCTATGCCAACCTGGATGATGAAGCTCTGCGTCGAGAAAACATCTACGATGATGAAGTATGACCCATTATCTATTAGATACCAATATCCTGTTACGCTCCAGGGATATAGCTTCACCCGATTATAATCTTGTCGATCGCACAATCAGGTATCTAATATCTAATAACCATCAATGTTTTATTACATCTCAAGTTTTAATTGAATTTTGGGTTGTCGCCACCCGTCCTGTAGCTGTAAATGGATTTGGATGGACACCAGAGGAAACCGAAGGAACGGTGCAAATGCTCATAAATCAGTTTGAGTGGCTAGAAGAAACACCGGATGTATTTCGCTTTTGGTTTAGGCTCGCTACAACTTATAAGGTTTCTGGGAAACGTACCCACGATTTACGCATACAAGCCGTAGTGCTGGCTCACAACATCAGCCATATTCTGACTTTAAACCCAAAAGACTTTGTAGAAGTTGAGGGAATTACTATTGTTCATCCCAGTAGCATCAACAGCTAGAAACTGGGATAAGTGTATGATGTTCACATTAAACGTCATTTGTGATATTTACGCGAATTTACCAAGCCCCATTGGTTTGGGTGTAGGGGTGTAGGGGGAAGAAAAAGCAGCCAACCCAACCCTTGAGTTAAAAGCCCTGCTTCTTGGGGCAAACGTGTTGGGCGAGGATTGAAAAAGAACCCAACCCCCTAAACCCCTACACCCTTAAACCCTTAAACCCCTAACTTTTTACAATTGCCCCAAAGTCAGCTAACACACGGGCGTGATTTCGCAGTAATCCCAGCAAATTCAAGCGATTGCGCTTAATTTCTGGATCAGGGTCAATTACTAACACGCTATCCGCGCCATCAAAGAAATTACTCACTGTTGGGGCAATATTTATTAACCCTTCTACTAACAGTTGATAGTTACGTGATTGCTGTGCGGCTTGGGTTTGCGGGACTAATTTAACTAAGGCTTCATAAAAGGCTGACTCAGAAGACTTTTGGAATAGTTCTGGACGGACTAAATTTGTGGGGTCTAGCTGTTTGGTATCTAAATCACCTTGGGCTGCTAGTCTGGTGGAACGGTTGACGGTTTCGTAGATTTTATCGAGTGTACCATCGCGACGGATTTGTTGCAGGTATAAGGCGCGATCGCGCACATCTAATAAATCCTGTAATGCCCTATCTGTATACTCTGGGTCATCTTCTCCCAAGACGGCATTTACTAAATCGTAGTCAATTTGTTTTTCTTCTTGCAGTAGGGTGCGAATCCGTTGTAAAAAGAATTCCTGTAAGGCTGAGTTTAATTTCCCTAAGTCCTTATTGTATTGCTGGCAGAAGTTAGCAGCGACTTGTTCTAAGAGGGTGGCTAAATTGATTTGTAAATTCGCCGCCCAAGTAATGTTAACTACAGCGTTAGCAGCGCGACGCAAAGCAAAGGGGTCAGAAGAACCACTGGGAATTAATCCTAAACCAAAGATACTCACTAAAGTATCGAGTCGGTCTGCGATACCGACTACCTGACCTGTGAGGGTTTGGGGTAGGATGTCATCTGCCCCCCGTGGTAAATAATGTTCAAAAATCGCTGTAGCCACTGCGGTTGATTCACCGCTAGCGATCGCGTATTTTTGTCCCATAATTCCCTGTAACTCTGGGAATTCAAAGACCATTTGCGTTACTAGGTCGGCTTTACATAATAATGCGCCCTGTTCAATATGTTGGCGACTGTCGGCGTTTAATTGCAGTTGGGTAGAAATTTGCCCAGCAATATTAACTATGCGGTCTACTTTAGTGCGTAATGAACCTAAATCCTCTTGGAAGGTGACGGTTTCTAGTTGGGGTAAATAATTTTCTAAAGCTTTTGATAAATCAGATTTGTAGAAAAACTGTCCATCTGCTAACCTGGCTCTAATTACGCGTTCATTACCCACAGCAATAATCTCGGCTTTGTGAGGGTCGCCATTACCCACGGTAATAAAATATGCTTGCAGTTCTGTTGTACTACCTGCTTTAAATACGGGGAAATAACGCTGGTGACTCACCATGACTGTAGTGATGACTTCCGTAGGTAAGGCTAAAAATTCTGTTTCAAATTTACCCACCACTGGGGAAGGCCATTCTACTAGGTTCGTCACTTCTGCCAGTAAATCGGGGTACATTTCCGTACTCCCGTTTAATTTCTGTACCGCCGCTTGTACTTGTGATTGGATTAATTGGGTGCGTTCTTCGGGATCTACAACTACGTAACCATCACGCAGCGTTTTCACGTAGTCTGCGGCGTTGTGGATGGTGACAGGTTCAGGATGTAAAACACGATGACCATAGGAAATGCGATCGCTGTTAATTTTAATTGAACCATTTTCTAATTCAATGGGCAGAATCGCCTCATCTAACAAACTCACTAACCAGCGAATGGGACGAGAAAATCTCACATCCCCATCCCCCCAGCGCATCAAGCGTTTACCTTCTAAGTTGTAAATCCACTGGGGAACCAGTTCTGTCAAGATATCCGCCACAGGACGGCCGGGAATACTTTTTTGGACAAAGACAAAATCCCCTTTATCTGTGGGACGCACTTCTAACGCTTCTATCGCCACACCTTGCTTTTTCGCAAAACCTATGGCGGCTGGTGTGGGTTGACCATCTTTAAAAGCAGCTTGGGCGGGTGGGCCTTTGATTTCCTCTTCTCTATCTGGTTGCTGGGATGGTAAACCCGTAATCAGTACCGCCAACCGCCGGGGAGTACCGTAAACTGTGACCGATTCACTATTGAGGCTATGGGCTGCTAAACTTTCAGGAATACGCGATCGCCATTGTGCCACAGCACCACTCAGAAAGCTTGCAGGTAGTTCTTCTGTACCAACTTCTAATAAAAATGCCGTCATATTTAAGGTTGCGTAGCTTAACTTTCATTGGTCAATTCCAACAGTTTACCTCGCCATCATGCTGAGGTGGACTATGCCAAGCTACTGTTTGTCGATGGAAAAAAGCAGGCTGCAAGGTAAGGAGGTGCAGGTGAGAAAAAGACAATTGCCAATTCCCCATTCCCCGTTAACGTAGTTTATGACATAGAGCAAACATAAATTTTTGTAACTATCCTCGTAAAAATACGTAAGTAATAGAGAAACACAATTATGGAAGCCATAAGCTTGCATCACCCATCAAGAAGATTGTGACAAGGGGAACAATGATGTTAAAAAAACTAGCAGCATCTGTGCTGACTTCCGTGGGTCTATTGAGCCTGAATGCTAGCCCGACATTAGCAAGACCAGCCCAAGATTTCCGCTATCATCGCAGCTTTAATACTACTAATTGTAATATTGCGATTAACGGCGAACGATATACTTGTGATTATGGGGTCATGGGTGCATTCAGTAATGCTAGTGCCAACCTCAAACTATGTTCTACACGATATTGTTTTATTCTGATACTGAGTCGCGCTCAACTCGCTAATGTTGCCGATGGTCAGGATTTTTACGTCAATCAAGTGGCTTTTCAACAAGGAAACTCGATTATAGACGAATGGGATGCGTCCATTAGATGCGGGTTTAGTCGCTCAGATGGTATAGGATGCCTGGGTGAACTGGAAAATGGCACAAGAATTGCCATTTATGTTGAGTAAGATCATCCTCCGTCCACACAATTAATTTTTTACACGATTAATGACCAGCAATAAAAAACTCTATCCATCTGAAGGATAGAGTTTTTTATACACACTGATGTTATTCACCAGACAAATTTGTAAGTAATACTGTTTACATAGAATCTTAACTTTAAAATGAAAATTTGCAGAAAATTGTTAAAGATTTGATGAACTAACCGTATAAACACTATAATTTACGGATATAAAGTTACAATTTTTTTGAAGAATAAAATACCACTAAAGATCAACAGTATCAGAAAACTGTAAAATTTGACCATACCACACACAATCACTACTCATCTGGGAAATTAGCAATTAGTTAATATTCATACTGACAAGTGATTTATCTGAGGCAACAAACCAATTAACTTATACGTCTTTTCACGGAAAAGCATCATAGTAGCCACGTACTTTATTTATCGACTATCTTCAAGTGCGAAGCTGTTGCAAAAAAATTATAACTAAAATTATGAAAACTTAGCTGATATCCACACAACTGATATTCTCAAAGGTACATTTAGCAAAAATTTTTATTAAAATCTCATGCACATTCTGATTTATTCTTACAACTATTACCCTGAACCTATAGGCATTGCACCTTTAATCACGGAACTAGCAGAAGGTTTAGTGACAAGAGGGCATCAAGTGAGGGTAATTACAGGAATGCCTAACTATCCCCAACGGGAAATTTACAAGGAATATCAGGGTAAATGGTATGTAACAGAAAAAAAGAATGGCGTGACTATCCAGCGCAGTTACTTACGAATTAAATCTAAACCCAATTTAATAGATCGCTTACTGCTGGAATTAAGTTTTATATTCACCAGTTTACCCCAAGCGTTCAGAGGCAAGCGGCCTGATGTCATTCTCCTCACAGTCCCGCCACTGTTAGTTTCCCTTCCCGCAACTTTACTAGGTCGCTTGTATGGATGTCCTGTAGTGCTGAATGTCCAAGATATTCTGCCAGAAGCCGCAATTCGTGTCGGACTGATGACGAACAAGCGAATGATTCAGTTTTGTGAAGCTATAGAAAAATTTGCTTATCGCTATGCTACTAAAATTAGTGTGATTGCTGATGGGTTTTTAGAGAATTTAGTTAAGAAGGGAGTCAACCCCCAAAAGATGGTATGTATTCCCAATTGGGTAGACGTGAATTTTATTCGCCCCTTAAACAAAAACAACTCTTGGAGAAGCAATCATCGACTAAATGGTAAATTTGTGGTGATGTACTCTGGTAACATCGCCCTCACCCAAGGTTTAGAAACGGTAGTTGCAGCCGCAGCTTGTTTGCGTCATATTCCCGACATTAGTTTTGTGATTGTGGGGGAATCTAAGGCTTTAGAAAGATTACAAAAACATTGTTTAGCCTGTGGTGCAGATAATGTTTTACTTCTACCCCTACAACCGAGAGAACAATTACCGCAAATGTTAGCTACGGCTGATGTGGGTTTGATTGTCCAAAAAAGCAATGTGATTTCCTTTAATATGCCTTCTAAGATTCCTCTATTATTAGCGGCTGGTCGTCCGGTAGTGGGATCAGTTCCAGATAATGGGACAGCAGCCAAAGTCATTACAGAAAGTGGTGGTGGTCTAATTGTCGAACCAGAGTCACCAGAAGCATTAGCAGCAGCAGTTTTGGAATTGTACAATAATGCTGACTTGTCCGCAAAATTAGGGCATCAAGGTAGACAGTTTGCGTTAGAGAAGTTTGCTTTTGAACAAGCTATAGAGAGTTATGAAGATTTATTCTTTGATGTCATAGGTCAAAGAAGACCCACTTTAGATAAAACCGAACCCTTGAGTGAACAAAAATCAATTGTTGATGTGTCTAGATAACAATTGCAGACTTACAGTGGGGAATAGGGCATGGGGCATTGGGCATGGGAACATTAGGGTAAAATCTCCCTTGTCTACCTTGTCTCCCAAATCCCAAATCCCAAATCCCCAGTCCCCAGTCCCCAGTCCCCAGTCCCCAGTCCCCAGTCCCCAGTCCCCAGTCCCCAGTCCCTATTCCCCAGTCCCCAGTCCCCAGTCCCCAATCCCCAATCCCCAATCCCCAGTCCCCAATCACCATATAATTATTTTTTACACATCAATAACATATGGCAGCATTGATTGGAAGAGATTTATTAGGTCTGGCAGACTTGAATCCTACGGAACTTCAGGAACTTCTGCAATTGGCGACTCAATTGAAATCGCAAAAATTGCAATTGCGGTGCAATAAAGTCTTGGGTTTGTTGTTTTCTAAGGCTTCAACTCGCACAAGGGTTAGCTTTACAGTGGCGATGTATCAATTGGGTGGACAAGTTATTGACCTCAATCCTAATGTCACTCAAGTTAGTCGGGGCGAACCTGTACAAGATACCGCACGAGTATTAGATCGCTATTTAGATATTCTGGCAATTCGCACCTTTGCTCAACAGGAGTTGGAAACTTTTGCTGACTATGCCAAAATTCCTGTGATTAATGCTCTGACAGATTTAGAACATCCTTGCCAAATATTAGCTGATTTATTAACTGTGCAGGAATGTTTCGGCACTCTGGCAGGGTTAACATTAACCTACGTTGGTGATGGTAATAATGTTGCTAATTCTTTGCTATTGGGTTGTGCTTTGGCGGGAATGAACGTCAGAATCGCCACTCCCCAAGGTTATGAACCAGACCCTCACATTGTAGAGCAAACAAGGGCGATCGCAGGAGATAAAACTGAGGTGTTAATTACTCATGATCCACACTTAGCCACAAAGGGCGCATCTGTACTCTACACTGATGTTTGGGCAAGTATGGGACAAGAAGCAGAAGCAGGCGATCGCTTTCCTATTTTCCAACCATATCAGATTTCTGAAGAGTTATTGAGTCTCGCTGACCCAGAGGCGATTGTTTTACACTGTTTACCCGCCCATCGTGGGGAAGAAATTACCGAAGCAGTAATGGAAGGTTCACACTCACGCATTTGGGATCAGGCGGAAAATCGCCTACACGCACAAAAGGCTTTGTTAGCCAGTATCTTAGGTGCTGATTGAAAAGTTAAAAGTCAAAATTAAAAAGGCAAAAGCAAGATAATCTGATTTTCTTTTGCCTTTGAATTTAATTTTGTTCATTTACAAGCAAACACAACCATAAAAAAGGTAGATTTTTCAACTATTGACTAATATACGGGCAGGTTTCACCAAAACATCTGTTTTTAAACGTGAACTTCTAACAGAGTCCGCCCCTACTGACTATTGACTATTGACTATTGACTAATTTTTATTTTTATCTTGTGATTAGAGGTTTTTTATAGTACTAATGTTCTAGGGACATTTATATTTACATCCCTCATTAATTGTATGGAAAGACTCACTCAAGCGCAACAAGAACTTTATGAATGGTTAGCTGAATATATCAGAACACATCAGCATTCACCTTCGATTCGCCAAATGATGCAAGCGATGAATTTAAAATCGCCAGCACCAATTCAAAGTCGTTTAGAACATTTACGCAATAAAGGATACATTGAATGGACAGAAGGGAAAGCGAGAACCATTAGAATTTTACAAGCTTTGAAGCAAGGTATACCCGTTTTAGGAACCATTGCGGCGGGGGGTTTAATAGATCCTTTTACTGATGCTGTAGAGCATATTGATTTTTCCAATCTAATTTTACCGCCACAAACCTATGCTTTACGGGTAGCGGGGGATAGTATGATTGAGGATTTAATTAGTGATGGGGATTTAGTATTTTTGCGTCCAGTTCCTGAACCGGAACATTTAAAAAATGGCACGATTGTAGCGGCGCGAGTGGATGGCTATGGTACTACATTAAAACGTTTTTATCGTAGTGGCGATCGCGTTACCCTCAAACCCGCTAACGCCAAATACAACCCCATCGAAGTTGCAGCCATGCAAGTAGAGGTGCAAGGTTCTCTTGTCGGTGTTTGGCGGGTTATATGTGAGTGGGGAATGGGGACTGGGGATTGGGGACAAGGTAGACAAGGTAGACAAGGTAGACAAGGTAGACAAGGTAGACAAGGTAGATTTTATCCCGATGCCCAATGCCCGATGCCCAATGCCCGATGCCCGATGCCCGATGCCCAATGCCCAAAATGTATTTTGAATTTTGAATTTTGAATTTTGAATTTTTATGTACCTGACGCTAAATTCAGTGCAGCTACCTCCTAGTTTTCGCTTAACGGTGCCATTTGTTAAGGAAAGTGGGGGGAGTTATCAAACTCAGCCATTACCAGGATGCCCTATGATGCCGGTATCTCTGCAATTACGCCCTTATCAGCGACAAGCTATTACTAACTGGTTTGCTAATCACGGCAGAGGTACGCTGAAAATGGCCACTGGTAGTGGTAAGACTATTACTGCACTGGCTATAGCTTGTGAACTTTACCAACAAATTAATTTGCAGATGTTGTTGGTGGTTTGTCCCTACCGCCATCTTGTCACCCAATGGGCGCGGGAATGTGAAAAGTTTAATTTGCAACCGATTTTAGCTTTTGAGAATGTCCGCAATTGGCAAAGTCAACTTTCTACTCAACTTTACAATCTGCGTTCTCATTCTCAAGGCTTCATCACGGTAATTACAACTAACTCCACATTAATTGGTGAGGGATTACAATCACAACTCAAGTATTTTCCTATCAAAACATTAATTATTGGCGATGAAGCCCATAATTTAGGCGCACCGAAGTTAGAGGAAAGTCTACCTAGAAGCGTGGGTTTGAGGTTGGCTTTATCGGCTACGCCAGAAAGGTATTTTGATGATGATGGTACACAATCTTTATTTGATTATTTTGGGGCAGTTTTACAGCCGGAGTTTACGTTGAGGGATGCAATTTCTCAAGGAGCTTTGGTACATTATTTATATTATCCCATATTGGTGGAATTAACAGAAGCAGAAAGTATTGCTTATTTAAAGTTAACTAAAAAAATTGGCAGATCCATACTATATCGAGACAAAGAAATTAAGGACTCGAATAATTTTGAAGATATTGCAGATTTAAAGCCATTATTAATGCAAAGGGCGAGATTAATTGGCGCAGCTAGTAATAAATTAAATGCCCTGCGTCAATTAATGGCTAATCGCCGCGATACTACCCACACACTATTTTATTGTAGTGATGGTTCACTAGAGACAGGTCAACGTTCTTCTTTGCGACAACTCAAAGCCGTAGCTAAAATTTTGGGCAGAGAATTAGGCTATAAAGTTAGTACCTACACAGCCCAAACACCTTTAGCAGAAAGAGAAATCTTACGTCATCAATTTGAAAATGGCGAATTACAGGGTTTAGTGGCAATTCGCTGTTTAGATGAAGGGGTAGACATTCCAGCGATGCAAACGGCTGTGATTTTATCGAGTTCTGGTAATCCGCGCCAATTTATTCAAAGAAGGGGGAGAGTTTTACGTCCCCATCCCCAAAAAGAACGAGCTACTATATTTGATATGATTGTCCTGCCTCCTGATTTGGATAGAGAAACCATAGAAGTAGAACGGAATCTGTTAAGAAAGGAACTACGACGATTTGTCGAATTTGCTGATTTGGCTGATAATGCGGGTGAAGCGCGAATCAAACTGCTAAATTTACAAAAACGTTATGGTTTGTTAGATATCTGAGGTAAGATTAGTAATACTAGCCACATAAGATTTCTTACCGTCGAGGGGTAAAAACAACAATAATTAACCACAGATAGCACGCAGATCGGTTTGTACATTAGTAGGCCAGAAAACGCTATAGTGAAAGGGCTGTGGTTAATATCTGTATTACTTATAAAAAATATCCATTGGCAAGATAATATTAGCAAACTTAGCTGCAAGCGCATCTGAAAAATAACATCGGTATCAGCTTTGGTTAGCACATTCGGCTAACCATGACATGATCGAAATTTATGACTTTCAGTTGATTTTTTAGATTTTGAGTAAAATATTTCGTGCAGCATGAATTTAATCTATGCCGTTGATTTGCCTACTTTAGAGCAGGTAATGGAAGATGCTCCTCTTACTGTCACATCAGATAGGTTGTTGATTGATGTGATTGATTTAATGAATCGAGTAGGTGTTGATCGTAGTTTAGGGGCAGGAAATTCACCCCAACAACCTCAAGTTAGTTGTATTTTGATTGTTGAAGGCAAAAGATTAATAGGTATATTCACACTTAAAGATGTAGTTAGGGTAATTGCTTCAGGTCAGAATTTATCTGGTGTCAGAATTGGGGAAGTGATGACAAAGCAAGTGATCACTCTGACTCCTACTCCAGAGGATAATGCCTTAACTGCTTTACTATTCATGGGTCATCATCGAATTCGCCACTTACCCATAGTTAATGCCAAGGGTGAGTTAGTGGGACTGATTACCCAAGACGGAATACGTCAGGTGATTGAGCCAGCGCACTGGTTGAAATTTCGCACTGTCGCAGAGGTGATGGTAACTCAAGTGGTTCACGCACCACCTACTGCATCTTTGCGGGAACTGGCGCAAATTATGAGCGATCGCCAGATTAGCTGTGTAGTGATTGTTACACAAAAGCCAGGCGATCGCCATTTATGTCCAGTGGGGATGGTGACTGAGCGCGATATGGTCAGTTTTCAGTTACAAGCACTAGATATTGACCGCACTCCGGCGGAGGTTGTCATGAGTCGGCCTGTATGTAGTGTTAGTGCAAGTGATTTTTTGATGAGAGTACAGGAGTTGATGCAGCAGCGAGGGGTGCGGCGTGTAGTCGTGGTGGGGGAGCAAGGAGAACTCCAAGGATTAGTTACCCAAACCAATCTCCTGCAAATGCTCAACCCCTCAGAAATGCTGGGAGTCATGCACACCCTACAACAAAAATGCCATGAGCAAACCATACAACTGCAAACAGCTAACCAACAGTTACAACAAGAGGTGAATCAACGTCAACAGGTAGAAGTATCATTAAAACAAGCTCAAGTCGAATTAGAATTGCGTGTCGCAGAACGCACAGCAGAACTAGTGCAAGCAAATGCTCACTTACACAGAGAAATTGCAGAGCGTCAACAGGCTCAATCAGCTCTAGAAGAAAGTGAACAGCGTCTGCAATTAGCACTTTCAGCTACCAATACAGGAATTTGGGACTGGAATCTGCAAACTAATCAAGTGATCTGGTCTGAGAATATATTTCCACTATTTGATCTCGACCCCCAGACATTTGTCCGCAATTTGCAATCCTTTTTAAATTGCATACATTCTGAAGACCGTGAATTTGTGGAAGACTCTTTGAAGCAGGCTATTGATGACCAAACACTTTGTGATGTTGAGTTCCGTACAGTTTGGCGTGATGGTACGGTACATTGGGGCAATGGTAAAGGTAAAGCCTTCTACGATCAAACTGGTCAGCCATTGCGGATGATTGGGGTGCATCAGGACATCACCAGCCGCAAACAAACTGAAGCGTGTTTGAGAGAAAGTGAACAAAGGTTACAAGCAATTATCGATAACTCCCCAGCTATCATTTATGTCAAAGACATCCAGGGGAGACATATTTTAGTAAATTCTGAGTTTGAAAGAATTACCCACCTCACACGAGAGGAAGTCAAAAACAAAACCAATGATGAAATATTTTCTCCTGAAGTCGCTCAAGCATTGACGAGAAATGATCAAAGTATTATCGCATCTGGAAAACCTTTGCAGTCTGAGGAGGTAATTGAACTAGATGATGGACTACATACTTATTTGAGTATCAAGTTTCCTCTTTGTGATTCTGATGGTTGTCCCTACGGTATTTGTGGTATTTCCACAGATATCACTGAGAAAAAACAACTAGAGCAGCAATTCTACCACGCCCAAAGGTTGGAAAGTATCGGAACTTTAGCTAGTGGTATTGCCCATGACTTGAATAATGTCTTTGCACCCATCGTGATGATTGCCCAACTTTTACCCATAAGATGCCAAAATGTTGATGTAAGGACTCAAGAATTATTCAAAACTCTAGAAACTAGCTCAAAGCGTGGTTCTGATTTAGTGAAACAGATTCTCACCTTTGCCCGTGGGAAAGAAGGTCAACGCATTTTGTTACAACCAGGACATCTGCTCAAAGAATTAGTCAAAGTCATGAAGCAGACATTTCCTAAAACCATAGAAATTAAAACAGATATCCCCAGTAATACACTCTGGATAGTACAGGCCGATCCCACCCAATTAGATCAGGTGTTCATGAATTTGGTAGTTAATGCCCGTGATGCCATGCCTAATGGTGGTATGCTCACCATTACAGCCGAAAATCATCTGATTGATGAAACGTACGCCCGAATGCACCTTGAGGCGCGTGCAGGCGGCTATGTTTTGGTGAAAGTTGCAGATACAGGGACAGGAATTCCGCCAGAATTTTTGGAACGGATATTTGATCCCTTTTTCACCACGAAAGAAGTCGGTCAAGGTACGGGTTTAGGGTTATCCACAGTTTTAGGAATTGTCAAAAACCACGGTGGTTTTGTAGAAGTATCAAGTCAGGTGGGTAGAGGTACAGAATTTCGGGTGTTTTTGCCTATCTCTACAGGAACAGTCACAGAGGTAAACATAGAAGCGGAGTTACCCAGGGGTCACGGAGAGTTAATTTTAGTGGCTGATGATGAAACCATCATTCAAGAAACCACACAGGAAACCTTAGCAGATTATAACTATCGTACCCTAGTGGTGAGTGATGGCATTGAGGCGATCGCGCTTTATGCCCAACAACCAAACGACATCAGCGTAGTCTTACTCGATATGCTCATGCCCAACATAGATGGTTTAACCACTATCCGCACCCTCAAAGCCCTGAATCCACAGGTGAAAATCATTGCGACTAGCGGTTTACCAACCAATGAACAAAAAGCGATCGCAGTTGGTGCTACTAAATTTCTCTCTAAACCTTACACGGCAACGGAGTTATTGCAGACTTTAGCGGATGTTGTGGAGAATTAGGGACTGGGGACTGGGCATTGGGCATTGGGCATTGGGCATTGGGCATTGGAAATAGAGAAAAATCCTACCTTGTCTAAGCTAATCTTCATCTAAATTCCACCACTGTCATAATTAATACTGATAAAAGCTGCAAATCCTCTCCCTTGCACCCTGCTCCCTGCCTCCCTGCGGTCTTCGTATTTTTCCTTATATGCTGAACAGCTTATACCAATTCACTAAAATTCTGATACATATCCAAACCCAGAAAACCTTGTCAAGTCAGGATTTATCAATTGCGAATTGCGTTAGCGAAGCGGGACGAAGTCCATTGCGAATTGTGAATTGGTATTACCTGTTCCCTGTCTACAGAATTATACTTAAGTTTTTTGTAAATTTTTTCTACTTGTTTTAGTTAATTGTACGTTTTATGGAAAAATGTTTAATAGATACTAATATAATGGGGTGTTTGCTTTTTTAAAAATTTTACTAACATCCCATTATAAAAAATTTCAGCATAAATAAAATATAGCAGAAAGCAAAATCAAAATAAATACTTTTTTGTCAACAAACTTTAAATTTTCACCGCAAAAATCCAGAGAATTTGAAGATAGCATTCATAGTGGCTTTACGGATGAAAAAAGCGCGATTGAGGCAGTTAAAATAGGTAGAAAAGATATTATCAAAAATTAAGATGTCGCCAGAGCAAAATATCGATGATGTGCAAGAGCCTATTTTGAGCGCGCCGCCGGAAGTAAGACAAATTATCGAGCGAGTTTGGCATCTGGAAAAGAATCGGCTGGATAGGAAAAGTAATAGCCCCATCAATGATGATATTTTAGATATTGTCAAGGGAGCAGTGCAATGAAACTCACCTCCATTAAACTGTGTAACTTCCGCTCTTTTTATGGCAAAACACCAGAGATGATCATTTCTGGGGGAGATGTCTTGAATACAACGATGATTCACGGCAATAATGGAGCGGGTAAAACCAGTTTACTGAATGCCTTTACGTGGGTTTTATATGAAAAATTTAGTGCAGCTTTTGCTTCCACAGAACAGTTAGTAAATAAAAGAGCGATCGCGGAAGCCCAACCAGGACAAGCTGTAGAATGTTGGGTAGAAATTAACTGGGAACACGAAGGTAAACGCTATAACGTTAAACGCCAATGTCGCGGTTATAAAAATAAAACAGATTTTGCTCTAGGTAAAACCGAATTACTCATGCAAGTCGCCGGTGATGACGGTAGATGGTACTTTCCACTCCAGCAACCAGAAGAAATCATCGGGCAGATTCTACCAGTCAGTTTACATCAATACTTCTTTTTCGACGGCGAACGCATAGAAGAAATTGTCCGCTCTGATAAAAAATCAGAAATTGCGGAAGCGACAAAAATTTTCTTGGGTGTAGAAGTCATCAACCGTTCTATTAAACATCTAGGAGAAGCCAAAAAAAGCTTAGAGAATGAATTGAAAGCCATTGGTGACTCCGAAATCAAACAACTTTTAAAAGAACAAGCCAAACTCGAACAAGAAATTGCTCAAATCAACGCCCGTCAAGCAGAAATTAAGCAAGAAATAGAATATCAACAGACCTTTAAAAAAGAAACTGGTAATCGGTTACAAGAACTCACCGCCGCTAAAGAACTACAACAAAAACGGCAAGACTTAGAAAATCAAAAGAAAAGCCATCAAGACAACTGGCGACAAACTAAAGAAGCCTTGAAAAAAATTATTTCCTCACGGGGTTATACAGTTTTACTTTCAGATACCACTAACCAATTTCGGACTATTATCCATGATTTAAAACAACGGGGTGAATTAACTTCGGGAATTTCACGGGAATTTATCACAGAATTACTCAATTCGCAACGCTGTATTTGTGGTGCTGAATTGCATTCAGGTAATCACGCCCATCATCATGTGAGTATGTGGTTAGATAAAGCAGGTTCATCTTCAGTAGAGGAAACCGCAATTCGGATGAGCGCGCAGGTAGAAGAAATTGATAAACAAGCCGCAGCCTTTTGGGAAGAAGTAGACAAAGAACCAGCCAGACTTCATCAACTACGCCAAAATATTTCAGAAATCGAACACGAATTAGATAATATTCAAGAACGTTTACGTAAAGATCCCAACGAAGAAATTAGCAACTTACAAAAACGACTAGATGAGATTGAGAGTAAAATCGACGAACTAAATCGAGAACAAGGTGCAAATCAACAAAAAATCACTCACCTTAAAGCCGAGATTGAGACTTTAATTAAACAAATTGCTAAACAAAAGCTCAACGAAGACAGACAATTATTAGCGCAAAGACGCATCAACGCTACCCAAGACGCAATCGAACGTTTAACTGAAGTGAGAAACCGCCAAGAAAAACAGTTTCGCCTGCAACTAGAAAAGCGATTGCAAGAAATATTTGCGGCTATTTCTTTTACTCCTTATATTCCTAAAATCAGTGACAAATATGAACTCACCTTAGTAGAAAATACCTCCGGTACAGAAGCAACAGTTGCAGCTTCCACAGGGGAAAACCAAATACTCAGTCTATCTTTTATCGCTAGTATTATTGATAAAGTCAGAGAGTGGAGTGCTAAACGGAAAATCCTCACCATACCTGATAGTAGTACCTTTCCCATCGTGATGGATTCTCCCTTCGGGAGTCTAGACGAAACCTATCGCCGTCGCATTGCTCAAACTTTACCGCAGTTAGCCAATCAATTAATCGTATTAGTCACTAAAACACAATGGCGGGGTGAGGTAGAAGCAGAAATCTCTGAAAGAGTGGGAAGAGAATATGTTTTAGTTTATTATTCCTCTAAACCAGACTGTGAACAAGATTATATAGAATTAGCTGGAGAAAGATATCCTTTAGTTAAACAAAGTCCCAATGAGTTTGAATATACAGAAGTCATCGAAGTTACAAGAGATTGGTAATTATCAATACTTTTCCAGAAAATCTGTAATTTTCATGAAATAAAATTAGCATTTTTAGCAAAATTTTAGTTTGTGATCAGTGCAGATGACTCTGGGAGCAAATGTAAATTAGCTAAAATATTGGTGAGATGCTCAAAGAAATTCGATGAAATATCACAGCATTAATGAGCTGCTTAAAAATAATCAGACTTGGGTGGCTGAAAAGTTAGCACTAGAGCCAGATTACTTTGAAGAATTGTCAACAGGACAAACTCCCCACTTTCTCTACATCGGTTGTTCCGATAGTCGTCTGCCATTGACTAACTTTACTCGCACTGAACCTGGAGAGTTATTTGTACATCGGAATATTGCTAATCAGGTTTCTCTAACGGATATTAACTTTCTCGCCGTTTTAGAATATGCGATTTTACATTTGCAAGTCAAACATATTATTGTTTGTGGTCATTATGATTGCGGAGGAATTAAGGCGGCGTTAGAATGGCGAACCATTGGCATTATCGATAATTGGGTAAATCCCATTAGAGAACTATATTTACAAAATAAAGCTGAAATTGATGCCTTGCCAAGCAGAATTGAACGTCTGAATCGTTTAGCCGAAATCAATGTTGTCGCACAAGTGAAGAATCTTTATCAAACTTCCATCATGCGTCAAGCACTCTACGAAGGAAACGCCCCTATGGTTCATGGCTGGTTATTAGATATACGTACTGGATTGATTAAAGATTTAAATGTTTCAACGGTGCAGTGGCAATTGTATCAATGTCCTTTACTTTTGTGCTGAGTGGTGAGTGCTGAGTGGTGAGTGCTGAGTGGTGAGTGCTGAGTGGTGAGTGCTGTTAGCGGTAGCGCGGCGTTTAGCCGGTGCTGAGTGATGAGTGATGAGTGCTGGGTGATGAGTGCTGGGTGGTGAGTGCTGGGTGGTGAGTGCTGGGTGATGAGTGTTGAGTGGTGAGTGCTGAGTTTTGAGTGCTGAGTCGTCAAAAAAAGCAGTAGGTGTCTATTACTTACATCACCTACTGCTTAGTATAGTAAATATACTGATTTATAAAGTTTCTAAGTAACTCAAGAGGTCTGCCATTACTTGAGCATTAGGCTGGAATTTGGGCATTGGCGGTGTTTTACCGCTAATGACTTGATGAATTAATCCATACTTGGATTTGTGTTTAGAAACACCTTGTAAACTAGGGCCGACTCGCCCATCAGCTTCTAAACCATGACAGCCAGCACAATTGATTTGAAAAATAGCGTGTCCTTGTATTGGGTCTCCTGACAATGCTAAAACACTTTTGACATATGGGTCAGAGGCTTGAACCATATTTACACCAAAAATGCCCAATAAGACTGCTAGCAGTATCGCTAGAGCCAGTAAAGCGCACTGCTGAATCAGGTTTTCGGGTTTAGTAATCTGGTTATCCAAAAGTTGTGCTGTAATGTCTAGTTGTTTTCAAAAATGTTTATTTCCTACACATAGCTTAAAAGTTCTTGATGCTGACTGCAAGCATATCCGAGAGTTTGCTTATAACTATCGATCGCCTAAAATCTTTACTGAAAGCGGGATTCATCACTAATTTGGTAAAATCATAAGTGAGAAATGAATTTTGAATAATCGTAAACAGGAGACTTAAAGTGGTTGAACCCCTGCTGTCAGGTATTGTTCTTGGTTTGATTACAGTTACCCTCGCTGGGTTATTTTACGCTGCCTACAAGCAATACAAACGCCCCAATGAGTTGGGTGGCTAATTAGAGGTAGGGGGCAAGGGGGCAGGGAGCAGGGGGAGAGATTTTTTCCTCTACACCTCTACACCCTAAACCCCTAAACCCCTACACCCCTACACCCTCATACTGTAGAAAGTAAGTGCTGTGTTACCGTAAACTTTTTCACGGCAAATTTCCCAATTAGGAATTACTATATCTGTCCACCCTTGGGGATTATGCTCAACAGCGATTTCACCTTGAGGATCTAATAATTGATAGTGAGCGATCGCTTCTAATACAGGTTGATATAATCCACTAGCATAGGGTGGGTCAAAATAAATTTTGTCAAACTGCTGCCCTGATAAGTGCTTTAGCTGCTGGATGACATCACCACGTAATACTTGCCATTTTTGATTTTCCTGCGCTACTTGCTGCCAGTTTTGTTGAATTACGGCGCAGGCGCGACTGGATTTTTCAATTCCGACTACAAAACTGGCTTCTCTACACAAAGCCTCTGCACCCATTGAACCTGTACCGGTGCATAAGTCTAGCCAGCGACAACCTACTATTTCTCCCTGCCAAATATTAAAAACTGCTTCCCTTACCCGCGCGCTTGTGGGTCGGGTTTCTTGCCCTGGTAAAGTTTTAATTTGGCGATTCCCGTAAATTCTTAGACTCATTAGTCAATCGTCAACAGTCAATAGTCCATAGTCAATAGTATGTAGCAAAATCATAATGACTGGAAACAAATGACGAAGCTCTAAGTTGTAATTTCATTATTAAGCGGCGATTTTTTCCCGTACTTGCGAAACAAAATTAGACAAGATTTGCAAGCCAATGTTAGATGATTTTTCTGGGTGAAATTGTACTGCCATCAGGTTTTCATGGGCAATAGCAGCTGTAATAGTTTGCGTACCGTGGGTAACAGTTGCAGCCCGGATTTGCGCCTCAACGGGGTCAACATAGTAAGAATGCACAAAATATACCCAAGGTTGTGGGGGTAAATGCTCCCATAAAATACTTTTTGGTTGAGTTAATTGCAGCTGATTCCAACCCATGTGGGGAATTGTTATGCCAGGTTCATGGACAAACCGCTTTACTTTTCCTCGCACAATTCCGAGTCCTGGTTGAGTTCCTTCCGCACTGGATTCAAACAGAATTTGTAGTCCTAAACAGATGCCTAAGAAGGGTTTGCCAGATGCGATTATATCTTTGATCGGCTGCTCTAAATCGCGTTGGCGAATATGTTGGACTGCGGGATCAAATGCTCCCACCCCAGGTAAAACAACCGCATCAGCTTTAGCTAATTCCTTGGGAGAATCAGTTATTTTGGGAGATGCACCAGCTTTTTCTAATCCCTTGCAAACAGAATGCAAGTTGCCCATGTCGTAGTCTATAACCGCAATCACTGGCATTGATGTATTCCTTGTAAATTATTTATGGAAGGTTTTTCTATTCTAAATAATATTTTCCATGAAGAAAAGAATACTATTAACTTCTTTTGACACTTGGCTGGAAAATCAACCGTCAAATTCTTCGGATGATTTATTACTTGAAGTCATGAAACTCGACTCACTCCCCTATGATTTAAATTTTTTGCGCCTGTTACCCGTTGATGTCGAGCTAGCTAGTGTTAGGGTGGTGGACAAAATAGAGGAATACCAACCTGATTATGTAGTCTGTTGTGGCATGGCCGCTAGTAGGCAAAAATTAAGTGTAGAACTGGGTGCAAGCCGTGGAGAAACTTTTTTACAGACAACAATTGATGTTAAACAATTAGTCTCAGGAGCAAAGGCGACTGATATTAGTGACGACTGCGGTAAATTTGTTTGCGAAGGACTTTATTATTCTGTACTGGACTACTTAGGGCAAAAGAATTCGACAGCACATTGTATATTTGTTCATGTCCCAGTTTTAAACCAAGAAAATTTGATAGAAGTTTTGACAGATTTCTTATTAATTATTAACAATTTGGCACTTTTATAACTTGCTAGCGTCGGGGTGTGGGGATGTGGGGGTGTAAGGGTTTAGGGGTTTAGGGGTGTAAGGGTGTAAGGGAGACAAGGAAGATCAGAAGAAGAGAAACTAATAACTAATGACTAATGACTAATGACTAATGACTAATGACTAATTTGCTATAACGGGAGATAAATTTTTTTCGGAATATGTTGCATTTATTACTCGGTTTAATCGTTGCCCAATCAACTCCGGCTACACCACCACCAGAAGAAGTTGTCCAACCTCAACAAGTTCGCCCATTACCAGGACAATTGGATGCGGTGCCAACTTTTAATAGCAATAGTCCCGAATTAGTATTAAAAGAAGGGATTTTGCTTTCGACTTTTCCACCACAGGGTAAAAAAGTCCCATCAGCGCATTTGAATTATCCTTTTCGCGGTAGGTTTGATGTGTTTGCTCATCACGTTGCACGAGCTGAACCGCCGGAGAATTTGCGCTCATTATATTTAGGGATAATTTTACATAACCCAACAAACCAGCCTGTTACAGTTAATGTGTTGCAAGCTGCAAGTTATTTAAGTCAACCAGATGCGCCGTTTATTGAGTTACCTGCTTTTAGTGAAAATTTGTTAGGTAATGTATTCGCAGGGCCTGGCGATCGCGTCATGTCTGATATCTTAAGAGGACGCAGACAAGATATTTTTCCTCCCCAAATCGTGATTCCAGCCGGGGAAAGTCGAATGTTACTCAATCAACCAATCCCCGTCAAAGGACTGACACCACCCCTCAACGGTCGCTCAACTTTGGCACGACTACGCAGTAATGGTACAGTCTACGCAGCTAGTTTGGCGATGTTTGCACCCACTAATACTGACGGAAGTGAACGCCCCCCAACTTTAGAAGAGTGGCAAGATTTATTAAATAATAGTGATGTCTCTAGTCCCCGTGATAAAGTCCCCACACCTTTAGAAGAAACAGGTAAACCCCGCATCTATGGCAGAGTAGCTGGTGTGGCGCGGGGGGCGCAATGGCGCGCTTTTATCGTTGATAGTCCCAAAGCTAAGTATTTAACTATTCCCCAACCAGGACAGTCATTTTCCTATCCCCTTAGCACCCTACATGGTGGCACATTGGGAACAGAACAAACTCAAAGCGCGCCGCTTTTAGTACGTTATCCTGACACCGCTTATCGGGCGCATGGAAATTACGCGATTCAGTATAGTTTGAAGTTACCGTTATACAATAATACTTCTACCGCCCAAACGGTAAACGTATCAATTCAAACGCCAATTAAAGAAGACAAATTAACACAACCAGGACTGAGATTTTTCACCACACCTGCCCGTCAAGTCTTCTTTAGAGGTAGTGTGAGAATACGATACAAAGACGATAACGGCCGTCCTCAAACTAACTTTATTCACTTAGTACAAAGAAGAGGTCAGCCAGGACAACCACTAGCTGTATTAAACATGAAAACAGGCGATCGCTCTCTAGTAGAAGTAGACTTTCTCTATCCCCCAGATGCTACACCCCCGCAAGTATTAACAGTCACAACTGAGAAAAGGGAGTAGGGAGGGTAATGTTCTCACTAATGGAAGAATGCCTTCGGGTATGCAAGCTGGTGAGCAGGCAATTGTTTTTCAAGCTCAAAAACAACTATTATGTTTTCAATTCAGTTGTACAACTGAATTTTGAATAGGCGTTAAACCAAACTTGTAACTAGAGGTAGATAATCACAGCAAAAAAATGCGTGCAAACGTTGACTCTCAGAAGTTAGAACGCCTAATGCAAGCACTAGGTAAAGAAGCTCATGGTTCAGGCTGCATCTACTTTACAGGTGGAGCTAGTGCCTTACTGGTGGGATGGCGCAACTCCACAGTTGATGTCGATCTTCGTCTAGACCCTGAACCACCGGGAATTTTTCAAGCGATCGCCAAGCTTAAACAAGAATTGAATATCAATATCGAACTAGCATCTCCGCAGG
>NZ_PJIZ01000034.1 GCF_021596505.1 Nostoc sp. CMAA1605 | reverse complement strand
CAATTCTGGCGATCGCGGGATCAATCCAAGCGTTGCCATTGTAAGTAACCCTGACAGCTTCCAATAAGTTATCAAACTTAACATCTTCATACAGTAAGAGTCAGCCCCAGCCGCAAAAGCAGCTAAAACAGCCTCCTTATTATCCTGAAGTGTAAGAATTAGCACTTTTGTTTCTAGCTCTTTGCCATTAGCTGTGGCTTTTAACTCCCGTGTTAATTCAATGCCATCTTTATCAGGTAAACCAATATCGACAATTGCAATATCAGGTTGTACCATTTTTAACATATTCAATCCTTCAGCCGCATTAGCAGCTTCTCCTACAACTTCTATTCCTTCCCTTTGCGATAAAGCTGTACGAATACCTACACGAGTCAGGTCATGATCCTCAATCAGCGCAATCCGAATTTTACTCATATTTAACTTCTACCCGTTACGCTACCTTAACTTTAAAACTGAGTTTACGGACAAGACTTAGATAAATACTGTGTAAATAATTGTGTCTGCCAATAATATACTTGTTACTAAGTATCTACTCATCTCAACTTGATGGAATTCTTATCCATTTTGGCAATGATCACGACCTTTTGATGAATTATAAGCTGTTTTTATAACCTGCTGCGGCTAACAAAAATGACAATACCCATAGGTGAGTTTTCCGCAGATCAGTGTTTTAGCTGGTTGGATTTTGCTCAGAAACTGCCAGACACCCTATTAAAAAATTTGATAAACTATCGTTCTAGATCATCTGGTGTGAGACTAATTTAATTAAGAGAAAGGCTATGTTTCAAGCCCCTAAAGAGTTTTCAGTTTTGGGAATGCCTGTCCATGTGATAGATAACTATCCCAGTTGGTTGCTAGATTGCTGGCAAAACAACCAAGGCACTCATGTCATCACCCTGAATGCAGAAATGACCATGCAAGCACAGCAAAATCCCACTTTAGCAAAAATCATTAAAAGTGCGGATTTAGTCATTCCAGATGGTGCAGGAGTAGTTTTATATTTACGTTGGCTACTGTGGCAAAAAGTTAATCGTTGTCCAGGAATTGAATTGGCTGAAAAGCTGTTATGTGCCGTTGGACAACAACAGACAGACAAAACAGTATTTTTCTATGGTGGCGCACCTGGAGTAGCCGCAACAGCAGCCGAGTTTTGGCTACAAAAAAGTCCTGGTTTGAATATAGCTGGTACTCATTCTGGCTACCACACTCCCGAAGAAGAACAACAACTAAAACAAACCCTAGCCCAACTGCAACCGCAGATAATTTTGGTAGGTTTAGGAGTACCACGCCAAGAATTATGGATTTCCCAAAACCGCCATTTGTGTCCCCATTCTATTTGGATTGGTGTAGGTGGAAGCTTCGATATTTGGTCAGGGACAAAATCTCGTGCGCCATCGTGGTTGGCTGATAACAATTTGGAATGGCTATATCGACTGTATCAAGAGCCTTGGCGTTGGCGGCGGATGTTAGCTTTGCCGCAGTTTGCAGTGAAAGCCTGTATTTATCACTTGACAGCTAAGAGTGCGGCTTGAGGGGATTGGGGACTGGGGATTGGGGACTGGGGACTGGGGACTGGGGATTGGGGATTGGGACAAGGTAGACAAGGTAGAGTTTATTTCTCAACCCACCACTGACTACTCATTACTCAGCACTCAGCACTCAGCACTCAGCACTCAGCACTCAGCACTCAGCACTCAGCACTCAGCACTCAGCACTCAGCACTCAGCACTCAGCACTCAGCACTCAGCACTCCCTAACCTAAAGGGTGCGAAAAATTTTGAATTTTCTGTGTCAGATTTGTGATTCCTAAGTATTTCTTGGGAATCATTGTTTTTAGTCAACAGTCATTAGTCAAAAGTAGCATTAATCAATGCCTGTATTAACAACGCCCTTAACTACTGAAAATTCTCAGGATGGCGAACAGCAACATCTCGATGGTGGTGATGGTCACATAGTACAGTTACGGTCTGTGACTAAAACTTATGGTAACGGCTGTCCTGCTTTACTAGATGTCAGTTTAGAGGTAAAAAAGAAGGAATTTTTATTTATTACTGGCCCTAGTGGTTCGGGTAAGTCAACGCTGTTAAAGCTTTTGTATGGTGAAGAGTTGCCTACACAGGGAGAAGTAATTGTGAGTGATTGCAATGTTTCTGATTTGCGGGGCGATCGCTTATCATTATTACGACGCAAAATTGGCATTGTGTTTCAAGACTATAAACTGATTCCTCAGCGCACAGTGTCAGAAAATGTCATGTTTGTTTTGCAAGCACAAGGTTACACTCGCAAGGAAATTCAACGCCGCTTAGAACCTACATTGAAACTGGTAGGGTTACTTTCTAAAGCTGATTGTTTTCCTGATCAACTTTCTGGCGGTGAACAACAGCGAGTCAGTATTGCACGGGCAATTGTAGGGACACCTCCTCTACTGTTAGCTGACGAACCTACAGGTAATCTTGATCCTGATAACTCCTGGCAGGTGATGCAAATTCTGCAAAAATTAAATTCCTTTGGGGCAACTGTGATTGTCACTACACACGACGAACAATTAGTACGTAGGTGTAATCAACCAGTGGTACAAGTTCGTAACGGTAAACTATATAGGCAATCAATTAAAAAGGGTAAATAATATTGGGGCATGGGGAATGGGGAATCGGGCATTGGGCATTGGGCATTGGGCATTGGGCATTGGGCATTGGGCATTGGGCATAGTTTTGAACTTCGCCCTTACACCCTTACACCCTTACACCGTTACACCCTTACACCCCTAAATAGAAGCTCGTTCCTTGACTTTAGTTACTAAAGGCCTGAGAGTTGGTAAGGGCGTAGATGATTGCGATCGCTCGAAAGTTTGTAAACTCTCAAAGGCTGCTTCCCGAATTGCGGTTTCTTCTTCTCTGCTCAAGAGAAAATGTAAACATTGGACGATATCTTGCTGTAGTGCAGGGTCAAGTTTATGACGGTTGACTATTTTAGTTAAGCGACGAACGGCTATTAAACGTTTGATTGCGTCTGTTTCTGTGAGATCGAGTAGCAATTTCTCAAAGTTGTCTGCTTCACGATGGCTATAAAAATTGATAATCTGCCAGACTAATAAAATTAAAGTTAATAAAGTTCCTAGACCTTGGACAATAGTTCCAGCCGCTATCCAATGACTATGAGAATCAGCCCAAATTGCTGCCGCCATATAGGTGCTGAGGGTAGCGATTCCACCACTGCTGACAGCTAAGATTAACTGACGGTTGGGACTGTTGAGAAATTTCTTGATTTCTTCCCAAGGTAATTGGTAATGCCATTTGTGCATTGAGTGGACTATTAACATGATGCTAATCCCAACTAGCAATGCTAACAGTAATTTCCAATTCCACAACAGCATGGCAACAAGCAATGTCAAAAAACCGAGAATTGCTCCTGGTTCCGAGAGACGTTGCATAGTTCGTTGCTTAGTGGCTTTGGTTTTCAACTCTGGAAGCAGCCTCTCAGGTATCTGGTTGATCAATTGCTGCCAAGAATATACAGCCTTTGCCACAGTGTTTACCTACCTACTTACAAAATATACATATGGATTGCACTCAGTATGGTGAAGTTAGCCAGTCAAGCAATTTTAGATTGTGGATTTTAGATTGACTATCTTCTCTACAAGAGGTTGCGCCAACTTAGCAGACACAGCACAGCTAGTCTTACAGACTTGCCGCAGAATTTAAAATCTAAAATTCGGAGGGTCAAAGAAAGCTGAAAATTTCAGCATATCCTACCTGGTCACTTTACCTTTACTCAGTAATATAAATCGAATATCAATATTACTCCATAAGCTTATCGGTGCTGAAGTCAGAAAAACAGGTTTTACTACCGAATTTTTGAGTTTTGGGTATAAAAATAATATTGAATGTATTCTTAGGCACTTAAGTATAGTCAGAAGCAGATTTTACTGCCACATAATCAAAGTGTGTTTCCCTACGCCACTTTCTAGTTGTTTAAAGACAAAAACGAAATTCATCAATGGTAAATTGACCATCGAAAGCGCAGAAGGTGATGGAGTGAATATTTTTAGCAGCAACAGACAATAGGATGTTCGGGGATAAGGACGAATCGGAGTTGGCTAGATTTGCGCTAGGTAGAATACTTTGGCAGAGTAATTGGCGATCGCTATCATAAGCTGAAAGCACTAATCGTTGTGAGCTGGTGACACTCGCACTCACCCAGTTGACAGGTTGTAAGAAAGTGGCTTCTAAAAATCCACCTTTGGGAGAACCCATTAATACTGTTGATCCTAGTTTGGTAGGAAAGGCAGGGTTAGAAGGTTGTATGGCGATGGAGTTCTGAAAAATTACACCCCATTGCTCGTATTGATGCTCAACCACTTCAAAGCATTTTAAATCTTCTAGGTTCAAACAGATACAAGTCGGTACGTCTACAGTAAAGTGTGCAGTCGCTTCTTCTAATTGACTGCGCTTGGCTGAAGCTATGATTTGATTCTGTACATCAGACTGTTCGATTCTACATATGTCGGGTTCAAGTTGTGACACTTGCGCTGATTGGAGAGTTACCTGCTTACCCACAATTTCCCACCTTACCATTAACCAGAGAAACACTATTCTGAGCTAGATACACCACAGCGATCGCCTTAACCCTTGGTGCTGATGATGTACAGCCGTCCTTAACGAACGCTTTCACTCTTTTAAGAATAACAAAACTATCCGTAAGTTTTCTGTAGACTATCACAAAAAACCCACTGCCAAGTATTGTCTAAGTAATACTATTTACCAAAATTAAAACTAAGGAAACCTTGCCATATGGTGTTTTTAGGCAAAATAAACTTTTAGACCGAAAAAATAAATACTGAATCTTTACAAGTAAACTGGTGATTTTACATCTACTTAATCTGACGCTAGCCAGAGGTTAGAAAATGATTGTTTAAAGATAATGGATGGGGATTGGGGACTGGGGACTGGGGACACTTCGACAAGCTCAGTGCATCGCTGGGGACTGGGAATTGGTGATTGGGAAAGTCAAAACCCATCCCTATTGACTGTTGACTATTGACTATTGACTAAAAACTATGATTCAACCACAGGGATTTGAACAACGTTCAATCATGACATCGCTGGGGAAAATGGCGTACTACACCGCCACTGGCGCACTTTGGCAAGAAAACACCTCTAAAAAGACTGGAAAAGAAACTTTAGTGTTTTTACATGGCTTTGGTGGCGGTTCTTCTGCTTATGAGTGGTCAAAGGTTTATCCAGCTTTTGCGGCGGAATATCGCATTCTCGCACCTGATTTAATTGGGTGGGGTCAATCTGAACATCCAGCGAGAAACTATACGATTGATGATTATTTGACGACGATTCGGGAATTTTTTGAGCAGACTTGTACAGAACCGGTGAGTGCGATCGCCTCTTCCCTGACAGCCGCATTTACAATCAGAGTGGCGATTACCCACCCCAATTTATTCAAATCGCTAATTCTGGTGACACCTGCGGGACTTTCGGATTTTGGTGAAGACTATTCCCGCAGCTTGTTTGCTCAAATTGTCAGTGTGCCGATTGTTGACCGCTTACTATACAGCACAGGGATTGCTACTAGCGGCGGTATTCGGAGTTTTCTAGAACAGCGACAATTTGCCCAATCTAGCAGGGTTTACGAAGAGATTGTGCAAGCCTATCTCACATCAGCCCAACAACATAATGCTGAGTATGCAGCCTTATCTTTTGTGAGGGGTGATTTGTGCTTTGATTTATCACTCTACATTCAACAATTGCTTACTCCCACCGCCATTATTTGGGGTCAAAAGTCCCAATTTACGGGGCCAGATATAGGCCGCCGCCTAGCAGAGAAAAATCCCCAAGCCATCCGCGCGTTTCAACCTCTAGAAGACGTAGGTTTAACACCACAATTAGAACTACCATCTGTCACCATCGGTCTAATTCGCCGATTTTTAGGATTGCTGAATGAATAGGGCATGGGGCATGGGGCATGGGGCATTGGGCATTGAAGTAATGTTTACCTTCTCTACCTTATCCACCTTGTCTATCCCTATTCCCTAGTCCCCAGTCCCCAGTCCCCAGTCCCCAGTCCCCAGTCCCCAGTCCCTAATGACTATTGACTAATTCCCGCAATTTCTCCGCAACTGCACCAGTAGTCAGTAATTCTTTGGCTTTAACTATACCAGCTTGCATATTGCTACAAATTCCACTGCGCCAGAGGTAAAATCCGCCATTCCATAGGGCTGTTTGCATGAGTTCGTTGGGTTTTCCCGCCAATACTTCCTGCATCTGGTCTAGTAGTTCTGTGGTGGTGTTTAGGGGTACATTTTTGGTGGTGAAGCCGTAATCATGGGGTGAAAGTAGTAATCTTTCTATGTCTTGGGGTGGTTGAGATAAGGCGATAATAGCGGTGCGATCGCGTGGTAAATCACAACTGCCTTCTAGTCCTTTAACTAAGGTAAACTTTGTTACTCCTCGTAGTCCCAAGGCTGTCTGAAACATCCCTTCTGTGGGTGGATGGACAAACCCTGTTACAAGATGAGTTTCACCAGCGTAGGGACACCAAATTAATTCCATTGTGGCAAAGGGTGGACGTTTACCTAACTGGTCACGGTATTCCCAAATACTGTTAGTTAAGGGAAAATGCTTTGGTGTATATACAAAACCAATGCCTGTTTTCTCTAGGATGGCTTGGGTGTTTGCTAGTGAGAGGCTAGTCCAATCGACTCCTAAACCTTGCCAAATTTCTACTAATGGTAAACCGTATTTGGTGGGGAGGCGATCGCCGCCGTGCATAATGACTGGTTGACCTGCTGTGGCTAGTATCAGGGCTATGATGGGGCTGATGGGTGCTGTTCTGGTTCTGCCATCATAGGGTTGACCAAGTACCATAACTGGGTGTGTAGAGGTAATTGCCGACAGTTTTGGCCCTAGTTCCTCATAAGCATCTAACATTCCCGCTAATTCTTCACCTGTGGGACGTTTGATGCGATGGGCAATCAAAAACGCACCAATTTGGGCTGGTGTAGCTTCACCCAATAACATCATTTTAGTGGCGGTGGCAGTTTCTGCACGAGTTAAACTCTCGCTGGTATGATTGCCACTGCCTACTTTTTTCAGCAGATCCCTGAATACAATGCTCATAAAACGTAGATGGTCAACAGTCAATGGTCAACAGTCAATAGTCAAGCTTGATACTGGGTACTATTGACAGTAGACATTTGACTAATCATAGCTTTAAGCAGGCGATCGCTGTTGCTGAAACTATAGATGAAATAGAATCTCATCTATGTTGTTAAAAGGTGAAAGTTGTACGTAATACGCCTACAGTTGTGGTGTCATTATTGCTATTACCTTCTGGGTTGAATAAAACAAACGCCCCTGGGGTAATACTGACATTATCGCTAACTTTCAGGCGATAATAGGCTTCTAGGTGGTAAGGAGTCGCCCGATTTTCACCTTCTGGGGTGAGTGAAGCTTCTCCACTAGCGTCAACACGGTGGAGTGGTTGACCAAAAAGAATCCCCGCCGCATTTCCCTGTTTAAATAAATCTCTAAAGTGAACCCCTACCATCCAGCTAGTAAAATTAGTGGAAGCGTCTACACTATTTGAGGAATCATCCACAAATAACGCTGCGCCATAACCAGATAAGGCTATTTGGGGAGAGAATCGCCAAGTTACCGTCCCCCAACAGAATTAAGTTGGACTGGTGTTCCCAAAGGTACGCCAGCTAAAGCACCGATATCATTTCTGATTAATCCTGTGCCTAAAATATTGATTTCGTGATAGCTATGGGAGTAATTTAAACCAATATCTAAATCACGACTAGGTTTGAAGGTTAATTGAGCAGCAATTACACTACTACCACTAAATAAGCCGCCACCTAATGGTGTATTAGAAACGTCTGGGGCGACTTCATTGGGAGATTTTTCTGGGAGATTGGCATTGACACTGCCATATAAAGCTCTAAAATCCAGACTTGGAGAAATGCTGTAAATAAATCCAGCCGCCGATGCTAAACCAGAACCAGAAGTTCCCCCAGAGACGCGTAATACAGGGTTTAATCCGCCAAAACGGGAAATGGATTCTTGTCCTTCACCATAAAAGGGTGTAATTGCTGGA
Organism: Nostoc sp. CMAA1605; assembly: GCF_021596505.1. GTDB lineage: Bacteria > Cyanobacteriota > Cyanobacteriia > Cyanobacteriales > Nostocaceae > Trichormus. The sequence goes on along the minus strand of NZ_PJIZ01000034.1, from coordinate 53,899 downwards.
AAAGCATCGGATGTTTCAGCCGCAGTCCCCGCAAACAAGGTTAATTTATTGCTAACGGGGAAGATATAGAGCAATTTATAAAGTTCAAGATTATTTGCCCCAACATTAGACAAATCTTTGACATTAAGTCCTGGAAATTGTGGCTCGAAACTAGTCCGCGCACTACTAGCACTGAGTAAATCAGAAGATAATCCTAAACTATTTTGTAAGCTACCTTGACCACTTACTCCGCCTAAAAAATTGTGAGCTTGTAAACCGGTAATTAATAAATCTTTCCCTGTGAAGCTAGTGGTCAGATTTAACCGCACTCGATTCACTAAGATGGGGTTGGGGTCACTTCTCCCAGACGCACCACCGGTAGCAGCAAGAGCAGCAATAATTACTTCTCCACTGAGTTTAGTAGTAGTAGAAAACTGATTGGCTTCTAGTTGTGCAGTTCGACCTTCTAAGGCATCTACTCGACCTCTCAATGTTGCCAATTCTGCCGCAAATTGTTCTTGCAGTTTTTGCAAGGTGGCTAAATCTTCTTTTTTAACTAAATCCGCAGTTGCAGTGGCTATCAATTCATTGATGCGCTCTAAACAAGCATTTAAACCGGCGGCGAATTCATAACGAGTCATGGCGCGATCGCCACGATAGGTCAAATTTGGATATCCTGCAATACAACCGTAACGCTCAACTAGAGATTGTAAGGCTTGAAACGCCCAGTCAGTGGGTTGTACATCAGATAATTGAGATACAGATGTGACTTGTGCAAATGCGTCTGATGTTTGCTGAGTTTGTGCAGAATTAGTCGGAGAGTCTAATTTTGTATCTGCATTGTTTTGTTGTGCTTTTGCTGAAGATAAGTCTTGCTGATTAGTATTATCTGTTAGTAGTAATTCATCAGCAAGAATTGTTTCTGAATTAGTTTTATTTATACCATCTTTAGTGTTAGCTAATTTTTGGTCGTTAAGCTCTGCGTTAGTGATGGCTTTAACGGGCAAAACGCCAGAAATTAGGCATAATAAAATTACTCCCCCAGAAGAAGCTAGTAGATGTTTGTTCATGATTGATTCCAAGATGTATGCAGTCAAAAAGCCTGATTTAATGTTACTGATAAGTAAATCTAAAGTCCGTTGATCAAGTTAATCTAGTTAAGTTTTTCCTTGATTATTTATACAGGATTTTTGCTAAATTCACTTATCAAAGCATTGGTTAATAATGCAAGTATTAACTAATAGTAAATACTATTTTGAGAGATAATTAACAAGCGAAACTATTGATAGTTTCTATAGTTTCCATTATTTAAATCATGGTTAAATGAATACATTTTTATGATATGTGCGGAAAATGTTGCTGTGGCTGGTTCAATTTCTGATTTCAAGTACAACGACTGGAAAAAAACAACTTATGTTAAGTAATGAAAAACTATTATAGCCTTTCCCAGTCTGCTGAAGTACAATTGAGCAAATAAAGCTGTACATACTAGTCTAGGGTAAAAATGAAAGCATATTCCCTCGATTTGCGTCAAAAGATACTGGATACATATTTAAAAGATGGAATATCACAACGAAAGTTAGCAGAAAGATTTGGTGTAACTTTAGGATTTATAGAGAAATTACTGAAACAGTATAGAGAAACAGGAAATATCGCACCGAAAGTCAGAACACAACAAACGCCACCAAAGCTAAACTCTCAGCAATTGAATGTGCTTCAGGAAATAGTAGAAGCCAAAAATGATGCCACTTTATCAGAAATTCGGGAGCTACTCAAACAAAAAACAGGAATAACCATTGGAATTTCGACAGTAGACAGAATGTTAAAGAGGATGGAAATTAGCTTAAAAAAAAACATTGCACGCCGCAGAAAAAGATACTCCAAGAGTTCAATCGTTAAGATTACAGTTTTGGCTACAAATACGAGGAATACCAGCCCAAAAGCTGATATTTCTAGATGAAGCCGGAGCGAATCTATCTTTGGACAGACAGTCTGCTCGTGCCAAAAAAGGTGAAAGAGCGCATGGTCAAAGACCGCAAAAACGTAGTAAAAATGTTTCGATAATTGGTGCAATTGGTTTGAGAGGAGTCGTTAGCCAATACAGTATTTTAGGAGCGACTGATGGTCTAACATTTGAGGCTTATATTTCGCAAAAACTAGTTCCGAAACTGAAGAAAGGTGATTATGTAATCATGGACAATTGCTCAATTCATAAAGGTGGGGATATTGAAAAACTCATCGAATCTGCTGGAGCTAAGTTGATTTATTTACCACCGTATTCTCCTGATTTTTCACCCATTGAAAATTGTTGGTCAAAGATTAAGAATGCACTCCGTTCTATCGGTGCTAGGAGTTATCCAGATTTAGTAATAGCAATTGAAACTGCTTTTAGCCAAGTCTCTTTAGATGATATTTTTAATTGGTTTACTCATTGTTGTTATTGTACTTCACTAGACTGAGAAAGGCTATAGGATTCAGTTCGTAGTAAGGACTTTAGTCCTTTCTTGTGAACTAGGCGTTGCTGATTAATGGGATGATTTATGTTTCGCGCATACCGCTAAAGCGGAACCCGTTCGCGTTAGCGTCTCCGTTCGCGTAGCGTCCCGCAGGGAAGGAGAAGGGTAGGCGCAAAGGCGCAAAAAATCAGTAATTTACTTTGCTAGAAAAGCTTAATTCATCCCGCATTTATGCAACGCCGTGAACTAAAGTTCACACTACAAACCTTGAATTACTTACCCTGTGACTCTTAAGATGCTTCTTGCTGTTGTTCAAACTGTTGGCGGATATTGTCGCGCACAAGTTGCCAAAAATGTTGTATTGGGGGAATTTGCAAGCGGTCTTGTGTTGTAACCATGACGACACGCCGAGAGAGGGTAGAATTATCAGACAATGCGCCACCGGTAGCTAAAGGACGAACCGCTAAGGTGGAGTCAAGGCGGGCTTCGACTAATGCAGATGTGGGAAGTAAGGCGATCAATTCACCTTGACGGACGACACCGCGAAATGCGTCTAGGGTGTTGACTTCTAAAGCGGCTTGCAGATTAGCTTCTAGGCGTTCAAATTTTTCTTGGATAAGACGCTGCATCCCGTAGCCATCTTTAAATACTACTTGGGGATAACGTACTACTTCTGACCAAGGGACAAATTCATATTGAGCGAGGGGATGATTAGCGGCGGTTAACAGTTCTATGGGTTCATCATAAAGGACTTCTACTACCATTTCTCGCCCGGTAGTGAGAAAGCGATTATTCATAACGATCGCTAAATCTACTAAACCATCTTTGAGGACTTTTAAGGCGCGATCGCTCCCCAAAGATGTCACCCGCAACTGTACATCGGGATAATCACGACAAAATTTCTGTAATATCGGCGGTAAATAAGAACCACACAGCGAATGAATCGCCGCAATACACAATTCCGGCTGCTTTCCGGCGATTAAATCTGTCAACTCTTGAGTCGCCGTTTCCCACTCTTGGCAAATTTTCCGGGCGCGAGGTAACAAGCGTTCACCACCTAAAGTTAACTTGGCTTGATTTGTCCGGTGAAACAACTCCAAACCCAAATCAGCCTCCAAAGACTGAATTTGGCGGCTAATAGTAGATTGAGTTACACCACATTTTTGGGCTGCTTTTTGAAAGCTACCAGTTTGGGCGATCGCTAAAAACGCTTGCAACTGCTCTAGTCGCATGGGATATGTAGCCTGAATTACATTTATGGCTCTATTTAAGTTAACGGATTTTGACTTTGAATTTGGTAGAGCTTGTTACAGCTTTTGGTTTCTTTATTAGGATTGGGGCATTGGGCATGGGGCATTGGGCATTGTGAAGGAGAGTAAAAATCTACCTTGTTCAGCTTTTCCACCTTCCAGCCCCCAGCATTTCAATATTTGGATTTTGACTTGACGATAGCGTAGCGTTAGCGACGCAGAAGCATCTTTATGGATTGGATTCAATCTAAAATCCAAAATCCAAAATCTAAAATTCCCAGTCCCCAATCCCTAATCCCCAATCCCCAGTCCCCAGTTACCCGTAATAATACTGAAACATTTACAACTCAAATTTTTTGCGTAATTTATCCAATAAATTCACGATTTTTCAAGGGATTCGGTATGGCTTCAGAAGAAATTCATAAACATCACATCAAGCTTTACTTAAAAAGTTGGTGTTTATTGTGTCCCTAAAATCAGGATTTTGCAAAGAAGCCGTAATGATACTACCATTATCGAAAAAATATAGTTATATTGGTAACACCAAAAGACACCCACATTCGAGCAATGAACCGTTTTCCTGATAACAACACAAACATACGTGATTACGGACTAGAGAGAAATAAACTAGCTCAAATGTGTGGTTCTGATAAATTATTTCGCGATCGCTACCAAATATTACGGATTTTAGGTAGGGGTGGTTTTGGTATAACTTTTGTTGCCCAAGATGCAGTATTACCAGGAAACCCCCAGTGTGTAATTAAACAACTCTGCCCGAAGGTTACTAGTAAAAAAGCCTGGCAGAATGCTTGTAAGCGGTTTGCCAAGGAAGCAAAAACTTTGGCCCAACTGGGTAGTCATTCTCAAATTCCCATGTTGCTAGATTACTTTGAAGGTAACGGGGAATTATATTTAGTCCAGGAATACGTCCAGGGTTGGAATTTAGCGCAAGAAATCAGAAAAAATGGTGTCAAGACGGAAACTGAAGTCAAACAGTTTTTACAGGACGTATTGCCAGTTTTACAATATTTAGAACAACATCAAGTCATTCACCGCGATATTAAACCCTTAAATATCCTGCGCTGTGCAGATGATCAGCGCATAGTATTGATAGATTTTGGTGCAGTCAAGGAAAACTTGCTGGATGTAGTTAATGATTCGCATAATCCCAGCTTAAACACTAATTTTGTTGGGACAATGGGCTTTGCACCCCCAGAACAATTATCTCTACATCCGGTATACGCCAGCGATATTTATGCTGTGGGTATGACTTGCGTTTATTTATTAACAGGCAAAAATCCCTTAGATATGGAACATGAAACCCAGACTGGGGAAGTGTGCTGGTATAAATATGTGCAGGTGAGTGATAGCTTTACTCGCATCTTAAATAAGATGTTGAAGTTTTCCCTCAGAGAGAGATTTCAGAAAGCCAGTGATGTAACTAGGGCGTTGAGGGCGGAAAAAGATATCCCACACCTAGCTAACTGCTTGACTACCCAACCAATCAGAAATCAACGTCCACAGCCAAAACCCACTACTCAAGAATATATACCGCCCATAGCCAGAACTGCGATCGCGATTCGGGAATGGAAAGCTAGACAGGAAGCTAAACAACAAGCCAAACAACAAGCTAGACAGTCTCAAAGAATATATTAGGGCATGGGGCATAGGGCATAGGGCATTGAGTTCAAATCTACCTTGTCCCCTTGTCCTCCTTGTACCCAATTCCCAGCCTTTCAATTTTGGATTGGATTCAATCTAAAATCCAAAATCTAAAATCTAAAATTCCTAATCCCCAGTCCCCAATCCCTTTTATTACGGAATCTTCTATAATTGGGGGAATAACTAATCAGGTAGAGATAAATTTAGTCAGGAAAGTGCTTTTATCTCCTGTCTCTTACCTGTTTGTCACAGCATTTACCAGATTTACCATATCAATCGCGCAAATTAGATCCCTGAATTCTTGAGGAAATCGGGGGGATATTTTAGTCAAGTCCATTTTTCACGCAGCCGCACTTATCAGAACATGATCTGCTGCTTAAATCCAGACTGTCCAAACCCTCAGAACTCTGATGGTAAAAAGTCATGCCAAAGTTGTGGTACTCCCTTAGTACCATTGTTAAGAAATCGCTTTCGTGTGATCCGAATGTTGTCGGATGAAGGCGGTTTTGGTAGAACTTATCTATCAGAAGATACTGATAAATTGAATGAACATTGTGTCATCAAACAATTAGCACCAAAGTTTCAAGGAACTTGGTCACAAAAAAAAGCGGTAGAATTATTTGCCCAAGAAGCCAAACGTTTACAAGAATTAGGGGAACATCCCCAAATTCCGACGCTGTTGGCTTATTTTGAACAAGATAACTGTTTGTATTTAGTGCAGCAGTTTATCAATGGACAGAATTTGTTAAAGGAATTAAAGCAACGCAAAAGCTATAGACCAGGTGAAATTCAAGCGATTTTACTTGATATCATACCTGTGCTGAAATTCATTCACGATCGCGGTGTAATTCACCGTGATATTAAACCAGAAAATATTATCCGTTGTCGCAGTGACGGACGATTAAATCTGATTGATTTTGGTTCTTCCAAACAGTTAACGGCGAAGGTGCAGAATTTCGGTACATCAATCGGTTCACATGGTTACTCACCCCTCGAACAAATTCGGGATGGGAAGGCTTATGCTGCTAGTGATTTGTTTGCTTTAGGGGCGACTTGTTTTCATTTATTAACAGGAGTTTCGCCGTTTCAATTGTGGATGGAACATGGCTATGGTTGGGTAACACATTGGCGGCAATATTTGCACCGTCCCCTCAGTCCAGATTTAGATTTTGTGTTGGACAAGCTGTTGCAAAAAGACCTCAAAGACCGTTACCAAACAGCCGATGAAGTCCTCAAAGATATTACACCGAAAGAACCACTTGCCCTGCCAGCCGCCGGACAGTCTTCAGGCAAAGTTCCCAGCACTCAAGTACATAAAACACCAACACCGCGTTTATCAATTTTGTCTGGGTTAGTTCGCATTGGGGTTTTAGTATCGGCTTTTATTTTGCTATTTGGGTTTAGTGAGTCTTGGTATTACCAATATCGCCGCATTTATAGCAGTTTATCTGCAAAACTCATGCCCCACCAGCAAAATTCTCCATCGGGGGAAGCGTTTTTAGTGCAGCCACAAAAGCCGATTTTGCAACAAGTGGTGTTAGCTAATACCCTCCCAGCACATGAAAATTCGGTGTCTTCAGTCGCGGTGAGTCCCGATGGTAAAATCATTGCTAGTAGTGGAGGCGATCGCACGATTAAGCTGTGGAATCTGACAACAGGTGCAGAAATCGCCACTCTGAAAGGACATTCAGCTACAGTGAATGCAGTTGTGATCAGTCCTGATGGTAAAACTTTAGTCAGTGGTAGTGACGACAACACTATCAGAGTTTGGAATCTGAAAACCCATCAGATGAGCAAAGCCATAGCAGCCCATAGCGATGCTATTCACGCCTTAGCTATCAGTCCCGATGGTAGAACTTTGGTAAGCGGGAGTGACGACAAAACGATCAAAGTTTGGAATTTAAACAGTGGTAGATTAATCACTACACTCAGAGGTCATAGATTTTGGGTGAGATCAGTAGCGATTAGTGCCGATGGTGAGACTATTGCTAGTGGTAGTTTTGATAAAACCATTAAAATTTGGAATTTAGCTGAGGAATCACTGATTCGCACCTTTGGCGGCAAAGGCGAAACAGTCACAGCGATCGCTTTTAGTCCTGATGGTAAAATTCTTGCTAGTGCTAGCCGCGATCGCACAATTAAATTGTGGAATTTACAAGCTGGGACAAGACTCCGCACCCTCAAAGGCAGTACAGAAACAGTCACAGCAGTTGCCTTTAGTCCTGATGGTAAAATTCTCGCTAGTGCTGGCCGTGATCAAACTATCAAACTCTGGAATTTAGAAACCGGCGATGAAGTTAGTACGCTGGAAGGACATGAAAACACGGTGACATCGGTAGCTTTTACGCCAGATGGTCAAAGTTTAGTCAGTGGTAGTGAAGATAATACTATTAGGATTTGGCGTGTTAATCAGTAGGGATTGGGGACTGGGGCATTGGGCATGGGGCATTGGGCATGGGGTAAGATTTTTTGGCTAATTTGGGTTGGTTAGTAAAGATTTATCTCAGGTTGATGGTTGGTGTGATTAACTGCTTTAGGTCATCTGTTATACTCTCTTGCAAGAGTGCAGAACCATGACAATTTCATAAAAATGTTTCCAAATAGCAGCGATGAGTGTTTGTTTTAACAATTCATACGCAAATTTTTAGCGGGGGTAGGGCGATCGTCAAAACCCTGATTCTTGCGTTGACCCCCGCGAATCGCTTGCTAGGCAAAGGTTTGAGTAGGGTATATAGATGCTTTATTGTCAATAATTTACACTTATTGACAGGTAAATTAGACCCCCCGCTAAAATGACTATCTCAAACCCTTTCACAGTCACGGTTCTAAAAGGGTAGGGTTTTCCATTTATTCCCCTTCACGGGGACGGACACGTACTGCTGAACTTCTTCAAGGGTTTTTCCCAAAAATGTTTTCCATTTATTCCCCTTCACGGGGACGGACACTGTAACACTGGACAATGCCAGTGGTTGCTGTGAAACTAGTTTTCCATTTATTCCCCTTCACGGGGACGGAAACTATTTCCTAATAGGTTTTCCATTTCTGCAATCAGGTTTTCCATTTATTCCCCTTCACGGGGACGGAAACGATTGAAAATTCCAGCCTCTTCTAAAGCTTTTTTTCATGTTTTCCATTTATTCCCCTTCACGGGGACGGAAACACGATGAAAAATCTTTTTAAGCAACGCTAATGTTTGGTTTTCCATTTATTCCCCTTCACGGGGACGGAAACTGATTGTTGCATGCGGAGCGAAATTGCTGTTCCAAGTTTTCCATTTATTCCCCTTCACGGGGACGGAAACAGCAATTGTTTTGCATAAGCTGTAGCTGCCGCTTCAGAAGTTTTCCATTTATTCCCCTTCACGGGGACGGAAACATATGGCCGTATTTCCGCAATCAACAACTGTAACTGGTTTTCCATTTATTCCCCTTCACGGGGACGGAAACACCAATAACTTCGTCCGCTTTTTCGTTGCCTTTGATTGCGGTTTTCCATTTATTCCCCTTCACGGGGACGGAAACAATCATCCGCCAAGCGACTTCTTCGCCGCGCAAAGGTTTTCCATTTATTCCCCTTCACGGGGACGGAAACTTGACAATAAATCAATCACGATGCGAGCCAGTCACTTGAAGTTTTCCATTTATTCCCCTTCACGGGGACGAAAACTCATTTAATGACTTGGTAAGCTGTTAAAGATTGAAATTGTATAAATAGGGCGGGCAAGATGCCCACCCCACAAGACTTACAAGCAATTTTAAGTTAGTAAACTAAATTTTTTTCAGCAAGCCCCCATTCCCAATGCCCCATTCCCTATTCCCAATGCCCATCATCTATTCATCGGCCAAGATAATTGACAAATAGTACCATGCGGACAAAGGGGCGATCGCTCGAATTTTCCTTGTAGTTGTTTGGCTAGATTTATAAACTGTTGCGTTCCTCTTCCGGTTTTACTAGCGGTACATCCTAAACCATTATCAATGACGCTCAAGGTGTAGTAACCTTCAGATATCATGCAAGTAACTTGTAGACGGGTTGCACCTGTGGCGTGTTTACCAACGTTACATAAGGCTTCTTCTAAAAATCTGCAAATTCCTCGCTTTTGTTCAATAGTTAAAAATCTTTCGTCTATCGGTTCAAAAGTCCGAATTTTGATTCTAATATTCTTAAAACCAGGAAAATCCCTTTCTAAAGTATAGGCATACACTTGATAGAGTAGGTCATGCAGGGGTTCTTGTAAGTTTAATACTAGGTCGTTGCCTAAATAAAGACTCGTATCTTGGTCTAAAGATTCTTGCTGTAAATATTCATAGATTCCCCTTAATTCATAATTTAATTTCTCTAGTTCTTCTGCTATGACTGGAATAATTTCTTGGTTAGATTCATTTTGACCACGTAGCAGTTGTAGAACTTTTGCTAAACTTTGCAAGGGGCCATTATGAATCGTTTCAAAAGTGCTTTCTATAATCGCTTGACGGATTTTAATCCCAGAACGTAAAGCTTGGTCATATTGGTATAAAGCGGTGAGTTCCATACCATTCACAATCAAGACTAAAATGGCGGGAATGAACGGAATCCACCAACCAAAAATCAAACTGAAATAACAAATTAATCCTAAACTAATACTGGCTAAAACAACAATAATTAAGTTGTTTAAGGGTGATTTAGTTAGCCTAGCAATGGCAATTCCACACACACCCCAAGCGAAAATCCAGAAATATTCACCTTGGTCATTCCAGGTATTTAATAAAGGTCTTTCATTGAGGACAGCACTAATAATTTGACTAGTAGCGTGGGCTTGAATTTCTACACCATAAATTCGCCCTTTACCGGTTTGAGTGGATGGAATAGCAGTAGTAGTAAAAAAATCTTTGCGGCTAGGTGCAGTGATACCAATGATAATGATGCGATCGCGTAACCATGTTGGGTTTACTTTACCACGTTTGATATCACTGCTAGAAACAGTCCGAAATCGGGCGTGGCCACTGCGAAAATTGAGTAAAACCTGGACTCCGCCTGCATCGGTGTGGATATATCCCCCAGAGTCGGGAAGAAAGCGGGGTAGTTCAGTTTTGCCAAATCGCATAGCAGCGCGATCGCGTCTACCATTTTCTAAGACAATATGGTTACGGGCTAGATAAGCGGCTGATAATCTAATTGATAAAGATAACTTGTAACCTTGGGGTGTAGGTGTCCCTAATAAAATTCTTCTTAATTTACCATCAATATCTGTAATTTGGTCGGCAAATCCCACTTGTTGAGGCGGAATTTTTGGTGGTGGTGGAATTGGTTCGGGTAAGACTTTTTCTATAGCGATAATGTTGGGTGATTTTTGTAAAATTGCGGCTAGTTTATCGTGATTTGCGTTAACTGGTAAATTTTGATAAATATCTAAACCAATAACTCTAGGTTTATATGTCTGTAATTTTAATAACAGAGTAGCTAAATCATGATTGGAAATTATGGAATCTGATTGATAGTAATTATGATGACGAACATCTTCTTCATCAATACCCACAATCACAATTCTCTCATCAATAGATTCTTCTGGACGCAACCGCAAAAAATTATCAAACGCTAGCCACTCGACAGATTGCATTAAACCCATGTAGCGCGCTAATATTACTAGTCCAATGACTGCACATCCTGGTAATATACCCACACGCCACATAGCAATTTCTGCTTTAATCACATTCCAAAATCCAGGCGGCATAAATTAATTCTCCAACCTTTAATAAAATAGGGAATTGGGGATTGGGAATTGGGAATTGGGAATAGGAGACAAGGTAGACAAGGGAGATTTTAATTTAATATCCCATGCCCTATGCCCCATTCCCCATTCCCTAATCAATTAACCCTTCATCCCTCGCCCTCATTTCTGTCTGAATGCGGATGTTTTTACCCTGATCTGGATACAGTTCTAAAGCGTCTTGTAATTTACTCCAGTAATGTCTAACCATCCTTTCGGATATAGACATTTTTTGAGCGATCGCTTTATCTTGTAAGCCTTCATCAAATGCTAAACTAAGTACCTGTAACCACTCTGGTTTAATCTCTAATCCTGTATGAATTCCTTTGATGTCTTTTGTATGAGTTAATCCTTGTAATGCCCAGTCAACTCTAGTTAACATTTCTTGAGTAGTTAGGCTTTTATCAGCAACTGTAAAACCTCCTTTATGACTATCAATTTCAGGCTTAATTCTCACTAATGTTCTGATATGCGCGCTTTGTACAACAATATTTAATTCAGGGTAATTTTTCATCAAAGTTCTGAGTAGTTGTACACCGATTTCAGGTTTTGCTGTCGTTCCTACATTTTTAGGAAGTGACAAGTCCATAATCACAACATCTGGTTGTAAAATACTGATTTGCTCTAGAGCTAAAAAAGCATTGACAACAGTGATAATTTCCGCATCAACATAATGTTTTTGTAAGACTGCTACTGTTCCACTTAAAACTGATTCGTGGTCATCAATGACTAAAATTTTGAGGAGTGTTTTCTGAGTTAATAGTTGTTGCATAATTAACACTCTCTTGAAGAATATTGATATTTACTTTGGGGATAAACTTCCTTGAAAGCAAAGCTGGTACTCACTTATGTTTGACTGCTTTTATCTACAATCTAGTGAAATTATTCTATCGATAAAACCTTTAATTCAATAACCTAAAGATGGACAACACAAAAGTTTTTAGGACAATAATTACCAAGATAAATGCCAAATTACTTGACAATTACTAGCACGATAAAAACATCTACCGGAGGTTAAAACTTGAAATGTATCACAAAGATATTTTAATTCTGTTGAGTTAGTGTGACACATAAAACTAGTAATATCATGATAGTTAATCTGTATTTTTAATTGACCCTGATTTTTTTGCTGTTTCAAGCTAATATAAATTGTAATACCTGTAATAATATTTGACAGATTTATTGTCAATAGTTCATCTAAGATTGATAAAACTGTCAAACTATGAAATGCTTGTTCTTGTCGCCAGTAAACAGGCAAGTCTAAATGGAAATATAAATGAGGATTAATAGCTAGCCACGGTTCTATTAAGCACTCAATAGCTAATGGAAAACTATCTGGAAGTGATTCGGGAAATAAACGGTTGCTTAATTGTACTAAAGAATGATGGAAGTTATCAATTTGTCTCAAATAATCCTGAGTTTGGTGGTTGGATAAATTGAGATTATTTGCTGTTAGTACATCTAAATGGCGGCGGATTGTAAAAGTTTCTTGCAATAAATCATCCCGAATTTTCTCGGCTTCCACAAAAAGTTTTGTTGACTGTCTGGAAGACCACCATTGCAATGCTTGTTGAATTCTCTGATAAGATGGCAGAAATTTCACAAGGGTCATAGTTTATAGGGAACGGGGAATAGGGAATGGGGAATAGTTAACTGTTAACAGTCAATAGTCAACAGTCAACAGTTTCTCCTAATTACAAGTCAGTAATTAACCTAGCTTTTCTGAGGATGAATTGTAATGCTGTTTCTTGTTGGGAAATAATATTAGCATCAGCGTTCATCCCTGATTGAATTTGACATTGTTGCTGTCCATGACCGAATTTCTGGCTTTCTGGTTGAATTGTCGCCTCAAAATAGCTCTCGCTGGGGGTGACAGTGTTATTATCGTTGCGTTGTGGTGTGATGCTATCAGGGGAAATCGCCTTCACTTGACCTTGAAGAGTGCCATAATCTGGGTAGGGACAAGCATTCACTCGCAGTTGTACTTTTTGTCCTACAGCAACTTTTTTAATGTCTGCGGTGGGAATCATGGCTTTGACAATTAACGGTGTATTTTGGGGTACAATCTCTGCGATCGCTTCACTAGCGCGTACTACTTGGCCTGGGTTACGTAAATTGAGTTTGAGAACTATACCATCACTGGTGGCGCGAATGATGCTGCTTTGTAATTGTCTGGCGATTTGTTGCAGTTCTTTGTCATATTGAGTTATTTGGGCTTGAATTTCTACCTGACGCTGTTGCAAAGATTGTCGTTCTTTCTTTAGCGTCGCAATACTCGCCTCACCTCTAGCACGTTCTTGGGCGATACGTTCAGATGCGATCGCTACTGTGGCCATGCTAGGATTAGTTGCGGCTTTGGCTGATTGTAATTGGGTTTGAGCAATTTCCACAGCTTGTTTTTCGCCTGCGAGGACAAATTTACTCTGTTCCACGACGAGTTTTTTCTGTTCGTATTCCCGTCTACCGATAGCACCGATTTCTGTTAATTGTTGATAGCGATCGCGATCTACTTCGGCAAAGTTTAAATCGGCTTGAGCTTTTTGTAAATTGGCTTTTGCTTTTTGTAAGTTGGCTGTTGCTGCTAAATATTCACTTTCGGTAGTAATTTGCTTTTCTTGAAAATCTCTTTGATTTTTACTAAAATCAGCCTGTGCAGCCGCAATTGTGCGCTCAATTAATCTAGTTTCAGCAATAATTTGCGTTTCTAAAGTGCTGATTTGAGCATCAATTTGAATAAGTTGTAATTTACCCTGTTGGATATTACTTTGCAGGAGACTTTGTTTAATTTGTAATTCCTGAGTATCCAAACGCGCGATTGCATCCCCCCGCTTCACAATTTGATTTTCTGTCACCAATACACTCTCTATTGTCCCCTCTATTTCCGGCTGTACTAAGCGCACATCACCTACAGGACGAATAGTAGCAGCAGTTCTGACGACGACATCATATTTAATCCAAGCCGAAAGTGCGATCGCACTTCCTACATTCATCATTAACAATAATCCTAATAAAGAAGTCCACGTACTAACAGCAGGTAAAAATTCTTCATTGGGATCTGCTGTTAGGATTTTTTGATTTTGAATATACAGCATATTTCACCATAAAATAAATAGAACATGGTAAATAATGAGGATTTTTAGTACAAGAAAGGACTAAAGTCCTTACTACGAACTAAATTCTGGTATTTTTAAATTAATCAATCATGAAACCAATGAATTAAATCTTTTTCCCAGTCCCCAGTACCTGATCCCCAATCCCTAATCCCCTCTAAAGAACCCTGTAACTTTAACCTTCCCTGTTCTAATAAAACAATCCAATCAGCACGGTTAATTACTCGCGGACGATGACTAATTAAAATTGTGGTTTTCCCTTGACGATGAGTTAATAATTGCTCTAAAACTTGCGCCTCACTTACAGGATCAAGTCCACCAGTTGATTCATCTAAAATTAAAATTGGTGGGTCTGTAACTATAGCCCTAGCTATTGCTAAACGTTGACGTTGTCCACCGGAAATATTCGCCCCAAATTCACCTAAGATTGTTTGATATTTATCAGGTAATTTACTAATAAATTCGTCAGCACCAGCAATTTGACAAGCATTGACAATTTGTTCAAAACTCACAAATGGAGTACCTAACCGAAAGTTATCTACAATAGAACGACTCCAAAAATGAGCGTCTTGAGGAACTAAAACTACCTGTTGACGTAAACAATCTAAAGCTAGGTCTTCTAAGTTATATAAACCAATACGAATGTTTCCCGATTGCAGAGAATATAAACCAGCAATTAATTTCGCTAGAGTGCTTTTACCACAGCCAGATTTGCCAATTAAAGCAGTAACCTTACCACCAGGAATTGTTAAAGTAAAATCTTCTAATAAATCAACTCTCCCAGCATAGTGAAAGTTGACATTTGTACAAATAATGTCGGCATTCCCTGGTAATTTAGCAAAAGGTTTTTTACCGTCGTCTACATTTTCTGGTGTAGTATCAATAACTTCTGTTAAACGTTGGACTGCTGTTTTAGCAGTAGTAAATTCATCAACAAAACTAATGACAGTAGAAATTAATCCCAGAAAGTTACCATTCATGGAATTGAAAGCTAGTAGCTGTCCAATACTCAACTTTTCTGCTGGGTTAATTACTAAGTTACCGCCATACCAAAGTAAGATAATACTACCTATACTAGAAACAAAATTAGAAAATGTGCCATTGATAATGCCGATTTGAATTGTGCGTAAAGTTAAGTTAGTCAGATGGCTAAAGCGATTTTGTAACTCATCTAAAAATTGTGAACCAGATGTAGTAGTTTTAAGCGTCAGCGCACCTTTAAAAGTTTCTACTAAAACACCTTGTGCTTCTGCATCTTTTACTAAAAGCTCACGAGTTTTCTGTTGTAATGTCGGCTGGAAGATAATTGTCGATATGCTCATAATTCCTGACATCAACATTGCTAAACCAGTCAACTTCCAGCTATAGAAAATCATGAAACATAAAGAAATAGCTGCTATAAAAACGCGACTAGGTAAACTAATCACAATTTGAGCAACTAATTGATTGATTTGGTTAATATCTCGTAAACGGCTGACAATTTCGCCACTGCGTCGCGATTCGTAGTAACTTAGAGGTAATCGGAGAATTTGACGACAAAAATCTAATACCAAACCTAGTTGTAATCTTTGGGCAAAATGAGCAATTAAATTAGATTGTACCCACGATAAACTACTAGAAATAATATTCATCACTATAACTGCGATCGCCATCGTAGTGAGCAGCTTAGTATCACCACGTACTAAAATATCATCGGTGAGAATTTGTAATAAAAAAGGCGACGCTAAAGATAAAATTCCTAATAGTAAATTTAGGGGTAAAGCTTGCGCTAAAATCCCCCGAAAATGCCAAACACGCCGCAAGAAACGTCCGAAACCAGCAATTTTATCATCTTTGCCTTGAAAAAATAATTCTGGATTCGGCTCTAATAACAACATTAACCAATCTGTCCACCCTTCACTTAAATCCTTTGATGACAGGTAACGAATACCCACAGCCGGATCAGCAATGATATATTTTTTGCCTTTCTTTCCATATAAAACAACCCAATGATTACCTTGCCAATGAATAATTGCAGGTAAAGGTGCTTTGTCAATATGCTTTAATAACTCTGGAGAAGTTTTAACTGGACGAGCCTTAAGCCCTAGTGTTTCTGCTCCTCGTTTTAGTCCTAATAAAGTTGTACCAAATTGCCCTGTTCCTACAGCTTCACGAATGCGGCTGAGAGTAAAGTTACGTCCGTAATGTTTGGTTATTGCAGCTAGACAAGCAGCACCACAATCTTCTTGACTATGTTGTAAAACTTGAGCATATTTCATAAGACAAAATGCTAATACAGATTAAACACTGAACGTCTTCTTCTTGAGTTTCTTCTGCTACTGCTATTTGTATTTGTTTGGAAATCACTTGCTGGATTATCGTCAAAAACAAACGCGCTCATCCAAGCAAAATGAATCTCTTCTGAAGTAAGTCCAGGGTTGCCAAATAAGACAGCCGCACCCAAAATATACATATAAGTATCTAAGTCAAAACTAACTCCTATTCCCCCACTGATATCAGCAGATTCTTCAGCAGATAGTTCTGTAAATAGTGCGCTTTGTTCTTCCATAGTTTTCCTCTTGAAATCGCGATCACGATCAGAAAACCTGACAAACCTGGAACTTGAATTAAATGCTGATCATCAAGAGTAATTAGCCATTGTATTTAATCACTAATCATCTTGTTTACAAAGCTCATCAGAGACTAGTAATGTCAATCTGACTGGGTATAGCTAAATCTGCAAGTTTAACAGTACCGTTGCTAACGCTAGAATTTTTAGCTCCACCAGACAAAGGAACAGATACATCCTTACCTCGACCATCCGCGTTCTTAATTACGCCTTCTTGGGTGGGATTTTCAGGAGAAAAAGCAAACATTGGATCACTATTGGAGGTGTTAATATTGAATCCACCGCTAACAATAGCAGCCTCTTCAGAATTGAGTAAATTAAACAAATTACTGCTTTCATTCATGAGCGTTTTCCCTTAGAATATTTTTCTCTATTTTCATCCTTGCTCAAGTCATTAATTCAAATACTGGAACATATTTAAAAGTTCCAGTATCTAATAAAGACATAGCTGCAAGCAAGATTTTGCTGACTTAATTAAGCTAATAATATTTACTCAGCTTAATTAAGCATGACTTTCAAAAAAACTATGCGGCTGCGGTAGCTTCAGTAGATGAAAATGCTGTTTCCCAAGCATATTGAACTTCATCTGTGGTTAAACCACTATTACCTAGAAGTACACCATAACCGACGATATAAGCATAGTTATCGAGGTTAAAACTAAGGGTAACTTCGCCACCGCTAACAGTAGCAGATTCTTCAACTGTAATTGCAGTAAACAGGTTATTTTCGATAGCTAGCATGAAATTTGTCTCCATTGATAGGATAGATTGAGAATAATCAACTGCTGAATTTATTGCTAGATTAGGCAATATTGATGAGAAGGAATTATCTACACTTTTGAAATTTAGTTTTGTGCAGAAAGCTATATAGCCAATCCAGCAGTTCCTGTGGCAGCGTCAGTAGATGAAAATGCTGTTTCCCAAGCATATTGAACTTCGGCTGTAGTTAAACCACTATTACCGAAAAGTACACCATAACCTACGATATAAGCATAGTTATCGAGGTTAAAAGCCAGGGTAACTTCGCCACCGCTAACAGTAGCGGATTCTTCAACAGTGATTTCGGTGAACAGGTTATTTTTGATAGCTAGCATGAAACTTGACTCCATTAACAGGATTGTTTTGAACTAGATAAGCTACTAGTTGATTGCCTCTTCTTGGCTGTTCAACTCTTTGCTTGCTTCTTACAATACCTGCGAATTAATAGCTGAGTCATTTACACTTACCGCAAACTTTATTACTCAATTAAGTTTGTGAGATGTCCGAAAAAAACAAACAAAAAAATACTGTGCATTCTTCAAGAAAATGCACAGTTAAATCAAGCAGATTGATCAATTAGTATCTAGCTGGAGAAAGATTTTTCTAAAAGCCGATCGCAAATTGTTGTAAGTTGTTCTTTATCTGTAACCGGACACCGAGGATTAGGTAATTCTGTATTAGGCCAATTTGGTAAATTGCTGCATGGACACAATAAAGCTGGCATACCGACGTTACGCATAGCTATCGGCATCAAACAGCGACTACAGGGTAACATTTCCCATGCAGGTGTGAGTAATTCGGCAATGGTTTCGTTAGTTCCCTCCAAATAACAATCACTTGCCGATGATGAAATTTTTTGCCAACATTCTTCAAACTCTTTACTGTAGCGATCGCCTTGGAATATAGGTTGAGGTAGCAAATATATTCCCTGATTACCAATCACTACTTTCTTACCTAACTGAAACCAGTGGGCAAGATATTTTTTCACTTCTGTTTGGTTTGCCATACCACAATTTTACAGTCGGTATGAGAACAATTTTGATACTAACTGTTTAATTTTCTATTAAGAATGTCCCCCAAATCACTGAAATGAATTAATATTAAATGTCTCTTAAAATTTCTTAAATTATTCTTCATCATTCATCATGGTTGGTAGCGGTGTACCAAGTATGCTGAGATTTAATACATGACCCGCCGTAACTAAATAAACAGTTTCGCAAACTTTACTTAACTGACGTACCAAACTCCCCAGGCGATCGCGGAATGCCCTCCCTAAAGGATATGCTGGTACAACTCCCCAACCTGTTTCTTCCGCCACAAATACCATATCCGCCGCAACTAACTGCACCGTCTCTAAAAACTCCTCCACAGTATCCGCCCAAGTCTCATCATCCACCTCTAGAAGATTAGCCACCCAAGTTCCCAAGGAATCAACTAAAACACAAGTGTGAGGCTTCATATCAGCCAGACTCACAGATAACATCACAGGAACTTCCAAAGTTACCCAATCTTGAGGGCGGCGATATCGGTGTACTTGGATACGCTGTTCCCATTCCGCATCATCCACACTGACGGTAGCCGTTGCGATATAAACGACCTCTTTTCCCGACTCCTTCGCCAAATATTCTGCCCATTCACTCTTTCCAGACCGAGACGGGCCTGTGATTAATATGACTTTACCCAAAGCTGTTTCCTTTGTAGATAGGGGTGTAAGGGTGTGAGGGTGTAAGGGTATAGAGGAACAGAGGATATTACCAATGCCCAATGCCCCATGCCCCATTCCCCATGCCCAATGCCCCATTCCCCATTCCCTACCCTAACAGTTTTCGGTAATTATCTAGTTGTCTAGTAATCTCCTTAATTAATTGCCCAAAATCAATATCCATACCGTCATTAATATCGGTTGGACTGTTAGCCAAACTATTCATTGAACCATCCCCGTAATACTGAAATCTAGATTCAGTCTTGGGAGAGGCGGTTGTTTGGTTGTTGCTCATGACGGAAACGGTGTTGACTTCCGATAGAGATGGGAAACTAAAATCAGGAGTTTGATTGAATGGGCTATTGCTGGGAAAGCTCTTGAAAAATTCATCCAACATCGGACTTAAGTCAAAGCCAGAGTTGGGTGTTGAAGAATTGTTATTGTTACTGTTATTGCTATTGCCTGCGGTACCGGTAATGATTTGACGGACTTGGCTTTCGGTCAAATTCGGGTTAGCACTCAGCATCAAAGCGACTACACCAGCAACATAGGGTGAAGCCATTGATGTCCCGCTATAACTGGCGTATTCATTCCCTGGAAGAGTAGAGTAAACGCTTTGTCCTGGGGCTGTGACATAAGCCAGTTCATTGCTACCCGCACGGTTAGAGAAGTCTGTTAAATCACCTGCTTGATTCACAGCCCCAACCGCAATTCCTGAGTTATTTGCATAGCGCGCCGGGTAGCCGGGTACTGAACCGCCATCATTACCTGCGGCCATGACGACAATTACCCCTTTACTGCTGGCGTATTCAATGGCTGATTTGAGTGTCTGACTAGAAAAATCACCACCCAAGCTGAGGTTAATGACATCTGCACCATTATCTACAGCGTAGTAGATGCCGTTAGCGATCGCACTATAGGAACCAGAGCCAGAACTATTTAACACCTTGATTGGCATAATTTTGGCATTGTAAGCAACGCCAGTCACGCCATAACCATTATTCTCACCTGCAATAATCCCAGAAACATGAGTTCCATGTCCGTTATCATCATAGGTTTCGTTATTGTTCCCGTTAAAATTCCACCCCCGCACATCATCTACATAACCGTTACCATCATCATCAATGCCGTTACCGGCAATTTCTTTAGTATTAGTCCAAATATTATTTTTTAAATCTTCGTGGTTGTAGTCCACACCAGTATCTATGACTGCCACTACAGTTCCACTACCTGTGTGTCCATTTTGCCAAACTTCTGGGGCTTTAATCATATCTAAACCCCAATTATTCCCACCCGTATCAGCCACTTCACTGTAGGGATTTTGTCCAGCCGCTTGCGAAACTGATTTAGAGGCATCAATTAAGCCATAACCATTACGAGAACTATAGTTACTAGTAGCACTAGCTTCTGTTGTGGAAACAGAACTACTGCGAGTATTAAATTGTGAACTAGAGTAATTTTCAGTCTTAAGAGTATTAGAAGAGGAGATGTAAGTGGAATCTTGCCCGTCAAAACAATTTGATTTAATACTGATATCATTATTGGGCATTGGTAGTGTCTCCTCAAATAATCTAACTGTTTTTTGGCAGCATTAAAACAATTCGCAATTCGCAATTCGCAATGGACTAACGTCCCGCTACGCTAACGCAGTTACGTGTTGTAACGGGGATTTAAACCCTGCCACAAAACTTGCGGCTTGATAGAAGCAGGGGACTTAAACCACCTAATTTTTCGTAATTGTTAAAACTGACAGTGCAGTTTTTCAGGGACAAATTCGCCCTCTAGCCCATAATTACTATGAAATAAGTAAGTAAAATGACGTTGGTTTTACCAAATCTTGTACAATTATTTTTAATAATTTATTTAGGTTGGTGTTTAGCAATCTCATCAGTCAGATGACAACTATATTTATCGCTAAAATTTGATAGTTCTTGATTGATAAAATTCATCAGTAAAAGTCAAAGTTTCCCCACAAAATAATTTCTCAATTTTGATTTGTGTAGGGAATTACAAAGATGATAGGGTGTGAGCGATCGCTGAAAAATAGATATGATTAAATTGAGAGCGATATCTAGCCAATCGCTTGAAAACAAACATGATTTCACCTCACAACAAGAACATCCTCCTTTGAAACACAAAACTTCGAGATCAGAACCCGAAATTTTGAGTTCAAAGCATAAAACTCGGAGTTCAGAGCATAAAACTTCGAGTTCAGAACACAAAACTTGGTGTTCCGAGCATGACACTTCAAGTTCAGAGCATGAAACTTCGAGTTCGGAACACGAAACTTGGAGATAAACACTTGACTGATGAGGTTAGGAACTTGAATTTTATTGTTCTGAGGTGAGAGAGTCGCGCAAATATGCTAAATTTTTACGCACTATAACAGTATTAGGATGATTTACTCCTAAACAATGCTCTAAAATATCCAAAGCTTGGATATACAAGGGTTCGGCTTCGCTGTATTTTCCTTGAGAGTAGTAGAATCCCGCTAGGTTGTTGAGGCTAGTGGCGACAGATGGATGTTCTTCACCCAGGAGTTTGCGCGACAGTGCCAAAGCTTGGATGTACAAGGGTTCGGCTTCGCTGTATTTCCCTTGGGATTTGTAGAGTGCTGCTAAATTGTTAAGACTAGTGGCGACATCTGGATGTTCTTCACCTAAGAGTTTGCGCCATAGTGTCAAAGCTTGGATGTACAAGGGTTCGGCTTCGCTGTATTTCCCTTGATAGTAGTAGAGTGTCGCTAAGTTGTTGAGGCTAGTGGCCACAGATGGATGTTCTTCACTTAGGAGTTTGCGCCTGAGAGCCAAAGCTTGAATGTACAAGGGTTCAGCTTCGCTGTATTTCCCTTGGGAGTCGTAGAGATAAGCTAGGTTGTTAAGGCGAAAGGCGACATCTGGATGTTCTTCACCCAGGAGTTTGCGCGACAGTGCCAAAGCTTGGATGTGCAAAGGTTCGGCTTTGCTGTATTTCCCTTGGAAGGAGTAGAGTAGAGCTAGGTTATTGAGGTTAAGTGCGACATCTGGATGTTCTTCACCCAGAAGTTTGCGCGACAGAGCCAAAGCTTGGATGAACAAGGGTTCGGCTTCGCTGTATTTCCCTTGGGAACGGTAGAGTGCTGCTAAGTTGTTGAGGCTAAGAGCTAAGTCTTTTTCTAAACCTAACTCTTTTTGCAGTTCTACAGCTTTGCTTAAATACTTAATTGCTAATTCTTGCTCTTTTTGGTAATCTTGAAATTCACCTCTTTCCAGTCTTTTTTTATAAATATTGCCTAAATTAAAATACAAAGTCGCTAAAGTTGCATCTTTTTCACCCCGTTGTTCCGCATCCTGAATGAATCTTTGCAAATCTTCTATTGGTAGTAAGTAAGGATTGTCATCATCAAAGTTTGAGATTTCATGACCAATAAAAGCAGAACGAATTGGCTCTAATTCTCTACTAGAAACAGTGTTTTTCTTCCTAGATATAAAGTGAAAAACACCGTTGCGCCAACTCCAAAAATCAGGAGCTTTTTTAATCAAACTAACTAAAAGCTGATTAGTCACCCACAAGACAATAGCAAAAGGAAATTCCCTTAAAGCTTCTCTAGTCCACTGCAAATAACCGAAAAATATTTCTTGCTCAGAACGCGCCTCTCCCAGTTTGAGAAAATAAAGCTGTTCTGCACCAGTCACCGTAATTACTGCTGGTTGATGTTGCTGCAAATATGCTTCATTCTCCACTAAGTGAGCAATAGCAGCTCTCAAACTTGGCTCACCTCTGGGTAATGTCACACGATAAGGACGGATTTCTGGTTGTAATTCTGTTTCATACTGCTCGATAATTTGCTCTCGAAAATTCAAATCATCGCAGACAGCTATCAGCAAACTCAAACCCTGTTCTTTGGCTTGAATGCTGACAATTAAATCATCATAAGCATCTAGATTGTCATCATCATCAAATAGTTCATTAATTGTCATTGATGAAACCCTGCTCTCTCAAGAGTTCTACAACGATGGGGTGAACATCATACCAGTTCTTACGATTGCGATATTCCAAAACATAAAGCCCGTGAAGTAAGTCTAAAAACTCAGGTTCTTTGGGATCATCAGGCATAAAGTTCTGATATGTAGTTTGCAAGATGGTATAGGACTAGGATTTGATTTCTGAAAAAACTCCGTACATCTGAAGGGACATAAAATCAAACATAGTATTTCGGAGAAACCACTCAAACATCCACTTTAAATGGCGAAATGTTGGAATTAAAGCACAAAAGCGTCGAATCCAGGTTTTCGCTTGTAACCAAATATCCTCTATAGGATTTTGCGATGGACAATTAGGAGCAAAACGAATGCAATGAATTTTCCATTTTTCTGGCGGTAAACCTTGATTTATCTCGCCTAAAAAGTCTTGAACTAAATGTGAACGATGATAAGAAGCACCATCCCAAATAAGAAGCAATCTTTGGTCGGGAGACTGGTCTAATAAATAACGTAAATAATCAATCGTATTCTTTGAATTACCAGCATTATATGCTTTCAAGAGTAGCTTTCCGTCGAGATAATCAACTGCACCATAATATGTCTGCTTATCTCGTTCATTAACGACTTCAATTGCTATCTCTTGGTCAGTTCTTCCCCAAACATAACCAGTTACGTCTCCCCATAATAAATGACACTCATCTATTAGTAATACTCTCAGCTTTCGTGCTTCTATCTCCTCTCTGTTGCTTGCCAGCAATGTTTCAATTTGTTTTTTTTTGCCGCCACCACCTCTTGATCAGCCTTTGGATTCAAGCCTGTAGTCTTTTTCCAACTAATTCCTGCTGCTTCAAATAAATCATAGTAACTTCGTTTCGATTCGTAGATGACATCATATTCAAATGCTAATTTATATTCCAGTTCACCCAGCTCCCAAATTTCTTTAGTTTGCAACCAACTTAATACTTGGAGGAACTGTTCATCACTCAAATAACTTTTTCTGCCTTTATAGTTTAAGCGCAAACCCAAAATTCCATTTTCCTGGTAAGCTTGCTTCCAGCTTGTTATTGAACCAACTGACACATCTAAAATTGTTTGAATTTCTTCATACTTGTAACCTTGATAAACTAGTTTTACTGCCAAAGCTTTTCTTACTTCACGAGCATCTGGATGACTATCTATAAATTCTTGTAGTTCTGCGATCACTACGTCCGCCGCAGGTATCGCCATTTCTAGATGCTGGTTTATCATTGTTCTTTATTAGACAGGTCTCTCTGACCGTATTATCTCGCAGTTTTTTTCAGAAATCAAATATGATTCCTATATAGTCAATTTTCCCCAAAGGTACAGCAAAATCATTGCGAATATTATTAATTGCTTCGTCTAAAATTTGCTGATTAATGACTACCGCCTGTCCTGGTTTACGCCGAATTAACCGCAAACAAATACGACAGCATTCATTAGCAATTCTCACCAACTCTCGCAACACACCACCACTATTAACAACAATATCTTCTACTGCTTGTAATTCTATAAGTGCAGCAGGAATCCGCTTTTGTAAGATTTCACATAAAATATTTTTCGCTTGTGGGCGAGGCTGGGCATGAGGTTGACGATTTTGCCCTTGTTCAAATAATTTTAATACAGGCATGACCACAACTTGGTCATTAGTTTCTGTCTCAATTAGTGGTCTGAGAAACTTGTCTCTTAAAACAGCAATGGGTATTGTATAAATAATTCTAAAATTTGGTTGACATAGAGCCTTAATATTATCTCGATAAATATCATTGACTCTTTCTAATTCTAGTTTATCTAAATCATCAATAATCACTAAAACATCTTTTTTTGTAGCGACATGAATAATAGCTGCAATTTCATTAATTCGCGCAATTAAATCAGAAATTTTTCTCTCAAATTCCTGCTTAATTTCATAGCGGACAGCCGCATCAGCTTTTAACTTATTACTAATTAATTTAAGTAAATCGAAACCCAGGGAATTTTCCGCCTCAAGATTAAATTCTTCTGTCTTAGTCCGAGTTGCAAACCATTTATACAAAGCATCTTTTGTAGACTTAGGAATCTCCACTTTCAGAGCTTCCGCTTCGTACATTAAATTTACAGCAATAGAAAATAAAATATTGATATGATTGACATCAGATATTTCAATTGTGTCTGAAATAGAGAACAAAACCACGAAATAACGGTCTTGCGATCGCCTGCTAAACTCCGCTAACAAAGTAGACTTGCCACAACCACGATGTCCTGTAAAAATAATCTTGCCATCACCATTAGGGCTATCTTCAACCAACTGCTCTAATTCAGCAATCACATCATCACCATAATCCACCCTAAATCTCTCTAAATCTCTTGTCTGAATAAGTGGCAATAACTCTAAATTTCTGTATGCTTGTTGAAAGGACTTTAACAAATCGTCAGACATATACAATCACTGTATAACCTCGCTATCCATATCATCACCCATCTTTGCTAAAGTCAAGCCGAAATCTTTATCTTAAAGGTTTGTAGAGAACTTGAGTAGTAGGGTGTGTTAGGCGTAAGCCGTAACGCACCCAAAACATTAGGCTAGGTGCGTTACGCTATCGCTAACACACCCTACCATTATTCCCCATACCCCTTAATTACACATTCGCTTGCTGACGCTGATACAAAGACCAATACAAACCCTTTTGCTGTAATAATTCTGTATGAGTTCCGCGTTCAGCAATTACACCTTTTTCTAACACGAAAATCTGATCAGCGCGTTTCAAAGGTGCAAAACGGTGAGCAATCAAAAACACAGTCCGGTTAGTGGAAATTGCTTGCAAATTTTGCAATACTTGCTGCTCAGTTTCACTATCTAAAGCACTAGTCGCTTCATCTAAGACTAAAATCGGCGCATCGGAAAGAAACAATCTTGCTAAAGCAATACGTTGTCTTTGTCCTCCCGATAAAGCTGTACCCCTTTCTCCCACATTAGTCTCATAGCCATAGGGTAATTGACTAATGAAATCGTGGGCTACCGCCATTCTGGCTGCTTGTACAACTTGTTCGGCGGTAATATCAGGATTACCAAGGGTGATATTTTCCAAGATAGAACCATTAAATAAAAAGTCTTCTTGGAGAACTACACCAATTTGTTGTCGCAATGAGGATAAATCAGCACTCTTGATATCAAATCCATCAATCAGAATCCTTCCAGATTCTATTTGATAGAGTCGCTGCAAAAGTTTTGATAGGGTGCTTTTCCCCGAACCACTGCGCCCGACAATCCCGACAAATTGTCCTGGTTCAACATTAAAAGAAATCCCTCGCACCACAGGTTCAGTATTAGCCTTATACCGGAAAAATACCTGTTCAAAAGTTATTTGTCCTTTCAATGGTGGTAATACTAAACCCGTCCCCATTTCGGCTTCTGGGGCGACGTTGAGAATATCACCGATTCTATCTACTGAGAGTAAGACTTGTTGCAGATTTTGCCATAACTGCACTAACCTTAACAGTGGCCCTGTCACCCTTCCAGATAACATTTGAAAAGCTACAAGTTGCCCGACTGTCATCTGTCTATCAATGACTAATTTCGCACCGAACCAGAGAATTAACAGGGAAGAAAAATTAGTGAGGAAGTCGCCAATATTACTGCTAATGTTAGAAGTAGTGGAAGCTTTAAAGCCGGTACGCACGAAACGAGCAAATAAACCTTCCCAGCGATCGCGCGCTACAGATTCGGCAGCATGGGCTTTGACAGAATGGATACCCGTGACTGTTTCTACTAAAAATGACTGACTATCAGCACTGCGGTTAAAGGTTTCGTTTAACCAGTTCCGTAAAATCGGTGTCGCTACTAAGGTTAAAGCCGCAAACAACGGTAACACCGCCAACGCCACAAAGGTAAGGGGAATATTGTAGTAAAACATCAATACCAAGTAGACGACGGCAAAGATGCTATCTAAAATCACCGTTAGGGCTGTACCCGTGAGAAATTGGCGGATTTGTTCCAATTCTTGCACTCTGGCGACGGTATCACCGACGCGCCTCGACTCAAAATAAGCCAAGGGCAAGCGCATGAGATGACGGAATAACTGTGCTGATAAACTTAAGTCTAAGCGTCTGGCTGTGTGGGTAAAGATAAATAGCCTAAGAATACCGAGTATAGACTCAAATAACGCAATAAATAACAGCGCGATCGCCATGACATCGAGAGTGGGTAAACTCTCTTGCACCATGACTTTATCAATCACCACTTGGGTAATTAGTGGTGTCCCCAAACCCAATAATTGCAAGGTAAAGGAAGCTAGTAAAACTTCCCCTAATAGTCCTTTGTATTTCCAAACGGCTGGCGTAAACCAACTGAGATTAAATTTTTCTTGTTGGGAGATGAGTTCGACTTGCCATAACTGCCCATCCCAGGACTCTTCTACCACGGATTGGGGCAGATTCTCACAAATACTATCAGGATGCTGGGGATTAGCGACAATCAAGCGATCGCCTTTCATCCCATAAACTACTACCCATGACTGTGATTCCCAGTGTAATAAAGCCGGGAATGATAACTGGCGTAACTCACTCCAACTCACGTTTAAGCGGCGCAAAACCAAGCCCAGTTTCTCACCTGCTTCCATCACCTGTTTAGGATTTTGTCCCCGCAGTTGGCGTTGTACCCATTCTAATTTCACAGGATTATTTAACTGTTGGGCTGCCATCGTTAAACAAGCCGCAGCCGTATTCCAACTAGCCACAAAGGGGTAACTTTGGGCTGTTGGGGTTGGGGTAGGTTCTGGTGTCGCAGGCTGAAATACCTGTGTCTCGGTGACAACTGTGGGGATTTCTGGCTGCACAACACCTAACCAAAAATCTTCCACATCCGAGTTAGATATTTCCGCCCAGAGTTTGGTATCCCAACAAGCCACAACTACTTCTTTCGTCGCTGCTACAGCTTTATAATCCCCTGGGATTTTTTGCAAATCGCCAAACCAATCTCCCACCTCCAAAGCCGCCAGAGGAGTACCCGTGTCTTCCTCCCGCAGACGGACTTTACCAGCAATAATTAAAAACTGATATCCGCCTGCTTCACTCGACCAAATTTTTTCACCCAGTCGATAGCGACGGGTTTCTAGGCGTTGTTCTAATTGGGATTTTTGTTCAGGATTGAGCAAACCCAGAGGTGGTTGATTCCAAGGTATAGCAGCTAGCACGTATTGTCTTAGAGATTCATTATCCTGAAGTTTTAACTCACCTGTAATTTGACTGTCAGCTTTTGAATTTTCTCCGCTAGCCATTTTTCAAATAGTTCGTTTTGTAGTGCTTGTGTTAATTGCGTATCTTCCAAAGACGCTGGTAAAAATTGTTCGACGCGAAACAATCCGTAACGTCCATCCAGTTCAATGGGGCCGATGACTTGTCCTGGGTTAGCCATATCTATCGCCGCCCTTAAGACATCCGGCATTGTGCCTCGGCTAATTGGCCCCATCATGCCGTTGACAATGCGATCGTCAGCTTGAGAATATTCCTTAGCTAATTGCTCAAAACTACCTCCTTCA
This sequence comes from Nostoc sp. CMAA1605, assembly GCF_021596505.1. GTDB lineage: Bacteria > Cyanobacteriota > Cyanobacteriia > Cyanobacteriales > Nostocaceae > Trichormus. The sequence continues at coordinate 25,132 of NZ_PJIZ01000034.1, read as the reverse complement.
GCAATTTGCAGTTGTAACTCCTCCGCCAGTTCTCGACTATCAACCACAATTCGTGAGATTACCACCCGATCTAGAAAAATCTTGCGTTCAATAAAATATTCAGAGATTTTTGCTTCTGTCACTACAGCTTTTAATTTTTCTAGTTTGAAATTCGATGTAATTGCCGTGTGGAATGTGTTGTAGTCTGTGCCATTTCTCTTCAACCACTCCTGAAAAGCCTGCGGATCAGCTAGTTGATTTTTCAGCCGGAAATCAATAATCGTTTGTTCGGTGAGGGCTGGGTTAATTTCCATATCCTCACGGTTATTGAATTCCTGCTCAATTACATACTGACGCAGCACATCACTAATAAATTGACCTAATTTCCCTGAAACTTGCAGATATTTTACTGTTTGCTCTAGAGAAATTGCTTGGTCGTCAACGCTTAAAAAAGTTAGATTTTCCATGAGTTCACCTGGTAATGGGGATTAATTTACTTCACAACTCAAAATTCAACACTGGGAATGGGGAATTGGGCATGGGGTATGGGAGAGACAAAGAAGGTAAGTAAGGTAAAGAAGGTAAATAAAGATATAGAAAAGGGAATTAACTTCCGACTTAATTTATATGGCTTTTTCTGGAAATTTTGTAACTCATTTACCAGTAATGCAATGTTAAAGAAAAAATTAAAAGTGAAATAAATTTTCTATTCTGAAAATCAGGTTTTTTAGCATACACAAAATAGTCAAATTTAGCTATGTAGCCAAAAGTGACTTTCACTGAAATTTATTCAGCTTCAAAATAACGAATTTTTAGAAATTGCGTTAGCGTAGCGGGACATTAGTCCATTGCGAATTGCGAATTGCGAATTGCGTATCGGGCATTGATGGAATAAATTATTTGTTACTTTCTATTCCTATTCCCCAGTCCCCAGTCCCCAGTCCCCAATCCCTAAATTAAACTCGCCCAAATAAAGGCGAACGCAATAGCAGCGATCGCACCAATTAAAGTGTTAAAAATATTAACGACTTCATTTGTTAACCAAGTGTATTTAGCTTGCAAGGTTGCGCCAATTACACTTTCTAGGTTTGTGGCAATAAATGCTGCTAGGACACACCACAGTATACCCATCGGTGTAACTAAACTCACACCCCAGCCTAAAATAGCGATCGCAACTGAAGCTACTACACCCGCTAAAGTCCCCTCTAAACTGACTGCGCCTTCTGTTCCTCTGGCTACTGGTTGTAGTGTTGTAATTAAAAAAGTCCGTTTACCGTAGGCTTTACCAACTTCACTAGCACAGGTGTCAGACAATTTGGTGCTAAAACTCGCCACATAACCCAACATCAAAAGTGATTGGGGACTGGGGATTAGGGATTGGGGACTGGGTACAATTCCGGTATTAATTAGCCCCAAGCCTACAGCGCATAAAGCCGCAGTCAAAGCCGAACCCCAAACGTTTTCCGGGCCTCTTGCACCTGAACGCTTTTCCGCTATCCCTTCGGCTTCTTTTTGTGCCAAACCAATGCGTGTCACACCAGAACCTACTAAAAAATAAAACGCTACCACTAAATATCCCTGCCAGCCGAGAGTCCCCCAAACCAATACACCCAAGATCCCAGCGTGGAGTATTCCTGCTGGAGTCAGCAGCTTTTTAGGAGCAAACCAAACGAAACTCAATAAAATGGCGTTCAGTGCTATTCCTACTAACCAAGGATTGGCAGAGCTAATTAATGAGATCATCAGCAATAAACTATGGTAGTGTTGCCCAGATATCAACCAGAATAGCGAATTTTGGAGCTAACAGCAGAATTTAGCCCACAGTCAGCAATTGACAGGATTCAGGCATTTTCTTCACTTTACCTCTCCATCCCAAAGAGCATAGTTTATATTTTCTTTACAGGTTAGAGCAGAACCAACAGGCAAAATTGCTAAAAATTATGTGTAGGGCAAAAGAAGAGAATAAGAGATTACCTTAATACTCCCATGCCCAATGCCCAATTCCCCATACCCAATTTATGAACCAAACTATATTTCATCTCGCTTTCCCCGTGACTGATATTCCTCAAGCCAAAGCATATTATGTTGATGGCTTAGGCTGCACAGCCGGGCGAGAAAACCCCCAAGCCCTCATTCTCAATCTTTATGGACATCAACTCGTAGCCCATCTCACGAAAGAACCATTAACCCGTCAACGCACTATTTACCCCAGACACTTTGGCTTAATTTTCGCTGAAGAAACCGACTGGGAAGAACTACTAGAAAGGGCGCAACAAAGACAACTGACATTTCGTGAAGAACCCAAAAATCGCTTTGTGGGAACTACCCTAGAACATCGCACTTTTTTCTTAGAAGATCCGTTTAATAATTTAATGGAGTTTAAATATTATCGTCATGTAGAAGCAATTTTTGGTAGCCAAGAATATGCTCAAATTGGCGATAGAAAGTAATACAATTTTCCAGATTTATTCGCTTGTAGTAAGGGCTTCAGCCCTGTCTTTATGCAACTTAAATACTGGTTATCTTATCAGCTTATGGAGTCGCAAATCATCATTGTATAGACTTCAACCAGCCTCTATTCCCCATTCTCTACTTTCTAATTCCAACCCCTGCAAATTAGTTGAATTCTCTACATTCAGCTTGACTGGTTCTGCTAAGGCTTTGGCTACTTCTGCTATACAACGAGAATCTGTCAGCATCCATGAATGTAAGGCTACTGGAATGATTACTTCTTTACCCAAAGGCATTTTAGAACTATGTGCCGGAATAATCATTAAATCGTAATTTGTCCAAATAGAAGTGAAATTTAGTTGCTGTAACATCATCACATCAGCATTTAAATCACTCAGCAATTCGCTATTAGGACGCATTTGCATACAACCAGGAAGTTGAGACGCATAGGCGACAACAGTGCCATTATGAGGGGAAGAAATTGTGATAAACCGTTGTACTCGCTTAATGCCTTCTAAACGCTGTATATAGTAACGGCTGACAATTCCACCCATACTAAAGCCCACTATATCTAAGGTTTGTTCAGGGGCAAAATTTTTGTTAATATAACCTGCTAGTTGCTGTGCTAAGACATCTAGACCAGCTGCACCATTATTTGGTACTAAATCCAGTGAATATACAGGCCAGCCTTGTTTGCCTAGCAAAACAGCCATTTCATCAAAGACGGCTTCTGTATCAGTAATGCCATGCACCAACACAACAGGGTTACGTTGTTGGTTTTGTGTATTCATAATTTGATTTGTTCTGTATCCATACAAGTTGTAGAAAATCTAACTCAGTCAGATTTGTCCTGAAAGCCAAATTATGACACTCTCCTGACTGGATGAGGAATTGGTTAGTAGTCAATAGTCAGTAGGGGCGGGTTCAGTGAGAGATTCACGTTGACAAACAGATATTTTGGTTAAACCCGCCCGTACATTAGTCAACAGTCAACGGTGAACCGATTCATTGCTGATGGTTTTTGATAACCATCAGAGAAAATAATGTTAATTTTTATTAAGCAAGCTTTCAGAATCTTGCTTTAGATTGGGATAAAATTTAATAATTAGTCTTCAGTATTGACAAGTTGCACAGTGCTGGGCAGCAAGATTTGAGACTATTCCCCGTCTAATAGGCTTGATGAAGACCAAACCGTTGTGGTTTGATAAAAAGTAGAGAATCATCATAAAACGTAGTATTGTGACGTAATTTTTAACATTACGGTCGTTTTTACAGATAAGGAATTCAGGAGTAATTATCATGTTCGGGTTTATCAAAAAACTAATCGCTGGCATCATCAGCTTTATCACTGGATTTTTGCCTGGTAAAAAGAATGGTGGCTACTATCTACAACTAGAAGAAACTGGTACTGGTTCAGCACCTGTAGCCGCACCTAAACCTGCTGTTGAAGCATCCAATGTTAATGGTAAGACAACAAAAGCAGCAGAAGCTCCTAAGTCTGAGGCTGCTTCTACTCCTGTGAAAGCAGCAAAGAAAGAAGCTTCTCAGAATGGTAAAACTGCTCCATCTGCACCCGCACCTGCACCCGCACCAGTTGCTACCAAACCCGCTACACCTACTGAAACTACATTTGCACCCAAGTATCTAATTCCTAGTGCTAGCGGTTCAAATGGTCGTCGTCGTCCTGGTGCTAATATGAATAGCTATTTAGATATGGCGCGTCAAGTAAAAACCCCTGGCTAGGGAATTTTGGATACTTCGACAAGCTCAGTACAAGTTTTGGATTTTGGATTTAAAGTTTGGTTCAAATAAGACTAGTAATCCAAAGTTGGTATTATCAGGACGCTAGACAAGAATTAATGGTTTTGTGCCATGTCTTTGTTAAATATCAGTCCACTATATAAATGAAATGCTGGGTCCCAATAGGTCTTTTCTCTGCGAAACAGGTGAATGTGAGACTGAATGTTACCCAGCATTTCCATTTGTTCTAGAACTGTTTCGGCAAAAGGTGTAAAGTCTGACCAAATGGTGGCTTGTGGTAAATAGTTAGTCAGCCAGGTGACTAAGTTGTTCCAATTGATTCTGATGGTATTTTGACTGACTGAGGGAGTCCAGTTACTTCTGGTGAGATTTTGATTAGCTGCGGGAGTGATTTCTAAACTTTGGTGAAAATCATAACTGCGATCGCACATTCGCAAAATACAGTGTCTTTGTGGTAAGTGTAAATCACAGAATTGGGCATAGTCTTGGGTTTTGGTTTTGCGTTCAAATTGACGATTTGCATTTACGTCAACCACTTCTTCAAAAATTGGTAGTAGTCCTAATACCTGCGCTGAAACTTCCGCCCAATCAAAGGTAAGAGAACCTACTATATTTCTTTCGTCAGAGCAAATTACAGTAGGTTTTGGCTGGGATTCGGAGAAATACTGGACTTGATAGACTTGAATTTGAGCGATCGCTTTGATTGTAATCCAAAAGCAAGGTATACCTGCTTGCTGTAACTGCATTCCATAAAACTTAAGTTCACCGATGCGTCCAGCGCGGTAATATTTCCAAGAGCGGGTAGGAAGCAACAACCTAGCAGTATAAGCATCTAGTTGCATAATCTGGGCAAAATTAGCCGCTACAAGGTTTTTCTGCTCATTGTCGAGAGGTTCTAAAATTAACACCCCTAATTCAGTATTACTGGCTTCGGCCGTAGCTTGAGCAATAGCCCGTTGTTTTTCTTCTTTCCTAATATCTTCTAGCCTTTGTAAACCCTGGCGTGTTTGCGTGACAATCTTGTTATTAGTTGTGATTAACAATAATCGCCGATAAACCTTTTCCGCTTCTGCATATTTTCCCGAAACTTCATGCAGCCTAGCTAGATAAAACACTACCCAAGGATTATCAGGCGAATCTTGTAGTAGTGGTTTGAGTAATTTCGCTGCTGTTTTATAGTCTTTATTTTCAAAAGCGATCGCAATTTGTTCAATCATTTTAGTCATTAGTCATTAGTCATTAGTTTTTCTTCCCCTACCTCCCCTGCCTCCCCTGCTCCCCCTGCCTCCCCAGCCCCCTTGTCTACCTCATTTACATTTATACTTCACAGGCTGCGGAAATTAGGGATAATGCTACGATAGGGGCTGTGACGGCTCTGAGGATGCGACGACCTAAAGATACTGGTTGAAATCCTGATGCGATCGCTTCTGCAATTTCTTTGTCTGTCCAGCCGCCTTCAGGGCCAGTAGCAATCACGACATCACCAGTAATTGGCTTAATTAAGTTTTGGAGATGACTATATTCACCGCGTGCTTCACAAATATAGCGGTGGGGTGCTGTGCTATTAGTTACGGCTTCTTTAAATGTTACAGGCTCTAAAATTGTTGGGACAAAAGCGCGTTCTGATTGTTCGGCGGCTTCTGCGGCGATGCGTCGCCAACGTTCTAGCTTTTGGGGACTAGGATTTAAGAGAGTGCGATCGCTCAATACTGGTGCAATACAAGCTACACCCAACTCAGTACAACTCCGCACTACTTCCTCGAAACCACTACCTTTGGGTAAAGCCATCATTAAAGTCACCGCTACAGGTAACTCAGTGGCGACAACTAGGGGTTTTAATACTTGTGCTTGTTCGGCGTTAATCTGCGCTAACCACCACTTACCCAAGCCATCCATAGCAATAAATTGCTCACCTTCTCGCAAACGTAACACCCGCTTTAAGTAATGTTCTTGTTGTGGTGTGAGTAAAATTTGGCTTTCTTGGAGTTGTGAGGGTGTGATGGTAATTCGTTGTAGTTGAGCCATGAGATGTTAAACCGCAGATAAACGCCGATACTTTAATAAGTATTATCTGCGTTCATCTGCGGTTAAATTTCCTCATCCTAATGCTTATGGGAGAGTCTGGAAGTAAGCTTCTAAGGCTTCTTTGACTAAATCAGTCATTGATCTTCCTTGACTGGTGGCTGTAGTTTTCAGCTTGGTGTACAAATCATCGTGGAGACTGACACGATATCTAGCTTTGCGAGATTTTGATGTAGCTTTAGGTGCTTCTGGTTCTACGGTGACTGCTGCTTCTGGTTCGTACTGGCTAGCAAATTCACGAATCGCATCAAAGCCGACGCGATCGCAAAAATCACCAAAGCTTTCTTGTGATGTGCGAGACTGCTTAAAGTAGACGAAAATTGGCTCTAAGAAGCTTTCTATATCGTTATGGTGCAGTTTCTCTACATAAGGCTGTGCTAGGCGTGTTTGATTTGGTGAACCACCCAACCACACTTGATAACTTTCCGGCGCACTACCTACGAAACCTAATTCTGCCATGTAAGGACGAGCGCAACCATTGGGACAGCCAGTCATCCTTACCACAAAATGTTCATTTTGTAAACCGACTTTATCTAAAACTGCGCGAATTCTCTCTAAAATTCCAGGGATGGCTCTTTCTGACTCGGTGATGGCTAAACCGCAAGTTGGTAAAGCCGGACAAGCCATTGCATAGCGGACTAGAGGGTCAATGGTGTTGGGGTCAGAAACTACGCCGCAACGGTCGAGAATAGCTTGAATTGCAGCTTTATTTTCCGGTGCGATTTCGTAGAAAATCAGGTTTTGGTTGGCTGTGAGGCGGATGGGTAAGTTAAATTGCTCGACAATTTCTCGTAAGGCTGTCTTTAATTTAAATGAACCTTCGTCTTTGACGCGACCATTATCAATGGAAATACCCAAGAATAAATTACCATCGCCTTGTTCGTGCCAACCCAAGAAGTCATGATATTTAAATTCTGGTAATTCTTGGAAAGGTGCGAGGGGTTTGCCAAAATATTCTTCGACTTTGGCGCGGAATTTATCGACACCCCAATCGTTGATTAAGTATTTTAACCTAGCGTGTCTGCGGTCAGTGCGATCGCCATAATCTCTTTGTGTAGCGACGATGGCTTTCACTGCATCATACACATCAGCTTTATTTACATAGCCGATGGGGTCTGCAATTCTGGCGAAGGTTTCTTCTTTGTTGTGGGTTCTACCCAAGCCACCACCAGCAAAAATATTAAAGCCTTGCAGGTCGCCTTGGGAATCAGTAATTACGACTAAAGTCAGGTCTTGGGAATATAAATCAATGGAATTATCCCCAGTAACTGTCACACTCACCTTGAACTTACGCGGCATATAATATGTGCCGTAGATGGGTTCTTCCGTGTCGTGGATAATTGTGCCATTACCGTTACGAACTCTAGCCGCTTTCACTTCTGGACTTTCTTCCGCGCTGATGGCTTTTTCGCCATCTAACCAGATTTCGTAATAAGCACCGGTTTGGGGTGAGAGTAAATCAGCAATATTTTGGGCATATTCCCAAGCATACTGATACTCAGGCTGATTTTTAAAGGGAGCTGGGGGAGCCATGACGTTGCGGTTGATGTCACCACAAGCACCCAAAGTTGAACCGAGATTTTTAATTATTGTAGCGATCGCGGCTTTGAGATTCTTCTTTAAAATCCCGTGGAGTTGGAAACCTTGACGAGTCGTTGCTCGTAGAGTATGGTTGCCATATTCATCAGCTAGCTTGTCTAAAGCCAAATATAACTGCGGCGGTACTAAACCACCAGGGTTTTTTGTCCGCAGCATGAATTGATAATCTTTCTCTTGTCCCTTAACACGGTTATCACGGTTATCCTGTTGATAAGAACCGTGAAACTTGAGAATTTGGATAGCATCTTCACTAAAGTGAGTAGTATCCTCAAGTATCTGCGTTGCTACGGGTTCGCGTAAAAAATTACTGTTTTCTTTAATTCCTTCAACTTTAGAAGGTTTGCGGCTGGTGAGAGGGGGAGGAGCGGATTTAACCATCAGAGTTCTATAGTATTCTCAATAAGGCATCGGTGATTGCCGAATTAGCAAGTGAGCAGCATAGCTGCGTTTGGTTATTACCCGTAATCCGGTCGGATAAGTGAAGAATATTTCAATACTAACACGACAAAAAGCTGGTTCTATAAGTGATTTCACACTTCATCAAACCAGCCTTCGACGTTTCTGAGTTTTTAGTGCTGAGTTAAATATATACTACACCAAGAAGCCCGAAGATCATCACTCATTTAGTAAACTCAGTGGGGAATGCTGAGTAATGAGTGCTGAGTAATGAGTAATAAGTGGTGGGTGCTATTAGCGGTAGCACGATGTTTAGTCAGTGCTGGGGTGAGAAATAAATTCTACCTTGTCTACCTTGTCCACCTTCCAGTCCCCAATGCCCAATCCCCAATCTCCAATCCCCAGTCTCCAATCTCCAATCCCCAATCCCCCAATACTGTTCGGATAAGCTCTTGAGGCTCTTGAGGCTCTTGAAGCTGCGGGAGAAAAAATTATTAAACAGTAATTTTTCTCCTCCACCTTCCCCCGCCTGACAGGTGTAGGTATTTTACAAACGTGGCTGAAATGGGGTTTTTCCGTTAGTTGAAAACTCAAATTTTAGTCTTTGATTTTTTACCTAAGAACGAAATTTCGTTATTTGAACCACGTTTAGAACTCTGTCTGAGAGTGTCCACTCATACCCACATCAAAAACCTACACCTGTCAGCCTTCCCCCGCTCCCCCTGCTCACCTCAACAGATAATTTTGTTAACCTAATTTGTCTAGTTTTCTGTCTAATATTATTTGTTGTTTTGTATCTCCCATTGGGTACAACGTGATAGGAAATGTCTGTCCGTCCAAAGTCCAATAATATCCGCTATTGGTATTGTAGATACCGTATCCGTAATTCCAGCCACCTTTAGTAGTGCTAAGTTCAGCATCAGTTAAATTCTCTAAATAACTTTGAGAATCCATGAATAAGTCAACATCAGTAGTGGATAGATTAGAAATAGCAATTTTAGCCATTACGCAAAACTCCTTCAATTAAGTTATTTGTGTTTAGAACTGATTCGTAAAGAAAATCGAGAAGACTTCTGGGCAAGTGGGAGTGGATTTTAAATTAGAACCAGTTAGATAGTTATACTAAAAAGCTTATTAATCCATTGATAGTTAGATTCAGACCACATCATTCAAATCTCAACTGAATAACTTATGGATGTTACTTATACAAAACATTAGAACAGCATTTAAACATAAATTAGCACACTCAGCAGATTTACGGTATTAGATAACCTAAAAAAATAGAAATTTTTTCTAGAAACAATACCATTGACGTTAGGCTTTCCAATCACCTATTCCATTCCAAGCATAATTGATTCCTGGTATGTGACTAAGTTTACCTAACCAAAGACTAAAACCCCAGTGTTGTTGCAATACGGTTCGGATAAGCAATTTTCATCTCCCTTTTGGTTTGGGAAAAGGTTAAGGGGTAAGGGGGAAAGGTTTGAATTGAGCCTTTTCCCTTTTCCCCTTAACCGAACCGTATTGCCCAATCCCCTACTTAAACCGATAACCAATACCACCATTGATGCTGACAGCAGAAGCAGGGCTATTTTCGTAGGCGCGTAGCCCGACTTTGGCATTGGTGTACACTAGGAAATTGTTTGCAACTTCTGATTCCACGCCAGCACCTACGACTACAGCATCTCTGTTACCCAAGGGACTAGGTGAGCCATTTTTTTCTACGAAGGAATAACCACCTGTGACAAAGGCGTTGGTGCGATTAGCAATTGGCACATCTACAGAAACTTCGGGAATAATGGCTGTTGTGTCGTCATTCCACAAAACGTTACCCCGTGCAGAAAATGGGGTGTTACCTAACTTGACGCGTCCTGTGAGATTACCGCCAAAGTTAGCAGCGTCGTTATTTTGTCCCCCGTTGGTAACACCGGCGGCGATACCAGCACCCACATAACTAGCATCAGTACCTTTTTTAGTTTCAGCCGTTGCTTGACCAACATTAACTACAAAAGCAGTCATGATTACTGAGGACAATGCAGAGATTGTCACCAAAGACTTGAGGATATTTTTCATAATCGTGTGAAAGTTTTCTAGTTTTTCTCTTTACCTTTATAGTCGTGGAAACTGTTAAAAATGTTCCAGATATTTTGAGTGATTTATGTATGAAAAAAGGGTATAGGGGTGTAAGGGTATAAGGGTGTAGGGTTAAGAAATAACCTATTTTTAGGCTAATAAAATGGATACTATTTTTTACTAAGAGTATACAGTTTTAAAACTGGCACAATTTCTTGGAAATAAATCATTGATTATATAAGTTCTATCTTCACAGATTAACAGTCAATACGATTCGGTTAAAATATCTTTTCCCCTACACCCATATACCCCCATACCCTTACACCCCCATTTCATCAAGCTACATCTAGAAATAACAATGAAGCTGTAACAGTTACTTCAATTATGTTTACAGAGAATCTATAAAGTTAATTTTGAGTAGTTTGCATGGAGATTTAATAATGCTAACCGCTACAAAAACGTTATCTGGCTTGATGGGTTTGTGTGTCGGTGATGCGTTGGGTGTGCCGGTTGAGTTTACTAGCCGTGAAAAATTAGCTCAATCTCCAGTTACAAAGATGCTGGGTAATGGGACATGGAATCAACCGCCTGGTACTTGGTCTGATGATAGTTCACTGACATTTTGTTTAGCAGAGAGTTTATGTCGGGGTTATTCTATAGATGCGATCGCTCATGCTTTTTGGCGTTGGTATAAGTCGGCTTACTGGACTCCCCGTGGTGAGGTGTTTGGGATTGGTGAAAACACCTATGCTGTGATGATGCGTCTCAACCAGGGAGTTCCGCCACTGGAGGCTGGGGGAATTAGTGAAATGAGTAATGGTAATGGTTCTTTGATGAGAATCTTACCGATGGCTTATTGTTATCAAATGTTGGCTTTTGAGGAATTAATTACTAGGGTACATCAAGTTTCTTGTATTACCCATGCTCATGTGCGATCGCAGATGGCGTGCGGTATTTATATTAGTATTGCGGTGGAACTACTCAAGGGAGCTAAACCCCAAGAGGGATATTTACGAGGGTTAGAAAAAATTCACAAGGTTTATCACAAGGATGAATATCTTGTAGAAATGCCTCATTTTAGTCGGGTTTTTAGTGGTGAAATTGCCAAACTCCCGATAGCAGAAATTAATTCCGGTGGTTATGTCATTGATACTTTAGAAGCATCTTTATGGTGTTTATTGAATAGTTCCACTTATGCTGAAGCAGTTTTAAAAGCTGTAAATTTGGGTGGACATACAGATACAACGGCGGCGGTAACAGGTGGTTTAGCTGGGATATATTATGGCGTGGAAGGGATTCCCCAACAATGGTTTAAGCAGGTTGCACGCAAACAAGACATTATGAATTTAGCACATCGCTTGGCGGCGGCTGTTGGCTATTAATGATTGGCGATCGCTGGCAACATCGCCAGCAATTACAATAAATTTATCGGGAATAAATATATCAATTGATAGAGATTTACTAGGGATATTTTCATTTATCTCTCATAATTATAAAACTGAAGAAAGTCTTAAAGAATTCATTTATTTGTGTCAATGGTATGTAAATGATATAGAGGATTTGTGAAATCTTGAGAATTAGCAGTAAATCCCCACAGAGGTATTGCAATGAATAACATACGTCTTTACTCTAGAGTGGTGAAATCTCTAGTTACCGATAGTCAACAACATCAATTAGATGCTTTATTAGAATGGTGTAAGATAGTTTACAATTGCCTGGAAGGTGGACAGATAGATGATGCCAAAGTTTTCTTAGAACAGGCAATTATGGAAGCAGAAAAGCCGAGTAAAGATTAAGATTCCATCATCATAAATATCTATATAGGAATCATATTTGATTTCTGAAAAAAACTGCGAGATAATACGGTCAGAGAGACCTGTCTAATAAAGAACAATGATAAACCAGCATCTAGAAATGGCGATACCTGCGGCGGACGTAGTGATCGCAGAACTACAAGAATTTATAGATAGTCATCCAGATGCTCGTGAAGTAAGAAAAGCTTTGGCAGTAAAACTAGTTTATCAAGGTTACAAGTATGAAGAAATTCAAACAATTTTAGATGTGTCAGTTGGTTCAATAACAAGCTGGAAGCAAGCTTACCAGGAAAATGGAATTTTGGGTTTGCGCTTAAACTATAAAGGCAGAAAAAGTTATTTGAGTGATGAACAGTTCCTCCAAGTATTAAGTTGGTTGCAAACTAAAGAAATTTGGGAGCTGGGTGAACTGGAATATAAATTAGCATTTGAATATGATGTCATCTACGAATCGAAACGAAGTTACTATGATTTATTTGAAGCAGCAGGAATTAGTTGGAAAAAGACTACAGGCTTGAATCCAAAGGCTGATCAAGAGGTGGTGGCGGCAAAAAAAAACAAATTGAAACATTGCTGGCAAGCAACAGAGAGGAGATAGAAGCACGAAAGCTGAGAGTATTACTAATAGATGAGTGTCATTTATTATGGGGAGACGTAACTGGTTATGTTTGGGGAAGAACTGACCAAGAGATAGCAATTGAAGTCGTTAATGAACGAGATAAGCAGACATATTATGGTGCAGTTGATTATCTCGACGGAAAGCTACTCTTGAAAGCATATAATGCTGGTAATTCAAAGAATACGATTGATTATTTACGTTATTTATTAGACCAGTCTCCCGACCAAAGATTGCTTCTTATTTGGGATGGTGCTTCTTATCATCGTTCACATTTAGTTCAAGACTTTTTAGGCGAGATAAATCAAGGTTTACCGCCAGAAAAATGGAAAATTCATTGCATTCGTTTTGCTCCTAATTGTCCATCGCAAAATCCTATAGAGGATATTTGGTTACAAGCGAAAACCTGGATTCGACGCTTTTGTGCTTTAATTCCAACATTTCGCCATTTAAAGTGGATGTTTGAGTGGTTTCTCCGAAATACTATGTTTGATTTTATGTCCCTTCAGATGTACGGAGTTTTTTCAGAAATCAAATCCTAGTCCTATAGGAATACTCAACAAGTTGTGAACATTCGCGATTTTCAGATCCCCAACTTCTCAAAAAAGTCGGGGATCTAGATTTTTGTGCATGATTTATTTCATATCATCCCCCTTTGTTGCTTCTAGCTCCAGCAATTCCCAAATCAGGATGGCTAACTCAATCACAATTCCTGAACCGGGAAACAACCAGTCAGCAATGAGGGGAATCACAAAGAACAAAACCGCTATCAGCTTCTTAGTTTTCATTCACTTCACTTGAACACTGAAGTAACGGTAAATTTGGGGTAGTACCCCAAACCAAAGGCGGTTGTTTCTTGGTGGTAATGCGTGAATATGCGGGAGTTTGAGTTTGGGGATGCTAGATTAAGTTTAGGGATTCCCCAAACTTTGTCGCAAATTTGGGCAAAAGTCACACATGAATGGTGAGCAAGATAAAAAAAAGCATATTAGCTATGGTGCTGTTGTCCAAAAGCGAGTAAAGCAATTGTTAGAAAGATTCTTGGCATATGCCAATGGGGAGTTAGAAAATAGTCAACGTTTCAAAATAGTTCTCAAATGGGAAACAAAAAACATAGTCATAGTGAGGACACATCTAAGAGGTCTGTCAGAACTTAGTGACTTAACCACAGAACAAGTCCGAGAAGCATTAAAACGACTTGAAGATTTTTTAGAAATTCTGAAGGATGAGCGCAAATATGAGAAAGGTTTAGAAGATTGGCACTTTCGGCTGAAGTTTTGGCATGATACAAGCGACAAAGACAGGAATTTACAGAAATTTGATGCAGAATGGCAACGGCTGAGAGAAAAATTACCAGGTGTGCAGCGTCCGAAAGGTAGAAAAACTCAACCCCAGCCTACCCGTTACGAAAATATTCCTTTTAGTGGAGTAGTGGAGTTTGTCGGACGAGAAACGGAGTTGCAAAATCTGCATGAACTATTGCAAAAAAATCAACAGGTAGCAATTGCAGCTATTGCGGGGATGGGTGGAGTCGGGAAAACAGAACTTGCTGTGCAGTACGCTAATTCTCACCGCGTCACTTATCAAGGCGGGATTTGTTGGTTATCCGCAGTGCAGGATGTGGGGGTGCAATTGGTGCAGTTTGCTGTAAATAAGCTGCAATTAAAACCCCCAGAAGAGTTAGATTTATTTGGAAGAGTGCAGTATTGTCTTTCAAATTGGCGTGAGGGTGAGGTTTTACTGATAATTGATAACGTCACTAACTATCAAAAGGAAGTTAGGCGTTATTTAGAGTCTGTTCCTTCGCGGTTTAAGCAGTTAATTACCACACGGGAAAAATTACAGCCGCCAATAGTGCGTTTAGATTTAGATGTGCTGACACCACTAGCGGCGATGCAGTTATTAAAATCTATAGTTGGTAGGGAACGACTGCGACGAGAGGCGTTAGTTGCGAGAAGACTTTGTAAATGGCTGGGATATTTGCCACTGGGTTTAGAATTAGTCGGGCGTTATTTGTTAGGTGATGAGGAATTATCTTTAGCGGAAATGCTGCAAGACTTGGAAAAGGAGCGTTTAAAAAATCCGGCTTTAGATGAAGCTCAAACAGAAATGACGGCTAAATTGGGTGTTGCTGCTGCTTTTGAATTGAGTTGGCGACGGTTGCGAGAAAATGCCCAACGTTTAGGCTGTGTTTTGAGTTTATTTGCTTTAGCTCCCATTCCTTGGGAATTGGTGGAGGGAATAACAATAAATAATGAGGTTCAAAATTGGAAACAAGCCAGACGTGAGTTGTTACAGTTACATCTACTTCAGCATAAAGATGAGGGAGTTTATCAATTGCATCCCCTGTTGCGGGATTTTTTTCAAGATAAGCTTACAGGTTTAGAGCAGAAAGAGGAATTTAAGCGATCGTTTTGCGGGGTGATGGTGGGGGTTGCTAAAGGTATTCCTTACACCCCCACACTTGAGAAAATTAAGAATGTCGCCCCAGCAATACCTCACTTAGCCCATTTAGCAAACAATCTCCTTCAATATATTAGTGATGAAGATTTAATTTGGGCATTTCTTGGCAACGCTTTTTTTTATCATGGTCAAGGGCTATATGATAAAGCAGCACCTTGGTATGAAAAGTGTTTAAAAATCACTAAACAACGCTTCGGTGAAGAACATCCAAATGTTGCCCAAAGCCTCAACAATCTAGCTCTACTCTACCACTCCCAAGGGAAATACAGCGAAGCCGAACCCTTGTTCATCCAAGCTTTGGCACTGTCTCGCAAACTCCTGGGTGAAGAACATCCAAATGTTGCCCAAAGCCTCAACAACCTAGCAGAACTCTACCGTTCCCAAGGGAAATACAGCGAAGCCGAATCCTTGTTCATCCAAGCTTTGGCACTGTCTCGCAAACTCCTGGGTGAAGAACATCCAAATGTTGCCCAAAGCCTCAACAATCTAGCTCTACTCTACCACTCCCAAGGGAAATACAGCGAAGCCGAACCCTTGTTAATCCAAGCTTTGGCACTGTCTCGCAAACTCCTGGGTGAAGAACATCCAAATGTTGCAAATAGCCTCAACAACCTAGCAGAACTCTACCGTTCCCAAGGGAAATACAGCGAAGCCGAATCCTTGTTCATCCAAGCTTTGGCACTGTCTCGCAAACTCCTGGGTGAAGAACATCCAAATGTTGCCCAAAGCCTCAACAATCTAGCTCTACTCTACCACTCCCAAGGGAAATACAGCGAAGCCGAACCCTTGTTCATCCAAGCTTTGGCACTCTACAGCCAACTCCTGGGTGAAGAACATCCAGATGTTGCAAATAGCCTCAACAACCTAGCTCTACTCTACGACTCCCAAGGGAAATACAGCGAAGCCGAACCCTTGTTCATCCAAGCTTTAGCTCTGCGCCGCCAACTCCTGGGTGAAGAACATCCAGATGTTGCACTTAGCCTCAACAACCTAGCTTATCTCTACGACTCCCAAGGGAAATACAGCCAAGCCGAACCCCTGTACATCCAAGCTTTGGCTCTGCGCCGCCAACTCCTGGGTGAAGAACATCCAGATGTCGCCCAAAGCCTCAACAACCTAGCTTATCTCTACGACTCCCAAGGGAAATACAGCCAAGCCGAACCCCTGTACATCCAAGCTTTGGCTCTGCGCCGCCAACTCCTGGGTGAAGAACATCCAGATGTCGCCCAAAGCCTCAACAACCTAGCTTATCTCTACAACTCCCAAGGGAAATACAGCGAAGCCGAATCCTTGTTCATCCAAGCTTTAGCACTCTACCGCCAACTCCTGGGTGAAGAACATCCAGATGTCGCCACTAGCCTCAACAACCTAGCAGCACTCTACTGTTTCCAAGGGAAATATAGCCAAGTCGAACCCTTGTACATCCAAGCTTTAGATATTTTAGAGCAACGGTTAGGGGAAAATCATCCTAATACTGTAACTGTGCGTAACAATTTAGCATCTTTGCGTCAGCGTTTAAACTCACAGCCAGAATAATCAAGTTCATTCTTCAATACGCGATGCTGGCGGCGATGCTTTTCTACATTCAAACGCAAACTTTGATGTTCTCATCTCCAACTTTCCTGTTCTGAACTCGAAGTTTCCTGTTGCAAGTGAGAATGTTCGTGTTCTGAACTTGAAGTTTTATGCTCTGAACTCAAAGTTTCGTGTTTTGAACTCGAAGTTTCATGTTTTAAACTCAAAGTTTCGTGTTCCAAACGAGAACGTTCTTGTTTTGAGGTGAAATGATGGTTTTGTAAAGGCGAAGGTTTAGCCTATCAGATACATCGCTGCTGTTGGGAATGTAAAATTAAGTGCGTAGACGCTTGCGCCTTGTCCTCAAAAATCGCAACATCAGTTTTTTGTTAAATTGGCAATCCCCTCACTCGGAAAGTTTCATTACTAACCGAAATAATTGACCCTAATGCTAAATCTTCCTGACACTCACTCAAAACTTGTGTCAAACGTTCATTAATTACATCGTAGTTTTCATTACCTAACCTAAACAAAATTACGCTAGGTAAACTATCCCCGCTCACTGCTAAAAGTTGAGCGAAATCTAAATCGATAGTTAATAAAATTCTTTCTTCTGTACGGGCTTTAATTAAAATTTGGTTATCTGGTAGCTTTTGTAAGCCTTCATCACGCAAATGCACCACATCATACCCAAAATTACGCAACCAAGATACAGTTCGTAGCGAAATTCCCATATCTGCCAAAAACTTCATAATTTATCATTAAGCCGTTTTGAAGGGATAAACTCGCTCTTGTGTCAACCATGCAGCGTAAAGTAAAGATTGACGTATATCTTCTGGTTCTAAATCTGGATATTCTTCTAAAATTTCCTCTACAGGTTTGCTATTAGCTACCAAATTTACTACTAAAGAAACTGGGATTCGCATCCCACGAATACAAGCTTGTCCACCCATAATGCTGGGGTCAAATGTAATTCTGTCCAAACCTAACATAAAAATATTTCTGATATTAATTACTTGACTAAATATAACGTTTATTGGCAAATTAAAACAGTTGGTAGGGTGCGCCAGTTTGAGAAAATCTATTGCGGCTTGTCCTCATAAATCGCTGTATAAGTTTTTCGTTAGATACCGCCTATGCTCTAATCAAGATCATTCCAATAAATCAAATCCCCTCTCTCCTTTCAACTTTCTATCAAAACTTGCTGTAGAACGACAACCCAAATGTTGAGAAACTGCGCCAATTAAATAATCAGAAAAATCTGCTTTTCCTTTTTTAAATCGCTGTAATGCTTGATAAATTATAGAGCGATTTTCTAACTCGAAAGTAGCACATTGCAAAATCAAATCAATAGTCTTGCTAATTTCTTCTCTACTAAATTGATAAGGCTTTCCTCGTAAAACCCAAACCAATTCACAAAGAACTATATTTGCTATAAAACATTGCTCTCCGCTTTCGATAATTTCAGTAGCTTGTTGCCATTGCTTTTCATCATCTTTGGTCAAATAGCGCACCAAGATATTAGTATCAACTCCAATCACTTGAACCCTCTTGAATCGCTGTTTCCATGTCTGTTAAAGTTGCACTCTTCATTCCCGGACGATGTAAAATACCCGATAAACTTTGGACAGGGACATTAAGCGGAATCAATTTAACTGTCCCATTTTCATCAATCACAAAATCAACTTTACTACCTGCATCAAGATTCAGATACTCTCTAATTTCTTGAGGAATAGTTACTTGTCCTGTAGTAGTGATAGTAGTGCTAACCATAACACACATTTCTCATATATAAGCTTTATTTTTAAATGATAACAAAAATCAGCGATCGCCTGACTTAAAATGCTGTTTTCATCCACAAATTTTCTACATATTTTTACTTAAAAATAGTTGACAACTGTATAAAATTACACTTTAATATTAACTGTAAACGAAAGGCGATCGCCCTCCCGCTAAGAGTATGCGATCGCCCTTCACTCACCTCCACTAAGGGAGATAATACTAATGATTACACAACTACAAAAATTTGCAGACAATCCAGATTCATCTACCAGCAATCAACTGCTAGAAAAAACATCACCAAAAAGAGAACCGGTGAAACATCTATTGATTGGTTCTCCTCATGCTGTCACAACTACAATGCAACGGTTACACGCCATCGGTTACGCCAGCATCGGTGATTGGAGTCCATTGCTTCCCACTGCGAACCCTGGCGAAGTGATGACTATTTTAATTCGTCAGATTTTCATCCCATAACCAAACAGCGATCGCTCTTTAACTCATTATCAACCGAGAGCGATCGCTTAAGTAACCACGCAAAATTAATTACAGTCATTGAGCAAAGTTAATTGTAAATAACATTGCGGTGGTGTTGTATGGATTTTGCCAATAATTCCCGCACTTGTGTATCAGTGGTTTGAGCAAAATCTTCGTACCAGATACCAATCGCATATAAATTCTCTACCATCAGCACACAGATAACTTGATCTACTTCTCGTGCTAATTCTTCACAGGTGGAGATTCCAGCGACAGGAACAGCCACAATTAACTCCCGTGGTTGTTGCTGTTTAATAGTCGCGATCGCAGCTTTGATGGTTGCACCTGTCGCAATACCATCATCCACTAAAATAATAGTCTGATTTTGGATATTTGGTAACGGGCGATCGCCTTGATACAGTTGATAGCGGCGATTGAGTTCTAGTTGTTCTGTAGCTGCAACACTATCAATAGTTGCTGGGGAAATTCCCAACAAATCCACCACACTTTGGTTAATTACCCGCACTTTTCCCAGAGAAATTGCACCCATCGCCAATTCCCTATGTTCCGGTACACCAAGTTTTCGGACTAAACAAATATCTAAAGGTGCGTTCAATTGTTTAGCTACTTCATACCCCACAGGTACACCACCGCGAGGTAATGCTAAGACGAGAACATCATCATGGTGAGTGTATGCTGTTAATTTAGCAGCTAATAGTTTTCCTGCTTCAGTGCGATCGCGAAATTTCTGACGCATATTGTTATACCTTGTTGCTTAAAAAGGTAGAAGTCAGAAGCATTTTAAGTTTTGGATTTTAGCTTGAACAATTTTCCATCAAAAATATTTCTTATATTTGTTTTTTGAAAGAGGATACTAACACCAAATTAAAAAACAACTCCTGAATTCTGTTTTATTTTTCAACTCTTACACAGCATTGGCTACTAATGGCTAATCTGAGACAAATTTTAACTGCTAAAAAATTCAATAATGCCCCTTTTTCTGTTCCCTCTCATAATTACTTAAGATAAATCAACAAGTTCAAGCCAGGAATTGTACGGGAGAGTGTCCATAAAACTAGGGTGATATACAGTACGCCCAAACTCCACTGATACCAAGCTAAAGTGGAAATAATTCCTGGTAGGTGTTGGTCTCTGAGGCGAATATCGTTAAATCCTAACCTAACTAAATTATTCAGGCTAAAGTCATAATAGTTTAACCAATTCCAACGCCTATCCCATAATAAAGACATATATCTTTCCCGAAAGACTTGATTTCTAGGAATCACTGGTAAACGACCGATTAATAGACGCAATTGGCGAAATGTTCCGTCTTCCGTTAAATAAGAAACATTCATTAAATCGTGATAGCGGCCTTGTTGATAGAGGCGAATCAGTAAAATCATTGGGATAGGGATGATAATAATTCCTAGACATCCCAGAGTTAGCCAAGGTTGGTCTGTGTTGCGGAAGATGGCTAATAAACTAAAGAAAGTAATGCAACTAAAACTGATGGAAATAGCGATGGTTTCGTAATAGGTGGGAATAATCGGGACGGGATGTAAACGACGATAGCGATCAACTAGCCAAAACAGTACACCAAAATAAGCGATCGCCATTCCTCCCACACCAAAAACTAACCAAAAATTTGTCCCATAGCCGCTTAAAAGTAACAATACAGTCAAGGATAAACAACCCCAAGCCGAGAGTAACCAATTACCAACAGCTAAAGGTTCAGCCACAACTAGGCGATCGCTTAGTTGATTATAGGTGGTTAAATTAATTTCCGCTAAGGTTAATAGTTCGTTACGATTGCGGAATGGTTGAGTAATTCGACGTTGGGCGATCGCTTCTGCTTGTGTTTGGGAAAAACCCAATTTCATCAAACTACTTACAGGCGCATTATTAATATTAATTCCCCATAATTCATGGGTTAATTCTTGTAATTTTAATCTTTGTCTAGTGTACTCTATTTGATTAGCATCAATCACTTGTTGTTGCTGACGAAAATTCTGCACTAAATTTCGCAAAACACTTTGGTTTCCCTGTAATGTGGGGACATTGAACATTTTGCCAATCTTTCCAGGATTCCCTAGAATTTTGGCTTGATTCGAGTTAAACGTCAGTCCCGCCACATTTAAAAATGCCGAATTAGCAAATATTGCATCACTAAAATCAGCTTGATTGAGGATGCTAGAAGTTCGTAAATCTACAGGCTGATTAAAAAACACTTCTCGAAAAATCACGGCTTGGTCAAAAGCAGCCTCTTTAAGAGATAAAGACTGATTAAAATTAGCCTTAGCAAACTGCACTTGATTACTAAACTTCACACCAGCAAAGTTTACATTACCTTGCCATTCGATATGATTAAATTTAGCTAATTGCTTAAAAATAGCTTGATTGAAGTTAGCAGTTTTTACAAATAAGCTACCATAAAAGCTAGTAACATCTTGGAATTGTGTTTGTTTAAAATTCGCCTTATCGAAAAAAACACTACCGCGAAAATTACTAACTTGGCGAAAACTAGCATTATCAAAACTCACAGGACGGCTGAACCTGGCTTCACTCCAATTTATTGGTTGCAGAAAGACAGCATTTTTTGCATCCACAGATTGCAGAAAAAACGTATTATTAAATCTCACTTCGCCATTAAAACGAGTTTGTTCTAGTATTAAATTACCGCGAAAAACCGTCACCTCACTAGATGCAGTTGATTCAGTATCGAGTAATGAGCGACAATCTTTAGAATTAATCAAAGTTACCGTTAAAGATTGCAAACAAGCTAAACGCAATTGTTCAAGTTGTGATTTTTCTGTAGCATTGAAAATCGGCGCGATCGCCTGAGCATACAAAGGCGTTCTTAAACCCAAATCACTACCAATAAAGTCACCTTGAATCAAAGAATAACTTAAATCTAATCCTAAAGGTTTTGCCCCAGTTTTTTGTAATTCCTTTCGCAGTAATTGATAAAAAGCATCCCGAAAACTAGCATTTTCTGGACGCAAATCAATTACCATCTCCCGCAAATCAACAGTTAGATTACCCTCTCTGAGCGTAGGATTATGTAATCGTTCTTGCAACAATTCTAAAGTTAGACTTGTGCGTTCAGGTTGTATAGTTGCTGCCTCGACTGGTAAGGGAGTAAATAGCAACAAGAAAACATAAAAAATAATTAGTAAAGTATTCCATAAAGCATTGAACATGGAGCAATTTTGTATAGTGCTGAGTGCTGAGTGCTGAGTGCTGAGTGCTGAGTAATAAGTAATGAGTAATAAGTAATGAGTTAGGAAATCAGTTCCCCCTTCCAATCCCCAATCCCCAATCCCCAATCCCCAGTCCCCTCACTCATTACCAATCAACAGCACGATTTTACCCGTAATTCCACCACTCTCGATTAACTGATGGGCTTGATGTGCAGCTTCTAAAGGGAACTTATGACTGACGTGAATTTTCAATTTACCTTGAGCAATCCAGTCGGCGCATTCTGTTAAAATTTCCGCTTGGTGCTGTTGTGCTTCTACTAAGCCTTGTAACATCGGTGTCAGCATTAATTCAAAACTGACGCGGAGGTTGCGATTTCTGGCAATTCTCCACACAGTATCAGCCTTGGGTTCAAGAATCGTGACAAGATCACCATAAACGCGCACAGCCGGGAAACTTTGGGAAAATACTTCACCTCCCAGAGTATCAAAAGCTAAGTCTACACCCTCGCCATTTGTCCAATCTAAAACAGCTTGAGCCACATCTGTTTGACGATAAAAAATCACATGATCAGCACCAAGTTGTCTGACAAAGTGCGCCTTTTCTTCGGAACTAACGGTAGTGGCGACAGTCGCGCCTTTGAGTTTCGCCAGTTGAATCGCCACATGGCCAACCCCACCAGCACCCGCATGAATTAAAACTTTCTCCCCTGGTTCTAGCCTTCCCCGTTCATACAATGCTTCCCAAGCAGTGATTAAAACTAGAGGCGCGGCGGCGGCTTCGGCAAAGCTTAAAGACTTTGGCTTATGGGCGGCGAAGCGTTCATCGATAGTAGTGTACTCAGCATAATTACCCTGATGTCCGCCCAAGCCACCGTTACAAAAATAGACTGCATCACCAGGACGAAACCTTTTTACGTCCTTACCTACAGTTTCTACTACACCCGCACCATCACACCCTAAAATGGCGGGCATTTGCTCAGGGTAAAACGTGCCTCGTTGACGTACCTTAGTATCAATGGGGTTAATTCCAGCCGCTACGAGGCGGACTAACAAGTCTGTATTACCTAATGTTGTCGGTTTTGGTACTTCTTGTAATTGCAAAACTTCTGGACTACCTGCGGCTGTCATCAAGACTGCTTTCACGATGTTTCCTCCGATTTGAAGCTAGATGCACAATTATTATTGGTGAATTAGCGTTTTTAGGATAGTACGGTTCGGTGGCAGAAAAGGGAATAGGAAGATAACAGGCGATCGCAACGCCTGACAGAAATATTTTCCCCTATACCCTCAAAAAAAAACCGCGAAACTATAACTACACATAGTTTCACGATTTTTAGTGTGGTGTGAGGAGCTTAACTAAATATCATGATAGAGTACCTACCCAAGTACGGCGTACTCGTAACAGTTTTGGTAACAGAATTTTTTTGGTCAAGATATGATGAATTTCTTGTAAGGTAAATTTTACTACCAAGCAGTTACAACCCCGATATATTCAAAAATCTGGGTATCTACAAAGAGAAAACTTGACCTTTTGCCTTTTTCCTTAATTCACCCCTATGAGTAATTTAAATGCTGTGCTACCTCCATTGATTGTGTTAAATCAGCTATTGCAAAGCTGGTTGTTAGAAGATATCGGAAGAGGCGATCGCACTACCAATAGTCTACTAACTACAGATGTCACTCCAGGTAAAGCGAAATGGATAGCTAAAGCACCAGGAGTCATCGCCGGTTTACCCATAGCGGCTAGAGTATTTCAGCTATTGGATAGCAAAGTGAACTTTGTCATGACAGTTGATGAAGGAACATTTTGTGAACCAGGACAGTTAATCGCAGAAATTCACGGTTCATTAGATGCTTTACTCATGGGGGAGAGAGTCGCATTAAACTTGGGAATGCGTTTAAGCGGAATCGCCACCCTCACCCATCAATATGTTGAAAAAATAGCTGATTTCTCTGCTCAATTAGTAGATACGCGCAAAACCACCCCAGGACTGAGACTGTTGGAAAAATACGCCACATCTGTAGGCGGCGCGATTAATCACCGCATGGGGTTAGACGATGCAGTCATGATTAAAGATAACCATATTGCGGCGGCTGGGGGAATTGCAGAAGCCATTACGAAAATTCGCGCCAAAATTCCCTACCCCTTGACTATAGAAGTAGAAACTGAAAATTTAGACCAAGTGAAAACCGCTTTGGAGTATCAAGCCGACATCATCATGTTGGATAATATGCCCTTAGAAATGATGCACGCAGCCGTAACATTGATCCGCCAACACGATAAACGAGTCAAAATCGAAGCTTCTGGAAACGTAACTTTAGAAACTATCCACGCTGTAGCCAAAACAGGTGTTGACTATATTTCCAGCAGCGCACCAATTACACAATCGAAATGGTTGGACTTGAGCATGAAAATGTCTTAATCACAGTTCATTACACAGATTGTTTCTCTTCCCGGTGCTGAATACACCAAAATTTAAAGTCCGATATTATACTTGAGTGAAACTTTACCTGAAAACAGAGGTCTAGGGATTTAAAAACTCCTACACCCCCATAACCTTACGAGTCGTGAAGCGTAAAGCCCCCAAGTAAGAGGCACAAAACTTATTGGTTTTGTGCCTCATACGTCTTTTAAGTGGGGGATATAAGTTTCGACTACGCTCAACTGCCGCGAATGACCGAACGCCACTTGCTACAAGTCGGCAGAGCCGCCCAACGCAGTGGCTCATTTATTCGGTCGTGGTGCTTTGTTGAATCTCCACAAGTATGTTATGCTGATGTTGTAGCGTAAGAGGTTATCAATTGCTAGTATACGAGTTCAAGTTAAAAGGTAAACAGCAGCAGTTTAATCTGATTGATGAAGCAATCAGGACTGCTTTGTTTGTCCGTAATTCTTGTGTTCGTTACTGGATGGATAACCCAAAAGT
>NZ_PJIZ01000033.1 GCF_021596505.1 Nostoc sp. CMAA1605 | reverse complement strand
GGCTGTACCTTGAGTAAATATCAGTCCTAAATATCCCCCAGGACGAGAAAACTCGTGCAGAAATTCCAGCGTGTCTGACGTTGAATTAAATCAGTCAGGCTTTCTGTAGCGATCGCATGATTGATAATATATTCACTCAACACGACTTGATAACCGATTTGGGTGGGTAAATATCCCAGTTGAAAATCATCCGCTAAATAATCAGCGATGGCGGTAAATCCCCCAATGGCTTCTAAAACCGTCTTGCGAATGGCAATAGTGGGGCCGAGAGCAAATTTCATCCCCTCTAGCTTTCTCGCCACCAATACCCCTGTATGATATTCTGTGGCAATACCTACAGCCTCTAAAATTGCCACCCATCCCCTAACTACAGGACGATATAAACAAGTAACTACACCCACAGATTCCTGTTGCATGGGTTGAATGACTTGCTGTAAATAGTCTGAACCAACGCTGATATCGCTATCAGCCAGGACGAGAAAAGGGTATTTTGCTTGGGTAACAGCATTAGCTAAATTACTGACTTTGAGATTTGTGCCGATTGTGCGATCGCTAATCACTAGACTAATATCAACATGGGGGAAGTCTGCAATAATTTGCTTGACAACAGACACACATGGATCGTTGCCATCACGCACACAGAAAATAATTTCATATTCTGAATAATCTTGTAGGCAAAAAGATTTAAAGTTTCATAAGTATCAATATCCAGTCCACAAATTGGTTTTAAAACACTAATCGGTGGTTGGAAATCTGATGCTGTTGTCGTTGGCTGGGAGCAAAAATCTATGACTGCATAAACACCATAGCAATAATAGCAAATAGCTGATAAGCACAAAATCAGCAGCAAATAGTAGCATCCAACATTAATAAATGCACTATAATGTGCCAAATTTTTTAGCGATTGTGTAAGGAAATCAGGTAGTAAAGAAATTAAATCCATATTTATCGATATATTACAAAAAGGAAGAATTAGTCATTAGGAAACAGGGAACAGGGAACAGGGAACAGGGAACGGTTTTTCTCATCTCCTACCTTGTCTACCTTGCCTACCTTGTCTACCTTGTCTCATTTTCCCAATCCCCAATCCCCAATACTTCGACAAGCTCAGTACAAGTCCCCAATCCCCAATCCCCAATCCCCAATCCCCAGTCCCCAATCCCTTATGAATCTAATTGCCTTTTTAATCCGTTCCTCATGGCAGATGGTGATGATTGCAATTATCACCGGATTTTTGAGTGGCGGTAGCAGTGCGGGACTAATTGCCCTGATCAGCACGGCTGCAAGTAGCACTCAGTCTACACCTGTCACCTTAATTGCTTGGGGATTTGCTGGGTTAGCGATAGTAGCACTTGTTACCAGTATCATGTCCCAAATGGTGTTGATTCGTTTGGCGCAAAATGCAGTTTTACAGTTAAGAATGCGTTTGAGTCGTCAGATTTTAGCATCGGAGTTAAGCCATTTAGAACAGTTAGGCAATTCTCGACTGTTAGCATCGTTGATTGAAGATATTCAAGCTGTTGCCAATGCAGTTTATCAGATGCCGACGTTATTTATAAATCTGGCGATTGTTTTTGGTTGTGTAGTGTATATCACTTGGCTATCTTGGATAGTCTTGCTGATGGTTGTTAGTTTAGCAGTAGTGGCGATCGCTAGTTGTCAATGGCTCTTAAATCGCGGTGAAAAGATGCTGGCTTTAGCACGGGAAGATGAGGATAAAATATTTCAGCATCTAGGAACTTTGACCGCAGGCATTAAAGAATTAAAACTACACCATCAACGACGACAAGTATTTTTAGAAGATAAATTACAGTCAACATCTGCTAATTTCCGTCACCATAATGTCACGGGACTGAGTTTTTTTGCTGTAACTTCTAGTTGGGGTCAACTTATCTTTTTCTTTGCTTTAGGATTTGTTTTATTTACACTGCCAAATTTACTAACAGTTAATCAGCAAACCCTCTCCGGTTATATTTTGACCTTTACTTATTTAGTCGTGCCAATGGACAATATTATTGGCAAACTCCCCTTACTCAGCAAAGCCAGTATTGCATTACAAAAAATCGAATCTCTAGGTTTATCTTTAGCTAGCCGTACTGAAAAGGTAAATACCCAACCACCAGCAGTTAATTCTCATTGGCACAGTTTAAAGTTTCGCGAAGTTACTCACACCTATTACACAGATAAAGAAGATAGTAGTTTCATACTCGGCCCCATTGACTTGACTATCTATCCTCAAGAAATAGTTTTTATCGTTGGTGGTAATGGTAGCGGTAAATCTACCTTAGCTAAATTAATTACAGGCTTGTATATTCCTGAAGATGGCAAAGTTTTATTAGATGGTGAATTGATTAATGAGCAAAACCGCGAATGGTATCGTCAATATTTTTCTGTAGTATTTGCTGACTTTTATTTATTTGAAGAACTCTTGGGATTAGATAATCCTTATTTAGATAAACAAGCTCAAAAATATCTCCAGCAACTGCAATTAGACCACAAAGTTAAAATTACTAACGGTCAACTTTCCACCACAGCCCTTTCTCAAGGACAGCGTAAACGTTTAGCCTTATTGACAGCTTATTTAGAAGATAGACCGATTTATTTATTTGATGAATGGGCAGCAGATCAAGACCAGTATTTAAAGATATCTTTTACACTCAACTATTACCAGAATTAAAAAGTAGAGGCAAAACAGTGTTAGTCATTAGTCATGACGATCGCTATTTTGATTTAGCAGACCGCATAATTAAATTAGAATACGGCAAAATTGCCTATAGTAAGCAAACTAGCACTCGTTAGGGAATAGTAAAGATGCCAGAAGCTAAAAATGTCCTGGGTACAGATTTAGAAGTTTGCTGTACCTCTCCCATGACTGGGTTTTATCGTGATGGTTTTTGTTCCACAGGTGCTTATGATACCGGAATGCACGTTGTTTGCGCCCAAGTCACCGCCGAATTTTTAGCGTTTACCAAATCACGCGGTAACGACCTCAGCACACCATACCCTGAGTATAACTTTCCTGGATTAAAACCTGGCGATCGCTGGTGTTTATGTGCATCCCGTTGGCAAGAAGCACTAGAAGCTGGCGTTGCTCCCCCCGTGGTGCTAGCAGCAACTCACGCTAGGGCTTTAGAAGTTTGTAATTTTGCAGATTTAAAAGCCCACGCTGTAGTTTCTAACTAAGACAAATAAACTCTAAATACACAGGGGAGAATCTAAATTTGTAGGGGCGGGTTCACCGATATCATCGTTAATTGTGCATGATATTTGATTAACCCGCTCCTACCGAGTTTTGTTAGCTCTAAGCATAGGCTATTTTCTTGATAGAAGGTTTTCCTAATTCACATCAGGCGTGATTTTGGATTTTGGATTGAAGGATCTAAAATCCAAAATCCAAAATCCAAAATTGCATTGCCCCATGCCCAATTTCTAAACCCCCACAACTTTTGCCGCCGCTTGGTTACGACGTTCTTTTAAATAAGAAAAGAACTCTCCACCCTCACGCAGTCGCCTAACTAACATTTGTCTATCAGTCAACATTTCCCAAACAATGGGCAATATAGCTTGGGGACGGAAGTAAAATTGGCGATACATTCTTTCTACTGCATCTTCTATCTCTGCACTAGAAAGTGTGGGATATTGCAAAGTTGAAGTTTGAATCCCAGAGTTAGCGACTAAAGATTGATCACTAAACCAACCGTTAGCTTGAGCTTGGGCATACAATTCTGTGCCTGGATAGGGTGCAGCTATAGAAACTTGAATTGTATGGGGATTTAATTCACAGGCAAAACGAATAGTTTCTTCGACAGTTTCTTTAGTTTCAATGGGCAACCCAATAATAAAAGTACCGTGGACTGTGATTCCTAGTTTGTGGCAATTTTTCATAAATTCTCGCGCCACTTCTAACTTGATACCTTTTTTAATCCGGTTGAGGACTTCTTGATTACCCGACTCAAACCCGACTAGAAGTAATCTTAAACCATTATCCCGTAATTGCTTGAGGGTATCGTAGTCTAAGTTAGCACGAGCGTTACAACTCCAAGTCAATTTGAGTTTTTTCATGTGTTCGCTGATGGCGATCGCTCTATGCTTATCAATGGTGAAAGTATCGTCATCAAACATATACTCCTGCACCTTGTCGCCAAACAGTTCTTTAGCTTGCGCCATCTCCCTTCCCACGGCTTCCGGGCTTTTGTGGCGATATAAATGCCCGCCGATAGTCTGCGGCCACAAACAAAAGGTACATTTCGCCGGACAACCACGCCCCGTATAAAAGGAGACGTAGGGATGTTTAAGATAGCCAATGAAATATTTAGTAATATCTAAATCACGGGCATATACAGGTAAAACACTGGGCATAGCATCCCAGTCATGAATTAACGGGCGTTCTTCATTGTGGCGAATCTTACCAAACTGATCCCGATAACTCAAACCGAGAATTTCATCCCAAGGTTTACCCTCAGCTAACTCCTTACAAGTGTAATCAAACTCATTCCGACAGACAAAATCAATTACTGGGTGATCCCGCAGCGTTGCATCTGGTAACACTGCAACGTGCGCCCCCACAAAACCTATCTGCACATCAGGATTTTGATTTTTAATGGCAGCTGCACACTGCACATCATTTGCTAAAGATGGGGTACTAGTGTGCATAATCACTAGTTCATAATCTTTAGCAATTTGCAACACATCCTCCACAGTTTGATTGTGTGGTGGTGCATCTACTAGCCTGCTACCAGGGACTAAAGCCGCCGGTTGGGCTAACCATGTGGGATACCAAAAAGACGTAATTTCCCGCTTGGCTTGGTATCGCGCACCCGCACCACCGTCAAACCCATCAAAGGAAGGGGGACTGAGGAATAAAGTTTTCTTCACTGATATCTCTCCTAGAACAAACCACCATACCAAATTGGTGTCAATAGTATTATTTGAGATGATTGGAATCACCCGTAAACCCAGGCTTGCAATCCCAAATCCCAAATCTAAAATCCAAAATTGGTATTAGCCTGCTTTTAAGTTGACACTGTTGAGTTGCTGAAGTAACGCTTCTACATCACTGCGGCTGAGTTTTTCTTTACCGTTGGCTAAAGCTTCAATTGTGCCATGTGCTAAAGCTAGGGGGATTTGGCAAAATTGCAAAGCCGGGCCAGCCGGTAAACTACTGGTATAGGCATCTGCTAAAGCTAAATTCCGCAGTGCATACTCTTGCATCTTTACTGCATTCCAACCATCGGGGAAAAAGCTGACTCCACGCCCTAAATCTTCCACATGATTACGTAAAATGTTTACTGCTTGCAAGCCGCGACCAAAACCGATAGCTTGTGTGCGGTTGGTTTGTGTGCCATCATACCAAGTCCACAAATCCGAAAGCATCAAGCCGACTGCACCCGCCACCCCAAAGGTATAACGGTCTAAATCTGCTTCTGTATGCACTTTCCAGTTAACTTCCGCCCAGTAAGCCATCCGGTCTGACATCGCCGCCGTCGCGTCCCAGATGCGGGGTGCAATAGTTTCTGGTGCTAGAATTGACCATTCCCGAATTCTGATGGTGACTTCTTCTAAAATATCTTCGTAGCCACTAAACCCCGCCGCAAAAGCATCCACAGGAAAGCCGTCAACTCCTGATTGTAGAGTCAAGCTAATTGCACGCAACAATTTTGCTTTTGTGGGATTGTCTAGAGTGGGATGGTCTTCAATTTCATCAATAGCACGCATACACAGGTACGCTGATGCGACTGCCTCTTGCAACCCTGGAGGTAAAATACTAATCGGAATATAAAACGTTCGACTAGTTTCCTTGAGGATTTGCAAAGCATCTCTACGTAAATCCATGTTGTCATTCCCCTGTTGATTTTTACACCACACGCAATTGGCAGTTTTTTTGATAATACTGGATATTGTTTTTACTGAATCTAAAAAAGTATAGATGCCATGATGATGTTTTTAAATATTAGTGGTTTTTGGTATCAAAATTAACAAATTTTTCCTAAATACATTTGGAATCATCTGGACACAACTTCCTCTTGAGATATTTTTAGCATTTATCTTTGTCTAACTATTGTAAATTTTTGACGTAAATATTAATCAGTAGACATTCTAAAAACTGTCTGAAGAGGTCTTTGCAATTGCAAATTACTATGCTGCGTCCATGAAAAAAGGAACAAAGGACTGAGGGAAGTTACGGTTTAGACACAAACTATCGAATTATTACTAGTCTTTTCCTCATCGCACCCTCACCCCTTTCCTGTTTCCAGGAGAGGGAACTAAATTTTTTGGTTTGTACCCTCTTGCAGCATCTAGCGCGGAGATTCAAAAGGGTAGGAATGTAATTTTTTTCACTAATCTTTTAAGATTTGATTAATTTAGGGTTAATTTTCTGATAATATTCACAATAACCCCACTAACAAAGTTTAGGAGTTTAAATCCTGAGCTTTCATCAAAGAGTAGGTTGTGTTGCTCTTTGAGAATCTCTGTTACAGCAGTGAAAAATCTAATTATAAATTGCTGTTTTCTCTACAAGAAGCTTCGCCAGTGTGGCGATAATTAAGATTATTAAAAAATGATTTGATAGGGAATTAAACTCTTTTTAAAGATATTCTTATGTTAAAAAAAATGAACATCAGCAGATGAAAAATAACTGGTAGATTAAATGGGCAATTATCAATAATTCGTGAGCAACGATATCCTTGACTTCTCAAAGGAGTCCGGGATCTAGGCACCGCCAATGCTGACAAATCAGATATGACTAATAGAAATATACAAAAAGAGTATTTTAACTGAGGTGGCTTGTGATGAGCTGCATTAATATTTTACTGAAAAAGACTGATGACAAAACCTCTAGCAAATCTGTAAGTAAGTAGCAGAGTCCAAGAACAAGCAAAAATAAGTTTTACATTGAGTCATAAAACTTGTTTGAGAATTTTAAAATACGCATATAGATAGATGTAAACTGATTATATAAAAGTAATATGTATAAGGATATTCAAATCTGATCTGAATTAGAATAACCAACCATTAGATAGATGCGGTTACATAAATCTCAATGTTAGGAGTCAACCGCTTGCGACGACAAAACACAAACAATTCCTTAGTTGCCAAAGGCGCAAGTGCGATCGCTATGATAGTGGGCGTGGTTGTGTTAGTCATCTGGTATCTAAATATTCAACTGTTTGAGGGAAATTTCTTAGGGATTGCAGTCACAACACAAGCTGACACCGCCTTATGCTTTCTCCTATCAGGTATTTCCCTCTGGTTGATGATGGGTGTAAAGTCAACTCAGAGCAAAATAGCTTCTAGCATCTTGGCTGTAGCGGTTGGTGTGATTGCAATCCTTACCGAGAGTCAATATTTATGGGGTTGGAATTTAGGATTAGACAGGTTTTTCCCCCAGCAATTGGCAGATCAGGGGAGTATGGGATGGAATACAGCCCTAAATTTTATTTTTTTGAGTTTAGCTCTACAGTTATTAAATTACACCCAGAATCGCCGCAACTACTGGTATGCTCAAATACTGACTTTGATCACATCTGTAGTTTCGTTACAAGTGATCATTGGCCACATATATAAAGCAAATTTTTTAGAGAATACTACCGTTGTGATTCCCTGTATGGGATTTTACACAGCATTATTATTTATCGTTCTGTGCATAGGCATTTTATGGGGACGAGCCGAACAGGGATTGATGAAAATAGTGATCAGCAATAGCTATGGTGGCTCAATTGCACGACGTTTATTATTAGCTGCGATCGCATTTCCTGTAATTCTCGGTTGGTTAGTCATTGCAGGACATCGAGCCGGTCAATACGAGCCAGCCTTTGCCTTGTCAGTATTTGTAGTTATATTAATTGTAATCTTTGCCATTGTGATTTGGCAAAGTGCAGTCATTATTGAACTTCTCAGCCAACAGCGCGATCGCGCCCAAGAAAGAGTGAAAATCTATGAAGAAAAGCTGAGAAGTTTTGTGGATGCTAACCTCATTGGCATTATCTTGAGTGACATTTACGGAGGAATTCAACAAGCAAACGATGCTTTTTTAGAAATGCTTGGTTACTCCCAAAAAGATATACTCACAGGTAAATTAAATTGGCAAGACATCACTCCCCCAGAATATTTTTACTTAGATCAGCAAGGAATTGCCGAAGCCCAAAACAATCCTAAAGGAACTTGTACCCCCTACGAAAAAGAATACATTCATCAAGATGGTAGTCGCATCCCCGTATTAGTTGGCTATGTCCTCATCGGGGAACATAAACAAGAGGGAGTCGCCTTTATTTTTGATTTAAGAGAAAGCAAACAAGCACAACAGAAAATTCTTCAACTCAATAAAGATTTACAACGTCGTGTTACTGAATTGCAAACATTATTAGATGTCATTCCCATAGGAATTGGTATAGCAGAAGATCCCCAATGTCAAAAAATTACAGTTAATCCTGCCTTTGCCAAACATCTAGGCATATCGACAAATGCTAATGCTTCCTTATCAGCTCCTAACACAGAAAAACCCACACAATTTAGAGTTTACCGTGGAGGTAAGGAACTTTCGTCAGAAGAACTGCCCATGCAATATGCGGCGGCGCATGGTGTAGAAATTTTAGATTTTGAAGTAGATGTATTTCACCACAATGGTAAAGTTGTCAACCTTTTAGAGTATGTTGTCCCCTTATTTGATGAAGATGGTAACTCCAGAGGATGTATAGGTGCCTTTTTAGATATTACAGAACGCAAAAACAACGAAGTATTACTGAGAAATCAGCAACAGTGGTTGGAATATGTTTTAAACCTCATGCCCAGACCACTATTATTGATTGAGCCAGGAACAGCAAAGGTAACATTTGCCAATCGAGCCGCCGATGAATTAGCCGGAGGTGAATTTCCCAAAGGTATACCAGCCGAAGATTATCACACCGTTTATTATTACACAGATGCCGCAGGTAATCCCATTGCCAACGACCAAATGCCAGGGGTGCGGGTGGCGCGTGGAGAACGTGTAGAAAGCTATGAATTAGATTGGCATACACCCAACGGAATTTTGTCGATTTTAGTGTTTGCAGATACATTACCGGCTATGTACGGTTATCCAGCCACTTGTGTATTAGTATTTCAAGATATTACTAATCTCAAACAAGTAGAAAAAGCCCTATCATTGGGTTATAAAAGATTGCAATTACTATTTAATACTGCCAGTGAATTACTCTCTAGTCGAGAACCATTAGCACTGATTGATAGTTGCTTTCATCAACTAGCAGAACAAATCGAATTAGACGTTTATTTTAACTATTTAATTGTAGAAAATTCCCAAACTATGCATTTAGCTTCCTATCAAGGAATTACAGAGGAAGTTGCCAAAGGACTGGAGTGCTTATCTTTAGGACAAGCTGTTTGTGGAACTGTGGCAGATCAATTGCAATCAATTTATGTCGAAAATGTGGCAACATCAACTGACCCCAAAACAGAATTACTGCGTTCTGTGGGCATTAGTGCTTATTATTGTTCACCATTGATTGCCCAAAATAAAATCTTAGGAACTCTGAGCTTTGGTAGTCGCACTCGTACTAGTTTTACCGAAAATCAAAAAGCCATGATGCAGGCGGTTTGTGATCAAATTGCGATCGCAATGGAACGCAGTCAATTAATCACCTCTCTACAGCAGCAAACAGAACAACTCACCGCCGCCAATCGCATGAAAGATGAGTTTCTCGCCATACTCTCTCATGAATTGCGATCTCCCCTCAACGCCATTCTTGGTTGGTCGCAATTGTTACGTACTCGTCAACTTAATGAAACCCAAACGGCCAAAGGCTTAGAAACCATTGAACGCAACGCCAGAGCGCAAACCCAACTAATTGAAGACTTACTAGATATCTCACGGATGATTCGCGGTAAACTGCGCCTCAATGTTTGCCATTGTAATCTCGTCCCCATCATTGAATCAGCCATTGAAAACATCCAACTAGCTGCCCAAGCCAAAGAAATTGACCTGCAATGTTGCCTATCTTCAGAAAACGGTCAATTTCTGATTTCTGGTGATCCTGAAAGATTACAACAAATCATTTGGAATTTACTTTCCAATGCCATCAAATTTACACCCCCAGGCGGCAAAGTCGTAGTGAACCTGAAGAAAATTGCAGATACAGACAAAGAAGCACCAACAGCCTATGCCCAAATGCAAGTCATTGATACAGGGATTGGCATTAGTTCCCAATTTTTACCCTACGTATTTGACCGTTTTCGCCAAGCTGACAGTTCTAGTACCAGATCCCACGGCGGTTTAGGATTAGGTTTAGCTATTGTCAGGCATTTAGTAGAACTGCATGGTGGTACAGTTCATGTAGCCAGTGCCGGAGAAAACCAAGGTGCAACCTTTACAGTGAAGTTACCACTCCTAACAGTCAATAAAGTCACTAGCAACGAAGTCGTCAACCAAATCACAACCAACGCCACACCACTACCCATGTGTCCCTCACTGTTAGGGGTAAAAGTGCTAGTAGTAGACGATGAAGCAGATTCCCGTGATTTTGTGACCACAGTTTTAGAACAATGTCAAGCCCAAGTACAAGCAGCTGATTCCGTACCAACCGCATTAGAAATCATTCGCCAATGGCAACCAGATGTATTAGTGAGTGACATCGGAATGCCCTATGAAGACGGCTACGCCTTAATTCGCAAACTGCGATCGCTCCCTCCAGAACAAGGAGGCACAATCCCCGCCGCCGCCCTCACAGCCTACGCCAGAGCCGACGACCGCACCCGCGCCATTCAAGAAGGGTATCAGCTACATCTACCCAAACCCATTGAGCCAGTCGAGTTAGCCACAGTCGTCGCCAGCTTGGTGAGAAGAACAAACAATGGTTGACACTCCCCGAAATAGAATTTCGGGGATTCTTGGTTCACTGAGTCAACTTATCTGAACCTGTCACCAGATCCAAACAGAGGTCGTTCTCTTCCCAAGCGTTAGTTCCGACGTGTCCCGCCGTACTTAATCCTTTAGCCAAAATATTCAGTGCTGCATTCTCATCTCGGTCTAAAACAGTTCCGCAGTGAGGGCATTCATGGGTTCTGGTTGACAAGGTTTTGACAACAGTTTCTCCACAATTAGAACAGTTTTGGCTTGTCCAGTGAGGTGGCACAGCAACAGTTATTTTGCCGTATACCTTGCCAAAATATTCAAGCCAACACCGGAACTGATACCAAGAAGCATCACTAATACTTTTGGCTAATTTGTGATTTTTAACCATATTTCGCACTTGCAAGTCTTCATAAACAACCACGTCGTTAGACTGGATTACGCACCTTGCTAACTTCACAGCAAAGTCTTTACGCTG
The DNA here is from genome assembly GCF_021596505.1 of Nostoc sp. CMAA1605. Classification (GTDB taxonomy): domain Bacteria; phylum Cyanobacteriota; class Cyanobacteriia; order Cyanobacteriales; family Nostocaceae; genus Trichormus. Next base: position 54,894 of record NZ_PJIZ01000033.1, on the reverse strand, counting down.
TCTACTAACTTTCAAGTGTTTTCTCGCTAGTTTATTTCTAGCTTTTTTGTAGTTATTGGATTGGAGTTTACCTTTCATAAACTTCTTAGAAACCCGTTTTTGTAGGCGTTTTAATGCCTTCTCGGATTTCCTCAAAAATCTAGGGTTTTCTACTTTATCCCCATTGGAATCAGTGTAGAAGTGGTTTAAACCAACATCCAACCCAATAACTTTTTTGCTTGGTTCTACTTTAATTTCTCGGTCAACAGCAATACAAAATTGAGCGTAGTAACCATCTGCACGTTTTACCAACCGGACACGTTTAATATCCTTTATCTGATAAAAATGCAGGTCATAAGTTCCTACTAATTTAAGTTTCCCAATCTCAAAACCGTCAGTTAGGGTGAGATATTTTCTATCATCTGACAACTTCCATCCTGTGGTTTTGTACTCCACAGAATGACCACGTTTTTTAAACTTCGGGAAACCTTTCTTACCTGGAACTTTTTTCTTACAGTTACTATAAAACCGAGAAATTGCAGACCAAGCCCTATCCGCTGATGCTTGCCTAGCCATTGAGTTGAGCTTATTCGCCCATTCAAAGTTAGCAGCTAGTTTTTTACAGAATGCGCTTAAATCGTACTTGCCGACTTTTGGGTTATCCATCCAGTAGCGAATGCAAGAATTACGGACAAACAAAGCAGTCCTGATTGCTTCATCAATCAGATTGAACTGCTGCTGTTTGCCCTTTAGCTTGAACTCGTATACTAGCAATTGATAACCTCTTACGCTACAATATCAGCATAACACATTTTAGAGGATTAAATATGGGTTGGTTTTTTAGCAAGCCTAGTGATAACGAATTAGGTGAATATCTACCAGAAGGGGAATCTACGATCCAAGAAGGCAGCGAGTATCTAGAAGCAAGCAGCAAACCAGAGGCAAAAGAAAAATGTGATGAGATTGCCGCAGAATACGGCGCAGTAGAATCCAGTGTAGAACCCACAGAAAACGATGGTGGATGGATGTGCAATTTCAAGTTCTGGGGTTAGTATGAGCAATTTCAGAGACAAGCTTTTAGCTGCATGGGAAGGCAATCCACCCAGAACGGAATATAGAGTTGAGCCAATGCCGGGGACTCCACACATCAGATTACTAGGTGATGGATGTTCTACTCTTTCACTTGATGATTTTATAAAAACACTTGAGAATGATTATCTAAAAGAGAAAGGAAAGTATTTTACCTATCCCTTAAAATCTTCCAAAACAGAGGAAGATATGTTTGTTCTTGAAGGGTGGGAAGTTTACAGGTCTGAACAAAGTGTCTGCGAAGGATTGGTTATCCTGTACTACTCTGCTATGTATCCCTATGAAGTCATTAAAAAGTATATGGGGGAAACCTTAGCAGCAGAATACTTAAGCAGAAAAAAGAATCGGGAATTAGCTATTAATGCTATTTCTACCGTTCTTCCACACGCCACGACCGAATAAATTCGGTCATTCGCTTATATCCCCCACTTAAAAGACGTACAAAGCACAAAACTTTTTGGTTTTGTGCTTTGTACTTGGGGGCTTTACGCTTCACGACTCGTAATAAAATTTGACTAAGAGAAACTATACACAAGATTGCTATAAATATCAGGTAACAGCCCCAGTAAACTAATAATTTCCTGCTGAAGTTGCCATCACGTAATTTAATTAAATAACCCTGCTTTGCTGAAGCTATCAATACCCCGTTGCGATTCTAAAATACCCATCTCTTGAGCCAGATCGATTAACTCTGTATAGTCAATTCGCAATAAGTTAACTTCATTAGTGGCAGCACAGTCAGCAATCACTGATTCAGTCTTAGCAAAACCAATTTGTTCAAGAATCGCTTGCCATACCCTCAATTCTACATTGGCAAACCATAAAACAGGTTTAGGGAGAACTTCTATAAAAAATTCTTTTTGTTGTTGATTTAGCTCACTATAAATACATTTTGCTAAATGCTTAAATATCCCAGCATGAGCTAGTTCATCACGTTTATGTGTAGCAACAGTAACTCGGTTAAATGGCTGGATAGTCGTATCATTAGCCAGTAAATCTAAATAGTCGCTGATAAAAACTTCGGAAACAATTGCTGTTGCTACTTGCACAAGTGTTTTTTGCCAAGTTTCAGCATAGCAATCTTGTTCAATTTGCATATTTCTCACAAGGTTAAACTCTGGCAACCGTAATGACTGTAACCCTCGGTTTTCTCTAGTCATACGACAAGCGTTAATGACCAATAGTACATGATAAGCTTCGTCTACTAATGTTTCACTAGCAATTTCTTGGCTAATTCCATCATCTACCCCTGGTATATTTCTATAAATGATATGGTTACAGGCAGGGGTAATTACTTTTGACTCAATATCGATGGTTTTTTCGTTATATGCTATCCATCCAGCCGAGAGAATTTTCTTTTGAATTTCTAAAGGTGCTGCTAAAAAATCAGGATGGGATTTAAAAGGTAGTAAATCAATACGAAAGTCGTCTTTTGTGGTATCAAATATTAGTTCTGGATGAGATTGCTGATCTATTTTGGTTTTCACTTGGGCCCGTTGATGCCAATTACCTCCCATTTTTTGGAGCAGATTACGAGAATAAGATATCTCTTGATGATGAGATTTTCTGGTATTTTTAATATTTTTTGTGGGTTGATAAGCTAAAGATTGAACACTCATAATTAACCTCGATTTACGTTGAATTTATATACTCGGTATGTGTACTAAATTCCAGATTTGTTTCTGTTATTATTTTCATCGCTGGGAATATCTTTTATGCAGAATTGATATTTTTTTGCTCTTCCGTAGCTGTGATGCTAAATTTGCAACTCAAATTAGAGATTTGCCTTGCAAATCAAGGGTTATAGGATCTGTGAGAGGTAACGCCATCAACTTCTACTGTGGGTTGTGAAGTCGCATCTCATTTTAGGATGGGGAAAATGTCAATTCTCTGACTATCTGCAAAAATTTCTGTATGGTAGGAGATATTTCAGTTTTGCGCCAAATCATTGCAATAGCAACTCTTGGGGTAGGTGGATGAATCTGTCGATACACTACTCCTGTGCGTTGGAGATTTTGTAAAGAAGCTGGTGCGATCGCTACTCCCATATCTGCTGCTACTAAACTAATAATTGTCTGCATTTGTATCGCTTCTTGAGCAACATCAGGACTAAACCCGGCTTGCTGACACAGACTAATAATTAAGTCATAAAGTCCAGGTGCTAAAACTCTAGGGAATAAAATAAACGGTTCATGGGTGAGCAAACTTAAGTCAATATCCACCTGTTCCGCTAACCGATGATTTTCAGGCAAAGCCACTATCAAAGACTCTTGAAACACCGTCTCCCAGATCAAGGTATCATCTTCTACTGGTGGACGGATAAATCCCACATCCATACGACCTGACTGCAACCATTCTAATTGCTGGTCTGTAGTCAGTTCATGCAATTCTAAACTCACACCAGGGACTTGTTCTCGAAAACAGCGCAAAATTTCCGGCAAAATACTATACGCAGCCGAACTGACAAAACCTACAACTAATTTTCCCAGTTCACCCCTACTAGTTTGTCGTCCTAAATTAATCGCCTGTTGCAACTGTTTCATAATTTGCTGCACTTCCCCCAAGAAAATTTGTCCAGCATCTGTTAACTGCACATTACGTTTTGTGCGATGAAACAGTTCAAAGCCTAATTCTGCTTCTAGTTGGCGAATTTGTTGACTTAGGGGAGGTTGGGCAATATGCAATTTTTCTGCTGCCCTGCCAAAGTGCAGTTCTTCCGCCACGGTGACAAAATACCGCAGGTGTCGTAATTCCATCTTTGACAGTTAATCATATATTTTAAGTATTAGTAATAGCACAAAAATATATTGGACATTATTAAAAATCTTTTTTAACCTAATGATTAAACAGTCACCAAAAAATTAACAACAGATATGAATAACTTTGTGACATCCCAAAATATTTGGAATGCAGATTTGTATGAGCATCAACATCACTTCGTTTGGCAATATGGCGAAGAATTATTAAACTTACTCGCTCCCCAAGCAGGAGAATTGATCTTAGATTTAGGCTGTGGAACGGGACAGTTAACAGCAAAAATTGCCGAGTCGGGGGCTGAAGTTAGGGGAATTGATAGTGCCGTCACCATGATTGCAAAAGCAAGACAAAATTATCCCCATGTGAGTTTTGATGTGGCTGATGCCCGTAACTTCATTGTCGAACAACCATTAGATGCAGTATTTTCTAATGCTGCACTGCATTGGATTCAACCCCCAACCTCTGTGACACACTACATATATCAAGCACTCAAACCAGGAGGTAGATTTGTCGCTGAATTTGGCGGTAAAGGTAATGTGCAAGCAATTACCACAGCTTTATACAAGGCTTTAATTGCCAATGGCGTTCCTCACCCCGAAACCTTAAATCCTTGGTATTTCCCCAGTATTAGTGAATACGCTACCATATTAGAAACACATGGTTTTGATGTCGTCTATGCCACTTTGTTTAACCGTCCTACTCCCCTATCAACAACAGAAAAAAGTTTAGCAAACTGGATACAGATGTTTGCTAATGATTTTTTACTGGGGTTATCTTCCCAACAGAAAAACCAAGTTATTAGTGAAGTAGAAAAATGCTTATCCACACAAATTTATCATCAAGGAACTTGGATTGTAGATTATCGCAGAATTCGTATTGTTGCTATTAAGCCGTAGAACATTTAGTTATGCTTAACTACAAATTACCATCATTATTAACTATAACTTGTAGCAGTATATTCCTGTTATTTAATCAATCGGCGATCGCCCAAACAGGAATTCCCCAACCCTCACAAGTACCCCTCAATTTACAGTTACTCAATAATCCCCAAGGTAACGTCATTACAGCTAACACTATTAAACTCACAGAATTGACTACCCCTAGTTTATGGTTAGCACAGGAAATTTCCCAAAACAAACTGTTAGACAATTGGATTGCATATCCAGGCAATCAAACTGAATCGAATCGAGTTGACCTTGTAGTCAATCAGCAAATTTGGAGTTTGTTGGATTATGTAGAACGTTATGAATTTGTCAACCGCTTAGGTAGTGCAGCCAGAAAAGATAATTACAACATGAGGGTTTTTAATTATCAAGGGGATTTATTAGCCACCTATACCTGTAACTTTCAAAATAGTCCACCTACTTGCAATATCCAGATGAATATTCAGTATAAGTTGGGTTCTACTAGTTAAGAAAAAAATCTAAGCCTTCATTTGCGTAAATAACTGTTCATACTGCTGATTGCTTTCTGCTGATAGAGGTAGTAAAAATTCACTCTTAGCAAACACCTCTTGACTATTCAGTAACAAACTAGCGAATGCAGCTTGGACATTATCAGATTTCAGATTACTGACTATAGGAGAATTACTCTTAGTTTGTAATGAGATTTGTTCAACAATCTTAGATTCCCAACAAAAATCAATCCATTTTGCGGAGAAATCATTCTGAGTTGCACCCTTGGGACTTACCCACAAATCAGACCAAATTGCTGTTCCAGAACGGGGAACTACCATCCGCAGTTGAGGATAACGGTTGAGAAGTGGTACTATATCGCTTGACCAACCCACCGCCAACCAAGTGTCACCAATAATTAGCGGCTCTAGGTAAGTAGTAGAACCGTAGAATTTGACTTGTTGGTTTAAGGTTTTGAGTTCTGATTCTAATTGGGGAACTGTTTTGAGGTCAGCAGTATTGTAAGATAGTCCCAATTTCTTGAGAACCAAGCCAATTACTTCTCTCGGTTCGTTGAGTAAAGAAAACTGCGATCGCAATTCTTTCCGCCACAAATCACTCCAATCCTGTGGTGTCCATCCCAACTCACGAAACTTCTCTTGGTTATAGACAATTACTGTCCCACCCCAACGGTAAGGCGCAGCCCAAACCTTGCCTTGAGGATCAGGAAAACCTTGGTCATTGCGAGTGACTAACTGTTGCCATCGAGCATCTAAGTTAGACCAGTGTTTGAACTTTGTGGGTTCTAGCGGTTGAATTAATTGCTGTTCAATTGCTGTTTTTAGCCAATAATCACCCAACGTCATGAAATTTGCTAACTGTGGTGCTTGGGATTGTCTAAATGGGATAAACCGACCCCATCCTGTATCTTGTTTATCTGGTGGTTGCTGCCAAGTTTGCAACTGCTTAAAACTTTCTTGGATTTGTGCTATTGGTGCAAACTTAACTGGTACTTGTTTTTCTAGCTTTTTGCGAAACTGATCAGCAACTTGAGCCGGGATAGAGCCTTTGAGTAATTGGATGTTGATTTGTGCTTGTTGATTGTTAGCGCAGCCAATTAATAGTTGTGAAACTGTTAATCCACCCATGCTAATTAAAAAAGACCGCCGATTAATAGATTTAGAAATATACATACAGAGTAAAGTTAATTAGGAAAAATTATTTAGAGGCTATTTATAAAGTAAATATTGAATAGGGTAGGCAAAAAGCGGTTTGGATGTTCCTCCCCCTGCTCCCTGCCTTATTCCAGCAATAATTATTTACACCGACCTACTTAGTAATTGTGGGGCTGCACATTAAAACTTATCACTGCTCAATTTTTTGAGGTCATTTTCCACCATTAACTCTACTAATTGCTCAAATGAGTATTGAGGTTGCCAGTTAATTTGTTTCTTAATCTTATCAATCGCACCAACTAACTGTACTGTTTCGTCAGGACGGTAAAACGTAGGGTCAACAGAAACGTAATCTTGCCAATTGAGACCAACACAGCCAAAGGCACACTCTACCAATTCTTTGACTGAATGAGTCTCACCACTGGCAATAATGTAATCATCTGGTTGGTCTTGCTGTAACATCAACCACATAGCAGACACAGCATCTTGAGCGTAACACCAATCACGACGCGCCTCTAGATTGCCTAATTTCAGTTCATGAGCTAGACCGAGTTTAATTTGGGCGGCTGCATGGGTGATTTTGCGAAAGACAAACTCTGTACCCCGTCGCGGAGATTCATGGGTGTAGGTAATTCCGCAGCAAGTATAGAGATTATATTTTTGGCGATAATTTACAGTCATCCAATGGGCGTAAGCTTTAGCAACACCGTAAGGGTTACGGGGACGAAAAGCTGTCCGTTCTGTTTGGGGTGATTCATCGGGTTCACCAAAAACCTCACTACTAGAAGCCTGATAAAATTTAGCGTCTGGTTTACAACGACGGATAGATTCTAAAAGGCGGGAGACACCAAGGGCTGTATATTCGGCTGTGAGTGCTGGTTGTGTCCAAGATAAAGGAACATAACTTTGAGAAGCCAAATTATAAATTTCATCAGGTTGTGATTCTGCAATCACATCCATCAGTGAGGATTGGTCGAGAAGATCGCCAGAAAGAATGATCACCTCACCACTCAGATGACTAATGCGCTCAAGATTGCTGGAACTAGAGCGGCGCACTAATCCAAAAACCTGATAGCCTTTACTTAGAAGCAGTTCTGCCAAATACGAACCGTCTTGTCCTGTGACTCCTGTAATGAGAGCTTTTTTTGTTGTCATATTTTCTTCATAATACTAAAACAAGCGTTGAGTGCTGAGTTGAAAGTTCTGAGTCAGCAATTCATCAATAAGGATGTTTTCTGGAGCAAGCTGAATTGAGTGTCGAAAATATTATGACAGTCTATCAGCTAGTTGGCATGATTGCTGACTCCATAGAGTAGCTGAGGAAGCAGTTGATATAGTTTTAACATCGAGGTAAATCACTGTGAGATCAGTACCAGATTCGGCTAAACTGATTCTTGGTTTATTGCGTTTTATGTAGGCATGGAAATCGGACAAAAGGTTAAGGTGTTTCGTTTGCGCGATCGCGTTTCTGCTGTTGTCGCTCAAAAACTAGGTAAAGTTGGCATCATTGCAGGTTATAAAGTAACCGATGGTAGCGGTGTAGGTGTAGTGGTACAGTTTGACGATAATACTTCGACTTGGTTTTTTGAGGACGAAATAAAGGCCGTTTAACATTAAAAACCCCAGGTAGAAGCTTATAGTATTTGCCTAGTGCTAAGTTGGAATTGAAAAGACCGGCGGTAATTGGAAATCAAGATAATGTCCCTGATACTGACATTTTTGGGCGAAAACAGCGTTGCTCGTACCAAAATAGCGATCGCGGCTGCTAAATCATTGGCAAGTCAAGGCAAGCGGGTACTACTAGCAGGATTGGCAGAACCAATATTACCGATTCTCTTAGACCAAACCCTTGCACCAGACCCCCAGGAAATAGCCCCTAATTTGGCAGTAGTACAATTTCAAACCTCTGTACTACTAGAACGCAATTGGGATGAGGTGAAAAAACTGGAGGCACAATACCTCAAAACGCCCATCATTAAAGATGTCTACGGTCAAGAACTGGTAGTATTACCAGGAATGGATCATGCCCTTGCCCTTAATGCCATCCGTGAATATGATGCCAGTGGCAAGTATGATGCGATCGTTTACAACGGCACAGGTGATTCTTTCACCCTGCGAATGCTGGGGATGCCAGAATCTTTAAGCTGGTATGTCCGACGATTCCGACAATTAATAGTCAACTCGGATTTAGGCAGAAGTATTGCCGAATCACCCTTGATTCAACCGCTAATTAGCAGTTTTTTCAATTTCAACTGGACAGCAGATAATTTTGCTCAACCAACGAATCAAATCAATAATTTCCTAGATAAAGGAAAAGCGGCTTTAGCTGACCCCCAGCGCGTAGCCGCCTTTTTGGTGACTACCGGAGACCCCTTGGAAGTAGCCAGCATTCGCTATCTCTGGGGTGGCGCACAACAAGTTGGTTTAACAGTCGGCGGTGTCATCCAAATCTCCTCCCAACCTCACACCAACTTATCAGCAGAATTTACACCCTTAAGTGTGAATGTTGTGCCTGATTTAGAGAGTGGTAATTGGCAACCATTAATAGATGCGATGCCCAATTTTGTAGAACAAGCCCTACAAGCCCCCACTCCCATCACTATTGATGTTCATAACCTCCAGGTACGCTTGTTTTTACCTGGCTTTGATAAAAAACAGGTCAAACTCACCCAGTACGGGCCAGAAGTCACTGTGGAAGCAGGCGACCAACGGCGCAACGTGTTTTTACCTCCAGCACTCAGTGGTAAACCCATAACTGGGGCTAAGTTTCAAAATAATTATTTGATCATTTCTTTTTAGGATTAGGTACTGGGGACTGGGGACTGGGGACTGGGGACTGGGGACTGGGGGCTTTTTTATACCCAATTCCCAATGCCCAATGCCCAATTCCCAATGCCCAACTAATAATGAATTCCTATGTCAGAACTAACTCCCATTACTCCTGATTCTAATTCTGAAGGCAGCGATCGCACTGCCAAAACTCGCCAGTTGTTGGGGATGAAAGGTGCAGCACCAGGGGAAACTTCCATTTGGAAGATTCGCTTGCAATTAATGAAGCCAATTACCTGGATTCCCTTAATTTGGGGTGTGGTCTGTGGTGCGGCTTCTTCTGGTAACTATACTTGGTCTTTGGAAAATGTCCTGAAGGCTGCTGCTTGTATGTTGCTATCTGGGCCATTACTCACCGGTTATACCCAAACCCTAAATGATTTTTATGACCGCGAAATTGATGCCATCAATGAACCCTATCGTCCCATCCCTTCCGGCGCAATTTCTGTACCACAAGTAGTCAGCCAGATTATCTTTTTATTTATCGCTGGTATTGCCCTAGCTTTTGTGCTGGATGTATGGGCTGGTCATGAATTCCCCAATGTCACAGTTTTGGCAATATTTGGTTCTTTTATTGCCTTCATCTACTCTGCCCCACCTTTAAAACTCAAACAGAATGGCTGGTTGGGTAACTATGCTTTAGGTGCTAGTTACATCGCCTTACCTTGGTGGGCTGGTCATGCTTTGTTTGGTGAACTCAACTGGAAAATTGTCGTTCTCACCTTGATTTACAGCTTGGCAGGATTAGGAATCGCTATTGTTAATGATTTTAAGAGTGTAGAAGGCGATCGCCAACTCGGTTTGAAATCATTACCTGTGATGTTTGGTATCAACACCGCCGCCTGGATTTGCGTCATCATGATTGATGTCTTTCAAGGCTTGATTGCAGCATATTTGGTGAGTATCCACGAAAATTTATACGCTGGGATTTTGGTACTGTTAATCATCCCCCAAATCACCTTTCAAGATATGTACTTCCTCCGTGACCCCTTACAGAATGATGTCAAATACCAAGCCAGCGCACAACCCTTTTTAGTTCTGGGAATGCTGGTGGCTGGTTTAGCCTTGGGTCATGCGGGAATTTAAGAATTTAGGGGTGTGGGGGTGTAAGGGTTTGGGGGTGTAAGGGTGTGAGGGTGTGAGGGTGTGGGGGTGTGGGGGAGACAAGGGAGAAATGAGGAAATTTTTCTTCCCCAATCCCCAATCCCCAATCCCCAAATTTCTACATCTACAGTCAGACGTTAGCAAGAAAGAGTTAGGAGCTAATATACTTCTAGCTCTTCATTTTTTTAGCAATCGCCGTGCAGGAATTAATATCTTTACTAATCAAAAGCATTCAACCATTTTTAGTCCCCATTTGCTTTTCTGGGGCGTGGTTAATCATTTCTCTTGTCCTGTGGAGTCTGTGGACAGCCACACGAGATGGTCTTAAAACAGCGCAACGGATGCACCAAATACCCTGTCCTGGGTGCCAATTTTTCACCGATAACTACCGCCTCAAATGCACTGTCCACCCATCCATAGCCAACACAGAAGAAGCAATTGAATGCACTGATTTTCAGCCTAAGACGAATCCTTATTTGTATTAGGGATTGGGGAATTGGGGACTGGGGATTGGGGACTGGGGACTGGGGACTGGGGATTGGGGATTGGGGACTGGGGACTGGGAATTGGGGATTGGGGACTGGGGGGACAAGGTAGGAAATGAGGAAAGCTGTTCCCCAATGACTAATGACTAATGACTAATGACTAATGACTAATGACTAATGACTATTGACTATTGACTAATAACTATTGACCAATCTCCAACAACACCTTTAATACTCCTCGGCGTTGGGCTTGGGTAAAGGCTTCTAGTCCTTGATGGAGGGGGTAGGTTGCGTGAATTAGGGGTTTTACGTCTACTTTTTCGGCTGCTAATAACTCCAGTGCGGCGGGAAATGGGCCGCAACGAGAACCAATTAAGGTAATCTCATCAACTACTAAGGCGGAAGCGTCTATGCTGAGGTTGCCTGCATAGGTACTTTTTAGGACAAGAGTACCACGAGGGCGTAACGCCTGAAGAGCGATCGCAAATCCTTCTGGGTTTCCTGTACACTCTACGGCAATATCAAAACTTCTCTGTGGAACAGCGTCAACTAAACCCGTTTTTATGCCTCTAGCTGCTAAATTTGCTAGTTTTTCTGGGTGGCGACCGATCACTAACAGTTCACAACCAGTCAAAGCCAATGTTTGCGCTACTAATTGCCCTAATTTACCATCTCCTACTACTAGCACGCGATCGTCTGCACATATGGCAATCTGCTGCTGAATTTCCAACGCTGCTGCTAATGGTTCGGTAAATGTCGCAATTTCTGTGGGTACGTTTTCGGGTACAGGATGTAAGTTTTCTATCGGTAAACAAAGATAGTCAGCAAACGCGCCGTGACGGTTGACAATTCCCAATACTGTACGATTCTCGCAATGGGTGGGTTGTCCCCGACGACAATAGCGACAATGACCACAAACAGCATTAATTTCACCTACAACTCGTTGATTGACAAGATGTGCTGGCCCTTGTTCAACCAAACCGACGAATTCATGTCCGATAACGCCAGTGTAGGGATAGTAGCCTCTGAGTAGTTCTAAGTCGGTATTACAAATTCCTGCACGTAAAACTCTTACCAATGCTTCGCCAGCAGGGGGTTCAGGAATAGGAATATCTGAACGCAGTTGCAATTGGTTATTTTCTAGCCATAGTCCTTGCATAATTATTTCCCAGTTAAATACTCAAAGGCATTTTAACTACATTGAAAGCTCTATTGGCGTTGAATTTCACAACTCGTTCCCTACTCTCTACTCCCTACTTCCTGTTGCTCAGATGGACTGGGAAATTTCACATCAGCTTTGCTTAACCAAATGATCAAGTCATCAGCGTGAACAGCAATTTCACTCCCCAAGGTTTTGATATATAACAGTCCATCACTAATAATTAAATCTCTAATAGGATACCAAGAACTACGCGTCCGAATTAGCAAATCTAAGGGAATACCCAATTGGGACTTATTTTTGCGATATCGCCACCAAGCTCGCCATAAATGAACTGATTTTGTACAGTGCATCCGATAACCTGGTGGTAATTGGCAGTATTGATATCGATAGCAATAGCGTTCGTCTATTTCTCCTGTGAGAATATAGCTGTGTTCCGCCAAGACTTCGTTAATTAATTCCCAATAGGATGAAGTTGATTTGATAGAAAATTCTAGATTTTTCTGAGTGATTTGGGCAGTAGCAATGATACCTTCTGCTTTTGCTGTAACTTGATTAGTTTTATAGAGTGTTTGTGCTTGTAATGTCCCGTTTGCTAATAAGACTTCTTGTTTTTGAATCGATTGACTCACAAACTCTTTGAATAATTCCAAATTGGATAACATGGTTCTTTTCTATATGCAACGCAATATTTTTACCTAAGACACGGCACACTTTGACTGAGTGATTACCGTAATATTATTGATAATCTGTAATCGCCTACAATCTAATTATACCCAAACATTTTTTCGACGTTGTAAATATACGGTGAAGTATTGAATTCTTCAAAATTACTGCTGCAAAGCCATAAAGTTTTCATGAAAGAATCTTGTATTAATTATGTAGTAAATATTTATTATGAAGTGTGCTTAAGAATTTACCACATTAAAAGTAAAGTCTTTATATAAGAATAGTAAAAATACTGAAAAATAATAATTAAATAAAATAAGTAGATTATGAGTTGGTAAGTTAAGTCTTGCCTGGAGCAATGATTTTGAAAACTTAACGGCACTGATTCATCATGATCTACTCTTTTCAAGATGCTTCTATATAGTATTAGCAATATTTGGTTAGATAGTTCGATGGGCAAATTTTTCTTGCAATAGCCAAGCCGAAGCATCGGGTAAATTTTTTATCTGATTACCCTCAAATTTCATACAAATATTGCTTTTGTGAAGGAGATTCTACTTTGCTTAACCAAATTACTAAATCTTCAGGAGATAATTGCTGTTCGCTAACTAAAGTTTTGATATAAATTAAGCCATCACTAATCGTTAAATTTTTAATACCGTACCATGAGTTCTTAGTCCTGACTAAAATGTCTAAGGGAACTTTGAAAGATGCAGCATATTTATTATACTTCCACCAAGCTTGCCACAGACCCAAGGACTTAGTGCATCGGAGTGTATAACCTTGTGGAACAGCACACCGTTGATATCGATAGAGTCCATTACTATCTAATTCAAACGTAAAAATATAACTGTAGTCGGCTAAGGTATTATTGATAATTTCCCAATAAGATGAATTGGCATCAATTAAGAAATCAGATGGTGTATGGTCTAATTTAGCAGTAGCAATCACACCCTCTTTTTTAGAGATTAATTGATTGCTTTTGTAAATCATTTGGGCTTTTAAATAGTGGTTTGCTAACAAAACCTCTTTCTTAGCAATAGATTGAGCAATAAATTCTCGCATTAACTCTAAATCGGACAACATAGACTTTAACAATCAATTACTAAACTGAGTTTTCAAGAAAGTAAATAAAGTGTGTCAGTCTTCATCAATTTCTGATTGACAGTTGCAAATACGCAGTCAATAACCAGTTCTGTTATGAGTTAATGACACCCTCAAATTACATATACGTGGAATATTTGCCAAATCATGAAAAAATACCCAGACTACCTGTAAAAATTTTGGCGACAGGCAACCTGGGTTAATGAAACAATTAAAGGGTGAATCTTCGGGTAATTCTAAATTTTCAAGGCTTGGGTGAAGGGTGTAAAGAAAGACACTAATTCTGGACGACTTGCGGCGAGGGTGGGGAAGGAGCGATCGCTATAATCTACTCCCGCTTCCAAGGGAAATGGCTGTGAGTTGAGTGATACCCAGTTACCACCAGCCGCTTGCAGAATCACCCAAACGCCTGCAATATCCCAAACTTTGGGTGTAGCTTCTACACCTCCTAGTGTTGCACCAGTGGCGACAGTCAAAAAGTTATAGCTAGCTACGCCCAACATCCTAATTTTGCAAGGGAAGCCTTGCTGCACCACAGCCAAGCTACGGGAACAAAGATTGAAAAAATGATTGCTAGAAGGAGCGTCATTACTGGTATGGATGGGGTGATGATTGAGATATGCTCCCAATGGTGTAGTCAAGCCAGAATTACCAGGCCAAAATCCGTGAAAAGCTTGATTGAGTGGCGGAACGTACACATAACCAAAAATCGGTGTACCTTTGTACAATAAAGCCAAGGAAATCGACCAGATGGGAATCCCCCGTGTAAAGTTGGTTGTACCGTCTAAAGGATCAATTACCCAACACCAATCTGTACCAGGAAAAACCTGTTCACCTTCCTCACTGAGAATTCCGTAACCAGAAAAAGTAGAGGCGATCGCATCCCGAATCTCTTGATCTGCCCATTTATCAGCCTGTGTAACTAGGCTACCATCAGCTTTTTGTGCAGCTTGCACCTGACCAAAATCTTGCATTAATTGCCTTCCCACTCTGGTAGTAGTGGTTTGGGCAAAATCAACAACTGTTATCCAAAAATCGTTCATTGTGTTAGTCTAATTCTTTTTCCAGAATAGAGGCGATCGCTGTTTTCGCATTCACCTGGAATTCTTGGATGTTCACCTGGCGCAAACACCAAACAGCGACTAGCATCCCTACTGCTTGTAAGGCAAATACCAACCCGTATGCTAGCACTGGTACGCCGAACAATGTTTTGCCGACATTTAAAACTACGCCACCCAAGACTGTAGCTAATCCCCTAGCCATAGCCTGTGATAATCCCCACGCACCAATAAACGTCCCGGCTGTTTCCGCCGCCGTCAAATCTAGCATTAAACTAGTAGCACCAGCTGTAATCACACCGGAAGACAACCCAAAACACAGCAAGCTACCCATCAGCACGCCTGCATTACCGCTAAAGCCTGCCATAATAATCAGACAAAAGCTGAAAACCGCACCCAAACAGCCAATTTTCGTCGTCTGTTTCTTCCCTAAACGCGGTAAAAGTAAAAAACCGGTGGAACTAATACCAATTAAAGTTCCTATCCCAAAGGGAATATTGAGTCTGGTAGTTTGAGAAATACACATCCCAAACACCTCTCCCCCATAGGGTTCTAGGACAGCATCTTGCATGAAAATGCTAAGAGTCAACACCAACAAAAAGCCAAAGAATACGCCTGTTTGACGGTTAGCAGTTAGCACCTTCAAAGCTTTGCCCAAGGATATTTGATCTTCCCTGGCTACTATGGTAGAACGGGAATTAAAGCGGGAATATTTCTTTTCAATGCCCAAAGTCGCCAGCA
This sequence comes from Nostoc sp. CMAA1605, assembly GCF_021596505.1. GTDB lineage: Bacteria > Cyanobacteriota > Cyanobacteriia > Cyanobacteriales > Nostocaceae > Trichormus. The sequence continues at coordinate 39,351 of NZ_PJIZ01000033.1, read as the reverse complement.
GCGATAAACCAAAAACGATCGCAGGCATAATGATAAACACAGGATTCACCGCCTGCTGCAATTTAGCGATATCTACAACTTTATTAGTTTGACTAGGATCATAAGACAGCAAAGCTGCTCCGCAAATTTCTGGTCTTTCTAGTAACCTAGAACTAACAATTGCGCCGATCACAATCCCAATCATTAACATTGACCAGACAATCCCAATCAACTGGGAACGATTATCCTCATCGGTGATATCTACTAATAGTGCAGCAAAAGGTGTAGAACTCGCACTCAAAGCTAAACCATACAACGCAAACATCAAAGCCAGTACAGCCGCCCAACTATATGTAGCAAAACTCCAACCAGTGGCTTGTAAACTACTACCTAGCTGCCAAACTACTTGTAACGCCAAGAAAGAAACAATGGTGAATATGGCAGCCCCTATCCAAACATAACCCGTGCGATTATAGCCAAATAAAGGCTTGCTATCAGACATCTGACCGAACCAGATGCGCGCCGGACTCACAAACTGGTGCATAGCAATAGCCCCAGCCGCAATCAATGGCAAAACTTTTAACTCATCAATCATCACACGATTCAACACCCCCAAGGTGAGCAGCGACATGATGCCTAGTCCCATTTGAAACAAACCCAGTCGAAACATTGTTGGGACATTAACTTTGGGTAGAGGTTTCATATCAACCGACTGATCTGATTCAGGATGGGGTGAAAAATTGCTAGTTGCCATAGCTATTGGTCAAAAAAACGATATATAGAGAAATATGTAAATAAATCTTACTAATTGGCAGGTATTGCAAATGATGAATTTAATCACTTTTGCTCACGTTAAACTGGAAAAGTGAAGAAATATTAATCTAAATTTTACCACCGTGGAAACAATCACATTGGGGAAAAACGGCCCATCTGTCCCACCCCTTTGCATTGGGACTTGGGCTTGGGGCGATAAATTATTTTGGAGTTATGGCGAAGGTTATGGACAACAAGAGTTACAAGCCGCATTTACCGCCGCCATAGCAGATGGTGTCACCTTTTTTGATACCGCCGAAGTTTATGGACTAGGACTATCAGAAAAATTTTTAGGAGAATTTCTTCAGCAAACACAACAGCCAGTCCAAATTGCCACAAAATTTGGCCCCTTACCTTGGCGATTTTCTGGAGAATCTGTTGCTGATGCTTTGACAGATAGTCTCAAACGTCTGCAACTAGAAAGTATTGCTTTGTATCAAGTGCATTGGCCTTTTACTTTCTTTTTGAGTCAAGAAACTTTGTTAAACACCTTAGCTGAGGAAGTGAAGCGGGGTAGAATTGCTGCTATCGGTGTTAGTAATTATTCTCCTGCTCAAATGCGGGAAGCTCATCAAATATTAGCAGCGAGAGGAGTACCTTTAGCGGTAAATCAAGTCCGTTATTCTTTACTGACTCGTCAAATCGAGAGAGACGGGACTTTAGCGACTGCCCGTGAGTTAGGTGTAACAATTTTGGCATATAGTCCTTTAGCACAGGGATTGCTCACGGGAAAATATACGCCGGAAAGTGCTGAAAAACTTAGCGGCGCAAGAAAATTCGATCCTAGATTTAGCAAAGAAGGATTGCAAAAAATCGCACCCGTGATTGAGCTATTACGGAGGATAGGAGAAGAACGCGATCGCACTCCTGCCCAAGTTGCCTTAAATTGGTTAATTGCTCAGGGTAATGTGATTCCTATTGCTGGGGTAAAAACTGCTGAACAAGTCAAGCAAAATGCTGGTGCTTTAGGTTGGAAATTAAGCGATGATGAAGTTGCAGAATTAGAAAATCTCAGTCGTCCTTGGCTGAATTAATTCTCATATCAAGCGGAATAACTACCCGCTTGAAAAATTTTTTCATGTCAAGTCTTGTGGAGGTACGCGGAGTTTTTATTCTATTACTCAAATACAGGCGGCCAGAGTTCCGATATTGTTAGCTCCCAACCTGGAAGTAAATCTGGTAGCGTCAGTTGATCGTTATTCTTCAATATAATTGGTTCTTGATTGAGCCGGTAAACAGTTAATGTTAATTTGTCTGGGTCGATGAGTATACCGACGACACAACCGAGTTGTAAAAATAGCTGAATTTTTTCTTCTAGTGGCTTGATTTTATCTGACTTTGATCTGATTTCTACGATCAAATCAGGCACTAATTCCACAAAATCGCGCTGGCTGATTTTTAGTCTCTCGGCACGCACAAAAGACACATCAGGAGCGCGGAGATTGCGTTTTTCTGATTCAATTTTGTTACCATTTTCTGTTTCCAGTTGAGGCAGAATAAAACCAGCACTTGAACCAGTGACACGTCCCAGTTTACGCGGACGTACCCAGTTTCCCAGTAACCGAATTAATTCAGCACCTATTTCTTCGGAAATATAATCTGATGGCCCCATAATCAGGATATCACCGTCCACCAGTTCCATCTGCCATTCTGGATGTTCAGCTTGTAGCTGCTCTAAGTCGGAGATTGTGAACATAAGACTCAAAATAGTGCATCCATTATCTATGTTCCTACAAGCTGATCAAAACAGTTAGTCAAAGTGAGGAATTATGAGTTGAGACAAACATACTCAGCACTCAGCACTCAGCACTCAGCACTCTAAGAAGCTGATTCCCTAGTGGCGGATGAGCCTAATTTGGGATTCCCAGAGGAAATCGAAGGTTCACGGCGACCTGAACGGAGTTTTGGTTTGGGAGTACCGCGTCCTTCTTCGCTGTTGTTATCTCTATTCCAGTTGGAACGGTTTCTGTCACCAGCAAATTCGCGACGTTTGACGATTTTGGGTTTAGGTGCAGATGCGGTTTCTTCGGGAATGTCGATATCCGCACTCAACCAAGCAGGACGAGTTTGATCATAAGCGATTTGTAGTGCCGCAGCCGCGATCGCCTGTGCGTCGTACTGTTCAATCAATTCGCTGATAATGGGCAAGAATGAAGCTAAACGCTCACCGGCTAAGGCTTCTCTAACTTGTCCTTGCAGTTTTTGAATGTGGCGTGCTTCGATTTGCGCCCGTGTGGGAATGGAGAGCAATTGCCAGTTTTGGCGGACATGGCGTTCAAAGATTTGCTGTTTGCGACGCTCAAAGGGCTGTACTAAGGTGATGGCTGTACCTTCTTTCCCTGCGCGACCTGTGCGGCCGATGCGGTGTACGTAGGTTTCGACGCTATCGGGGAGGTCGAAGTTAATTACATGGGATAGTTGGTCAACATCTAAACCGCGTGCAGCAATATCTGTGGCTACTACCCAGCGCACTTGACGGTTGCGGAATCTAGTTAGTAATCTTTCCCGTGCTTGCTGAGACAAGTCGCCATGATATTCATCCACACTGTGACCAGCAGCTTGCAGTTGACTGGTAAGTTCGGCGGCGGTGCGTCTTGTACGGACGAAGATTAAAGCGGTTTCTGGGTCTTCCATTTCCAGAATCGGCTGTAATGCTTTGGCTTTTGTCCAGTGACGGGGAATCAGATAAGCTACCTGATTGATTTTATTGGGTGTGGCTTTGGGTTGCTCAACTGTCACAGTGACAGGAGAGTGGAGAAACTTGTTGACCAACATCCGAATTGATGGGGGCATGGTGGCTGAGAACAGCGCGGTTTGCCGTTCTTCTGGTGCTTGAGATAAAATTCTCTCGACATCATCAATAAAGCCCATGCTCAACATTTCATCGGCTTCATCTAGAACAAACCATCTGACTTGATCTAGTTTCAAGCTACCTCTTTCTAGTAAGTCAATCACTCGTCCGGGAGTGCCGACTACTACATGCACACCACGCTTGAGTTGCATAATTTGACGGTCGATTGATTGACCACCGTAAATTGCTGATACCCGCAAGCCACTATGACCAATAAATTGGCTAATTGCATCGTGGACTTGGATGGCTAACTCACGGGTGGGGGTTAGGACTAGGGCTTGCACAGCTCTTTGTTGTATGTCGATTCGCTCTAAAATTGGCAAGGAAAATGCTGCTGTTTTGCCTGTACCTGTTTGAGATTGACCTACGACATCCCGACCGGACAACAGTTGAGGAATAGCTTGAGCTTGAATATTAGTAGGTGCTGTAAAACCAATTTTTTCTAAGTGGTCAACGCGTTCCTGTGAAATGCCTAGTTCTTGAAAAGAAAGATTCATCAACGCTCCTAGATTTTGTTTTTGACTTTGCGATTTGTAAATTGAAACTTTAATTGGGGACTGGGGACTGGGGACTGGGGATTGGGTATTGGTGACTGGGAATTGGGGTATCCCCCCTGCACCCTGCACCCTGCACCCCTGCCTCATAGGGCGACTTCGCCAAACAAATCGTACTCATCTGCTCCGTGAATTTTTACGGGTACGATAGTTCCTAACTTGGCTTGGCCACTGATGTAGACTTGACCGTCAACTTCGGGGGAAAATCTGCCGGAACGACCGATTAATTTCCCACTTCCAGGGTTTTCCTGCTCAATCAGGACTTCAACAATTTTGCCGATTTCCTGCTGATTTTTTTGCCAAGATATGGGCTGTTGGATGGCCATCAGGCGATCGCGGCGTTCATCCATGACAGCTTGTGGTAGTTGATTTGGTAGTGTATGTGCGGGTGTTCCCTCTTCTGGTGAAAAGGTGAAAACTCCCACATGATCAAATTCGTGCCTTTGGACAAACTCTAGCAAATGCTCAAAGTGTGCTTCTGTTTCCCCAGGAAAGCCCACTATCAATGTTGTCCGCAAAACCGCACCTGGTATGGCGGTTTTGAGGCGGTCGATAATCTCATCGTTGACCCGTCCCTGCCAAGGACGATTCATCGCCCGCAATACCTCTGGGTGGGAATGTTGCAGGGGTAAATCTAAGTAAGGTAAGACGTTAGGTGTCTCCTGAATGGCTGCGATCACGTCTGGGGTTAGCCCGGTGGGATAGGCGTAGTGCATCCTAATCCACGGTATATCCACTTTCCCCAATGCTCGGAGCAATTCGGCTAGTTTGGGCTTACCGTAAATATCTAACCCGTAATTTGTGGTGATTTGGGAAATGAGAATTATCTCTTGCACCCCTTGATTTGCTAGTTGCTGGGCTTCAGCAACTATTGATTCTATTGTACGCGATCGTTGGTTGCCGCGCAGATGGGGAATAATACAAAATGCACAACGGTAATCACACCCTTCTGCAACTCGCAAATAAGCCACGCCTTCGGTAGTGGTACGGTAGCGGGGGTGTGGTTTCATCTGCGATATAAGTGGGTTCAGCACTAACCTGTTTAACCCTTTCCCCTTGTTCTACCCTTTCGATGACATTGACGATTTGATGATAATCTCCAGTGCCAACCACGGCCACGGCTTCTGGCAATTCTTCCAATAATTGTCCTTGGAAGTGCTGTGCCATACAGCCTGTAATCACGATTTTTTTGTTAGCTTCTGCCAGTTCTACTAATGTTCTAACAGATTCTTCCCTAGCTGCTTCAATAAAACTACAAGTATTGACTATAACGTAATCTGCTAACTCTTCATTGGCATCTACACCATATCCTGCTTCTACTAGCAGCCCTAACATATGTTCTGTATCAATTCGATTTTTCTCACAGCCCAAGTGAGAGATTGCTATTGTTGGCTTTTCACCCATATTTTGAAAATATTTTTGGTTTTTGCTTGTTGTCAAACACAAACAACATTAAATTTCGCTGTTTGCGGTTCGCACCCCCACAGTTACATCATTTTAGTAGAGTATTTCCACTGTCAGTAACTGCTTGAAACCTATGACCATAGTTGTGTTCAGGTCATGTTATGATGTTTTTATTAGTTTGTTTCCCAGGGTAAAACTGAGTGTCTTTGGGTACATTTGACACTTGTAATCTTTTTTAACAAATCGCCTGTTGGTATTTTACACTACCGCAGCGTGTGCGTTGTTAATTTACCCATCGGGAAGCCGCCCAAAGGCTGGTTATGAGAAGTCGCTACCCTCAGGGAAATCGCGCTTGCGACTACGCCCCATGAAGCAGTAATGCTACCCTAACGCTCAGGCTTGGCCTACGACGTGCGACAGGCGGAGTACCTAAACAGAGGGAAGCTGCCTTGCGTGTTGTGAGTGGCAAACTCCTCTTGTAGCCAGGTTTTATCTTAACATATCTTATGGTAAGTTTTACCCTAAATTCTGTCTTCCGGTGGAGGCAGTAAAACAACCAAAATAAAACAAATTTAATGCTAATTAGGGAAATGGGTACTGGGGACTGGGGATTAGGAACTAGGAAGAGGTAAAAAAGCAGAGGAAAAAAACTAATTCCCCCTGCCCCCTGCCCCCTGCCCTACCCTATGCCCTCACAATAGTAAAAGACGTGGACTTAGAACAGTTATTTAAAACTCGAACACCAATCATTGGCGTGGTACACCTGCTACCCCTTCCCACCTCAGCCCGTTGGGGAGGTAGCCTCAAAGCAGTAATCGACCGCGCCGAACAAGAAGCAACGGCTCTTGCTAGTGGCGGAGTAGATGGGATTATTGTAGAAAATTTTTTCGATGCTCCGTTTACGAAAAATCATGTTGACCCCGCAGTTGTCAGTGCGATGACTGTAGTTGTGCAACGCATCCAAAATTTGGTGATGTTACCGATAGGTATCAATGTGTTGCGAAACGATGGGCATAGTGCATTGGCGATCGCTTCTTGTGTGGGGGCGCAATTTATCCGTGTGAATGTGTTGACGGGCGTAATGGCGACAGACCAAGGATTAATTGAAGGAGAAGCCCATCAACTACTCCGCTATCGTCGTGAATTAGGCTCGGATGTCAAAATTTTGGCGGACGTTTTAGTCAAACACGCTCGTCCCTTAAGTTCTCCAAATCTGACAGTTGCTGTCAAAGATACTATCGAGCGGGGTTTAGCGGACGCAGTGATTTTATCCGGTTGGGCAACTGGCTCTCCCCCCAACCAAGAAGACTTAGAATTAGCCTGTGGTGCAGCCAATGGTACACCGGTATTTATTGGTAGCGGAGCCGATTGGGAAAATATTGCTACACTATTGCAGGCTGCCAATGGTGTGATTGTTTCTAGCTCCCTCAAACGCCAAGGTCGTATCGAGCAACCAATTGACCCCATTCGCGTCAGTCAATTCGTGGAAGCTGCTCGTCGCACTTGGAACTCCAAAGGTGAGAGTAAATCAGCTAAACAAGTAAAGTTACATTCATAGTCATGAGGGGATAGGGAGTAGGTAATTTATTTCCCGCTTCCCAATTCCCCATTCCCAATTCCCCATTCCCCATTTCTTATGATTCGCCGCCGTTCTACTCCCTGGATTCATCAATGGTCGCGGGTAATAATTGCCGCGATCGCTGGACTTGGTGCTTTGAATACTGGCTATTTAACTTTTGAAAAACTCACTGGAGGTGGTGTTGCTTGTGTAGCCGAGGCTGGAGCCAAGGGTTGTAATGATGTACTTGCTAGCCCTTGGGCAACGGTGTTTGGGCAACCACTGGCCTTACTTGGATTATTATCCTATCTGGGGATGCTGATTTTTGCTTTAGCTCCTGTGGTGTGGAAGGGAGAAGGTAAAAGTCACAAACAGCTAGAAAACTTGACCTGGTGGTTACTATTAATAGGCGCGATCGCTATGTCTATTTTTAGTGGCTATTTAATGTATGTCCTAGCATTTGAACTCAAAGCCCTTTGTCCTTACTGCATTACCTCGGCTTTGTTCGCCTTGAGTATGCTGGTATTAACCGTTGTGGGTCGAGCCTGGGAAGATATTGGACAAATATTCTTTACTGCCATTATTGTGGGTATGGTAACGCTCATTGGCACCTTATATATATATAAGGATGTCAACACAGCCAATAAACCACCCGCCCAAGAAATCCCCGCCGGCAAACTCCCGCCTTTTGCCCCCACCGTAGATCCTAACCCTAATTTTGGTTGGGAAATCAATACTACTTCTGGAGAAGCAGAAATCGCTCTAGCACGTCATTTAGTGCAGGTAGGAGCTAAGGAATATGTAGCTTTTTGGTGTCCTCACTGCCATGAACAGAAATTACTCTTTGGCAAGGAAGCTTATCAAATTATTGATGACAGCATCAAGACAGAGTGCGCGCCTGAAAGTCCCAAGGGTAAACCAGATTTGTGTAAAGCTGCAAACATCACAGGTTATCCAACTTGGATTATCAAGGGCAAAAGCTATAGTGGCGTACAGAACCTTGCAGAATTAGCCAAAGTTACAGGTTACACAGGGCCAAGTAATTTCAAATACTTTAGATAAAGCATAGCCATCACTAATCTTAATTATTTCCGAAACCCCAGTTGATTGAAGCAACTGGGGTTTTCAATTATCACAATTTTCTTACATTCAAGATTTCTAGCAGTCAAAATAGTGTATAAGAAAATGATTAAAAGATTATTTTAAGAATTGTTTAACAACTATCAATTATCATTTCACTATTTTTCTGTCCAGTAGGTAACGGGAATGAGTCAGCAATTCATCAAGCGTCTCGTGCAGTTAGTTTTAGGACTGAAATCCTCGTTTAGTAAAGGACACAGAGAATTAATTATCACTGTCACTGTTGTAATTTTAGTCTTGCTGTTACGTTCTTTAGGCTTATTGCAATCCTTAGAATTGGCAGTTTTGGATCAATTTTTTCACTTACGTCCCCAGGAAAGTCCCAATCATCGAATTACTATCGTAGCTGTTGATGAAGCTTCTTTACGCCACGGATTCCCCATTGCTGATGGTGTAATTGCAGAATTATTAGCAAAATTACAAGCACACCAACCGCGCGCCATTGGCCTAGACATCTATCGGGATGTACCAATTAAGTATGGTTATACAGAGCTAGTGCAAGCTTATCAAGCGATGCCGAATTTAGTTGGTGTGGAACTACTAGCACCAGAGGGTAAACAGAGAGTTGCACCACCACCCCAATTGAATCCCCAACAAGTCGGCTTTAACAATATAGTTTATGATCCTGATGGCAAAGTCCGCCGGAGCTTACTGTACTGGCATATAGGAAATCAACCACACGAAAGCTTTGCTTTAAAACTGGCTGCTTTGTATTTAAAACCAGAAAAGATTCTTCCCCAAAGAGCAGCTAACAATCCTGAATCTTTACAGTTAGGTCAAGCTGTGTTTACACGCTTTACGGGTAATGATGGTGCTTATGTGGGAGTGGATGCTAGGGGATATCAAATCTTGTCCAATTTTCCCAAACGAGATTGTGATACTGCCAAGAAAAGTCGCTGTAGTTATCAGCAAGTGAGTATGGCAGATGTGTTAGCGGATAAAGTTTCACCTAACTTAATTAAAGATCGGATTGTGTTGATTGGCTCTACTGCTGCCAGCATCAAAGAAGGTGTATTTATCCCCTATTCTAGTCGCCTGATATCAGGAGCAGAGCCGATACCAGGGATTGTCTTGCAAGCTTATTTTGTGGATCAATTAATCTCAGCCGCTTTAGATGGTAGACCGCTTTTACAAGCCTGGCCGGATGTTTGGGAATATTTGTGGATTTTCTTGTGGTCGTATATCGGAGCTGTAACCACATGGCAAATCAGACGACCGCTTCCGAGCATTTTAAGCGTGATATTTTCTTGTTTATTGTTGATGTTAAGCGCGTATCTGGCTTTTTTGTCTGGCTGGTGGATACCATTGATTCCGTCATTACTCACATTCAGTGGCTCTGTGATTTGGATTACTTATCACTTGGCTTATACACAGGAAGAATTAAAACGCTCTAAGGAATTTTTGCAGCAAATTATTAACACTATTGCTGATCCGATTTTTGTAAAAAATGAGCAACTCCAGTGGATTGTATTAAATCAGGCTTACTGCCAATTTATTGGCTATCCCGATACTATGCTGATTGACAAGTCGGATTTGGATTTTTTCCCCCAACATGAAGTTGAAGTCTTCCGCAAACAAGATCAGCTAGTTTTAACTACACAACATCCCCAGGAAAATGAAGAGGAATTTACCGACGCTTACGGAAGGACGCACTTAATTGAGACGAAGCGATCGCTCCACAAAGACGCGGCGGGAAATTCCTTTTTGGTGGGGGTAATTCGTGATATCACGCAGCGTAAGTTGATGGAAGATGAACTCAGGCGAACTGCGGCGGAGCTGTTTCGCTCTAATCATGAATTAAAGCTCAAAGAAGACAAATTACGTTACTTAGCCTATCATGACTCTCTGACAGGTCTACCTAATCGGAAGTTCTTTGCTGAACAGCTACAGGAATCGATTAATTGGGCGCATGAAAATCATCTCCTATTAGGACTGTTGTTTATTGACTTAGATGGGTTTAAGCAAGTTAATGATACTCTAGGTCATGAGGTGGGCGATCGCCTGTTAGTAATTATTGGTCAGCGTTTGAGTAACTCTTTGCGTGCTAGTGACACAGTATCTCGCTTAGGTGGCGATGAATTCACAGTGCTTTTACGAGCTATACCTCATCAGCAAGTAGCAGCCAAAGTAGCTGAGAAGATTATGGCTAGTATTACTGAGCCAATTGTGCTTAATGGATATACCACTAAAGTTTCCGCTAGTATTGGCATCAGTATTTATCCTCATACTAGTCAAGATGCCGATACTTTAGTTAAACAAGCCGATGTTGCTATGTATCGTGCTAAGAATCTCGGTAAGAATTGTTATGAGTTTTTTTAGAGTGTAATTTGGGGGATTGGGGATTGGGGACGAATCAATTCAAAATTCAAAATTCAAAATGAAGAAGCGTTGGGGATTGGGAATTGGGGACAAGGTAGACAAGGTAGAATTTATTTCTCAACTCAGCACCGACTAAACGCCGCGTTATGACTAAAAGCAGTCATTACTCATTACTCATTACTCACCACTCATTACTCATCACTCAGCACTCAGCACTCAGCACTCAGCACTCAGCACTCAGCACTCAGCACTCTTCACTCTTTAACTTTTGATGATTTTTGTAAGGAAAGTTCATGAAAAATCTATAAAGTCCCCCGTGTGTTGTCCGGAAGTCCCATATTTCTAGCAGAAAACACTATCAGTAGTTCAAATACTCTCAGTATTAATACAGGGCTTGTACTGAATTTAGTGAGTATTTACACACGACTATCTTAATTTTTTATTAAAAATGTATGATAAATATAATTCTTCTGTGGTAATTAATGAACATATATAACTTTAGGTCTAGAATTACTTCTAACCTTGGATTGATGTAAGCTAATGGTTTTCAGCTATATTCCTTAAGTAACGAGCTGAGATGAAGGCAAATATCCGTAATTTGGATGTCCTGAAAATTACATACTTGTTCATTAAGTAGTAGCTGACTAATCGAAAACACTGAGTCAAAAGTTCTTTTGACGAAAATAATTCAATCTGAGACGGCCTTGAGATGTAATTCTGTCTACTGCATTTAACAAAACACGCTCAATAAAATCTAAAACGTCATTCGCTTACTAGAAACTATGACTACAAAATTGCAAATTGTCAGTGCTGTGATGCTTTGTCTCAGTGCTTTTTTGGTAATACAAAAGGTTGCTGACGCAACAGCATCTTTACAGTATTTGCCAAATTACAACCCTAAGCATCCTGTAGGTGGAACCACGATCTACGTTGGAGAAAACAATAAAGTCTCTGTAGAAACCTTTGTTCCGCCAAATAATGGTGGGCCTGACAGCGAGTACGGTAGTGGTACACGTTAGTCTGTTTTAAATTTTGCCAACTGAAGGGTAAATGTGTATAAAGTGGTTTCACAAGATAATTGCTTGTGAAATATGACTACTGTACGTACTTAGGTATTGAAGTTTAGCTAGTCGTAAAGTAGTTTTAGTATTTATACTTGCTTCATTGAAAATGAGTATAGGCAATGAAAACACTTACTTGAAAATACTTAAGCAAAATTTAAGATTTCATGATAGAAATCTATTCCATTGGTACTGATGAACTACAGTATGTGTTTGCCATTGGGGATCAGGATGCGGGTAGTCTAGGCGATAGTGTCCACCCCGGCTTTCAGTCCTAAATGCCGCACTTTTGAGAATAAGATAGGCAACATCCAACAAATTGCGGGTTTCAGCCCACAGTCGAACTTGCTGATCAACTTCTGGAAAGTGAAATTTAATTCCTGTTTGCGACTTTACGTCGATGAGGAATTGGCTTAAGGGCAAAGCAGCAAAATCTTGCTGCCAAGATTCTACAGTGGCGATCGCACTTGCCAAACTTGACTGTTCCCGACAAATACCGGCACTTTGCCACATCAGACGGGGTAATTTTTCTCGGATGGTAGCTAGTTGTGTTTGCTGGTGGTGCCATTCTTGAACATCCAGAGTCAATTCCCTAGTGGGTAATACTGATAACGGGGAATCTTCTGGCTCAGAAAGTTGAATTTGTGCTAACTGCGCGCCAAAAACAATACACTCTAAAAGAGAATTACTAGCTAAACGGTTAGCTCCGTGAACACCCGTACTCGCGGTTTCTCCGACTGCGTATAATCCCGGAATATTAGTCTGATTCATTAAATCAGTGGCAATTCCACCCATCCAGTAGTGGGCGGCTGGGGCGACGGGTATGGGTTCATGAAAGACATCAATTCCCCAACGCTGACATACTTGAATAATGTTAGGGAAGCGTTGGCGAATTTTTTCTGGGGGGATAGGACGCATATCCAGCCACACATGGGCGGTAGCAGGATCAACTGCTGTACGTTGCAAGTGGCTAAAAATAGCTCTGCTGACTACATCTCTGGGTGCAAGTTCACCAGCCGGATGATAATCAAAAGCAAACCGCCGTCCCTCATTGTCAATCAAATGCGCGCCTTCTCCACGCACAGCTTCACTAATCAGAAAGCGTCCAGGTTTAGTCAAAGCTGTAGGATGAAACTGCACAAACTCTAAATCACGCAGAATTGCTCCGGCGCGCCAAGCAATTGCCACGCCATCACCGGTACTGACGGCTGGGTTGGTAGTTTGGGCAAATACCTGGCCACCGCCACCGGTAGCTAACACCACAGCCCTAGCTTGAATGAGGCGAACTTCACCTTGATAAAATAAGCTAATGCCTTGACATTGACCGCTTTCTGGTGACACGCACAGACTCAGAGCTAAAGCCTGCTGAATCACCAGAATATTTTGACGACGTAATACTTGGGCAGTGAGGGTAGTTGTCACTTCTCGTCCGGTGGTATCGGCAGCGTGGAGAACCCGATGACGAGAGTGGGCTGCTTCTAAAGTTAAAGCTAAATTTTGATTGTGACGGTCAAAAGCTACCCCTAAATTGACTAACGATTGAATACAACTAGGGGCTTGTTGAGCGAGAAACTCTACTGCATCGACATCACATAAACCTGCTCCTGCCTTGAGTGTATCGTCAATATGAAGGCTGGGGGAATCATCAGGCGCGATCGCGGCGGCAATACCACCTTGCGCCCAATCACTAGCAGAGAGAGAAACTGTTTCTTTAGTAATCAAGCCGACACGTAAAGATTCTGGCAGACACAAAGCTGTATACAGTCCAGCTGCACCCGCACCGACTACTAAAACGTCAAATTGGCTAGGTATGTCTATTTGCAAGGTTAGGGAATGGGGAATGGGGACTGGGGACTGGGGAATGGGGACTGGGGAATGGGGAATGGGGAATGGGGAATGGGGAATAGGGAATAGGGAATGGGGAATCGTAAGAAATAGACTTGATTATCAATGCCCAATGCCCAATGCCCGATGCCCAATGCCCAATGCCCAATGAATACCCCTTGATTACATAATAAGACTCCCACCCCCTGATACAGAGAGTGGGTGAGTTTTCTTGATAGTAACTACATGAAAAATTATCTGTAGATACCGTTGTTAAAGCGATCGTCGCCTTCGTTGAAAACAGAATCTAGTTCTGTCACAGTGAAGTTATCTAAATTGGCTTGCAGCAGTTCTTTCTGGCGATCGCTTAATCCAGGTAAATCCAATATGTCCTCTACTTTAGAGTAGGGGGCATTTTTAATGATTGCTTTGGCCAAAGTGGGGTATAAACCTGGATAGGTTTGAAAAGCTCTGACATTGGTATTGTTCAAATCAATTTTTTACCAAAATCTGTTGCTAGTTTTTGATCGGCTCGATTCCGCAGTTCAACTGCTAAAACTGGGACTTGAGGCATAACAAAACTTTGTAAATTGGCAGCTTGGGCAATTTGAGTTGTACCCAACCATCCCCAGCAGCCAAGCAACAAACTAAATACTGTTAATAAACGCACCAATCCTTTCACGATTTTTTTACCTCTTTCCATCAAACTGAAATAACAGCGTTAAGCTAACAGCTGGCAACAATCTCTAGTACATCATGATCAGCTTGTGACTACTGACTTTTGACCCTTACGGGTTAGATAGTTACTTTCCGGTGCAGGGCGACAGGAACGCGCTATCTCACTATCGACTGTTAACCAAAAGCTGATGGCTTAATCAACACACAGCAGCCATCAGAAACTAATATACAGCTTATTAATGGCCACAATCTTTGCTGCTACTTACTTCGCGATGAAAATTCATTCCTTCATTGATCTAGCTACGGCTATAAAACCCCACTTGCGTCAAGAAAATGGGGTGATAACTGGTGATGAATGTGGGCTTTTAATCCAAAATTGGTATTAAGGGCCGACTCTGGTAACTCGCATACAGCCCCGACCATCGTTGTAAACTTGAAAAATTGAGTATTCGTTAGACTGAACTAACCGAGAAACGTATTGAGCAGCACTAGAGGCGCGATCGCAAATGGTTGTGGGTTCACCAGATCGTAAAGCTCGGTCTGACCATGTACACTCTCCAGGAGATAAGCCTTGTGGTGCTGCTCCTCGTCCTGCTTGAAAATTAATCCGTACACCATTTCCACCATCGTTTTGTATGGATAGTGTACCGCCACCACGGCAAGTCATTGGATAGCTAGTTTGAGCGTTAGCTGTATTGAAAGTGAACATCGGCGATAAAACCGCAAATACAGCGACAAATCTGGCAAAATTAGTGCTAAATGTCATTTTTCAAACTCCTGAAGACTAAAAATTAACTAACAGTCTTCTATCTATTTCTGTTTAGGTTTGATGACAGGTTTTTATGCAATTAAGTAGAACGACTGGAAAAAACCAAACTATATGAAGTAATGTAAAAAGATTGGAATCTAGTTCCTAGCGAGGACTTTAGTCCTCTAATAAGGACTGTTCGCGGAGCGTTCCCGTTCGCGTTAGCGTCTCCGTTCGCGTAGCGTCCCGCAGGGAAGGAGAAGGGTAGTCCTTACTACAAACCTTGAATTATCTACACCGTTCTACTTAGTTTTTAGTCAACTAGGATTAATAAGTGACAAGTATTTTAAGCTGCCAAGGCTGCTACTAGAAATAGACTATCTACCAAAATTGTACTTAAAACGGCACCGCCAAAAGCATACCAATGGTGCTGTTTTTTGCTGAGTGGTAGGATACCTGCAACTAGCAAAACAGTTGCTAAAATGATGGCTGAAGCTACACCCAAGGGAGTTTGTACTTGTTTAACGGCGGCTTGTAAAATCGCAGCAATTTGGTTGGGTTCTACTTCCATAATTTGCCGCCAATAGGGTATTAACTTTACTAAATAAAAGTAAATATCTGTTAAGACTGTACCGAATAAAGAACCTAAATAAAACCAGTTACCAACTTTGCCCCAATTACGCGCTAAACACCAACAAGCGAAGGGTAAGCCAATAGATTCTACTGGTAAATGCCATAGGGGTTCAAAACGCAGCCACCCCCAGTAAATTGAACCAGCTAACCAACTCCAGCTAAAGCCTAAAAGTAAATCTCCCCACAGATAAGTTTGTGGGCGTGACATTAACCTAAAACTCAGCCATACCCAAAAGCCTGTGATGGCTAAACTGACACTAGGGAGCGATCGCACCAGAGGTGCTTCAATAAATACTGGTACTGACACTAAAAACACAGCCGCAGCAAACACTAACCAAGTTTTTTGTGCAGTTACAAATAGAGGAAGAGAAGCAGAAGCTTTGAGAGTAGATTCTAATGCCCTAATATCCCTTGGTTCTGTCTCCCTGGGGGTCAATTCCGTAGCAATAGCGGTGGTAGAAGGAGTATAGGAGGACAAAGTATTATTAATCAAAATTTTAATAATTGTTACTAAACTTTATATTACCCAAGATAACACACAGCAAAATCCCCCCCTGGGGCATTTATATATTACTACTATTTTGCGTGAAATTGGGCATGGGGGAGGAATTGGTGCAGGGGGCAAGGGGGCAAGGGGGCAGGGAGAAAAATTTCCCCATTTCTCCCTGCCCCCTGCCTCATTTCTCATCTATTGCACGTCTCACTAGAACATGAGATGCTTTGTGGAGCGATTTTCCTGCCAAGTTATTTAGACACCTGTTTGTTTAATTATGTAATCACAGCGATCGCAGGTAGACTCATGACTTTATTGAAACGTCGGTATTTGGTGCTGCTTGGTGCAGTTTCTACGGCTTTGTCGGTGGCGGCTTTTCCCCTGCAAGTTCTTAGCACTCCAGGGAGTGGGGGAACAGTTGGGGTAAAAGCAATGAATATTTGGCAAGCCATTGTTTTAGGATTTGTGCAAGGAATGACGGAGTTTTTACCCATTAGTAGCACCGCCCATTTAAAGGTAGTACCCGTAGTTTTGGGTTGGGGTGATCCTGGGGTAGCCTTTACTGCTGTCATTCAACTAGGTAGTATATTTGCAGTTTTGTGGTATTTTTGGGGGGATTTATTCAGAATTTTCAAGGGAGCAATTAGAGCGATCGCCTTGAAAGATTACCATGATTATGATTTCCGCCTATTGTTGGGCATTATTTTGGGGACTTTACCGATAGTTTTATTGGGACTATTAATTAAACGATTTATCCCCGATTATGATAATTCTCCCATTAGAAGTTTAGGTGCGATCGCCATTGCTTCAATTTTCATGTCAATACTATTAGGTGTGGCAGAAAAACTCGGTCAACGTCAGCGAGATTTTGAACACTTGACGATGCAAGATGGCTTACTCATGGGTTTAGCCCAAGCCTTGGCTTTAGTTCCTGGGGTATCACGTTCTGGTTCTACCCTCACTGGGGGGTTATTTATGGGCTTACAACGGGAAACTGCCGCTAGATTTTCCTTTTTGCTAGGAATTCCTGCCATTACCTTAGCAGGGCTAGTCTCATTAAAAGATGTTTTAGATACTAGCTTAGGGAGTGGAGAGATTATTCCTCTAGTTGCTGGGGTAATTTCGGCAGCCATTTTTTCTTATCTGGCGATCGCGGGTTTACTGCGCTTCCTCAAAACTCAAAGCACTTGGGTATTCATTTGGTATCGCTTAATATTTGGTGTAGTGATTTTAAGCGCAATTAGTGCCGGATTTTTGCAAAATAGCTGATTGTACATATTTGACAATTGAGCGATATCTATAAAATTTCGCTCAAATTGAGGCAATTGCCTGGGATGATCAAAGTAGGCGATGCTGAAGATAGTCTACGCCTACCAATCATTCGAGATATCCTCAACGGCAATTATTCATGCGTCGAGATTCGATTTTCTACAAATTATTTCAACAATCCCCAACTTTATTATTTGAACTATTGACAGATCCGCCGGAAAATGCAGACAAATATAAATTTGACTCGGTAGCCGTTAAAGAACCCAAGTTTGAAATTGATGGGGTATTTTTACCGCCAGAAAATCAAAATCCAGGGACTGTTTATTTTTGTGAAGTCCAATTCCAAAAAGACGAAAAACTTTATGAAAGGGTATTTGCCGAATCTTCACTCTATTTCTACCGCAACCGTGACCGATTTAGTGATTGGCAAGCCGTAATTATTTATCCTTCCCGTAGTATTGAACAAAGTGATACTCGTCCCCATCGCACATTACTCAACGGCGACCAAGTACATCGCATATATTTAGATGAGTTGGGAGATATCCGTTCTTTACCTTTGTGGGTAGCGGTGATGGTATTAACCACATTAGACCCAGAACAAGCCCCATCACAAGCGCGGTATTTATTGACTAGAAGTCGTCAAGAAACTTCTGCGCCAGTCAGCAATGCGATAATTGAAATAATTACCACGATCATCGCTTATCGGTTTGAGCAACTAAGTCGAAGGGAGGTGGAGTCAATGTTAGACATCACACTGAAAGAAACACGAGTTTATCGAGAAATCAAGGAAGAAGGACTAGAGGAAGGACGAGAAGAGGGACGAGAAGAAGTGCGAGAAACAACTGCTAATATTATCAACCGGCAGTTAACAAAGCGATTTGGTGAACTTCCTCAACAAACAATTGCGTTGATTGCAGGTTTACCATTACCTGTTTTGGCACAATTGGGTGAAGCATGGCTGGATTTTACTAGTGTGGCTGACTTACAGGCTTGGTTGCAGGAGCGCACTAGTTAAGCTGAGAGACTTTCATTTCAGAAAATATTCCCTATTTAGGGTACGTCAGTGTAAAAGAGCCTATCTATCCCCAGAGATGATTCATACTGACGTACCCTACTCATTTTTTTAAAGCATAAAGCAACGAAGTATTAAACTCTGATTCCAAAATTTTTTCTCAAAGTTAAAAAACTGTAAATTAATAATCAGTAAGAAGTAAATAGTCAAATACAGATGCGATTAATCACGTATCTACAGTAGTCACCTGTGATTAAGACTACAGACTGTTGACTATGGACTATTGACTGTTGACTGTTGACTCATAAAATATGACCACTATTCGTCCAGCTAAAATTACTAAGGTATTACCAGATTCCATCGCAGCCGAAATTGGCTTTGAGGTGGGGGATGCGATCGCGGCTATCAATGGTACTCAACCCCGTGATTTAATTGATTATAAATTTCTCTGTGCAGATGAATTTTTAGAATTAGAAGTTTTAGATGCGTCTGGTAAAACCCATTATATTGAAATCGAAAAAGATTACGACGAAGACCTGGGACTAGAGTTTGAAACTGCGCTGTTTGATGGATTAATTCAGTGCAATAACCGTTGTCCATTTTGTTTTATCGACCAACAACCGCCAGGAAAACGTTCTAGCTTATACTTTAAAGACGATGATTATCGTTTAAGCTTTTTGTATGGTTCTTATTTAACCCTCACCAACTTACCGGAAAGGGAATGGCAAAGGATCGAGCAGATGCGGTTGTCTCCTTTGTATGTTTCCGTCCATGCTACAGAACCAGACATCAGAATTCGGCTGTTGAAAAATCAGCGTGCAGGACAAATTTTACAACAATTGCGCTGGTTTCAAAAAAGACGGTTGCAAATTCATGCTCAAGTTGTCGTCTGTCCAGGAATAAATGATGGTCAACACCTGGAACAAACCCTCCGGGATTTAGCGTCATTTTATACTGGTGAAGTGCCTACTGTGGCATCGGTGGCAGTCGTACCCGTAGGTTTGACGAGATTCCGTCCCCAAGAAGACGAACTCATTTCTGTAACTCCAGAAAAAGCTCAAGAAGTAATTGCCCAAGTGCAATCACTCACTAGAGAATTTCGCCAAAAATTTGGTTCTAATGTTGCTTGGTTAGCTGATGAATGGTTTTTGATTGCTGGGGCAGAATTACCCAGTGAATCAGATTATGAAGAGTATCCCCAAATCGATAACGGTGTGGGTTCAATTCGCTTATTTATTAAGCAATTTGAAATGGCAGCAGCAGAATTATTACCAGCTAAAATTTCACCTCAAAGAAAACTAACTTGGGTGGTTGGTAATGCGGTAGAAAAAGCCTTTAAACCAATCCTACAAAGTTTGAATAGTGTTGTAGGTTTAGATGTCAATATGCAGGCTCTATCTAGTGATTATTGGGGGCAAAGCATTAGTGTAACTGGCTTAATTACAGGGCATGACTTACTTTTAAAATTACAAGGGCAAGATTTAGGAGACGGAATTTTGCTACCTAATGTCATGCTTAAACATGGAGAATTGTTATTTTTAGATGACATGACTGTGGCAGAAGTAGAACAGAAATTAAATACCAAAATTCTTCCTGTGGCGGGAGTGGAAGAATTAATCAAGACCTGCATTAGTAATAGTGTGAGTATTTAGTTATTAAATCTCAGTCATTTTTCGGAGGTAAAGTATAGCTATTTTACCTCATAAATAAGGGATAAAGATTAATTAATTCGTGAGGGGTAAGTAGTGAAGAATCAGGGTTTAGGCAATAAAAAAAATCCAAAATTGTGCTTGCAAAATCATCGATTCTTCATTTTGACGGCTCAAGTTTTGCAGACAGGCAGAAGATATAAAAATATCGTAGTTGTGACCAGGAAAGATTCTATATCTGCTTTAAAATCTTGTTCCTTATCGATGAAGTTGCTGGTTGCTCCTGCTTTAGTGGTTGTTAACTGTTTAAACATTGTGCCGGTCAGGGCAACAGAGACATTGTCCCCTCAAACTCCACAGCCCCAAAACCAGCCTTTACAGTTAGCCGCAGCACCACCAGTCTTGAGTGTGGTACAAAGCCAAGAAAACTCGCAACATTGGGCAGGAATTACCAAACGCTTGCAAACAATTGGCGTACCATATTGTGTGTTGCCTTTATCTAGTGTCAAGAGTGCCGCAGATTGGGGCGATCGCAATGTGATATTCTTACCCAACATTGAAACCCTCACACCTACGCAAGCGATCGCCCTAGAAGCATGGGTCAACAAAGGCGGAAATATAATTGCAAGTGGCCCTGTAGGTAGTCTCTCAGCCCCTGGAGTGCGTCAGTTACTCAAAAATATCCTTGGTAGTTATTGGGGATTTAGTTTACAAGATAAACAGCAAATCAATCCACCCAAAACTCAACCGCCGACTTGGTTAAACCAAAAAGGAATTTTTGGTCAAGTGCATGGCGGTGTGTTACTTCCCAACGATGGTATTAGCAAAGTTGTCGCTGTTTGGAGTTTGCAAGATCGACCAGCCGCAGTAGTCGCAACGCAAAACTCTACCGTGTTTGGTTGGCGTTGGGGAACAGATGTAGCTTCTTCTTCAGAATTGGACACAGCTTGGCTGCAAGTTGCGCTGAATCGTCATATCTCTATCCCTACCAATAATCAAAACACTGCAACATCTGCTCCTAACTGTCCAACACCAATACCCAAGACGGCCTCCACTACTAGCAACACCAGCACAAACAAGGTAAATACTGTTGCTCCCAATAGACAAGATGAAGCCATAGACCAATTAGAACAAAGAGTCCGTTGGGATGTTGCGCCTAATTCCAATCAACCAATCAACGCCGACGAAGCTACAGCCCTACAACAACAACTAGAAAATCTAATTGGTCGAGTCGAAAGCGCGCATTTAGCAGCCTTAGCCAATGCGCCCCAACCTCATGAATCTCAGGCTCTCAAAGCCGAAGACACACAACTGAACACTGCCACATCCATACCTCAATCTAATACAGAGCAAGTATTAGCCCAAGCGAGAATAGTCGCTAATAATCTACCGCGCTTAATTGCCAATAAAAATTATGCCCTAGCTCGTCAACAATGGTTATTAGCCAGAAATAACTTGTGGAAACAGTTTCCCGTTGACCGCAGATTAGCACCAGCCGAAATTCGCGCTGTGTGGTTAGACAGGGGTACCATCGTCCGGGCAGGAAATGAACAAGGATTGAGCAAAATTTTCGATCGCTTGGCCCAATCTGGCATCAACACTGTTTTTTTTGAAGTTGTCAATGCTGGGTATCCCATTTATCCCAGCCAAGTCGCACCACAGCAAAACCCATTAGTTCGGGATTGGGACCCTTTGGCGGCGGGAGTCAAATTAGCTCATGAGCGAGGTATGGAGTTACACGCTTGGGTGTGGACTTTTGCGGCAGGTAATCAGCGTCATAATGAAATACTCAACATCAATTCTGATTACCCAGGGCCAGTGCTGGCGGCTCATCCTCAGTGGGCTAACTATGACCAACAGGGCAGATTAATTCCTCAAGGCCAAACCAAGCCCTTTTTCGACCCAGCTAATCCAGAAGTGCGGCAGTATTTACTCAAACTGTATGAGGAGATTGTCACCCGCTACAACGTCGATGGCTTGCAACTAGACTACATCCGCTACCCATTTCAAGACCCCAGCGCAGGCAGGACTTATGGCTATGGACAAGCGGCGAGAACGCAATTTCAAAAACTCACAGGGGTAGACCCAATTAGCATTACACCAGCCCAAACGCAATTGTGGCAGCAATGGACAACATTTCGGACTCAACAAGTAGATAGCTTTGTGACAGACGTATCACAAATGTTGCGCCAAAAGCGAAAGAACTTAATTTTATCGGTGGCTGTCTTTCCTCTCCCAGAAGCCGAACGGATTCAGAAGTTACAACAAAACTGGGAAGTTTGGGCGCGACGGGGAGATGTGGATTTAATTATTCCTATGACCTATGCCCAGGATACAGTCCGCTTTCAACAGCTAGCCCAACCTTGGATAGCCTCCAGTCAGTTAGGCTCTGCGTTGTTAATTCCAGGAATTCGCCTGTTATCTTTACCAACACTGGGCGCATTTGACCAACTACAATTGGTGAGGGATTTACCTGTTAGCGGCTATGCTCTGTTTGCTGCCGAAAATGTCAACAATGAATTACATAAGCTGTTTGTGAATACTCAAGGTAAATTGGGGGTGATTATTAATGAGCCAGTACCACATCGTGATCCTTTAAAATCTGCTTTAACTCGATATAGCAGTTTACAAAGGGAATGGCGTTTAGTTCTACATCAAGAAAAATTACAAATACCTCAAAACAGCATTTCCGAATTTCATAATCAAGCGGAAGTATTACAAAATGCTTTAACTCAAGTGGCAAATTCACCTTCTGCCAGTAAATTGCTAGTGGCTAAATCAACACTGGTGCGCTTTCAAGCGCAATTTCGGGTATGGATGCGCCAGCAAAATCTTCATAATACTTATCAATGTAAAACTTGGGAAAACCGTTTGGCGACAATAGAAAGATTGTTGCGTTACAGCGAGAGGCGGTTGGATGTAACATCTCAAAAGAGTATCAACAAAAGGGAATAATACCAATTTGGGATTTGGGATTTTGGATGAAAAGCCTACATTCTTAGCCGATTCCAGAATCTCGAAACAATACTACCTATCCCAATTCGGTATCATTGGCTAGTACGTTGCTATCAATGTTGATGAACTTTCTCATGTACGTATTTCTCGCGTTGAAATTTAGCGATCGCCAGATCATAAATCCATACACCATCAACTACATAGCAATTTCATTCATTTAGATTTGTGAGCCACAATCATTGTATTTCTTTATCAGAAATTTACAGTATATATACGCCGGATATTATCATTTATTTAGCCTCAAAATAGATATGATACCTAAAGACCATACTTTAGAAAAATAGATTCAGATACTAGCTATATTCACGATCCATGCCCTCCTTACCTCAGTTTTTCTGGTTAAGATGCTTAGAACCAATTATTAATCGTTCACCCACGCAGGTTGAACCAGAAACACTAGTCTCAGAAGTAATCGCACTTATGGCTAAGGGCGGTTCTGATATCTTCGTATTGACCAATTCAAAGGTTATAGGGTGGTTATCAACACAACATATAGTCAAACTGATGGCATTAGGGATTGACTTAAC
This sequence comes from Nostoc sp. CMAA1605, assembly GCF_021596505.1. GTDB lineage: Bacteria > Cyanobacteriota > Cyanobacteriia > Cyanobacteriales > Nostocaceae > Trichormus. The sequence continues at coordinate 15,824 of NZ_PJIZ01000033.1, read as the reverse complement.
GACTACCAAAATCTCTGATGTCATGCAGCAACCAGCAGATATCACCATTGAAGTTAAACAATTACTAGATATTCAGACAGTTATCTCTCAGATCAGTCAATGTCAATCAAGTTGCTTGCTAGTCGTAGATGAACTAGGTGAATGCGTCGGCACAGTATCACAGGCAAGTATTTTGCAAGCTTTGGCCACAGCAGTCGATATTCCGCAGCCAGCCGCAATATTAAAATTGAGAAAATCATCCCAATACAAATTACGCAAACATGGATGCAGGCGTAAATCCCGAAGAGTCAAACATTTTGGTCAGCCGCCAACCATCGCCATAAATCGCCCCAACATCACCGAATTAAAGTCAACTAAAAATATCAATAAAACAATTTATTGGGAACGCAATCTCATCAACAATCAAATCTACTTTTTGAATACGATTGTCACAGAGAGTGCATCAGAGGCAATTGAGACAGTTGACTGGGATGAAGTTCTTTCCCTAGTGCATCCCCATGACCGAGAAAAAGTTGAACTAGCCAATCAATCAGCAATAGCCAATCTCAGTTCCTTTGAAATTGAACATCGTTTACTGGTATTAGGAGAAACATCCGGCTATAAATGGGTATTAGCTAGGGGGACAGTGCTAATAAATAGAGCAGGTCAACCCACAAGGATGATTGGAGTCACAATGGAGATTGATCATCAAAGAAAAGTGCAGGATTATTTACAAAAAACCAACCAAGAGCTAGAAGTAGAACTATCACAACGGGCGATCGCTCTTCAACAAAAAAATGAACAACTGTTAGCAGAACAAATCGCCCTCGCCAACATTGAAGAACGTTTTCGGTTTCTGACAGAATCCATCCCCCAACAGGTCTGGATTGCTCAACCAGACGGCTCTCTAGAATATGTCAACCAACGCACTCTAGACTTTTTGGCACCACTGTAGAGGAATTAATGGGTTGGGGGTGGGAAAAATTCGTCCATCCTGATGACTTAGCAACTTGTTTAGCCACTTGGCATCATTCCCTAACTACAGGTAGTATTTACGAACAAGAATTTCGGCTATTGGCTGCTGATTCCAAGAGTTATCGTTGGCACTTAGCCCGTGGTGTACCCTTCAAAAATCAACAAGGTGAAATCATCAACTGGTTCGGTACTAACACCGATATAGATGAGCAGAAGCACATTGAAGAAACTCTTGCCCACAAAGTTCTACTTGCAGATTTTCGAGCCAAAGTAGACACTGTGCTGTCTCGGAGTTCTACTTTATCTGAGATGATGCGTGGCTGCACAGAAGCCATAGTCGAAAATCTCCAGGCTGCCTTTGCCCGCATTTGGATACTCAACAAAACAGAAAATGTTCTGGAATTGCAAGTTAGTTCCGGGATGTATACCCACATTGATGGGGTGCATGGACGTATTCCCATAGGTCAACTCAAAATTGGTCTGATAGCCCAGTCAGGTCAACCGCAAATCAGCAACGCTGTACAGACAGACCCCCTAGTCAGAGATCAAGATTGGGCTAGAGCAGAGGGAATAGTGGCGTTTGCTGGCTATCCCTTGATTGTAGAAGAGGAAACCGTAGGAGTCATCGCTATGTTTTCTCGTCACCAACTCAGCTCATCTACCTTGGAAATTTTGGGAATTACAGCCCATGAAATTGCCCTTGGCATCAAACGCAAACAAACAGAAGTAGCTTTACAAGAAAGTGAAGAGCGATTTCGCAACTTGGTTGAGGCTAGCAGTGATTGGGTGTGGGAAGTGGACGAAAACATTCGATACGTTTATGTCAGTCCCAAAGTTAGAGATATTTTAGGTTACGAACCAGAGGAAGTAATTGGTAAAACTCCATTAGAACTCATGCCACCTGAAGAAGCTGAACGAGTGTTCAGTGTCTTTGCCCCAATTGCCGCAGCCCAACAACCATTTAAGTGTCTGGAAAACACTAACTTGCATAAAGATGGTCATTTAGTAATTCTCGAAACTAGTGGTGTACCTGTATTTAATTGTGGTGGTAAATTTTGTGGCTACCGAGGCATTGATCGAGATATTACAGCCCGTAAACAAGCCAAAGCCAAACTAAGGGAAACACAAGCACGACTCCAGGCGATTTTGGATAATTCTCCCGCCGTCATTTATTTACTAGATACCCAAAATAGATTTTTGCTGATTAACCAGCAATATGAAAGACTCTTTCAGATTACTCAACAAGAAATTATCGGTAAAAGCATATATGAGGTGTGGAATGCTGAGATTGCCGACAGTTTAGCAGTTAATAACCACTGGGTAATTACTCATGACACTCCCATTGAAGTTGAAGAAGCAGTACCTCATGAAGATGGCTTACACACTTACATTTCTGTCAAGTTTCCTTTAAGGGATAGCAATGGCGTTCCCTACGCTGTATGTGGTATATCTACAGACATCACAGACCGCAAACGCGCTGAAAATAAATTGCGTCAAAGTGAAGAATATTTCCGCCTGTTGATCGAAAGTATTAAAGATTATGCAATTTATCGGCTTGATTCCCAAGGGAGAGTCATGAGTTGGAACTCAGGAGCAGAGTGCATCACTGGCTATCAAACTAGCGACATTGTGGGACAGAACTTTGCTCGCTTTTTTCCACTGGAAACAATAGCGGAATATTCACCACAGCAGCAGTTAGACATAGCCGCAAGTCAGGGAAGGTGTGAGTGTGAAAGAGTTTTTGTCCGTAAAGACGGCTCATACTTTTGGGCAAACTGCATCTTAACACCATTACGGGATGCGGCGGGTAATTTGCGGGGTTTTTCTAAAGTCACTCGCGACATTACAGAACGTAAATTAGCGGAAGAGTCTTTATTGCGCTTTCAAAAAGCTATAGAAAGCACCAGCGACGCTGTTGTGATTACAGATGAGCAGGGTAAGAGTATTTATGTTAACCCTGCTTTTGTGGGTTTATACGGCTATAATTTAGAAGAATTAGAAAGAATTGGGGGGGTATGGGTGATTTCCCAACAGCCTCAAGATAGCCAGAAAATACTGACTGCGATTCATCGGGGTCAATCTTGGCGGGGTGAAGTAGCTATGCGATCAGGCACAGGTAACATCTTGCAAATTGACCTCCGTATTGATGCAATTAAAGATACTAAAGGTAAAATTTTCGGCACAGTATGTATTCATACTGATATTACTAAGCGTCAACAAGTGGAAGAAGGTTTAAGACTGCGTGATCGAGCGATCGCGGCTAGCAGCAATGGGATTATTATTGCTGATGCTAGTATTGCCAACGGGCCAATCATTTATGTAAATCCTGCCTTTGAGAAAATGACTGGCTATTCATCGGAGGAAGTTATAGGACAAAATTTCCGCTTATTTTATAGCCCAGATATTAATCAGCCAGGATGCCAAGAACTTCATAGTTTCATGCAAGCAGGAAAAGCCGGCACTGTCATCTTGCAACACTACCGTAAAAACGGCAGCTTATTTTGGAGTGAGTTAAATGTTTCCCCTGTTTACGACCAAAATGACAGACTTACCCACTACATTGGCATTCAAACCGATATCACTGAACGCCAACAGGCACAAACAGCATTACTAGTGAGTCAACAAAGATTACAATACTTACTCACATCTAGTCCTGCTGTTATCTATGCCAGTAGGACAGTCGGTGACTTTGGCTGTCTATTTATCAGTGAAAATATCAAAACTCTTCTGGGTTATGAGGCCAAACAATTCACTGAAGATTCTAGCTTTTGGTTAAGTCGTATTCATCCTGAAGATGCACCAAAAGTATTTGATCATCTTGTCGATGTTCTAGAAAAACGGCAATATAAGCTAGAATATCGCTTTTTACATCAAGATGGATCTTACCGTTGGCTATATGATCAAGGCAAAGTAGTCTGGGACGACACGCAAAAGCCAGTGGAACTTGTGGGCTACATGGCAGATATTACAGACCGCAAACAATTAGAACAAGAACTAACTGTAGCACTAGAGAAAGAAAAAGAACTGAGTGAACTCAAGTCTCGCTTTGTTTCCATGACTTCCCATGAGTTTCGTACACCTTTGAGTATAATTTTGTCTTCCTCAGAGTTACTAGAACACTATCATCAAAAATTGTCTCCCGAAAAACAACTAACCCATCTCCAGCGTATCCAGACGGCTGTGAAGCGGATGACAGAAATGTTGGATGATGTTTTGATCATTGGTAAGGCAGAAGCGGGAAAACTAGAATTCATACCCCAAGTATTTGATTTAGTCGCCTACTGTCGTAACTTAGTGGCAGAAACGCAAACCCGTCTCAGACTCAAGAACCAGCAAATTAATTTTACTAGTCATGAGGAAACTATAGAATGTTGCATGGATGATAAATTATTAACACATATTCTCAATAACTTACTATCTAATGCCATCAAATATTCCCATGAAAATAGTCATGTTGAATTTATATTAAAAACTGAAAATGAGCAAGCAATTTTTGAAATTCAAGATTCAGGCATTGGTATCCCTCCAGAAGATATTCCCCAATTATTTGAGTCGTTTCATCGCGCCAAAAATGTAGGTAATATCCCCGGAAACGGGATTAGGATTAGCGATTGTGAAAAAGTGTATAGACCTGCATCAAGGTGAAATTTTTGTGAAAAGTGCGCTAGGAATTGGTACAGTATTTACTGTTAAAATATCATTAAATAATCAAATATAAAATGAGGGAATAATGATAAAAATTTTAGTCATTGAAGATGAAGAATTGGTACGGGAAAATATCTTAGATTTGCTGGCGGCTGAAGATTTTGAAACTGTCTCTGCCCCCAATGGCAGAATAGGTATCAACTTGGCGATCGCAGAATTTCCCGATCTAATTTTGTGCGACATGATGATGCCAGAAGTGGATGGATACGGCGTGTTAACTGCATTACGCCAAGAACCATTAACAGCAGCAATTCCTTTTATTTTTTTGACAGCAAAATCAGCGAAAGCTGATTTTCGGCAGGGTATGGACATGGGTGCAGATGATTATCTCACCAAGCCCTTTACGCGTGCCGAATTGCTCAGTGCAGTCATGAATCGCCTAGAAAGACAAGCAACCTTAAAAACCTACTTTAGTAATCAAAACTCTCATCAAAGTACCTCTCCACAAAATCAGTTAGTAACTGTGAGTTTACATCAAGTAGTTAAACAACAGAAGTTTCAAGAATTTGAGGTACATTATCAACCTATAGTCGATATTATCTCCGGTAAAATTATTGCGGCTGAAGGTTTATTACGCTGGCAAAGTCCTGAATTGGGTTTCGTTTCACCTACAGAGTTTATTCCCTTAGCTGAATCTACAGGGTTAATTATTACAATCGGTCAGTGGGTAGTAGAAAATGTTTGCCAACAACTTAAAAGTTGGCATGATTTAGGTCTGGACTACTTAACTACTAGTGTCAACCTATCGGCAATAGAATTTAATCGTCCAGATTTGATCAAAAGCATAACTCAAGTTTTAGAAAAGCATAATTTAGATCCTAAATATTTAGAGTTGGAACTAACTGAAAGCATGATCATGCAGGATTTAAATAATGCGATTTTCACTATTAATGAGTTGCAATCTCTAGGAGTCAGAATTGCTATCGATGACTTCGGCACAGGTTATTCTTCTCTTTTTTACCTGAAAAACCTCCCCGTTAACACCTTAAAAATCGACCGTTATTTCATTCACAATGTGGCTGAGGATGTGCAGAAATCAGCAATTACTAAGGCTTTGATTGAAATGGCACACAATATGAATATGCAAGTGATTGCTGAAGGTGTAGAAACAGAAGCAGAATTAGCTTTTTTACGGGATAATGCCTGTGATGCTATGCAAGGATTTTTATTTAGCCGAGCTTTACCACTAATGGAATTTGAGAAATTCTTATCGAACAGAAAGCACTTGTCAGTATAAAAAGTTGGGCTGGCTATCAATAGCATCTGGCTCAAATCTGCTGGTAAATAGACTATTTAATCAAAAGAAGCAAAGCAACTAATCTTTACTTCTTTGAAAACCCCATTAATTTTTTAATAATTAAATTTTAATTAAATATAGTATGTGCTAAAAATATGGACAAAATTTTAGTAATTGAAGATGATATCAATGTTCGAGATAATATTTTAGACTTACTTGCAGGTGAAGGCTATAAATTATTATCCGCAGAAAATGGGCGCATTGGCTGGCAATTAGCTCAGGTGGAAATGCCAGATTTAATCATTTGTGATGTCACAATGCCAGAGTTAGATGGATATGGAGTCTTAAAGTTATTGCGTCAAAATCCCACGACAGCAACGACTCCTTTCATGTTCTTGACGGCTAAATCTGACAAAACAGATTTCCGCCAAGGAATGGAGATGGGTGCAGATGACTATCTCATCAAGCCATTTACCAGAGGAGAGTTATTAGCGGCGATCGCTTGTAGGTTAGCAAAACAAAATACCATTCATCAAGAAACTCAAAAAAAATTAGATAATTTACGTAACAGTATTGCTTTATCTTTACCCCATGAAATGCGAACACCCCTGAACGGGATTTTGGGATTTTCACAAATCCTCATGGATGAAAGTGATTATCTGGATGCACATTCAGTCCGAGAGATGGCGGAATCTATATATTTCTCTGGGGAACGATTATTGAGACTAATTCAGAACTTTTTACTGTATGCAGAATTAGAAATTGTATCCACTAACCCGCAGCAATTACAAGCATTGCAAAGTAAAACTACAAAATTTCCCTCACTATCATTGTTGAATATCATCACTGAAAAAGCTCAAGAAGTAGGGAGAGCAGGTGATTTACAGATAGATTTGTATCCTTGTTGTGTCAAGATTTCAGCCGAGAAGATTGCTAAAATCGTCGAGGAGTTAATTGATAATGCTTTAAAATTTTCTCCGGCCGGAACTTTAATCCAGGTTAAAAGTAAAGTCATCAATAATATGTTGGTGTTATCTTTTATGGATTTAGGTCGAGGAATGACTGTAGCGCAAATTGCAGAACTAGGAGCTTATCGACAATTTGAACGCAAGCTTTATGAGCAACAAGGCTCAGGATTAGGGTTAACCATTGTGAAGCGATTAGTACAATTACATGGTGGTCAACTTAAAATCCACAGTCAACCCCATCAACTCACCTTGGTAGAAGTCATTTTACCTTGTCGCGAAGAAGAGCATTATCATCAAAAAGCCTTACTAGTTGAACAAACTACTCATAATACCGAAGATTGCAAAAGTAAAATGATGGTTAGCGATTAAAATAATTGTAGTTTTTTTGAGTCCGTACCTATGCTATAAATTAATAATAAGTGTATCTAAACACAATAAAATAAATAATTTTACTGAGATAATTTCTGCTGATGCCAAAAACCGAACATTGACATTATAGGAGAGTATTGCAGAGTAAAATTTTTTGCTAAGAAAGAATGGGAGCCATTATGCTCAAGGTTACTGAAGAGATTTATTTCATTTTTAGAAAAATTTCTCAAAAATATGCTAAAGGAATAAATGTCAGTTTAATAAAAGCTTCGGCATTGCTCAATTTGCAATTGCTTGTATAAGCAATGCCCTAAGCTAGTTGGGTATGTAGATTTGGCTGACTCGAATACTATTATCTAGAACCAGTGTTTGCAATCATGTTCGGCTTAAGTACAACTTAACGTATAAGTTGTATGCGTTGTATTTTTACTGGGAATTAATTAGCGTATTTTGGTAACAAGGTAATGGCAAAGCGATCGCTACAAGCATCGGATGAAGGAATTAGAAAGGCTAAACAGGCTTTTAAGCGCAAAGGATGGACACAAGAATACCTAGCTGCTGAGGTAGGTTTAGAAACACGTCAACCCATTTGGAAGTTTTTTACAGGCAAACCCATTGATCGTCATGTCTTCCATGATATCTGTTGTGTTTTGGATCTAGACACATCGGATATTGCCCAAAATATTGTCATAGATGAGGCGATAGAGCCAGAAACTGAGAGCAATAGCTCCATAGAGCCTAATCAGAGTATCTTAGATATAGATGTCTTAGTAAAAAGATTGCGCTCTATCCATGATGAAAGAATTCAAGCGCAGTGTGGAACTTTGCATCTTTTAGATATTGCCAAACCCATCAACCTCAACGATATATATATTGATGTCAATATTTCTGAGGAAATCAGCAGCTACAGATGGCTGAACATGACTGATTTGCAACATCCAGAATCTTATGAAAAGAAGGGTTTTGCCATCAATCGAGGATCTCAATCACGGATTTCTGGATTAGATGCTGTGCAGAAATACTCGAAAATGTTGGTATTTGGTAAACCTGGTTCCGGCAAGACGACATTTCTACAATCATTAGCGATTATTTGCAATCGCGGTTTTTTTCAACCTAATTATTTACCGATTTTTATTAACTTAAAAAACTTTACAGAAGACACTAGAGAATATAGCCAACTCAGTTTATTCAATTACATATACGAATATTTTGTCAATTTTGATGTTGCTGATGCTGAATTAACGACTGTTTTGGATGAAGGTAAAGCTCTAATTTTATTAGATGGATTAGATGAGATTATTGGAGAAGATGCAGACATTATCATTAATAAGATTCGGATCTTCATCGAGAAATTCTATAAAAATCAGATAATCATTACTTGCCGTTTTGCTTACCACCTGAAATTTCGTGGCTTTACAGAAGTAGAGATTGCCGATTTCAATAAAAATCAAATTGCTGCTTTTGCTCAGAGATGGTTTTTGGCATTTGCGAAAAATTCACCAGTACAAGCACAGGTATTAGCAAACAAGTTTATGCAAAAACTGCTACTAGCAGAAAATGCTCAAATTCTAGAATTAGCTAGCACACCTATATTATTAAATCTCACTTGCTTGGTTTTTCAATCAAGAGAAGATTTCCCCACTGATCACTCACAACTTTATAAACAAGCATTAGATTTGTTGCTAGTGCGCTGGGATGAAAGTCGAGGGATTAAACGAGATCGAGTTTATCGTAAATTGTGTTTAGCAGATAAAATTAAATTGCTTTGTCACATTGCTAGCGTCAGTTTCCGCCAAGGTAGTCACTTTATTAGTGCGACTAGACTACAGCAAATTATTGCGGCTTACCTGGCTAGTTTACCAAATGCTACTCAAGACACCTATGCTTTAGAAATTGAAAGCAAGTCTATAGTCAGAGCGATTGAAATTCAGCATGGGCTATTAATTGAAAGAGCTAGAGACATTTATTCCTTTTCACATCTGAGTTTTCAAGAATATTTTACTGCTAGAGATATTGTTGCTAACATCAACAATCAGGCTTTGGAAGAATTAGTCTGTCATTTATATGAACCACGCTGGCGAGAAGTCTTTTTGTTGAGCATAGGAATGTTAAATAATGCAGATGATTTACTGCTATTGATTAAATCAAAAATTGACGAATTATCCCAAAAAAATCGGAAATTACATGATTTTCTGCAATGGATCAAACAGAAATCAGATCAGGTAACTACTATTTACCACTGTGCCAGTGTACGTGCTTTCTATTTTACGATTTCTTTACCGCCAGAACATCCTTTAGCGGGTAATCAAGATTTAGCAATATCTTTAGATCGTCAGTTGGCTAGTAGTTTAAATGGAGACTTAGCTATAGATTTAGCTTTAACTCATGCTTTAGCTGTGAGTCTCACCATGACGGCAGAGATTTTTGCTCAAAGAATAGGAACTTTAAAGTTAGCTCTCGATTTAAAATATTTACTTAATAACCAAGCATCTTGGCAAACCTTACTACAAGAAATTACTAATAAGTTACCACGCTCCCATCAGGATAGAAAGATATTGAATTCATGGTGGAGAAATCATGGCAGAGACTGGACAGAAGAACTGCGATCGCTCATGATGACTCATCGCCAAATTGGTTATGATTGGCAATTTAATCAGCAAGATTTACAGTATTTACAGCATTATTGGAATGCGAATAAACTCTTGTTAGATTGCCTCAAAGCAGCACTTAATATTAACTATGATGTCAAGAATTATCTAGAAAAAAGTTTATTTTCTCAGGATAATTTTAAAATAGAGAAACCTATTTTAGATATATTATGAATAACCAAATCAAGATTCTAACTAGTTTTTTGATTGTCGTATTGGGTTTATTTGTGAAAACCCCAGTAATTGCTCAAGAAATATACATTGATAGTAATTGTAAGCAAAACCAACGATTAGAAGAATCTGATAGATTTACGCTTACTTACAAAGCTGAATTTCAAACTCAAGGGAAAACCTATTGGTTGTATTCAGGTCAATATTTGACACTCTCACCGCTAACCGCAAAGCGGTGTAGCGGGAGATTCTTGCTTCTCAGAAACACGCTTTTTGGCACAAGTACCAACGAGTCTTACTGTTTCTCCGCAAGCTTGAATTTCTGTGTGTCCCACAGTATTTGTTTCTAGCATTCTTATCCCTTCTGCTCTTAAGTTCCGTGAAGCATTTTCATCTCTGTCATGGGTTGTTTGGCAACCTGAACAAATCCACTCACGGATACTTAAATTCAGCAAATCATTCTTTTGACCGCAGCATGAACAAAGCTTTGAACTGGGAAAGAATCTATCAACTTGAACAAATTTACCTCCCTCTCTTTCCAGTTTGTAGCTGATGAAATTAAGCAGCATACCAAAACCAGCATCATGTATTGACTTGGCTAATTTGGTACGTGCTAATCCCTTGATACAAAGGTTCTCAGCTACTATGACTTGGTTATCGTCAACTACCTTTCGTGAGAGTTTATGGAGAAAATCTTGTCTAGTGTTTGATATTTTTTCGTGAACCTTAGCAACTACTTTAATTGCTTTACGTCTATTATTAGATCCTTTGACTTTACGAGATAAAGCCTTTTGTCTAATTCGCAGTCGTTTTGCATACTTAAGCGTGGGTTTGATTGGGTCAACCTTATAATAAGTTTCGCCATCAAACACAGTTATTAAACTGGTTAATCCTAAATCAATTCCTGATATTTTACCTTCCTTAGTGTTTGTTAAATCTTTTGTCTCAAATAAGATTGCAGCAAAATATTTACCTGTACTTGTTTTGGAAACAGTTACAGATTTAATCTTGCCATTAACACTCTTTGAAAGACTAGCTTTAACGATGCCAAGCTTAGGTAGTTTTAAGCCACCATTCTTAATTGAACAACTTTCAGGGAATCGGATTGACTGTTTAGAGTGCTTGCTTTTGAATTTTGGGAATCCAGTACGTTTGGCAAAAAAGTTTTTAAACGCAGATTCTAAATTCTTGAGTGATTGTTGTAGAACGGCAGCAGTTGGTTCTTGTAACCATTCATAATCAGATAGTTTCTTCAACTGAGTAAGGTCTTTAGCCATTTGGCAGTAAGTCATACCTTTACCCGTTTCTTCATATTGAGTATTAGTCTTATTGAGGTAGAAATTCCAAACAAAGCGGGAACATCCAAAGCTTTTAGCCAAGGATGTTTCTTGCTCTTTGTTTGGGTAAATTCTGACCTTCAGTACGTCTAACATCAATATACTTTTGAGAAACTTATGAGGCAGTGTGGTCTTCTCTGCGAGACGCTACGCGAAGGGGGTTTCCCCCATGTAGCTTGCTTCCCCGCAGGGGTACAACTACCGATAGATGGTTCTCCCGTTGTTTGTATTTCTCGACCAGGATTTAGAGAAGCAAAACCAGTAAATTTACAACAACTACAATCTGGTTATGTGGATAGAATTAGTAAAGATCCACGCAACAGAACTGCCTTTCTTGTCACCATCCGTTATGGGAATGGATCTAATTTACCGACTACTCAATATCGACTCAATTTATCTGCACCGAATCAACCACGACTCACTATACTGAGGTCGTGGAAATCTTAGGGACTTCCAATTTAAAAAATATACTATCACTATGTAGGCAGAGGGGCAGGGAGCAGGGAGCAGGGGGAAAAATCACGATGTCTTCTCGGAGAAATGGGATAATTTATTTTCTGGAAGTACCTTAGTTGAAGTGTGTATTGAGTTGACTGCTTATCTGCTCAAGATAGACCTTTTGAAAGGTGACAATAACTAGAACTAAATTCTAAATTCAAAAGGTTGTGTATTTATTTTTACTGTTATGAAATTCGCCAGTTTCTTGCTGCTGAGTAGCTTATTACTCACAGCAGGCTGTAATCAAACTCGCGCAACTTCTGATAACCCTACATCTTCAGCATCTCCTCCGGCGGCGCAGCTAACCCAAAATCCTGCACAGGCGAAAAATTTTATTGTCACAGAGACATTTTCACCCCAACCCATCCGCATCAATGTGGGAAATTTACCTGCACCTTTTGCGACAGACAGTGTGGCTAAACCGCCACAAGTTGTACAGATTCCCGAAAGGCCGGTTCTCAAAGTCCCGTCAGGGTTTAGAGTCAATGTTTTTGCAGATAGTTTAAATGCACCCCGTTGGCTAGCTTTAACCCCTAGCGGTGATGTCTTGGTGACAGAAACTCGACAAAACCGCATTCGGCTATTGCGTGATACTGATGGTGATGGTGTGGCTGATGTTAGTCAGACCTTTGCGAATGCTTCTAATGGTTTGAATATTCCCTTTGGTATGGCTTTTGCGGGTAACTCCTTCTTTTTGGGTAATACTGATGCAGTTTTAAAATTTTCTTACAACCAAGGACAACAGCAATTAACTGGGAGTGGCGAAAAAATCGCTGATTTACCTGGAGGCGGTTACAATCAGCATTGGACAAGAAATGTTGTAGCTGCGCCGGATGGAAAAAAACTCTATGTTTCTGTAGGATCGCGTTCTAACGTTGATGAAGAGGAATTACCACGCGCTTCCGTACAGGTGATGAACTTAGATGGTTCAGAACAAAAAACTTTTGCTTTTGGTTTACGTAACCCAGTCGGTTTAGATTTTCACCCCACCACCAAGGAACTTCATACCACAGTCAATGAACGAGATGGGATTGGAGATGATTTAGTCCCAGATTATCTGACACGCATTCGTCAAGGAGAATTTTACGGCTGGCCTTATACTTACTTGCAACCCAGTAAACTTGACCCACGACAAACAACCAACGGTAAAAGTAAACGTCCAGATTTAGCAGAACGTACTCGTACACCTGATGTATTATTTCAATCCCACTCAGCCGCATTAGGGTTGCAATTTTACGATGGCAAAACTTTCCCCCAAAAGTATCGCAATGGTGCGTTTGTAGCTTTTCGAGGTTCGTGGAATCGCGATCGCGGTACAGGTTATAAGATTGTCTTTGTTCCCTTTAATACCCAAGGTAGACCACAAGGTTACTATGAAGACTTTCTCACAGGATTTTTGCTTGACTCTACTATTCCCAGCACTTGGGGAAGACCTGTAGGATTATTGGTCTTACCAGATGGTAGTTTATTAGTGACGGAAGAAGCGAATAATCGGATTTATCGGATTCAGTATACAGGTAGTTGACTTTTGACTGTTGACTAATGACTAATGACTAATGACTATGGATAATATTTGTGGATTGGTCTTTGTTTTATCTGGTTTAAATGAGATTGCTTGAAAACAGTAATATTCTTTTAGTGAAAAACTTTTGTTTATGACTCAGAATGAAGATAATGCTCAGTTAAATTCCTCACACTCAGGCACACGTTATTGGGGTAACGTGGAAGTCATCGAAGAGGGAGAAAGCTATAGAATTAGTCGCATTGAAATTAAGCCCAGACACGGTATTAAACCACAAATTCACTATCACCGCAATGAACACTGGGTTGTAGTCTCTGGTGTAGCTAAAGTGACTTGTGGCGATGAGGAAATATTACTAGGTCGTAATCAATCAACCTATGTACCAGCAGCCACACTGCACAAGGTAGACAATCCAGGTTCTATTCCATTAGTAATTCTGGAAATTCAAAACGGTGAATATTTGGGTGAAGATGATACAGAACGCCCCTATGATCTCAATTTGGTCAAACCTGTAGCTGATCATTAAACCAATTCGCAATTCGCAATTCGCAATTCGCAATGGACTTGTCTCCGAGACGCTACGCGTAGCTTGCTTCCACGGAGGGGTACGTCCCGCTACGCTAACGCAATTACTTGTTGTAACGGGGATTTCAATCCCGCCACAACACTTGCGGCTTGATAGAAGCCGGGGACTTAAACCCCCTAAATTTTGTTTTATTAAAAGGGATTGGAAAGGCGAAATGTAAAAGATAAAATTATTTTTGCCTTTTTCCTTTTACCCTTTCTAAAACCACCCTTCCTGTTCTAAGGTTTCAATTAGTTGTAAGCCACGGGGGTCGCCTACGCCTAAGAGTGAGGCTTTAGCGTCTTCACGTACTCCTAAGTCCTTGTCCTCGGCAAAGGACTGAATTAAGGCATCGATCGCAGCAGCATAAACTACATTAGAAGGTAATTCTTTACACAATTGCCCAATTGTCCAAGCACAGTTACTTCTAACGGCGGCGATTGGGTCTTGAAATAAGGCTTCAATCAGGGGAGGTATCGCGCCAATTACTGCTTCGTAGCCGACTCCGGCCATTTGTGCTAAAGCACTAGCAGACCACAGGCGCACAGCAGAAATGTCAGTTCTTAAAGCATCAGCCAGGGGTGCTAAACAACGGCGATCGCGACAATTTCCTAAAGCCCAAACCACACCTTTACGGACATAGCCATTCCAGTCTCGATTTAGCTGATTAATCAAAGGTTCTACCGCTTCGGTGCTGGGATTACGTCCAATACCATAAGCCGCACTCACTCGCACTAATGGGCAAGTGTCGGACAACAACTTGATGAGATAGGGAGTAGCCCGTGGATCTTCGATATCACAAAAAGCGCGGGCTGCTAGCATCCGTTGTTGGGGTTGGGGATTATCCAGCAGTGCCAACATTTCGTCTGGGTCAGGTTTTGGCAATTCTGACTCAGCCGTAATGGGTTCTAATTTATCTAGGGGACTTTCTAAATCTTCCTCGATATCGAATTCGAGTATACTTAGTTCTTCTTCGTCATACATAATTACTTGTAGATGCCAGAGTGGTAGTTAGACAAACACTCCAGGCTAATTTATTAAAGCTTTATTTTTATGAGTTAAATTATTGTACACTTTATCAACCATCTCATATGCAGTGGATTGGGGATTGGGAATGGGGAATAGGGCATAGGGCATAGGGCATAGGGCATAGGGCATGGGAAGCAGGGGGAGAAAAACTAATGACTAATGACTAATGACTAATGACTATTGACTATTGACTAATGACTATTGACTATCTAATTGCTTTAACATCCAGAGGGATTGGGTTTGATAGCCTAAGTGATTGTAGAGATTTAGGGCGGGTTGGTTGGATTGAAAGACTTGCAGTCCGATTTGGCGATCGCCTCTTTGGATTGCCCAATTTTCTACGTAGCGCATCAAGGCTGTACCGACACCCCGTCGGCGATATTCTGGGACGACGTACAGTAAAAAAATATGGGGATGGCGGATACCAGTAACTTGATCTACGGCGTTTCCTACCCACAGACAAGCAACGGGAGATAGTGAGGATGATGTGAGTTCTGTTTCCTGGTTCTCCTGTGTTTCTAATCCCTCGTTCACAAAATCCACCCACCAAAGGGGAGTATCTTTAGAAAAATATTGCTCAACAGTTTTAGCTAGATGAGCAAAATCTTGTTGTGGATATAGGTCTTGGTAGGTACGCTGCATAAATTTTACTAGCAGCGATCGCTCTAATGTCGAACCGCGACGAATATAATAGCCCGGCAATAATAATTCAAAATTCAAAATTTTAGTTAATAGTCAATAGTCAATGGTCAATAGTCAATAGTCAATAGTCAATAGTCAATAGTCATTAAACTCATTACTCATTACTCATTACTCATTAC